>CALVAC010000044.1 GCA_944325435.1 uncultured Bacteroidales bacterium | reverse complement strand
GCATTCCCTGCTATTGCTACGAGGCGGCGGCATTCAGACCTGAACGGAATAGGCTTGAAGTCTGCCGCTCCGGAGAATACGAAGCCCTTCCGGAAAAGATTGCCGACCCTCAGAGACGGCCGGACTTCAGTCCTGACAGCTATAACGACATTGTGGCACGCAGCGGAGCCATCAATGTGGGGGCAAGGAACTTTCTTATCGCCGTCAACTTCAACCTGGACTCCTGCTCCGCTGAAATAGCCACTGAAATCGCCCGTGATGTACGCGAATCCGGCAGAGTCATCAGACACCCCTCCGGCCTTCATTCCGGGCACGACAGACCCGAAAATGAAAAAGCGGACGGAGGTCAGGACAGCAGAAACAGGGAAGAGACAGTCAGGATTCCAGGGACTTTGAAAGGCTGCAAGGCGATAGGCTGGTATATAAAAGAATACGGAAGAGCACAGGTCTCGATGAACATTACCGACATCGATGCCGTCCCCTTGCACAAGGCTTTTGAAGAAGTATGCCGCTCTGCAACCGCCCATGGAGTTCGGATCACAGGAACAGAGATCATCGGGCTTGTTCCAGAAAAGGTCCTGCTGGATTCTGGAGAACATTTCCTTTCCGAAGCAAAAGGAGGGCCGGGGACGCAGGTCCCGGACGCTGCAGCCGACAGGAAGACAGCCGCAGGGAAGGCAATGCTGATAGAGACTGCCGTCCGCGCAATGGGTCTCAATGACCTGAGACCGTTCGACCCGGAGAAAAAAGTCATCGAATACTGTATGCGAACCGGCAGTCACGGCTGACATTCCTGACATAATTGACATATCGACTTCACGGGAAGAAATCCGCAGAGAACAGACGGTGGACATACGGTCTGACATTTTTTCACATTGGCAGGATTGCTTGTATCTGGCATTAATATTGTACCTGCCAGTGACCGGTCTCTGTCCGCAAAAGACGGGGGCTGAATGAGACTTTGAAAAAATCTTTAAATTTATAAAGCTATGATTACAAAGAAACTTGAGGCTGCCATCAATGATCAGATCACTGCTGAATTCTGGTCATCAAACCTCTATCTCCAGATGGCGTTCTATCTTGAAAAAGAAGGCTGGGATGGCTTCGCACACTGGATGTACAAGCAGGCCGAAGAGGAGCGGGAACATGCCCTCGACATGGCACACTACCTCATAAAGAGAGGCGGGGAAGCCAAGGTGGCAATGATAGATGTAGTACCTTCAGGCTGGGGAAGCGTCCTTGAAGTGTTCGAGCATGTATATCAGCACGAATGCCATGTATCAGAACTGGTCAACACAGTTGTAGATTCAGCTGCTGCCGAGAACGACAAGGCCACACAGGATTTCTTCTGGAAATATGTCCGCGAACAGGTCGAGGAAGAGGCTACTGCAGCCGGCATTGTAGACAGACTGAAAAAAGCCGGTGAAAACGGGCTCTTCTATGTGGATGCCCAGCTGGCACAGCGTTAACATCCGGCAGGACATTTCACTCACAAAAAGTTTTGACGAAGCAAAGGTATCGGCACCTCAGGGTTCCGGTACCTTTTTCGTTTACCGGCCGGTATGCAGCGAACTGACAACAGAGGTTGAAACAGGACTCAGAAACGGAGTGCTGAACCGCGTATAATCATAATTATCGTATTGTATTTGCCGGAGTTTATGTAATTTTGTCAGTCGTTGCCGGAAATGATTATCCGCAATTGACGGACAACGGCATTTTTATTCAATAACCGTATAAGACCATGCAGAAATCAGTAATAACAGTGGTCGGCAAAGACACTGTAGGGATAATCGCCAGAGTATGCACTTATCTGGCCGAAAGGAAGATAAACATTCTTGACATTTCACAGACCATCGTACAGGGGTTCTTCAACATGATGATGATTGTGGACACATCCGGAATGGACACCGATTTCACCAGCCTTTCAGATGGGCTCGACAGGCTCGGGAAAGAGATCGGAGTCCAGATCAAATGCCAGAAAGAGGAGATATTCGATATGATGCACAGGATATGATGCCTTTGCAGGGACAAGAAAGACGAAACTGAAATGATAAACATGAATGAAGTCTTCGAGACCATCGATATGGTCGAGAAGGAGAATCTGGATGTAAGGACAATTACAATGGGGATAAGCCTGCTTGACTGCGCAGACAGCGATGTCGATGCCGTCTGCAGCAAGATCAGGGCAAAAATAATGAAATATGCCGGCAGGCTCGCCGGCACAGCAGAAGACATCGCGAGGGAATTCGGAGTGCCCATTGTCAACAAGAGAATATCAATCACGCCGATATCCATAGTCGGGGCCTCCTGCTGTAAAAGCACTGAAGACTATCTGAAAATAGCCAGGACTCTGGACAATACCGCGACAGAGATAGGGGTGAACTTTCTCGGAGGATTCTCAGCCATAGTATCCAAAGGTATGACAGCAAGTGACAGGCTGCTCATAGAATCCATTCCAGATGTACTTGCCTGCACAAGGACATTATGCTGCTCTGTCAATGTAGGTTCCACTAAGACAGGAATAAACATGGATGCCGTCAGGCTAATGGGGAAGACAATCAAGAAGACAGCCACAAAGACTGCAGACAGGGATTCGTCCGGATGCGCAAAACTTGTTGTGCTCTGCAACGCCCCGGATGACAATCCGTTTATGGCCGGAGCATTCCATGGCATCACTGAAGCAGACGCCATCATCAATGTCGGGGTCAGCGGCCCAGGGGTCGTGAAATATGCCCTTGAGAAAGTACGCGGAAAAAGTTTCGAAGTATTGTGCGAAACTATCAAGAAGACCGCATTCAAGATAACGAGGGTCGGACAGGCTGTCGCTCAGGAAGCATCCAAACGGCTTGGAGTCCCGTTCGGTATAATAGACCTGTCTCTTGCCCCAACACCTGCCATCGGAGACAGCGTCGCGGATATCCTGCATGAAATCGGGCTTGAGAAGGCCGGAGCACCGGGAACGACAGCCGCACTTGCCCTGCTGAACGACCAGGTGAAGAAAGGCGGTGTCATGGCCTCATCATACGTAGGGGGACTGAGCGGGGCATTTATCCCGGTCAGCGAAGACCAGGGGATGATCGAGGCGGCTGAATGCGGTGCCCTGAGCATCGAGAAGCTCGAAGCGATGACCTGCGTATGTTCAGTCGGACTGGATATGATAGCCATCCCGGGAGAGACTCCTGACAGCACGATTTCCGGAATAATCGCAGATGAGGCTGCCATCGGGATGGTCAACCAGAAGACCACCGCCGTCAGGATTATCCCGGTAATAGGCAAGACAGTGGGAGATACAGTGGAATTCGGAGGTCTTCTCGGACATGCTCCGATAATGCCTGTAAACAGATTCGGCTGCGAAGAGTTCATCAGTAGAACAGGACGCATACCGGCCCCTATCCACAGCTTCAAGAACTGACGGCAGGTTAACATCAGCAGATACTTCATTGAGCGGGACCTTCTGAGGCTTGATCGCCGGGTCGGGTCGGCTGACGCCCCCGCACGCACAAAAAAAAGGGGAGCGGCATCCGAGCTCATCGCTCTTCTGTCGCTCCCCCTAGAACACCGGCGGTAACCTACTCTCCC
>CALVAC010000043.1 GCA_944325435.1 uncultured Bacteroidales bacterium | reverse complement strand
GATGCAGGCTATGCCGGCAGCGCCAACAGGGGGTACTGCAAGGATAGAGGAATACAGACGTCATTCGTCAAGCGTGGGGTAGTGTTTCAAACAGTGTGTCTGGGTTAAGTCCTCAGACCTCTTAGTTCTGCAAATATATCAATTTATCCTTTGTTACAATGGCAGGCGTGGCTGCCATTGTCAATTTTTATTCGTCATAGAACATGATCCTATCAAGATCTATTCTCAGAACCTGCCTAAGGTATGGTTTCTTGTCCATGAGTTCGTTGGACAAGACGGTTACGGTATCTCAATCTCCACCCAGCCCCAACTCCGTCTCTCCATCGAAATCGGCATCTCCTACAACTTTATCAGATTTTGACAGGGTGCAAAGAAAAGTTTCGCTATCTTTGTCAAATATGTCAGATTATCAGCCGGAAAAATCCGGAAGGAAATGTGACATGAAAATTGAAAGTTCTATGACAGAGAAATTGAAGTTACGAGGAATTCAGCACCTGAATAACAATAAAAACTGATAGGAAATGAACCTCTGCTTTCAATTTAATGGATATGTTTTTTGACGGAAAAGCGTAAAAATTTTGTTACCCGTTTGTTACTTTTACCCTGTCCGAGACACAAAAGAGCCACTTAAAACATTAATTAATAAGCATATATGCCAGACAGTAATTTCATAGATTATGTAAAGATTTTCTGTGCCTCAGGTAACGGAGGTGCCGGATCCACCCATCTCAGAAGAGAGAAATACATACCGAAAGGCGGACCGGACGGAGGTGACGGAGGGCGTGGAGGACATATAATCCTGCGTGCGAATCCCCAATTCTGGACTCTTATACACCTGAAATACAGGAAACATATCAAGGCCGAAGACGGAGAAGCCGGGAGCGGACAGCTGAGGACAGGAAAGAACGGAACAGACATCTATCTGGATGTGCCGCTCGGCACCGTGGCAAAGGATGCAGAGACGGGAGAAGTGCTTTTTGAACTTGTAGATGCCGGAGAGGAAAGGATTCTGGTCAAAGGAGGGCGCGGAGGACTGGGCAACAATAACTTCAAGTCTGCCACTAACCAGACTCCGCGCTATTCACAGCCGGGAGAACCCGGAGTTGAAGGCTGGTTCATCCTGGAACTTAAAGTGCTCGCCGATGTAGGGCTTGTAGGATTCCCGAATGCAGGGAAATCCACACTTCTTGCGTCCGTGACAGCGGCTAAGCCGAAGATAGCGGACTATGCTTTCACAACACTCGAACCGAATCTGGGAATCGTCAGGTACTATGATGACAAGTCATTCATTATCGCCGACATACCGGGTATAATAGAAGGGGCGCATAAAGGAAGAGGCATAGGATTGAGGTTTCTCAGGCACATAGAAAGGAACTCAATACTGCTGTTCCTTGTCCCGGCAGACAGCGATGACATCTCAAAGGACTACTCGATACTCCTGAACGAATTGAAGCAATATAACCCTGAACTTCTCGTGAAAGAAAGGATTCTGGCCATCAGCAAGTCAGACATGCTCGACTCCCGGATGAAATCGGATATGGAGAAACAGATTCCGGAAGGAGTGGAGCACATCTTCATCTCCTCAATCTCAGGAGAAGGACTCAAAGAATTGAAGGATATGCTCTGGACGGCCCTGAACAGGTAGCATCAAAGCACAGGAATGACATTTTCCATTTTGGATCCCCTTGACCCTTTGATCAATACGCAGCAGTCCTTCAGCGGGTGTTTTTTCAGGTATTCCGCAGCCTCTCCGGAGGTGGCGAACCATTCTGTCCTGTCCTGAATGTCCGCAGCAGACATACATTCAGCATCGGGTTGTGCAGCTTTGACATCCGCCATGTCCCGTACTGCATCCAGAGCCTTCATAAACTCTTCACCGACAAGCAGAATGCGGTCCAGCCCCCTTATGCGTGACAGCCTTGCGAGTACCGCGACATGTTCCTTGACAGAATCTTCACCCAGTTCCAGCATGTTCCCCAGAACTACCGCCTTATGTCCGGACTCTACGGAATCCAGATTGTCCAGAGCTGCCTCCATGCTCGTAGGATTGGCGTTGTATGCATCCACTATCAGCATACTGGATGCCGTCTTCATCATCTGCGATCTGTTATTCTCAGGCACATAACCGGAGACCGCCTCGGCTGCAGCATCTTCCTCTATCCCGAATTCACGTCCCACAGCAAGAGCCGCCATCACATTGTCGGCATTGTAAGCCCCGACAAGATGAGTGGAGATCTCCTTCCCTCCATTAAGCCTTATCCTGAGGTATGGACAGCCAGACGATGATGGCAGGACCTCAGCACCTTCGTATTTCAGTCCATAACGTACAGTCCTGAGATCCGGTCTCGCAGAAGCCATTTCAAGAAGATACCGGTTGTCTGCATTCACGAACGCCTTGTCTGCCGTCCTCTGAAGGTAATCATAAAGTTCACCTTTGGCAGCCATCACTCCCTCGAAACTTCCAAAGCCGAGCAGATGCGCCTTCCCCACATTGGTTATCAGTCCGTATGTAGGCAGCGCGACGGACACAAGTTCGTTTATGTCTCCCGGATGGCTCGCTCCCATCTCCACGACGGCTATCTGTGTTTCAGGAGCAATCTTCAGAAGAGTCAGAGGGACACCGATGCTATTGTTGAGATTTCCTTCAGTAGCCGTCACCCTGTACTTTGTCTCGAGTACGGACTTTATCAGTTCTTTAGTGGTTGTCTTGCCGTTTGTCCCTGTCAATGCGATCACCGGCAAAGGTCTTCCATCGGCAGATGACATCGAACGGTGCCACCTTGCAAGATTCTGAAGAGCAGCAAGCGTGTTCTCCACGGGAATCAGCCTTCCGGATATATTCCGTGGAAATGCCACCCTGCCATTGCTGTCCGGCTTCCCCGCCCCCTCTGCAGAAGACTTGCGTGCGACTGCAGAGTCCATATCTACAACTGCATAAGCCGCACCTGCCTCCAATGCATTGATGGCATACTCGTTTCCATCAAAATTCTCTCCCTTCAAGGCAAAGAACAGTTCTCCGCCTGTGATTCTGCGGCTGTCCGTAGTTACCCTTCCGCCGCATTCCCTGTATATCCTGTAAAGTCCTGCAGTATCCATTCCCTGAAATTTATCTGTTGCCCGTGCTTCCGAAACCGCCTTCTCCCCTTTCAGTCACATCAAGGGAAACGACCTCATTCCAGGTCACACGTTCATACCGGGCAATCACCATCTGTGCTATCCTCTCTCCCGGATTGACAGTGAAAGGCATATCGGAAAGATTGACAAGAATCACTTTTATCTCACCACGGTAATCGGCATCGATTGTCCCGGGAGAATTCAGCACGGTCACACCATGCTTAGCAGCCAGACCGCTTCTCGGCCGCACCTGAGCCTCTGTACCTTCAGGCAAAGCCACCGACAGTCCGGTCGGTATCACCACCCTCTGCAAAGGTCCTATCACCACAGGTTCATCTATATTGGCTTTCAGATCCACTCCTGCCGACTGTTTTGTGGCATATTCCGGCACCGGCCATGCCGACCTGTTCACTATCTTAACTTCCATAATATTTTCAATAAAACCTGAAACAGCCGACAAAGTTAGCATAATTCACATCCATTCGGCAAGACTAAATCAAAAAAAAGGATCAATTTTTTCAGCGGATATTTGCCGATTACAAAATTTTATCTACCTTTGCAGCCGCAATGGGGGTATAGCTCAGTTGGCTAGAGCACCTGCTTTGCAAGCAGGGGGTCGTCGGTTCGACTCCGTCTACCTCCACCA
>CALVAC010000042.1 GCA_944325435.1 uncultured Bacteroidales bacterium | reverse complement strand
TTAGCTAAGATACAAATTTTATATTACATTGGCAATCAATTTGTTGTAAAGTTTTATTCTTTTTACGACAGTCCCTATTTTATCAACAAGGCAAGATTATGTATCAATCCGGCACATATACTTGCTATATTTGCCCCGTCAGAAGAATATGGGATGAAAGATTTTGCAGCAATAGATTTCGAGACGGCCAACGAGTGCAGCAGCAGCGTGTGCAGTGTCGGGCTGGTTGTCGTCAGGGCAGGGGAGATTGTGGACAGGTACTATTCACTTATCAGGCCGGAGCCGGAATACCACAGTTATTTCTGCGACAGGGTACACGGTCTTACGAAGGAGGAGACGGATGCGGCGAGAGTATTTCCCTTGGTCTGGGAAGAGGTCTGTCCCCTGATTGGCAGACTGCCTCTTGTGGCACATAATTCGCGTTTCGATGAGGCTTGTCTGAAAGCTGTCCATAAGGTTTATCGGATGGATTATCCGGACTATGTTTTCCTTGACACTCTGGCTGCTTCCCGGCGGCATTTCGGCAGGATGCTACCCAACCATCAGCTTCAGACCGTTGCGGCTGCCTGCGGCTATGATCTGGAGCACCATCATCATGCGCTTGCGGATGCCGAAGCGTGTGCGGCCATTGCCATCAAGCTTCTGTAGAATGGCAGTCACATCCTGCTCCATCTGCGGAAACGGCGTTCATTGGCAGCAGGTCTCATCTTCGCAATGGTGGCTGCAGTCCTCGAATTCCAGGGTAGAGTGAGAGATGCCGGCATCTTTCAGCAGGCTTTTCAGCCTGTCCTTTATCTCGTGCATACGGCTGATGTCGCGGACCACGATATGTGATGTGATGGCGTATTCCGTTGTGCTTATGGCCCAGATATGGATGTGGTGTACCTCCTCCACTCCGTCCACTGACTCCATTCTGCGGCAGATGTCATCCACATCGAACTGTTCGGGAGTGCCGTCAAGCGCCAGACGGATACTGTCTTTGAGGATATCCCAGGTCGAGTAGAGTATGATGGCCGCGATGACAAGTCCGATTACGGGGTCAATGATGTTCCAGCCTGTGAACTTGATGACCGCTCCAGAGACAATCACCCCGACCGAGACCAGTGTGTCGGCCAGCATATGCATATATGTGGCTTTGATGTTGAGGTCTCTGCCTTTATCCTTGTTGAACAGCCATGTCGTGAAGCCGTTGACAAGCACCCCGATGCCGGCCACAATCATAATCCATTCACTTTCAACATCCACTGGGTTGATTATCTTTTCGATGCTTTCGAATATGATGATGGCCACAGCGACAAGCAGGATCACGGCATTGGCTACAGAGACAAGGATTGTGGATTTCTTGTAGCCGTATGTATATCTGCCTGTGGCATGGCGTGTCGCAAGGATGCATGCCATCAGTGCCAGCGCCATGCTGGCGACATCGCTGAGATTGTGCCCGGCATCGGACATTAGCCCCATAGAGCCTGAAATGTAGCCGAATATGAATTCCGCTATGACGAATATGATGTTCAGGGCTATCCCCCATTTGAACGCCCTGCTCGCGGTCGCGCTTATCCCGTGGCTGTGGTGATGAATATGTGCCATGACTGTAATGTTTTATAACCTGCTCTCCGGAAATCCTGCAATCACCGGAAAACAAGGCAAATGTAGCCTGTTTCCTGTGCAATCGTGTTGCATGTTATGGTTAGCGGGGCAAGGTGGAAATCGCTATTTATTGGGATTGCCCCGGCAGGTAGGACGGGCTACCTTTGCAACAGAAATAAATTTAGGCCATAAAAGTTAAAAAACCGCTTGAATTGGTTCTATGAATCAAGATAGCATGAAGTTCAGATCCTTTTAATTGTTGTGTGAAAAGGATGACCCGGAGTGATTCGGGTTGTCCTTTATTTCGTATCTTTGGATGTCCCGGCATTCGGCAAGGCTTTTCCCGTGTGCGGATTCTGCCTGGATGCCGGATAAGCAACGGAAAGGATAAATAAGACAAATACAATGAGACAGGACATGACCATAGAACCGTCGATGAAGCTGGCGGATCTTATCGAGTTGAACTATAAGCTTCTGGATGTCCTTTCGAGACTGGGTATCGGGCTCGGTTTCGGGGAGCATACCATTGCCGAGGCATGCAGTGTGTCCGGAATAAGCGAGAGTTCGTTTCTCCTTATATGCAATGAATATACATTCGATGGGTATGTCCCCGCACCGGAGCTGCTTGCTTCCGGGAATGCGGAGGACATAATGAGATATCTGCACAATTCACACATATATTATATGGACAGGGAGATGGCTCATCTGAGGTCATCCCTTGAAAGTCTGCTCGTCCCTGTGGATACGGCGCAGAAGATGGTCGTGGAGAAGTTTTTCTCGGACTACAAGGCTGAAGTCAAGAACCATTTCGACTACGAGGAGGATGTCGTCTTCCCGTATGTGGATGCCCTGCTGGAGGGAAAGAACCGCAACGGATATTCGATAGTCCAGTTCGAGGAGAACCACAGCAACATAGATGAGAAGCTGAATGACCTGAAGAACATAGTGATGAAATATCTTCCGGAGGTGTGCGACCCGCTCCTCCGGAATGATGTCCTGTACCATATCTTCTATCTGGAGGAGGATCTGCACCACCATACCCTGATCGAGGACAATGTGCTGGTGCCGATGGTTGACCTCCTGGAGAGGAAGTCCGGAAAGGAGGTGATGAAATGATGAATACGTCCGGCAGGAAAAAGGTGGCTTTGCTGGTACCTTCGGTTCTGGTGGCCCGCGGTTTCGAGTCCGTGTTTACCGACCTCGGGGAGTTCTGTGTCTCCGGGGTGCTGTCTGATCTTGGCAATGCGGCCGAGGTGCGGATGAAACTGGGAGGTGCTGATGTGGTGGTCGTCGACCCTGTGGTGTTTGAATATACCCTCAGGGGCAATGTGCGGTCTGTCATCTCTCAGTATTCAGATGCCGCCGTAGTCGGGCTGCAGTCTATCAGTATGAGCGATGAGGCGTGGAAGCAGTATGACGAGGTCGTCAACATATATGATGCCCCGCCTGTGATCATCAGAAAGCTGCGGTCGGCATTGTCTTCGCGTACCGAACTCCCGAAACTGGAGGGCGAAGAGCTCTCGGCAAGAGAAAAGGAAATCCTGGTGTGCGTGGCCAAAGGTATGCTCAACAAGGAGATAGCTGACTATTACAACATTTCCATCTATACTGTCATAACGCACAGGAAAAACATAACCCGCAAGACAGGTATCAGGACTGTCGCCGGTCTGACTGTCTATGCCCTTCTGAACAACCTCATCGACTATTCTGCGATTGAATAGTTACCGGCCATTTCCTTGGCAATGGCCTTGATTTCCTCTCTCAGATGTGCCGGTTCAAGCACTTCGAAGTCTGCTCCATGCAGCAGTATCTCCTGCCGGAAATCGTAGGTCGGGGAGAGGTAGTATTGGAAGATGGCGCAGTCCGGACTGTCCGATGGGAGTTCTCTCTGGGAATGGTGCAGAGGCAGGGACCTGACAAACTTGTCCTGGTTGTTTCTTACCTTGATCCTTATGGTTTCTGCAGGGGTATTGTCATCCTTTATTATCCCGAAACAGTTGTAGAAGTATGTCTCCGGGTCGAAGTCTCTCGGGAGGACATATATGTGGCCGGTAGGGACGAGTTCCTGTATCCTGTCCAGGGCATATATCCTGACCACATCCAGCCCTGCATTCCGTGCCACCATATACCATCTCTGTCTGAATACCTTGATGCAGTATGGCTCGACCTCGAAGGTGGCATCTTTCTCTTTCCAGAAATTCCTGTAGGTCATTTCGAGCCTCTGTCCGTCCCTCATCGCTTCTATGACAGGTGTCAGGTGTTTCTGTCCTGAAGGGATGTGTTCGAAGAGTATGCGGCGTTTCAGGTGGTGACTTTCGTTGATAAGGTTATTTACGGCGAATGTGTTGAGAAGCCACGTCCGGATGCCTCCCCGCTCCATGTCATCCGCATTTTCGATATGATATCTATACCCGTCTTTCTTGTCACAGACAATGTTTATGTCAAAGATCTCCTCTATGGCATGCCTGTGGTTATGGAATGTTTTCAAAGGCAGATCCATCCCATCGCTCAAACTGTTCCTGAGCCACTTTTCATTGATCTCTTCGAAAGTGATGCGTCCTGCGCGGTATATGGTATCTACGAGCCATATATACCTGTTGAATAAATCTTTAGCCATATCAGTCCCTGTTTTTCGCAAATATAACAAAATTATATGCCATATGTCCGTCATTTCCTCCCTTCCAGTCAATCGCCGGACAGTCATTACAATCCGATTCATAACTGATGTTTTGTATATGTCGCAAAAATATCTCAGTCCTGTGCCAAATTGCAGCTCAAGCTATAAAATTTAATGTCTATCCGCATTGTCACCCCTAAAAGAATAACAGGACGAAAAGTTCGGACGGCGTGGCCGCCCGTGGCCCCGTGAACGGGAGGTAGCGAACGGTTTATGAGAATGTCCGCCGGACACTCGAAAATGAGCAGACCGCGTAGCGGTGGAAGTGATTTACCGGACCGAACTTTTTCGGTATAGTGGGTATTTTTGCGGATAATCATAAAAATAAATACCCGGAAAGGCAT
>CALVAC010000041.1 GCA_944325435.1 uncultured Bacteroidales bacterium | reverse complement strand
AAAACAAATTTATTTGTTATGCCGAGGCGATACTGTATATGTGACGCACCTGCGTCAAATATCGAAGAAGCCGAGAGCAATGCAAGTTTACTTGCAAATTGCCGAGGCTCGGCTCTGCCGCAGGAAAAAGCAGGACGACCCTCACGGGCGGCCCTGCACGATCAAATTGTGTGTATCAGTAAGAAATGTAATGTGTCAATAGTTGTCGAGAGACCCGTAGTATTCCTCGATGAAATATACCCCGGGCTCGACATCCTGCAGTCTGTGTATCTCATAGAAAAACCTGCCCGTCACAGTCTCGTTATAGTATTTCAGCATCTCGAGGTTCTCTCCGGTCACAGGATCCACGAAACAGAACTCCCTGCCGGCATCGGAAAGATAACCCTGCAGCTGAGATGTTATATAGCCGAACTCCTTGTCCAGGTTGTCCAGATCAGGAAGCCTTATCCCATCCACCTTTCTCTCGTACAGGAACGCATCCCCCAACCCGAACTTCCTTCCTCGGGTCCCGTTATATATGTCACATACCGGCAATGTTGCGCATATATCATGATATGACTCGTCATCGGTATTTCCATAGCGTTCCATTACAGGCACATACGAAAAGTCCATATATGTTCCGGATGGCAGGTCATAGCCATCACCTCTGTAGAAACGCACATCTGCACCGGCCACAAGGTAGCATATAATGTCAACGCTATAGTCTCCGCTGATTTTCCTGCCGGTCTTCGGATTTGTCACCGTCCCTCTGATATGATATGTCCCTCCGGCAATATCCGCTATGTCAGAAAACCTCTCCGGCTCACCGTATTTTATCACCATACTGCCGGATCCGGCACTGACAGAGACAAGACTTCCATCAGCAATATCAAACACCGCACCGTCATTCAGGCCGGAATCGCCTTCTTCATACCTCTTGCCCCAGCCTATCTTCCAAGTGGCCCTGCTGCTGGTCATCGGATCTATTGCAATGACAGACCTGTCGTTCTGCAGATTCCCGAGAGCCATACTGTAATTATATACGGCACCCAGATGTCTCTGTCCGGGGAATGCAGGAATCACCTCTACATCATAATCCGTCGCCCCGCTCAGGTAATTCTGCACACAACGCATTGTGGTCCAAGACGATGAATCCCCATCAGCGGCTATGCCGTAGAGGTTTCCCACAAAGAAATAGGACTCGTTATAGCTGTCCAGGGCCGGCTTCTGTGACCAGTCGATTTCAATTCTCGCCTTGTCGGAATCCGATATGTACGCATCGATATCGTAGTACCAGTAGACATGGCTGTTCCTGTCAGGACATTTCCTGAACCCGTCCAGATATGCACGGACCTGTTCCGGCATATAAAACACAGTGTTGTGTACCAGCTCGTCCGTCTCGCTGTCCCTGAGGTAGAACCAGCACTGCAAAGCATATCCATCCTCGCTTACCTTTGCCATCCCGCCATCATCGATAAAGTCCTGTTCCCCATCATCGATATACAATGACCATTTCGGATATGGGCGCAACGACACTGAAATTGTCTGTCTCCTTATTCCGGACACAACTGTAAAGTCCGTATATGACTTGATTCTTGTCCCGAAACAGAAATGCAGGGTATTGCCTGCCTGCGGCACATATACCATCAGATTCGGAGCATCGTAATCCGGATCGCCGAGATGCGCGGCTGTCGGAGACGGTATCTGCAATGTCTGCCCATCCCATTCCACGGTCACAGGGTCTTCGGCTGTAGCCTCAGGGAACACTACCGTCCCCCATTCCCCTACATATTCAGGGGCATCAAGTATATATTCCAGCCCCTCGGAAGTGACATCAGAATTGTCTACCCTCCATGAGACACGCGACAGCCCGTCTTCGGAAAGGCTCAGGGTGACCGTGTTTTCCGTATTCCTGCAGACATTGAAGTCAGAAGTATTGTCCTGTCCGAGAAAGAACCTGTATGTCACCGTTCCTGACAGGCCCCCGCTGCCATCGAACCTGCCGCCTACCTCAAGGTATGTACACAGTCCGGAATGCTCCGGGATGTTGTCCGGGACCTTCTGCCACTGGTCATCGTTGTCCGGAAGAAGCACTCCCTGGCAATTCTCCAGCATATAGAAGAATATCTGTTCTCCCGAATTGACTGCTGCGAGATCCTCCTCTGAAGCGAAATCCCCATCAGCCACTGCAGATGCTGAACTTGCTCCGGCAAAAGGCATAACATCCAGAGGGCTCTGCCGCAGCCTGACCGAAGTGACCTCGAGTCCGCTTAACGCTCCACGCTCCAGGCGGAAATTCACCCGGGACAGGAGGCGTACAAGCTCCAGGCGGACAGTCTGCGTCATATTGCCGGTATGGAATGCAGTGCCGGCCATCATCGGCACCCCTGTATCCGCAAGTTTGTCAAGAGTGCCGGCATTCCATACCATAGATGACAGGGCTGTCTCGTCAGCCGGAGCCTCAACACGGCCTGTATTTGCCAGGGCATAGACATTATAGTCCTTGCCGCCCTGCAGTTCCAGCCCGCAGCCGGATGAGATGTCTCCCGAATACAGGGTCCCCTGCAGGACACCATCCCCGTAGACATAGACATTGATGTCTGACACCTCATCCTCGTCCACCGCAAGGCTGCTTCTCGTTCCGCGCATGGCTGCCGCAGCAAACTCGAATCCGACATAGACCTGACCGGCCCTGTTTTCCTGCAGCTGTCGCTCACATCCCGGAAGAAGTGTCAAGAAAGCCGCAAAGACAGATGCAAAGCGGATGCTGCGGGATTTTGACTTGTTTATTTCCATAGGCTACAGTTTTAAGAATCCGACCGTCAGAGACAGACTCAATACTCCATTATCTCGAATGTCAGATCGACATCACCGAAATGTCCTGTCTCCCCGTTATTGGCGATGATATATTTCCTGCTCAGCTGCCCCCTCCAGACAATGTCATCTCTCGTATTCAGAGGAATGTTTATCTCGAACCCGTAACTTTTTGACTGGTATTTGACCACTGCAGAGCATTTCCATGATGTTCTGGTCCCTCCATCATCCTCGATAATCATCAGGGCGCAATGGGTAAGCTGCCTGGTCCAGTCGGAGACAAGCACGGCATTGAAAGGCTGGGGCTGACCGACATATTTCCTCTTGACAACTATCATAAAATCGGTCACCGACGGATTGTATATCTGCATCTCGGCTTCCGTACTGGCAGTGAAATCCTCCACAGCTCCGATCTTGACAAAGAACTCGGATGCCCCGGCAAACCAGGAGTCATAATTCCTAAGCATCGTGAAATCCTTGAGAACCAGCGTCTTGACTGCCCCATCATCTTCCATGTCCATCGTTTCTGCCCTGGGTGCACGCTTCGGGTCTATAACAATCTCCCCTCCGCCATCACCCCATTCCGGCTCCTTCATACGCAGCATTTCCAGAGATGTGTACGCGCTGTCATCATTTCTGTTGACCACCCATACCGGACGGCTCGCAGCCATCTCCTCATCCACTATCACCTCTTCGACAGACCTGTTCCCATCCTCATCCACGACAAGGAGATAACCCTTGTTGGTCGAACCTCCATCATCCGGGTCAAATGTAATGACAGGGTATCCCGTACCATCCCAATCCTCTGAATAAGGCCAGTATATCTGGATATCGGATGACTTCAATGCCGCAAGATATTCATCTGCGGTAATCTCTGTCCCGTCCGACTTCACAAGAGCCTTGCCGGACCTGACGTGTCTGTCTTTAAGATGTTCCTCTATCAGAGACTTCAAAGGAGTCCCGTACTCTCTTGCCGCTTTAGTCCTGATGCCGGCTTTCTCCATCGCCATCCTCTTGGCTGCCTGCGCCATTTCGCTTATCCTGTCATCCCCTACCCCCGAGCCGGGTTCCCTGAACAGGTCTGTCATCATGTATTCTTCATCATATCCGTTCCAGGATGATGAAGTCACTGCATCATATACCTCTCTAACCTGCTCCTCCCCTATAGGGATCTCGGAAAGAAGCACGGCAACATCCGACAGCGGCAGAACCGGCAGAGTCTCCTGCGGCTCAAGATATTTCTGAGGATCATCATCCAGTTCCTCGCAGCATGGCAGAAGACACATCCACGCTATGGTCATCAACACAAATTTCCCTTTCATAACAAATGCTTTTAGATCCACGGCACAAAGGGACAAAAAATTATCCGTGTTCAGAAAAAGAACACGGATAATTTGAAAAAGCGTTGTCCGGAAGCCCTGCAAGGCTATTTCCTGAATGTCACGAACCGGATTTTGGAGCGAAAATCCTCAAGCATGCAGACATCCCGGAACCCGGCATCTGAAAAAATCCCGGCCACAGGAGGGCCGAAAGCCTCATTTATCTCCACCGCCCCGAAACCTCCCGGCCGCAGCCGTGTTTCCGCAATCGCGGCTATCGCACGATAAAAGACCAGAGGGTCAGAGTCAGGCACGAAAAGGGCAAGGCCCGGCTCATGGTCAAGCACATTCTTGTGCATCAGCGGTTTCTCGCTCTCCCTGATGTACGGAGGATTGCTGACTACTATATCGAAACGCAGATCATCTGACGCAGACGGCATTGCGTCCTGTATCGCTCTGTCCAGCCCGGAAGGGTCTGACAGCACATCATACCGGATGAATTCCGGCCGGATACAGTTTTCCGGAATGGATATCTCCTGCGATGCAGCTACGGCAAGAGCTTCATAGGAAACGTCCAGTCCGAGAACACCGGAGCAAGGAAACGCGCAAGCAAGGGTCCAGGCGATGCAACCGGATCCCGTGCAAAGGTCAAGGACCTTCATCCCTGCTTTTCCCTGGCGGATGACAATGTCACAAAGCTGCTCCGTTTCCGGACGCGGTATCAGCACATCCGGGGTCACCAGGAATTTGCGGCCGCTGAAATATGAATAGCCGAGGACATACTGGAGAGGTTCACCGCCGGCAAGCCTTTCCAGTGCAGATTGCAGACCGGGAAGACTCTCCCCGGGGACCTCGATTGCAGGATCAAGAATATGTGCGTATGCTGTCACTCCGAGAAGGTCTTCGCAGAGCCTTGACACAATGGCTTTCGACTCTTCTTCCGGATACAGGACAGACAGGGACTTCCTCGCTGAAGAAATGAATGCCCTCAACAGCATATATCAGGAATTCTCTATTATGGATGTCAGGAAATCCGTCATATCGAGACCGGCAGTCCTGACCATTTTCGGAACAAGAGATGCCGCCGTCATACCCGGGACCGTATTGATTTCAAGAAAATAAAGTCCATCCTCGGCAAGTATATAGTCCATCCTGACACAGCCTGAACAGCCGAGCCGGCCGTATATCCTTACAGATGCCTCCTGCACCATACGGGTTTCCTCGGCAGAAAGTTCTGCCGGACACACCTCGTTGCTCTTGCCGAGATATTTGGCCTCGTAGTCGAAATATTCATTCTCGGTGATGATCTCGATGACAGGGAGAGCGACAGGGGTATTCCCTGTCTGATATACGGCACATGTCAGTTCACGGCCTGTTATGGCCTTCTCGACAAGCACTGTATTCCCTTCCGAGAACGCTGCCGCCACAGCACTGTCGAAATCTTCCGTCCTCTTTACCTTGGTCACACCGAAACTGCTGCCCCCATCCGTAGGCTTCACGAACATAGGAAGCCCGAGTTC
>CALVAC010000040.1 GCA_944325435.1 uncultured Bacteroidales bacterium | reverse complement strand
CCATATTTTCCTCCTTTACATTGGGGATAATTTCTCCTTATTTCTCCCGATTTTTGTCAACACATGTAAACCATTGTCAACACACGTCAACTACTGCGTCAGTGTGACATCGGGGCAAATCCCGAAAATGTTCCGTGGTAGAAATACGGTAGAAAAATAGGGCGGACTACTGTCTCCGACTGCAATCAGCCGGATTTTGGACAAATAAAAAAGCCGCTGATTCACAGCGGCTTCGTTATAGTTAGTTCTAATTCGTTGCAGTCAGTTATGCGCAATCACTTTCCGATGCAAAAATTCCTGAAAATATTTCCGAGGATTTCGTCGGTGGAGATTTCTCCGAGGATGGAGCCGAGGTGGTAGAGCGCTTCTCGAAGGTCCTGGGAGATGAGGTCGGTCGGAACACCGGAGGCGAGTCCTGCCCTGACTCTTTCAAGGGCGCCCGCGGCCGATGACAGTGCCTCGAAATGACGCGTGTTTGTTACCAGGACGGCATCAGAATTTCCAAGAATATCTTTTTGTGATGCAGCAAGAGCTGACTTCAGGGCATCAATTCCCGATTTTTCTTTTGCAGATATCGGGATTACTGGAATGTCCTTGTCGTCAATGAATGAAACAATTTTGTTTATTACTAAAACATTTTTGTTACATAATTCGCCGGATTCTGCAGAGGTACTGTTTTTTGAGAATTGATTACTTGATTTACAGTAAGTTCCATAAGATTTTACCTCTTCTCCGCCTTGCAGTATGGTTGTATCTTCCGCCCTGGCTGCATCGCACTTGTTTACCACAACGAAAACGGTCTGGACGGCAGGGTCGGTGCGGGAAAGGATTCCGGAGATACCGGACTTGATTTCCTCCAACGGTCTTGTGGCATCGACAATCCCGAGCACGATCCTGGCATCGCGGAGTTTCCTGTACGACCTTTCGATTCCTATCCTTTCCACAACTTCCGCCGTCTCGCGCAATCCGGCCGTGTCAATGAACCTGAAAAGGACACCATCGATGTTCATCGTCTCTTCGACAGTGTCCCGGGTTGTCCCGTGGACATCCGACACTATCGCCCTGTCTTCCCCGAGCAGGGCATTGAGCAATGTGCTCTTGCCAACATTCGTTGCGCCGACCAGAGCGACAGGGACACCGTTCTTGATTGCATTTCCGAGCCTGAACGAATCCATAAGCCGGTGGATATGCGCCAGGACACCGTCAACAAGAGAGTCCAGCCTGCTTCTGTCCGCGAATTCAACATCCTCATCGCTGAAATCCAGTTCCAGCTCCATCAGTGAGACAATTTCCAGCAGACTGCCGCGCATATCCTTCAATTCTGAAGAAAAGCCTCCTTTCAGCTGGCTGATGGCAACCCTGTGGGCAGCCGCGCTCTGTGCCGCAATGACATCCGCAACAGCTTCCGCCTGGGCAAGGTCCATCTTTCCGTTGAGGAACGCTCTCTGCGTGAATTCTCCCGGAGCGGCCGGACGCAGCCCGGCTTTCACCAGCAAGGCCGATATTTCGCTGACTATATAGGAAGATGCATGGCAGGAGATTTCCACCGAATCCTCCCCGGTATATGAATGCGGTGCACGGAAGACATTGGCAAGCACTTCATCGAGCAATGTGCCATCAGCACCGTAAATCCGTCCGAAATGTATTCTGTAGCCCTTGGAGTACATTATTGCCAGATTGATGTCATCCTTTATGTCTGTCCCGCAATTATGCCCGTTCCGGGTAAATGACATTCCGGATGTGGCGGGGCCGCTCTCCGGGCAGGATGTCGGAGCCGTTGGCCGTGTATGGCAATCCGTTGTCATGCCGGGAGCCGTGTCTTGCCGTTTGGATGCGGATGAAGACCGTGCGGAGGACTGGATTGTATGGATGGGAGCGAGGTCAGTCCTGACCGCAGGCCTGATGACAGAGGCTGCCGCCCGGATGGCTTCCGGTCCGCTTATCCGTATCACCGAGATGGCACCTGTCCCAGGAACGGTCGCAGGGGCGAAGATGGTATCATCGTTAAGATTGTGTTCCATATCTTTATGTTTTTACAACTCAGGTGTCCTTTTTACAGTACATCTTGCCGTACCATTATAAGGAACTGTCCGGAGATATTTCCGGAAAATCCATCAAACAGTGCCGGATTACCGGAAAATGCCCCGGGTGAATGGCCGGTAACATACTTCCGGCGGGCAAATTTACGATTTTTTACAACCATTTCCAGAATTCGGACGGCAGGGCACAGGAATTTTATCATTTCCCGTCATTCAAAAGGGCAGAATCCCCGTACGGATGGCGTCCGGTCAGTTTTTAATACTTATAAACCGCCTCACAGAACACTCTGATGCAGAATTTCTTGAAATTTTACAGGTGAGATTAATTTATTTTAGAAAATCCATCCGCATTCGAAAAATATTTTGTACCTTCGCAGCGTTTTTCGTGACTCGAAGAGAAGGCACATTAACCTATAGAAATTTTAGATCAAACTAAGTGCGTATCAGCAGTATGGCCAAAAAGAGCATACACTGCATTCTGGTGCTGATTTTATTGGCAGGGGGGGGCACAGATAAATATGCCTGCCCAGAACAGGGAGCATTCTGACTCCACTGTTCTCGGAAAGTATCGCTGGTCATTCAGGACCAACGCGCTGGAGTGGCTTCTCACAATTCCCAATTTCGGAGTAGAATATGATCTTTCGGGGTCGGTCTTCAACAGGATGACCATCGGCCTCAATGCCAGGTATAACTGGAATACCGCGCACAATTACGCACCGCCGATGGTGTTCAATGTCTTCGAGGTGCGTCCTGAGTTCCGCTACTACTGGAGGACGGATGACAAGCTCGCAGTTGGCAACTGGGTCAGGGAGAAGCTCCTGAAGGATGATGCCAGGCATACATGGAGGGCATATTATATCGGAGCATATATCAATGCGGGGACATATTCGTTCAAACTCGGCAAGGAAGGCCGTCAGGGGCAGATGTATGGTCTGGGTGTCTCGATGGGCTATTCGCTTCCTCTTTATCAGTATAGGAAAGGTGCTGTTGACATAGAGTTCGGCGCGGCGCTCGGACTGGCCATGACGCAGTACAAGGCTTTCGGCCACAATCCGAACGGCAATTATTATTATGAGATGGCAGGCAGGAGCAGGTGCTTCCACGTCGTGCCGTACCCTGTCGTGTCCGAACTGAAAGTAGCTTTCGTCTACCGTCTGCGTTCAATCGAGGACAAGTACCAGAGGGAAGACCAGCGCAGGATTATCGAAATGCAGCGGCTTGAACTCCAGAGAAATGATGAGGATGCTCTGAAACAGGCCAGAAGGGATTCTCTGGAAACTGTCAAGAAAGAACGCCGGGATTCGATAGGTACGGCGAGACAGGCGCGGCTCGATTCTCTTAAAGCTGCCCGGAGCATGAAGCGGGATTCTCTGTCTACGGCAGATGAAGATAAGCCGATGACATCACAGGCCGGTAAGGGCGGACAGAAAGAGGCTGCTCCGGATGCAGCCGTGTCTGCGGCCGGACAGAAAACGGCCGGCAGTGCGGTTGGGGATGAGAAAGGCAAGAGAATCAAATCAAGGCCGGACAGTGGCAGGAAGACACGGGTAAAGTCCGGAAAGGATAAGGATATAATCAGGGAGGATGAGGAATGAAGCTGCGGAGAATCATATCTGTGATGTCGTTGATGACTGCCCTTCCGGGCTGTACATTCGTATCTCTTGATGGAAGCGAGGATATGCCGGAGAGCGTGTCTGTCAATTTCGAACTGAACTGGCCCGGCGGAATTTCCGAGGAAGACAAGCCGGAGAAACTGTGCGTGGCGATGAGCCGTATCATCAACACGGTGCATTATGTATGGCAGGTGGATGCGGCCGGAAACATCATTGACGCCAGTGTGCCGGATGGAGGGGAGGAATCTGGAGATGGTACAGCGCCCGGGTCTGGAGTTTCAGGCGATGGGGCAGTGGAAGGAGATGGGGCTGCGGTGGCTCCGAATACCGGAGAGAATGCGGAAACAGGTGCTTCAGCAGGAGAAAACGCCGGATCGGAAGAGAATGCCGGAACAGGTGAGATTTCCGGGCCCGGTGATGGGGAAGACGGGGCAGCGGACGGCAGGGAAATGCTGAACGGGGAATACTATATGATGATATTCAATGATGTGTCTGACACATACGGGATAGAATCGATAGAGTCGTTCGGAGCTGATCCGGCTGTGAGCATGAGGTCCCTCTATGCGACCGTAAGGGAGCTTTCTGACGAGGAGATTCCTGATGATGTCGCCGACTTTAACCCGGCGTTCGGATATGTCTCCGGTTCAGACCCTCTTTATATCGATGTGAAGAAGCAGAGGATATATCCTACAGTCACTCCGGTGATAGATTTTGACATGAAGCAGCTGACACAGACTCTCACATTCCGTGTCAAGGTCGAACTCGATGATGGTGTCAGCATAGATGGAGAGACTATCAGTGCGGAGATTTCCGGAGTCGCAAGACGGGTGCAGCTGATGTCGGCTACAATAGAGGACTCGACATACAGGGCTTTGTTCGATATGCGCAAAGTCAGCAGCAGCGGCAATGTGGACACATACGAAGGCAAGGTGAATGTCCTCGGCCTTTTCCCGGCCAGCAGACAGGAGGATATCGTCGGCCCCGGGATCCTGCAGCTGTCCATCAATGCCACAGGTGGCGAGAACCACCGCCGTTTCCATGCGGGCATCAACCTGCGCGAGACCATTATGTCTGCAGGTCTGATACGTGAACTGAGCGACAGGAGCGGATACAGGGCCGCACGGAGTTCTGCGGTGCTCAATGTCGGCACGGTGCTGCGCATTGACGAGAACCAGATTCTTCCGGATGAGGAGAGCCAGGGTGTGGAGATATGGTTCGACAACGATGGGGAAGGGATATTCGATGACCCTGATGATGATCTTGACATAGAGGTATAGCGGGATATGATGAGAAGATATTTGTACATATTCGCTTCTGCGCTCCTGCTGCTGTCATGCACCGACGATTCCTATCGGGGTACGGTCGACATAGATGGTGTGTCAGATGAACCGATGCCCGTGATTGTCGTTGTCGGTAATCCTGACAATATGTTCATCAGCAAGGGATCTGGAGCGATAGACAGTGAGACTGAAGTCTGGAAGAACGCCCCGATCTATGTCTATTCCTTCCGGAAGGACATGAACACTTCTTTCGACCTGACCAGTTCGGAAAATCCTGTCGAATGCCTCGTGGATGGCTCCCGTGACCGTAATGGCGCGTTGTCCGGCAAGATGGCGAGAATAGGCGAGCTTGACTCGTATGTGACGTGGGAAGGGCCGGAGGAGGCAGTCTATTATCCTTTCAACACGGAGCCATACGATTTCTACGCCTACTATATTGATGATATGGAGATTTCAGATACCGACTTCGACCGCACCACGGATGAGATCTCGTTCCCTGTGGAGATAGATGGAAGCCAGGATCTGATGTCCGCAAAGGCATCTCTTCTCGATGAGCAGCTGGACAATTCCGGATATACGGATGAGGACAAGGCCAATATAGCCAACTATGCCTACAGCGCATATACGGCTGCACTGAACATCCAGCCGGTCATTTATTTCAAGCACCATCTCGTGCGTCTCAGGTTCGATGTCTATCCCGGATTCGATGAGACGACCGGAAAGAAGATATATGTGGACCGTATCGAGGTGAGGTCGAAGACAAGGGGAGTGTTCACAGTGGCTTCAAGGTCTGCGGACAGGATGGGAGTGGATTTCTCCGGTGATGACCGTTCTGTCGGCGAGCGTCCGCTGCTGGCCCTGAAAGACAGGGGCGGAGCCGAGCTTCCGAGTGTAGACCTCCAGTATGCTGAAGATGGGATCGGAATGGAGAATGTGTACGAAGGGACTCCGGTAAGGATAGGGGAGAGTCTGCTGGTGGCTCCTGACACCGAGTATCAGGTCGTCCTGACCCTGACGGAAGTGCTCGAGTCCGGGCGGTCCATACAGAACAGGAGTGTCACATATCTCAGGACAGGGTCCGGAAGTTCTTTCCTTCCGGGGAACCAGTATACCGTGCGCTTCGCGGTCTATGGAGTGACCGAGGTGCAGACATCTGTCACACTGACGCCATGGGGCGATGGAGGAAGCCTTGACATCGGCCACGACAGACCTCCGGTGGAGACAATGGCCGGTTGGAATTCAATGAAATGAATG
>CALVAC010000039.1 GCA_944325435.1 uncultured Bacteroidales bacterium | reverse complement strand
GCTTCCTCACTGTTTCCCCTTACGAGTTGTCGGGATTTGTCCCAATTCTGCACACAGACCCTCTTGCCCGTGGAGAAAACGACCTTTCCCCGTTTACGGTCAATGTCACCTCTATAATTGCTGTACTGTCTTTCTGGACACGACTATCCCTCACAAAGAACAGGACAGCAAAAGAACTTCTTTCCATTGTGTAATCGTATTAAAAATTACACTCTGGAAATTCTTTCTCGTGTATTTTAGTTTCAAAATCAATTATTTAACGTACTTTTTGTGTGCAATTCACGATTTCCCGAAAATGCACACAGATTGTCCACAAACTTCCCCAAAAATCACCCGTTTCTGCCCTTGTCTGCAACCCAGTTACAGAAGCCGCACCAGTAGAATTTTTTTTACTCCACACCTCGAAATTGCAGTGAATTTTCATCTGAAATCCTGCCAATGACACACAAGAAATCTCTCGAATTTTACTGTCAACCTGCATCAAGTTCCAGACACCTCCATATACGAAAAATCCCCGTAACCTATGAAGTTACAGGGACTTTATATATTCTATCTGCAAAATCAGATAAAAGGTGGAATTTCAAGGCTTGCGAAGTCCCGAAAACCGCAGTTTACTGCTGTAAATGAGGATTTGAGGGACAAGCGTAACGCAGAAATTACCCTTTTTGCTGATTTTGGATTACTTGTTAAGGGCAGTTGCCACATCCACAGCGCAGGCAACAGTACATCCCACCATAGGGTTGTTGCCTATTCCCAGGAATCCCATCATCTCCACGTGGGCAGGGACTGAGGATGAACCTGCAAACTGCGCGTCACTGTGCATACGGCCCATGGTGTCGGTCATACCGTAGGAGGCTGGACCTGCTGCCATGTTATCCGGATGAAGGGTACGGCCTGTACCTCCGCCTGAAGCCACTGAGAAATAAGGTTTGCCGGCGAGAACACGCTCCTTCTTGTATGTACCTGCAACAGGATGCTGGAAACGGGTAGGGTTGGTAGAGTTAGCAGGGATGGATACATCCACTCCTTCGTGCCACATAATGGCAACACCCTCGCGCACATCGTCAGCTCCGTAACATTTCACCTTGGCACGAGGACCGTCGCTATAGGCAATCTCGCGCACAACCTTGAGCTCTCCTGTGAAATAGTCGAACTGTGTCTGCACGTATGTGAATCCGTTGATACGGGAAATAATCTGCGCAGCATCCTTGCCGAGACCGTTCAGAATGCAGCGGAGAGGCTCCTTGCGCACCTTGTCTGCCTTTGCTGCAATCTTGATCGCACCCTCGGCAGCAGCGAATGACTCGTGGCCTGCAAGGAATGCAAAACACTTGGTCTCCTCGCGGAGGAGCATTGCTGCAAGATTACCGTGTCCGAGACCAACCTTACGGTCATCCGCAACAGAACCGGGGATACAGAAAGACTGAAGGCCGATTCCGATAGCTTCGGCTGCCTCAGCCGCATTCTTGCATCCTTTCTTCAGGGCGATGGCAGAACCTACCACATACGCCCACTTTGCATTCTCGAAGCAGATTGGCTGTGTCTCTTCGCAGGTCTTGTAAGGATCGAGACCGTACTGGTCACAGATTGCGTTTGCTTCCTCTATATCTTTGATACCGTTCTCTTTGAGAGCAGCGAGGATCTGTTTGATACGGCGATCCTGGCTTTCAAATTTAACTTCTCTAATCATAATAGCCGTCCTCCTTATTCTTTACGTGGGTCAATGTATTTAACTGCACCGGCCTCCCTGGTGAAACGACCGTATGAACCAGTTACCTGTTTGAGAGCCTCGTTGGCATCCACACCTTTCTTCACGAGATCCATAAACTTGCCGAGATGAACGAACTCATATCCGCAGATCTCATCATTCTTGTCAAGGGCAATGGTCTTGATATAGCCTTCTGCCATCTCGAGATAACGGGGGCCTTTGGCGAGAGTTCCGTACAGAGTACCGACCTGGCTGCGGAGTCCTTTGCCGAGATCCTCAAGACCGGCACCGATCATAAGACCTCCTTCTGAGAAGGCTGACTGAGTACGTCCATATACAATCTGAAGGAAAAGCTCACGCATTGCCGTGTTGATGGCATCACATACGAGATCCGTGTTGAGAGCCTCGAGAATAGTCTTGCCAGGAAGAATTTCCGAAGCCATGGCTGCAGAATGAGTCATACCTGAGCAACCGATAGTCTCAACGAGAGCCTCCTGGATGACACCTTCCTTGACATTGAGGGTAAGCTTGCAGGCTCCCTGCTGAGGAGCACACCAGCCGATACCGTGCGTAAGTCCTGAGATGTCAGTGATTTCCTTGGATTTTACCCATTTTCCCTCCTCCGGGATTGGAGCCGGGCCGTGGTTCGGTCCTTTTTTGACGCAGCACATCTGCTGCACTTCGTGTGAATAAACCATAAAAATCAGTATAAAAATTGTTCTGAAAATTCAGCAAAACAGGGCTGGGACAGCAAAAACCGCACCCTCCTGCAAATCCGTCGCAAATATAACAAAAAACAGAATATCACATAATGTTAAATTTTTGTTAAATCAGTCGCGGATATGACGGCAGGTATTGCGGATTAAGAAAAAAGCAGTACCTTTGTACCCGGTTATTAGTTTTAGTGTTATTAATTATGTGGTTAGTATGAGGGTCCCCACGGGAGTGGCGATTTCCTCTTTTTTTCGTTTATAGGGGTACCTGTCAGAACATATAGTCCCACGCAGGAAGGAGGACTGGCTTTGTCCTGGCTGCGTCAAGAGATTTCTCATCGAGATAGGCACTGTTAATGACAAGTCTGAACATATAGTCATCAAACCACCTGTCCGAGAACGTGAAATAGCCATTGTGCCCTGCATCCTGCCCCCAGCTGTTCTCGAACTGCCATTTCACTGTGTTCCCTGACTCATCAGTATCAACTGCGATAAGAGTCATTGCATGCGCAGAGCCGCTTTCACGTGTCAGTATCCGGGCCTTCTTGTCATCCATCTGGAAATCTATGCCGAAAAGGGTCTCATAGTCATACATTCCAGGATCCGCAATGCCTTCGTCATTATTATAGAAATTGCTCACATCACAGGATGCATACAGAGCCTCGTTGTTCCTGATGGACTCTACTGCAGCCTTCTTTATAACATCCAGAGGAAGATTCAGATAAGTCCAGTCGACACCCTCGTATGTATTCCTGTAGTTCTGTATCCGGTACACCCTGTAATATGGCCTGGTCGGATCATTCATCACCATAATATACGAATCCGGGCCATAGTTTTCTGGGATTATGCTATGATAGAAATCGAGAGGGGTACTTGCAAGAGACCTTATCTCCCCATCCCTGGTCTCATATCTCCATTCGAACTCGGCAGGCGGCTCTCCGAGACAGAGGGCAAGCATCCTGTAGACCTTCTCCATCGAGCCGATCTTATACTCACGGGCCTCATTTTCACTGCTGCCGCCGGCTATCATCTCCCTGATGGCATACCCTTCCTTGCGGAGAAGTTCATTCAGAAAAGAAGTCAGCATTGAAGTTCTGTTGGAATGGGCTGTTTCAGGCATCACTTCCGCAGGCACTACCCCGTATTTTTCCGCCACATTATAGAAACTGTTCCATACCCCTCCATCATTCACCGGGCTCTGGAACCAGAAAGCCACATCCCTGTCCTTTATTATGTCCTTCTTTGCCGTCCGGATCACGTTCTCGAGAAAAAGGTTGCTCTTCTCAAACATATCCCAGAAATAGCAATAGTTATGGGAAAAATCGAAAGCTGCCACATTGAACTTCTGCATCACTCCGGGACGCAGGACATTCATGGAAGTGAACATCCAGCATCTGCCTGACTGCTGCTGGTCTGTGATTCCGCTCACATCCACCCTGTACCTGAAGAAATGGTCCGTCTTTCCCTGCCTGTCCCTGTTCAGGGCAAGACTTTTCAGGTTATAGGTATTGGAGATCGCATTCTGTGCCGCCCTGTCCGATGGTGTATTCCCAAAGGAATCCCTTATCCGGGCAACCTGTTCCATGTCAATGTCTTGTGCATAGATGCCGGCCGCTGTCAGACCGGCGATAATAACAGCTAATGTCTTTTTCATCAAATGGACGATTTTAAATATAACCTTCTGCAAACATAAGGAAAATCTGCGGAAAAACCTCCGGAGTACACAGACATATAAAATTGTGACTATTCCTTGTTTTTGGTATCGATACAGATGGTCACAGGACCGTCATTCAGAAGTTCCACTTTCATATCTGCACCGAATTCGCCCGTCTGTACGGGTTTTCCAAGCGCCTCGCCTGCCTTTCTGCAAAAGCTTTCATATAGAGGGACAGCAACTTCATGTCCGGCAGCACGCATATAGGAAGGACGGCAGCCTTTCCTGTACGAAGCCATCAGGGTAAACTGGCTGACAACCAGCATTTCTCCTCCGATATCCAGAATATCCCGGTTCATTACCCCGTTCTCATCATCAAATATACGCAATCCTACCGTCTTCTTGCAAAGCCAGTCTACATCCTCCTCATTGTCTGCATTCTCTATACCAAGCAGGATAAGCAGCCCCTGTCCTATAGAAGCCACACACCGGTCATCTATCGTCACTGATGCCCTGGCAACACGCTGTATCACACTTCTCATTTCTGTCGTATTGTATTATCGGGATACAAAATTAGATATTTTGACAGAAAAATATCCTACCTTTGCGTTGTATGGCCGGCAAGATATGCACCGGACAGGGAAACTCAATGACGAACAACGCCATGGACAATATAAGGAATATCGTTTTTGATTTCGGAGGAGTCCTGATAGACTGGAATCCGAGATATCTGTACCGTACATATTTCAACGACGACAAGAAAATGGAATATTTCCTGTCAAACATATGTACAAGCGAATGGAATACGGAACAGGATAGAGGACGTCCATTCGATGAAGGGGTGAGACTGCTGGAAGAACGTTTTCCGGAATATGCAGAAGAAATCAGGATGTACAGGGACAGATGGGGTGATATGCTCGGCGGGGAATTTCCAGAAACAGTCAGCCTGCTGATGAAGCTAAAAGGTCTCGGATACGGCATATACGGACTCACCAACTGGTCTGCAGAGACATTCCCCATAGCATACTCCAGATATCCTGTCCTGCATCAGTTCGACGGGACAGTGGTATCCGGACAGGAAAGACTCATCAAGCCAGATCCAATGATATTCAATGTACTGCTGAAAAGATACGGGCTGGACGCGGGAGAGTGTATCTTCATAGATGACAGCAAGGCTAACATAGAGGCAGCCGGCAGGCTCGGCTTCAACACCGTGCTGTTTGACAATATAGGCAATGTCACCCGCCAGATTTCCGCTCTCACAGGAGAGTGCGGTCTGTATCTTTCCAGACTTTAAGATACTCGTTGAGTGCCCACATCTCATCCCGGTATTTGGCGGCTGCAAGGAAATCAAGGTCGGCGGCCGCTTTCTGCATGTTCTTCTTGGCCTGCTCAGCAGCCTTTTCCACCTGAGGACGGGTCATCGACCGGATCACAGGATCCTGAAGGACGGCGGCAAGGTCAGCCTGGATATAGCCATCGACATACGCAGAATTCGTCTCCCGGCGTGAATCGTGTCCGAGCCCTACAGAGACATTGCCTCGTCCCAGCTCCGAAGGATCCGGGATGTAACGAGGGGACTCATAAGAATTCGCCGCACTGACCTTTCCGCTGACCGTGTTGTCAAGGCGTGGATTCCTGTGCCGCATCCCGGCTCCTGCTCCACGGCCTTCCGGTTCCCCATCCGATGCAAGGGCATTCTTCTTTATGCCTACCTGAGTCGGGGTGATGTTGTGCTTCCTGTTGTATTCCATCTGCTTTGCCCTGCGCCGGTCAGTCTCGTAAATGGTCTCCTGCATAGAGCGGGTGATGGTGTCCGCATACATTATCACCAGTCCGTTCACGTTCCTTGCAGCCCTCCCGGCCGTCTGCGTGAGAGAACGTCCTGAACGCAGGAACCCCTCCTTGTCGGCATCCAGTATTGCCACAAGCGAGACGGTAGGAATGTCGAGACCTTCCCTGAGCAGATTGACACCCACAAGGACATCGAACAGCCCGTTCTTGAAATCTTCGATGATCTCAACCCTTTCGAGAGTATCCACATCCGAGTGGATGTACCGGCAGCGTACCCCCATCCTCGTGAAATATTTCTCCAGTTCCTCAGCCATCCTCTTGGTGAGGGTGGTGACAAGCACCCTCTCATCCTTATCCGCCCGGATGCGGATCTCCTCCAGAAGGTCATCCACCTGATTCTCGGTCGGACGGACTTCAATCGGAGGGTCAAGCAGACCGGTCGGGCGCACGACCTGTTCGACCACAAGGCCTTCAGACTTCTCCAGTTCATAATCCCCCGGTGTCGCACTGACATATACGGTCTGGCCGGATATCTCCTCGAATTCCTCGAACTTCAGCGGCCTGTTGTCGGCTGCGGCCGGAAGCCGGAAACCGTATTCGACCAATACGGACTTGCGGGAATGGTCCCCTCCGTACATCGCCCTGATCTGAGGAAGCGTGACATGGCTCTCATCGATAAAGGTTATATAATCCTTCGGGAAATAGTCCAGCAGACAGAAAGGCCTCATTCCCTCGCTCCTTCCATCAAAATATCGTGAATAGTTCTCTATGCCCGGGCAGTACCCCATCTCCTTGATCATTTCCAGATCATATTCCACCCTCTGCTTCAACCGTTTTGCCTCCAGAGTCTTGCCGATGTCATTGAAATACCCGCATTGCTTCACCATATCGTCCTGAATCTGGCTGATGGCCTTGATACTCCTTTCCCGGGTAGTCACGAAGTTGTTTGCCGGATATATGGCCACCTCATCGAGGCTGTCGATGAAAGCCCCGGTGACAGGGTCGATTATAGAGATGCTGTCCACCTCGTCACCGAAAAATTCTATCCTCACGGCATTGTCTCCTCCGCCGAGGCAGATGTCCACCGTGTCGCCTCTGACCCGGAAAGTACCCCTCTTGAAATCCACCTCGGTACGGGAATACAGGGCATCCACAAGCTGATACAGGAATCTGGTCATGCTCCTTTCCTCTCCTTTGTGGACAATCACTGTCTGGGCATGGAAATCATCAGGATTGCCGATGCCGTAGAGACAGGATACGCTGGACACCACTATCACATCCCGCCTGCCGGACAGGAGCGACGATGCCGCACTCAGACGCAGCTTCTCGATCTCATCATTGATGCTGAGGTCTTTCTCTATGTATGTATCAGTCGTAGGGATATACGCCTCCGGCTGGTAATAGTCATAGTAGGACACGAAATATTCCACGGCGTTGGCCGGGAAGAAGCTCTTGAACTCACCGTAGAGCTGGGCCGCCAGGGTCTTGTTGTGGCTCAGGACCAGCGCCGGCCTCTGCAGCCTCTCAATCACGTTTGCCATAGTGAATGTCTTGCCCGACCCTGTCACTCCGAGCAGAGTCACGGCATCCACCCCGTCATTCAGGGCTGCACATATTCCGTTGATGGCTTCCGGCTGGTCTCCTGATGGCCTGTATTCAGATTCTATATGGAACTTCATGTCGTGTTTCTTTCCGGTCCTGGGATACTTGTCTCAAACCGGCATCAAAGATAACTAAAATAATCTCCCGCACCAAGGAGATTCATGGCGTACATTCTTCCGCCGTACATTCTTCAGACAGCGGGGAGGTTTTTCCGGAGAAATTGATTAAGTTTGTACTCTTGGACAGAATCTGAAAGCTATGGACAGGATAGACGAACTTTTCCCCGAATTCGATGCTCCCGGCAAAGAAATGGTACGGGCAGCATACGACATTGCCGAACAGTCACTTGCCGGGCAGACCAGAGGTAACGGGCGGCCGTTCATCGAACATCCGGCCGGTGTGGCGAAGATTGCTGCCGATGAGATAGGCCTGCCTGCCGAATGCGTGGCCGCAGTGTTCCTGCATGAGGCAATGAGGTTCCAGGATGACCACAATCCGGAAAAATTCATCGCTGTATGGAATGCTTCCGCAAATGTCCGGACCGGGCAAGACAGCAGTGCTGACGGAAACCATCATACATATACATTCGGGAAAGATGTGCTGACAATGGTGGACGGGCTCAACAAGATATCCACCATAAAGCCCAAAGACACCAGGCTTGAAGCGGAGAACTACAAGAAACTCATTGTATCATACTCAAAAGACCCGCGTGTCGCTGTACTGAAACTGGCAGACAGGCTGGAGGTCATGCGTAACCTGGAAATCTTCCCGAAGCTGTCCAGGGAGCGCAAGATTCTGGAGTCACTGCTGCTCTACATACCGCTTGCACACCAGCTCGGGCTATATAACATGAAGAGCGAAATGGAGGATATCTATTTCCGTTTCGCGGAACCGGAGCAGTACAGGGCCATCACCAACAAGCTCAAGAGCACGGAAAAGGACAGGCAGCGGCTTACTACACAGTTCATAGAGCCTCTGAAACTGAAACTTTCCGAAGCAGGCATAATCTACAAGCTGAAAGTACGGACCAAGACCGCATATTCCATATGGAAGAAGATGCAGAAACAGAAAGTGCCTTTCGAGGGGGTCTACGATGTGTTCGCCATCAGGTTCATCATCGACTGCGAGCCGGACAGGAAGACCGAACACGACCTGTGCTGGAAGGTGTTCTCATACGTGACGGAGGAATATGAATCCGACACGAAGAGACTCCGCGACTGGCTTTCCAACCCCAAGCCGAACGGGTACGAATCCCTGCACATCACTGTCAAGAACCGTGAAGGAGCATACCTGGAAGTCCAGATAAGGACAAGGAGGATGGACGAGATGGCGGAAAGCGGTCTGGCATCCCACTGGTCCTATAAAGGGATCAGGCACGAGGCATATCTGGACAGCTGGCTGAACTCGGTCCGCTACACCCTGGAGCACCCGGGAGAGACAAACGGGAAATACTACGAGGATGAGCTTCCCGCCCCTCCTTCCAAAGAGATTTTCGTATTCACCCCGTCAGGAGAACTGAGGAGACTCTCCGCCGGAGCCACCGTCCTCGATTTCGCCTTTGACATACACTCCAACCCCAGGTGGGAGAGCA
>CALVAC010000038.1 GCA_944325435.1 uncultured Bacteroidales bacterium | reverse complement strand
TATACCGAAAAAGTTCGGTCCGGTAAATCCCTCCCACCGCTACGCGGTCTGCTCACTTCCGGATGTCCGCCGGACATCCTGATAAACCGTTCGATACCTCCCGTCCACGAGGCCACGGGCGGCCACGCCGTCCGAACTTTTCGTCCTGTTATTCTTTTAGGGGTAACAATGCGGATAGACATTAATTTTTATATGATTGTTTGTCTCGCGGTGATGGCTAATGAATTTTTGGGGTCATGCCAGGTAAAAGCCGGATACGAAGGAAATGACGGGAAAATCTGCATAAAGCATTCCCTGGGATACAAAGATATGGATGTAAAAAGGGACCGCGCTGCGGCGATCCCTTCAATGAAGTTTTTCGGTTCAGTATTCAGGTCAAATCATAATGTCAATTTGCAGGTGTCCAGGTGATGCTGGCTACACGGATTCCGTTGTCACAGAATATTGTAATCAAATCACCTGCATTTGCCTTAATCTGCCAAGTCAAGTCTCCAAAAGACCCACTGCTCGGATTAGTAATCTGACCGGCAGTCTTGTCATCCAAAGCCTCTCCTGCTGAATTCACGACAGTTCCTCCACCTGCTTCATCAGCATTGCCACCTACAGCTACATAAAGAGCCCTGTCTCCGGATCCGGCGGCACGCGCATTGATTGTCAATGAGCCGTTACCGCTTGCCAGGAATCTGATATATCTCCTGTAATAGGAAGATGGTGGATTCGAGCTACTGAAACTGTTACCAGAGAACTGATAGTAATACTCTCCTTCACTACCTCCTACTCTCATGGTACCATTGTGGTCAAACATAAGGTTGTTTACCACAAAATCCTCTGCAATATTGAAATCAGCACCAAGATTTACATTCTGATCGGTTCTTTGTGCATAAAGGCTAGCAAACTCATCATTGCCCCAGGAGGTCGGCTCGGTGGAGCTGACAGGGACAAGACCGCCCTCGGCGACGATGTTGAATGTGTCAGTGCCAGCGTATGAATCAGTCTTGCCATCGGCCTTGGCCACCACTGAAACCGTATGCTCACCGAGAGCGAGACCGGAAAGCTGTATGTCGAACGATGTGGCCCCACCTGTGACAGTCTGCGGCGTTCCGTTGTCGACAGTCACTTCGTAGGATGTCGCACCTTCTACCGCATCCCATGAAGCAGTCACGCTCTCAGTGCCTTCAATCACATCATCGACAGTCACTTCCGGAGTGGCGAGCTGACCTTCCGCAGCGTGCATTCCCGGTTCCCAAGTAATAGAGTAGAGCCTGATTCCCGCATCTGCATATATCGTTATGTACTCACCTGAAACAGCATCATTAAGAGTCCATTCCGCAACGACATCGTTGTCTTTACTTGACGCTTCATACTCAGTAGAATGCGTTGTTCCACCAGCCGGAGCACTACCACCTGTCATAATCAGAAGATGTCTCGGCTCAAGCGGATCCGGTTCTGATGGATTACGGATTATCACCGTGAGTTTACCTGGACCTCCTGCAATAAAGCTGAGATATCTACGGCTCACCTCTCCACTTGAGATACTTGAGCCATGGAACTGATAATAGCAAGTCGACCCTACAGAACCTCCAAGTCTGAGTCCAGGCTTGTAAAGGAGATTATTATGCACATAAGTATCCCAAGGTACAGAGACTTCGCTACCTGTAACACCGTTCGCCTGATTGACAAGCATCCACTCGAAATCTGAACTTCCCCAGGTCGTGGTCTCGGTGGCGGAGACAGCGGTGAGGACTTCGAGGACTTCAAAGGTGACTGTCACGGACGGATCGGACTGTTCGCGGATGGAGTCATCTGAAGCAGGCTTTGCAATCACGGTGTAATTGTAGATTCCTGCCCCTACGGCAGACGGAACAATCTCGTATGACGGCTCTGTCACATTTGCGACATGGTCTTCCCCGTTCATAATGTCATACGATCCTGCATTCGGAACCGCTTCCCAGGAAAGGGTTACAGGGTCGGATGAAGTGACTGAAGCCGATGCAGCAGAAATGACAGGCTCCGGTGCAGGAAGTTTGGTGTCACCTCCACCGATATAGTCTGACCACTGGAGATATGTGATGTAGAACGGGTCGCAGCCGTATATATAGACGGTATGCTCCTCTCCCTCCTCAATGTCGGCAAGCGACACCTGATACTCGACGGCATCCACAGGCACGGCTCCTACGTGTTTCCCGTCAAGGGATATGGTGGCGTGAGCCTCAGGATATGCCCCGTCAGGAGTTGTAGATATCACGACTGAACCTGGCTTGTCAATCTTGAAGCCTATTGCACAGTCAACCGGCTCGGCAAGCCCCATCTGGCCGGCAGAGGTGAAATAGAGTCGGCCGTTGTCGGTGTCGAACTCCACAGGGTTTGAAGTGACATAGAAGCGGATGCCTCCGCGTACCATATTCTTGTCGGCAGTGTTGTAGAACACGCTTCCGTCAGTGAAATCCCAGGTGTATGTCGGCTCGATGACCTCCAGCGTCAGGTCTTCCTCCGGCTTTACATAGCCCTCCACAAGCCAGCGAGGGTCACCTGCATTTGCAGCCATGACCGTCCCGTCCAGAATATGGAGGTCACCGGCTACGCTTTCCGCGCAAGGGTCCTCTGCAAGTACCGCCCCTCCATCGGCAATGGCCATTTCTTCAGTGAATACATCTTCATCCCAGAAGTTCTGCCCGACATTATAGAAGAAATTACCAGATACAGTAGGTTTTGGAGTGTGACCGCTCCTTCCCCATACAGAACCATTGGAAGGATATGATGCATCCGCCATATTCAGGAATATATTTTTGCTGAATGTGAATGATGACGGTTGAGGGCAGCAGTAAAAGATACCTGAACCGCCGCTGTATGTACAGATACTGTTGAAAGTATTGTTAGCGATAGTCAATGTACCTATAGTGGTAACAGGGTCACCTGTATCGCTGATGCGCATAAATTCACGCCCGCCGCCATTGAAAGTGGAATTGGTTATGGATATAGTACCGAAAGATGCTCCCTCGGCCCTGAAGCCAATCATTTCTCCACCCTCACCGCTGGTATCAGTCATCACGATATCATCGATTGTGAATCTATCGATGCTGACAGGATTACTGCCCGCGTATGCTATACCTCTCATAAAACCGTTAAAAGTACAGTTCCTGATCGTAACTTCCGAAAGTGTTGACGAAATGCCGGCACCGAAGCTCAGAAGATGTTGGGTACCGTATCCTTCTCCATCAAAAGCCAGATTCTCCAAAACTATGGATGTACAGCCTTCCACTATGGCGAAATTGCCATAGACCGTAGGGAAGGCTCCCGGCTCCCCATCCTTTTCATAGCCGTAGAGCTGGAAAGGATGGTCAAGGTCATTGAGGGAAATCTGCGGATCAGCCTCCTCTCCGTTTGAATATCCGAGGTCATACGGAGTGTCGGAATACGCAAGGGTAATTACAGGAACAGTGCCTTCTTCAGGCTTGGTATTCAGAGCCACGACAAGCTCCTCTGAATTGGAGACAGCAACCGGACTGTCAAAATCAGGCAGAGTATATGCGGAAACGGAGCCGCGTGGCGTGAAACCGTAATGCACGGTGAAGACATATTTCTCGAACGGTTCGAGCCCATCTACTGTCACACTTCCCGCTGCCGCTGCATCCCCGTCGACTTCGACCGTCCTGTAATGGTCTTCCGCATCAGGCTCAGGGTCTGATGCGAGGGCTACGCGGATAGCGTTGACATCAAGGTCCTGCCCATCCTCTCCGGCGGTGGACCAGGTAAGCTGTACAGACCCTGATGTCCTGGTTCCGACTTTCAGGTCAGCCACATTAGGACGGATCGCATACGTCTGGAAAGAGCTGAACTCTGCCCAGTTCGAGTCGCCTATGGTCTCGCTCACACCTCTCACCCTTGCGTAGAGGGTCAGGTCAGGGTCAAGGTCCGACACCGTATAAGGAATCTTGTCAGGAGCGACGGTGTACTGAGTCGCAGTTCCATCCGGATCCTCCGGATCGGAATAGACTTCAAGGATATATGCCGTAGAACCTTTGGATGTGGTCCAGGTGAAAGTCACGGACTCCCCCGCCGGCGTACGGGACAGGTTGGTCGGGGTGAGACACCTGTCGAGCTGCATCTCCTCTATCACTTCCGGCATCTGGACACAGGCGGTCGGGAGCCAGGCCAGGGCGGAGAGAGAGAAGATTGCCGATATTATTGTCAATGTCTTTTTCATTGTATTATCTAATTTTATGATATGAATCAGATTCTTCACTTCGTTCAGAATGACATTTCTTCCAATATGATATCTTTCAGGACACATCAATATGCATAGTCATTCTTGAGGGATCCGCCCTGGTCATCGATAGTCCTCTGAGGGATAGGCCAGTAGACATGCTGCCAGAATTCCTCTTCGGTATTGTTGACAGACACTGCAGGAGTGTCCCCTTCAGCAGGAGTGTCGACAGTATGGTACATGGAATTGGACCTGTTCTGGACAGATGTGGTGGAGAAATAGTCGGATGGCTCTCCATCGCTTCCGGTGAAGCATATCCAGCCTGAACCGAGACCTGCCGGCGCTGCATCCTGGGTGATATGCTCGCCCGGATGGATGCCGTACATTTCAATGACACCGTCGGCATCGCGTCTGTACCACAGACCCGGCCCCATCTGGGAAGCGAGTTCTCCCTCAGTCTGACCTGTTTCCTCGTCTGCAGGGAGGAATTCGAGAATCTCTGTCCTGGCTTCATTGAGCTTGTCATAGAGCATATCCCAGCGGATAAGGTCGGCCTTGCGGAGGAACTCCCCGACAAACTCGAACGCCCTTTCATCCACTATCGCATCGAACAGGCCTTCCGGTGACCCGAGGTCAAGGCCGGTCTCTGCCTCGCTCTCATATCCCCTGAACGCCCTCTGGCGTACCTCGAGGAACCATTTTCTGGCGTTGCCGAGATTTTGTGCGCTGGATTCCGGACTGGCCGCAATCTCTGCCGCCATAAGAAGAATGTCCGCATATCTCATATATATCGGCTTAGCTCCGTCATCGTTGGTGTTGTTGAAAGGATGGGACTCCATCCAGTCGAACCTGTATTTGCCGAAATACCAGTTCATCAGCCCTGCAGGCACCTGGATGGAATTTCCATTGGCATCCTGCTGCCACTCATAGTTGACACAGCTGACATCCCTGCGGCTGTCGTGCTCGGCGTATTTGTAATATAATGTAGGTACGACTCCTGCAGCACCTCCCCTGTCGTTCTGGGTGTTGTTGCCTGCTGTGTATGCCGTAGCCGGCACTGCGAAAGTATAGTTCCAGCGACCGCGGCCGTTTCCGAAAGGTATCACGAAAATGACTTCCTTGCCTGCCTGAAGATCAAAATTGTTGAAATCCCTCCAAAGCTGCTCGAAGTCAGGATAGAGATAGAGGCCCGAGTGCTCGATAACATCCTCGAGCTGGGCGAGAGCCTTCGGATAGAGCACGGATTTCTGGAGTTCAGAGTCATTGGAGAGGCGGCTGGTGCCCAAGGCTCCTGTACCCTCCAGGCCATCTTCAGGTCTCGGCGCATATCCTGAAGCCATCAAGCAGAGACGGGCATACAGTCCTTTTGCGAAAGCCTTGCTCACCCTGTCCACAGTCGATGTCGCAGCAGACCGGTTCGGCCACGGGAGATCATCGAAGATACCTTCGAGGTCTTTAAGCAGCTGCTTGTATATCTCATCCCTGTTTGCCTTGTTAAGGTATGCGGTCTCATCGGTCACCGGAGAGAAGCGCGCAGGAACCTCTCCGTATGCCTTGAGCAGTTCGGTATAGAGAAATGCACGGGCGGTATAGGCCTCGGCCCGCAGATACCTCATATCCGGATCCGTCAGATCCGCGTATGTCTCGAGACCGCGGATAGCGAGATTGGCTCTCTCTACGCCCATAATCAGGCTATTGTACGGATTGCCGTTGGTGTTGTCCATATTGGTGTTGGTGGTAGAGAAGTGGTACTGCGCTATACCTGAAGTCCTTTCCTGGTATGTGGTACTGTTGTAGCATTCTATATCCGTGTTGAAACCGTACCACGGGAGATAACGGTCTCTGTGGCTGTACTGCTGGGTGAGGGTCTCGTAGATGCCAAGCACACCCATCTCGGCAAGGGAAGGGTCCGAATATACCTGCTCTTCCGTCAGGATAGATGGAGAAGAGGAGGAGAGACCATCCTCGCAGGAAGTCACGGCAAATGCAGCCAGCATTCCTGCGCCAAAGAATATATTTCGTATAAATTTCATATCGTCAGAAATCTTTATGATGTTCATTGTCTGTGCTCATCAGAATGTGATGTTAGCTCCTACCACAAAACCGATGCTCTTAGGATAGGCCGAATAGTCCACTCCCGGAGTAAGAGGCGTGGCACGGCGTGTATCCACCTCAGGGTCATAGCCTGAATACTTTGTAAGGCAGAAGAGGTTGGTCCCCGTCACATAGAAACGGAGCCTCTGGATCTTTGCCTTGAGGGTCAGTTTCTGCGGAAGGGTGTAGCCTATTGTCGCGGACTGGAGACGGAGGAACGATCCATCCTCTACAGCCCAGTCGGTGAATGTCCTCTGCTGCACGAACGGTGCCCACATTGTCACCCCTTCGTTCATCTCGGCAAGGCGTGTCGCATCAGTGACAAGTTCGCCTGTAGACCAGTCGATGTTGGTCCACCTCTTGTCAGTGTCCATAGTGTTCAGGAGGTTTCTCCTGTAGTTGGAGGCAGTGGATGTGAACTCTACCTTGTTGGCATTGTAGATGTCATTGCCGAACACATAGTTGAAGTTCGCGGCGAAATCGAAGCCATAGAGATTTCCGGACAGGCTGAATCCGCCCGTCCCTACAGGCAAGGCATTTCCGATCACGGTCTTGTCACCGTCATCGATGGTGCCGCTGTTGTCTATATCCTTGAGTTTCATTCCTCCCGGACGGAAGCCCTCCGTGCCGAGACGGGAGCTGGCATCAGCGACTCCCGGATTAGGGGTCCACCCCTTCTGCGCATCGTATGTGAAATCATCGAGAGTGTACATCCCCTCCACCTGGAAACCGTACATATTGCCCAGAGGCTGGCCGACCTCAACGATATAGTCAGATCCTACTCCGACGGATGACCAGCCGGAAGCGGCAGTGATGCTCGGAAGGTTTCCTATGCTGAGCACCCTGTTCTCGTTAAGGCTGATGTTGCCGCTGAAAGTGAGTCCGAAGTTCTTCTTCTCCACAAGCACGAGATTGAGAGAAAACTCCACTCCCCTGTTGAGCACGGAACCCATATTGCGGTACTGGAACTCATATCCCGAACCTGCCGTAGGGAACTGGATAAGAAGATCCTTGGTGGTGTTGTGATAGAGTTCGATGGAACCGTTGATCCTGCTCCTGATAAATGAAAAGTCGATACCGATATTGTGGGAATATGTAGTCTCCCAAGTCAGGTCTTTGTTGGACATAATGATGTCGCCTCCATCGGTCACAGGACGGAATATCACGGAGCCGTTAGACAGACGGTCTCCGGTGTTGGAGGACTCGTACATAAGGGATGTCACATTCTGAGGGATGTTGTTGTTACCCGCAGTACCGAAACTGTAGCGGAGCTTGAGGTTGTCGAGCCATTTAGATGCGCCCTGCATCCATTTCTCGTTGGAAATTGTCCACGATGCGGCTGCTGACGGAAAGATTCCCCACTGGTGCTCTTTGGTGAACTTGGATGAACCATCCGCGCGGAGGGTGGCAGCCACAGAATACCTTCCATCGAAATCGTAGTTGACCCTGCCGAAGAAAGAGAGCAGGCGGTCATCCGGATAGAACCTGTTGTTGGAAGTGACGGCATGGCCGACAGACATCATGTTCCAGGCCTCGTTGGAAGTGAAGTTCTCAGGGAAACCATCCACGGTGGTCGAGAACTGGTTCTCTTTGGTAATGATAAGTTCCTCACCTACAAGAAGATCCAGCTTATGTCTGTCATCGGTGATCACATCCTCGAAATTGTAGTTGAGGGTGTTGGTGTTGCGTATCTTCTTCCTGTCGAGGGCGGTATATATCGCCGCCGGCATATTTTCATAGCCCTCCGAAACATTGTTGGCCACATAGTATGTGGTAATGCCGTAGAACCTGTCGTTCTTCTGGGTATAGGTCTCCAGACCACCCTCTACCTTGAGATCGAGATTGTCGATTATATGCCAGGTAACTGCAGCATTGGCATTCCAGCTCTGGCGCACCCGCTTGTTGTCGTTATCGGCAACTGACTGTACAGGAGGGGCATTGTCCCCATAACTCTCCTCCATATCGGCGCCAGAAGCCGCCACATCCAGAGGAATCGGGGTGTACTGCACCGCATGCTTGAGACGGCCGTTGCCCGAGGTCGTGCCCGTGTCGTTCATCGAGTTGGAGCCTGAACCCATAATCTTGGTGTAGGAGTAACGTACATTCAGGTCGAATGTGAGCTGCTTGATCGGTTTGTAGCGGGTCTTGAAACGGAGGTTGTCCCTGTGGTAGTCGGACCCGAGCATGATAGCCTTGTCGTTGATATGGTTATAGCTGGCTGTCCACGTCACCTTGTCGGAACGGCCCGATACAGTCAGGTTGTGGTTGAAAGTCTGTCCCGTACGCCCGAACACCTGCTGTATCCAGTCATTCCCCTGCATGTTCTGATACAGATCCATATCGGAATACTGTCCGAACACATTGGTATAGTTGTCCGCGACAGCATCCCTCAGCGAGGCAAGCTCATACTGGGACTTCACGAACTCATACGGCTCCATAGGCTGGATGGCATCCTTGTTGGCCATCTTCTTCATGCCCCAATAGGCATCATAGCTTACGGAAATCTTGCCGGCCCCCCCTGACTTCGTAGTGATGAGGACGACTCCGTTCGCTCCTCTGGAACCGTAGATGGCTGTGGAGAACGCATCCTTGAGCACATCGATTGACTGGATATCCGAGGCTGCAATGTCGGAAATGCTCTCCACAGGGAAACCATCCACTATATAGAGAGGAGAACTGTCCTGCGTAATGGAGCCTGTACCTCTGACACGGATCTTGATCTCGGCATCCGGGTCTCCTTCCGTAGCGGTCACCTGGACTCCGGCCATCTTTCCGGCAAGGGCCTCGCTGACCGTGGTAACAGGAACGGCGGCAATCGCATCCGCCCCGACAGAGGTCACCGAACCGAGGAGGTCACGGCGTTTCACTGTCGCATAACCTATCACGACTGTCTCATCGAGGAAATTGGTATCCTCTTCGAGGGTGATGTTGACTGTAGTATTCTGGCCGATGAGAATCTCTTTAGTGGCCATACCTATACACGAAAATACGAGAGTCTTGCCTCTGGCATCCGGGATATCGATGGTATATGCCCCATCCACATCCGTTGAAACTCCCAATGTTGTGCCATCCACAAACACGGACACTCCCACAAGCGGGTCTCCGTTGCTGTCCGAGACAACACCCTTGATCTGCTGGGCATCTGCCACTGCCATCGCAGCCAGAAAACCCACGACCAGGACGATAATCCTGCACATCAGATTTTTCATATAAGAACTTTTTGGTTAAAAATATTAGTTGTTATTAATTGTCAGTATGCCTCACTCATGAAGCCGTTTCCGGCTTCTGACAATTTTGATTATGCGAAATTAGGATATTGCCTCATAGATTTGTGTCAAAAATTATCGCAATACTTGTATTTTTTGGCACTGCGGGCAAACCGGCTGAAAAACACACAGATATGCTGTCCGGAAAGATTGGCGTGAGGCTTAAGGGACTTTTTATCCGGATCGTGCAGGCTTCCGGCACAACGGCCTGGCATACAAGAATTTCCTGTATGCCGGATTTTCATACGGTATCTGTTACGGACTGGAGAATCAGGTTTATCCGGAGAACATCATCCGGAAGCCGCTACAACCTCCATCCTGAAATCTGCTCCTGGATATTCCATAGCTGTGCATACAACCCTTCAGCCTGCATCAATGTTTCATGCGTACCTCTTTCCCTTATCTGCCCGTTGTCCATCACGATGATCTGATCTGCGCCCTTAACGGTTTTAAGCCTGTGGGCAATGGCGATAACGGTACGTCCCTTGATTAACGAATCGATTGCTTTTTGCACTTCTACTT
>CALVAC010000037.1 GCA_944325435.1 uncultured Bacteroidales bacterium | reverse complement strand
CGTGATGACAGTCAATTTGAGTACTGGTTGTCAAAGGCGTTGGAACAGGATTGGGCAGAGGCGTATCTTTATCTTGGTGACATGTATAAGAACGGAGACGGGAGAGCTAAGGATAACGATGCTGCAAGGAAATGCTATTTCCGGGTCATTGATATCATATCAGTCACTATGGATGAAAGGTATCACTTCAACAGAATCAGGACAGATGCAGGTAATCTTATTGAAAATGAAGGAGACACCAGAGAAAGAGCATATTGCGGTCTGGGGGACTTATTTGACGAAGAAGGTGACTATGCCAAAGCTGCAGCGAATTATGAATATGGCGGGGAAGGTCGGGCGACAAGATATGTCAAGAAACTGAAAAAGAATGGTATAGACATTCCCGCATGGTCAGACTACAAACCTCACGGGATTGGTCGTGCAGAATATGAGGATGATACGGATTGGTAATAGAAATTTGCAAGATTTAAGATACAAGGATGGCATGAAAAGATTATGGCCAGGTAAAGTAGTGATGGGGAAACATACTGTCATCGTATCAACGAAATTAGGTAAAAAATTTGAAGCTATCCATTCCGAATGGCTGCGGCTGATGAATCTTGATATTGCCAATTCGGGCATGTCTGATATAGAAGTTGCTGAGCAGATGGAAGCTCTATGCGACACTTCCACAGAGGCAGTCATGAACCAGACAAAAATATATACCGATATATTCCAAGCGAAGATAGACGAAATCAATGTGAAAAAACGTATGAATGTATTAGGTCTTTGCTAGGTCGTTGGTATATAAACGATACAAAGAGACATTTCCCAAATAAAGAGTATATTTGCGCCACGATACTTTCAGCCCCGGCAGGAAAACATTGTTTCATGAAACGATATCAAATATGGGAGAACAATACCTTAGGGATGAACTTTCACGGATAGAGGCAGCCGGGAATCTCAGGCATCTCGTACCCGCGGCGCATGATGGGTGCGAAATCATCATTGACGGGCGGAGAATGCTGAACCTGTCCTCCAATGACTATCTTGGATTAGGTGCGGACAAGATGCTGCGGAAGGAATTCCTGGCACAGCTGAATCCGGAGAACCTGTATATGAGTTCGTCATCATCCCGTCTGCTTTCCGGAGAATTTCCCGTGTACGGGCAGGTGGAGACGATGCTCTCCAGGATGTTCGGGAAAGAGGCGGCCCTTGTCTTCAACAGCGGCTACCATATGAACCTCGGCATTCTGCCTGCCCTGGCAATCGGCAACACCCTTATAATAGCAGACAAACTTGTCCATGCGAGCATAATAGATGGGATACGGCTTTCTGGAGCCGAATACTGCAGGTTCAGGCATAATGACTTTTCCCTGCTGGAAAATATCCTGGAGCGGTCTCACAGGCGTTTCGACAGGATAATCATCGTGGTTGAAAGCGTCTACAGCATGGATGGCGACACTGCAGACCTGCAGCTGATTTGCAGGCTCAAAGCCAGATACGGCAATGTGCTCATATATGTGGATGAAGCCCATGCTTTCGGGGTGTTCGGGGAAAACGGACTTGGACTGGCTGAGGCCCAGGGCTGCCTTCAGCAGACAGACATCATCTGCGGGACTTTCGGGAAAGCTCTCGCCTCCGTGGGAGGATTCACTGTATGCAGCAATGCCGTGAGGGACATACTGGTGAACCGGATGCGCCCTTTCATATTCTCTACAGCCCTGCCTCCGGTGAACTGGATGTGGACAGCATTTATGCTCGGCAGAATGTCCGGGCTGAAACCCCTGAGGGAGCATCTTGCATCGATTTCCTTGCAATTATGCAACAAACTGAAAAACAAGGGGTTCAAAATGGTCTCCGAATCACAGATAATACCGCTGGTAGTCGGTGACAGCCAGGCTGCAGTGAAGCTTGCCTCAGCTCTCCGCGACCGTGGATTCTATGCCTTGCCGGTACGGCCGCCTACAGTTCCTAACGGCACATCCAGAATCCGTTTTTCGCTGACTGCCAATATGTCAGGTGAACATATCGCAGCATTGTCCGAGGCAATAGATGAACTGGCCTGATGATTGTGCAGCTGTTCCGCCCTATCCCATCACGAAAATATGACAATATGAACTGCAGATATCTCATAAAAGACAACAATCCGTCGCTGCTTCTCTTTTTCTCCGGCTGGGGAGGGGAAGAAGCGCTTTTCCGGAACTACAGGCCGACCGGTGCCGACTGGCTGTTCTGTGATGACTACAGGTCGCTTGATTTCGACACGGGTCTCCTGTCCGGATATGACGAGATAAGGGTAGCCGCCTGGTCGCTTGGAGTGTGGGTGGCGGGACATGTCCTCGAAAATACACAAGCCCCATTCGGAGATAAAGTTGCCGTGAACGGAACAATGATGCCGGTCGATGATGCCTATGGCATACCGGAGAAGATATTCAAAGGCACGCTTGAGCATCTTGACGAAGCATCATTGCGCAAGTTCAGGCGCAGGATGTGCGGATCGTCTGCCGCTCTGGATAATTTCATGTCCCACGGACCGCAGAGGACAGCCGCAGTGCTGAAAGATGAACTTGATGTGCTTTATCATGCCGTGAAAGGCTGCCCGCCTCCGGATTTCAAATGGACGGCGGCACTGGTCGGGACTGCCGATATGATATTCCCTTTCAGGAGCCAGGAGGCCTTCTGGTCACGCTGCAATGTGCCTGTCTCGGTATATGACGAAGCGCATTACTCTGAAAGGCTTTTCAGGGCAGCCATTGGATGTATGGGACAAGACGTATCCGGGAGGGAGGACTGCAATGGTTGACAAATCCCTTGTGAAAAGACGCTTCGCCGGGGCATTCGGGAGCTATGACAAATCCGCCGTGGTGCAGAAAAAAATCGCGGCAGACCTGTTTGCCCTCATTGGAAGGTATGTCTCCCTGCCAGTATCGGGAATGGTGCTGGAAGTAGGATGCGGTACAGGCTTCCTGACACGGATGATTTCCACTCTGGTGCCTCCTGACAGGCTTCTGCTCAATGATATATGTCCGGAATCAAGGCTCTGTCTGGATGATGTTCCCCATGCAAGTTTTCTGGAAGGGGATGCGGAAAACCTTGACTTTCCCTCCGGACTCGGACTTATAGCGTCAAGTTCAGTACTCCAATGGTTCCAAGACCTGGAGGGATTCCTTGCAAAATGCCACAGCCATCTGATGCCGGGCGGATATCTGGCATTGAGCACTTTCGCGCCGGGGAACCTGGAAGAGGTATCCGAGATATCCGGCAACTCTCTGGATTATATGCCGTCCGACAGGCTGGAAAGCCTGATTGCAGCCCGGTTTGACATCCTTTGCTCACGGGAAGACACCCATATCTTGCACTTCCGGACCCCGGTCGATGTTCTGAGACATCTGAAGCAGACCGGGGTCAACGGCACCGGCAGCCGACTGTGGACGAAAAAGGATCTCAATGATTTCTGTATGAGATACACGGAGCGCTTCGGGAACGGTGACGGCTGTACCCTAACCTACCGTCCTCTGTATATAATCTGCAAAAGAGAAAAATAACGGATAGTATGGATATGGAAAAGGAAGTACACAATTTTGAGAAAAGGACATTAATCTCCACCGCTGACAGGCTGGAAATCAGCGTATTGATATGCCGTCCCGGTGGAAATGCCTCCAGCAGCCCTGGAAATACCGCAGGGAAGCCGAAAGGCATTATCCAGCTTGTACACGGAATGTGCGAACATAAGGAAAGATATGTCCCGTTTATGGAATTTATGGCGGACAACGGATATGCCAGCATAATACACGACCACCGCGGCCATGGAGAATCCGTAAGGTCTATCGATGATCTGGGCTATTTCTATGAAGGCGGGTATATGGCTATGATAGAGGATGTCAGGGCTGTCACGCTAATGGCCTGCGAAGAATTCAGCAGGCCGGAGACCCGTATGAATAAAGAATCCGCGGGACTGCCGCTGATTCTATTGGGCCACAGTATGGGCTCCATGGCCGTACGTTCTTTTTCAAAAAGATATGACAATCTCATAGATGGCCTGGTTGTATGCGGCAGCCCGAGCTATAATCCAGGACTGTCTGTCGGGAAAGCTCTCGCCAAAGGTTACAGGGCAATAATGGGAGAACGACACCGGCCTTCGCTGATACAGTCGATAGCATTCGGGACATTCAACAGGAGATTCCGGAATGAGAAATCCAGCAACGCATGGATCTGTTCCGACCCGGAGATTGTCAGCGCATACGATGCCGATCCGCACTGCAATTTCCAGTTCACGACCGATGGATTCATCAACCTTTTCTCCCTGATGCAGGATGCATACGACATAAAAGACTGGCATAAGACCAGTCCTGACTTGCCGGTACTGTTCATTTCAGGGGAAGATGACCCTTGCAGGATAAATGACAGACGGTTCCGTCTGGCCGTTGAAAAAATGAAAGAAGCCGGTTACCGGAATGTACAGGCCAAGACATACCCCGGGATGCGTCACGAAATCCTGAACGAGACCGGAAAAGAGGAAGTATGGAATGATATTCTGGCTTTCTGCAAAAGGATAGACTGAAAAGGAAACATTATGGCAGACAACTATCTTGAAAGGAAATACGAGGCATATATGGAACGTAAGGCGGCAGCAGAGAAAGCCAGACGTGCCGCATGGAAGAAAAGAATGGATGCCTACCGCAAGAAACTGGCCGGGCAGGACGGCAGCGACAGCGTGAAATGAAAAGGAACGGAAGAACGGAACGGGCGATGAGACCGGACCGCATGATTTTGCCGACAATCTACGGTATCGTAAAAATTACATAATGCATATTGCATTGCTCTCGGCTTCTTCGTATTTTTGTATGATTTGCGGTCCGTATCCGTCAAAGGTATTCAGCGGACGGACAGGCAGGATAATAGATGTGATATGGAAAACCAGAAAATTCCGGTCCTGCTGCTGACCGGTTATCTCGGCAGCGGAAAAACGACACTGGTGAACAGGATACTTTCAAACAGGAAAGGCATCAGATTCGCAGTGATAGTGAACGACATAGGAGAAGTCAACATTGATGCCGACCTGATCCAGGCAGGCGGGGTCGTGGCACAGAAGGATGACAGTCTCGTCGCCCTGCAGAACGGCTGTATCTGCTGCACCCTCAAGGCAGACCTGATAGAGCAGATTTTCGAACTGACAAAAATGCAGAAATTCGACTATGTCGTAATCGAAGCCAGCGGCATCTGCGAACCGGAGCCTATCGCCCAGACAATCTGCAGCATACCATCCCTCGGCGGACCATACACGAAATACGGCACCTGCCATATCGACTGCATCGTGACTGTCGTCGATGCTCTCAGACTCCGGGATGAGTTCGGCGGCGGGGATGCACTTACAGGACAGGACATCGGGGAGGAGGATATCGCCAACCTGATCATACAGCAGATAGAATTCTGCAATATCATTCTGCTCAACAAGGCTTCAGAAGTCAAGCCTGAAGAACTGGAGAAGACAAAGGCCATTATCCGTACCCTCCAGCCGGTAGCCGAGATAATCGACTGCGACTATGCAGATGTGGATCTGGACAAGATACTGCATACCGGGCTTTTCGATTTCGACAGGGCAGCCACTTCCGCCGGCTGGATCCGTGGCATCGAGAGCCGTCCTACAGACGAAGAGGAAGAAGAAGCCCGCGGAAAGCACAGGGGCGAAGGCAACCATAATAAAGACGGCCACGAAGACAAGCTCCATTCCGGTCACGGAAATGAAGACCATCATCATAATGAAGATGGACATCATCACCACCATCAGGATGAAGGGGAGGCGGAAGAATACGGTATAAGCACATTCGTCTACTACCGCAGACCCGCATTCGACATCAACCGTTTCGACCGGTTCGTTGCAAAAAAATGGCCTGAATCAGTCATCAGGGCCAAAGGGATATGCTATTTCAGCGATGAAAGAGGGATGTCATATCTTTTCGAGCAGGCAGGAAGCCAGAAACAGCTGCGCCAGGCAGGACAATGGTACGCCACAGCTCCTGAAGAAGACCTCATCCAGCTGATGCAGAACGACCCGGGATTTATGCGCGACTGGGATGCCAGATACGGTGACAGGATGCAGAAAATCGTGTTCATCGGCCAGAATATGGACAGGGAACAGATCACCCGCGACCTCGATGACTGTCTGGAGCAGGAATAAGGCATAGAAGACACCGGACAGAATGGCGAAACATAAAGGAAAGATACTTGTCATGGATGACAATGCCGGGGTACGCTCGGCACTTAAGATTCTTCTGCCTCTGCATTTCGATGAGGCAGAAGCGATTGCATCTCCAAATGAACTGATTTCGCGTATCGCCGTCTTCAGGCCGGACACCGTGCTTCTGGATATGAATTTCCAGAGAGACATCAATACAGGCATGAAACGCGGGAAAAGGAGATTGTCTGCAACGAGAACCCTGTATACAACCTTCGTACTGAATGACAGGAGGCTGAGGCAAATTCCTTACAAAGCACTGTCGGTCAATTAAAACAGCATATCCGCAGCAGCCGTTTCATAGAACGGGTGCCGCGGATATGTTTCTCCCGGTATGCCGATTTTTCAGAACTGGCGGAGGAGGTCGACCATCTCGATGGCGGTTGTCATGGCATCAAAGCCCTTGTTGCCGGCCTTTGTCCCTGCACGCTCTACAGCCTGCTCTATCGAATCCGTGGTAAGCACTCCGAAAATAACCGGCACGTTGCTGTCAAGACCTACCTTGGCAATGCCTTTTGTAGCCTCGTTAGCCACCATATCGAAATGCGGGGTCGCACCGCGAATGACAGCGCCGAGACATACGACAGCGTCATAACGTCCCGAATCCGCCATTTTCTTTGCAACCAGCGGTATCTCAAATGAGCCCGGCACCCAGGCCACTTCCAGATCATCCGTATTGCCTCCGTGGCGGACAAAAGAGTCTTCCGCTCCCGAAAGCAGTTTCGATGTTATGAATTCATTGAAACGGGCGGCCACTATGCCTATCCTCTGGCCGTGCGCCGAAAGTTTTCCTTCAATCTTTTTCATCTTCAGTTACAGTTTATTCAATTCTTATCCTTTTATATCATAATGCCCCGTCACTCAGGACAAAGCCATATCCCTGCCATCCTGGACGAATCCGTCAGTGCTTGACGTGGAGCAGGTGTCCCATCTTGCGGTACTTGGTGTACAGATAAAACTCGTTCTTCTCGTTGCAGGTCATCTCGATAGGATCCCTGCCGACTATCTCGATGCCATACCCGTCCAGTCCTGTAATCTTCATCGGATTGTTGGTCATAAGTATCAGTTTCTTCACGCCGAGATCGGCAAGGATGGATGCCCCGGTACCATATTCCCTCAGATCGGCCTTGAACCCGAGGGCAATATTGGCCTCGACAGTGTCCATACCCTGATCCTGGAGTTTATAGGCCTTCAGTTTATTTACAAGACCTATCCCCCTGCCTTCCTGACGCAGATACAGCAGCACTCCCCTGCCTTTCTTCTCGATTCTCCTCAACGCCTCCGCGAGCTGCTCTCCGCAGTCACACCTGAGCGACCCGAATGCATCGCCCGTCAGACATTCTGAATGGACACGGCACAGGACAGGTTCATCGGTAGAGACATCACCTTTTACAAGAGCCACATGCTGTTCACCATTTATCTTATTGATATAACCATAGATACGGAATGTCCCGAACTTGGTCGGCAATTCTGCATCCGTCACCCTTTCGACAATGGACTCGGTCCTGCGGCGGAAGCGTATCAGATCGGCTATCGTTATTATCTTCAGTCCGTGGGCATGGGCGAACCTGAACAGTTCGGCAGTCCTCATCATTGTCCCGTCATCCTTCATTATCTCGCAGCACAGGCCGCTTTCTCCCAGACCTGCTATCCTCACAAGGTCGACTGTCGCCTCGGTATGCCCTGACCTGATCAGCACCCCTCCCTTCCTTGCAGTAAGAGGGAACATATGCCCGGGTCTCCGGAAATCCTCCGGCTTCGAGTCCGGGTCGGCACATTTCAGGGCAGTGACAGAACGTTCGACTGCAGAAATGCCCGTCGTAGTGGAAACATGGTCGATTGATACCGTGAATGCGGTACTGTGGTTGTCAGTATTCTCGACCACCATCTGCTTCAGGTCGAGCCTGTGCGCCAGTTCTGCCGTCATCGGCATACATATCAGCCCCTTGCCGTATGTAGCCATAAAATTGACATTCTCAGTTGTCGCGAATTTTCCGGCACATATCAGATCTCCCTCATTCTCCCTCTCCGGATCATCCGTGACCACTATCATCTTACCTTGCCTGAGATCCTCGATTGCCTCTTCGATTGTGTTGAACTTCATTTCCATATTTCAATTCATATATTAACGCCAGTCAGACGAATTTGTTAAAAGCCGTTCTTTTCCAGAAATTCAAGTGTCAGTCCGCCACCGGCCAACCTGTCTGAAGAGTCAGATAAAGGCCCATCAGCCGGTCCTGACGAGAGCATATCGGCTGGCAGTCCTGCCGAAAGGATACGCGCAATGTACCTTGCAAAGACATCCGCCTCCACATTGACAATTGTCCCGGGACGGATACTGCCGAGAGTGCTGGCCGACCTCGTATGCGGAATCAGCGAGACAGAAAACGAATCATTGTCCACTGCAACGACAGTCAGACTTGCCCCGTCCACTGCCACGGACCCTTTGACCGCTATCAACGGCATCAGCCCGGAAGCGTTTCCCGGCATCTCTATCCTGATAATCCTTGCGATGCCGGATGCCTTGACAGACTCTACCCTTCCGCAGGCATCGACATGTCCAGACACTATGTGACCTCCCAGGCGTCCTCCTGCAGGCAGCGCCCTTTCCAGATTGACCATATCTCCCGGTTTCAGGCTGCCGAGAGAACTGCGGCGCAATGTCTCCGGCATAGCATCCGCAGTAAAGCTGTCGCCGGTCATCGAAGTGACTGTCAGACAGACACCGTTGACCGCTATGCTGTCCCCTTCGACAGTGCCTTCCAGGACCTTCCGGGCTTGTACAGTGACAATGGCACTGTCCTGCCCTGTCCTGATACTCTTTACCGTTCCGGTTTCCTCTATTATTCCTGTAAACATATCATTTCGTATCTTCAGATTCTTCGCTATGCTCAGAATTAAAATCTCATCATCCTTTCGGGCTACGCCCAGAATGGCTGCGCGCAGGAAAGGCGTGGACAAGGATGTCGGGACCGGACCGTGTGACGGACTCTATCTCGAGAGGGAAAGCATCCGCCATCTTGGGGAAACCCGCTCCGCCCACAGGACCTTTCGCCGTACCTCCACCTATCACTTTCGGCGCGATGAAGCAATAGACTTCATCCACAAGCCCGGCCTCGACGATACTCCAGTCAAGTTCCGCTCCCCCCTCAACCAGCACGGAATCCATGCCCATCTTTCCGAGACAGGACAGAAGTGCATCAATATCGACCTTGCGTATATCATCCGTCTCCCGACGCATATAATCCTGTTCCAGGCCATCGCCTTTCGGTCCATTGTCTTTCAGTCCATCGCCGGCCACCTTGACAGTCTCGACTCCGGCATCCGCAAGCGCTGCAAGACGGGAGGGATCCGGCGTTCCGGAATATGCCACTACCGTCCTGTACTGATGTGCCGTCCTTACGACCTGTGACGACAGGCTGACAGATGCATACGAATCCGCTATGACCCTGACCGGGCTGCGCATACCATCTATCCTGCAGTTGAGGAGAGGATCATCCACCCGCACAGTGCCAATGCCTGCCATTATGGCCATATTCCACGCCCTGAGCTGATGGGCATAACGCCGGGACTCCTCTGATGACACCCATCTGGAATCCCCTGTCGAGGCAGCGATCCTGCCATCGAGAGTCATTGCCCATTTCATCGTCACCCACGGCCTGCCAGAAGTGATGTATTTCAGGAATACCCTGTTCTGATATCTCAGGTCGGCCTCCAACAGTCCGCATTCGACTTCGATGCCGTGTTCACGCAACATGGCAATCCCCTTCCCTGCCACAAGAGGGTTAGGGTCAGGAAGCCCTGCGACCACCCGCGAGATTCCTGCAGCTATCACCGCATCCGTACATGGCGGCTGCTTGCCATGGTGACAGCACGGCTCCAGAGTGACATACATCGTGCTTCCGGCCGGGTCCTCCGTACAGGCTGCCAGAGCTTCCCTCTCGGCATGGAGGCATCCGTACTTCCTGTGCCAGCC
>CALVAC010000036.1 GCA_944325435.1 uncultured Bacteroidales bacterium | reverse complement strand
CCCGAGATGATCACCTTGTCACCCGGCTTGCGGGAGAAGATGTAGGACGAGCTGATTCCGGGAGGCACGTTCATGAAACCGCCCTTGGCCTTGTCGAAAGGAGGGGTGGCGATACGGACGTTCAGCATGATGATGTCACCCTCTGCAGGATGGTTGGCCATGGAGTATGCCTTGAAGGTAGGCTCGGAGTTGTGTGCGTGCAGGTTGAATACGCCCATTTTCTCCCAGTCCGCCCTGTAGGGCTCCTCTATGTCCATATCCTTGTAGTCGATATCGTACTTGGGGATGTCGATCTGGATATAGCCGCCGGAGCGGAAGTTGAGGTGCTCGCCTGCGGGAAGCTTCACAATGAATTCCTTGATGAAGGTGGCGACGTTCCTGTTGCTTACCACCTCGCACTCGAGTTTCTTGATGCCGAGGATGCTCTGGGGTACGAGAATCTTGAGGTCCTCGCGCACCTTGACCTGACAGCCGAGCCTCCAGTTGTTCTGCTGCTGCTTGCGGGTGAAGAAACCTACCTCGGTGGGCAGGATGCTGCCGCCGCCGGAAAGCACCTGGCATTTGCACATGCCGCAGCTTCCGCCGCCGCCGCAGGCAGAGGGAAGGAATATCTTCTCGTTGGAGAGGGTGGTCAGCAGGGAGGAGCCGGGATTGACATCGAGGACTCTCTCGCCGTTGTTGATGTCGATCTTGACATTGCCCTGAGGGGTCAGTTTTGCCTTGGCCACCAGCAGGAGAGCGACCAGTATCAGGGTCACTGCAAGGAACGTGATAATTGATACGATAAGTATTGTAGTCATACGTCAGTCCTCCTATAATTGAATACCCATGAAGCTCATGAACGCTATACCCATGAGACCGGTGATGATGAATGAGATTCCGAGGCCCTTGAGAGGCTTGGGAACGTTGGAGTAGGCGAGTTTCTCACGGATGGCCGCGATGGTTACGATGGCGAGGAACCAGCCGATTCCGGATCCGAGGGCATAGACTGTCGCGTAACCGAGGTTGGCGAAGTCCCTTTCCTGCATGAACAGTGAGGCACCCATCACGGCGCAGTTCACTGCAATCAGGGGAAGGAAGATACCCAGTGAAGAGTAAAGGGCGGGGGAGAATTTCTCCACGACCATTTCCACGAGCTGGGTGATGGCGGCGATTACCGCGATGAATACTATGAAGCTCAGGAAGCTCAGGTCGAGGTCTGCAAGAGCGGGGCTGATCCACGACATCGCTCCGGGAGTGAGGAAGAACTTGTTGAGCAGGTAGTTGATGGGCAGGGTAACGAGGATTACGAATATCACTGCGATACCCAGGCCGAAAGCTGTCTTGACATTCTTCGATACAGCCAGGAATGAGCACATCCCCAAGAAGTATGCGAAAATCATGTTGTCGACGAATATCGACTTGACAAATAGACTTAAATATTCCATAGTGATGTGCCTTTATTATTTTTCGATAAGATCTTTCTGAATGCCTCTCTGCAGCCAGATGATCAGACCTACCAGGATGAGGGCCATGGGAGGGAGAATGATCAGGCCGTTGTTCATGTAACCGGCTTCATACCAGCTCTGGGGTATGACCTGGAATCCGAAAAGGGTGCCTGAGCCGAAAAGTTCGCGGATGAATGCCAGTACCACCAGTATCATACCGTAGCCGAGACCGTTGGCGATACCGTCCACGAAAGAGGGCCATGGCTTGTTGCCGAGGGCGAAAGCCTCTATACGGCCCATGATGATACAGTTGGTGATGATCAGACCGACGTATACGGACAGCTGCTTGCTGACCTCATAGGCGTATGCCTTGAGGAACTGGTCGATGAGAATTACGAACAGCGATACGAGCACCAGCTGGACGATGATTCGTATACGGTTGGGAATCGTATTGCGCAGCAGGGATGCGAACAGGCTTGAGAATCCGGTCACGAATGTAACCGACAGAGCCATCACGCAGGCAGGCTCAAGCTTTACGGTAACTGCCAGCGAGGAGCAGATACCCAAGACTAAGACCGTTACCGGGTTGGCCTTGAAAAACGGGTTTTGATATATTTCCTTTTTCATGATTATCTTTCAGCTTTCTGTTTTTCAAGATAAGGTTCATAATATTCGAGCCACTGGCGTATTGCATTCTCCAGGGCACGGCTGGTGATGGTACCGCCGGAGATGGCGTCGATTTCATGTGCAGAGCCTTCGGGAGCGCCTCCCTTGACAACTGTCACCGATACCAGGCTGCTTCCGTCGAAGATGGACTTGCCGATGAACTGGTTGCTGAAATGGGGCGTGGCTATCTCAGCACCCAGACCGGGAGTCTCTCCCTTGTGGAGGAAGGTGGCACCGTAAATCGTGTTGTAGTCGTCCTTGAGGGATACATAGCCCCAGATAGGACCCCACAGACCGGCTCCGTATATGGGGAATATCTCGACCTTGCTGCCGTCGTCCAAAGTGCAGACGAAGACGGGGAGGGTGAGCTTTGACACATCGGGATTGGCCTGTTTCATGATATCATACTGGGATTTCAGGCCTGCTGTAAGGGCGAGGGAGAATGCGTCTCCATCCACTTTGTTGCCCTGTGCATCGACCAGATAGGAGTCTGTGATGTATTTGTTGAACTCCTGTTCCACGTATGCGTTCTTGTCAGAAGCCTCATCGGCTCCCTGGCCGAGGTTGACCGAGGACAGAATGCTCTGGCGGGTCTCGGTGTTCACGTTGGCCTGCTGCTTGCCGCTCAGGGATACGGACACGTACGCGAGAACAGCAGCCACGATCACCACCATGACGGTGGAGTAGATAATTGTATATGTGTTACTGTTGGTATTCATAGTGTGATTCTCCCTTATTGATTGATTTGCGCTCTCTTGAGACGTTTCTTGATGTTCCTCTGAACTACACAGTAGTCAATCAGCGGAGCGAATGTGTTCATAAGCAGGATGGCCAGCATCATTCCTTCCGGATATCCGGGGTTGAATACCCTGAGGATAATGGTGAAGGCACCTATCAGGAAGCCGTAGATCCATTTTCCTGTCTCGGTCTGGGCCGAGGTTACAGGATCGGTGGCCATGAATACTGCTCCGAATGCGAAGCCGCCCATAATCAGGTGCTCCCATGCGGGGAGCGCGAGGTAGGACGAAGTGTCAGGAGCGAGGGCGTTGCAGAGGTAGCCGATTGCCAGAGCTCCAATAACGGTGGACAGCATGATTTTCCAGCTTGCCACTCCGAAGAACAGCAGGATGGCGGCACCGATGAGGATTGCTACGGTTGAGGTCTCGCCGGGACATCCGGGAATGAATCCGAGGAACATGTCCAGGGCTGAGGGCATATTGGAGAAATTGCCGAGGGCTGCGTCCGCAAGGGGAGTGGCTCCGGAATATCCGTCAACGCCGGCGACCCATACCTTGTCACCTGACATGCTGGCAGGGTATGCGAAGAAGAGGAATGCCCTGGCGATGAGTGCGGGGTTCCAGATGTTCATGCCTGTGCCTCCGAATACCTCCTTGCCGATGATGACTGCGAAAGCCACTGCGAGGGCGAGAATCCAGAGAGGGGTGGTGATGGGCACGATCAGGGGAATGATCATACCTGTAACCAGATATCCCTCATTGACCTCATGTCCGCGGATCTGTGCGGAGGCGAATTCTATGCCGAGACCAACGATGTAGGATACCAGATAGAGGGGCAGTATCTTGAGGAAACCGAACCACACCATCTGCCAGAAGCCCATTTCAGTGCCTGATGCGATGCTGTGCTGATAGCCTATGTTGTAGATACCGAAGAGGAGGGTGGGGATAAGGGCGACCACCACGATGATCATGACTCTCTTGAGGTCATTGCAGTCCCTTACGTGCGAGCCGCTCTTGGTGACGGTGTCGGGCACTCTGAGGAACGACTGGAAAGCCTCGATGGTAGAGTCGAATATTGAGCCTTTTTTCTCTTTATTTTCCATATTCTTAAGCCATTTCTTTAATCATGAGGTCAATTCCCTTGGACACGATAGCCTGTATGTCTATCTTCGAAGGGTCGATGTATTCGCAGAGAGCGAAGTCTTCCTCCACCACCTCGTAGATGCCGAGCTGCTCCATCTTGTCGATGTCCTCGGCGAGGATGGCCTTGAGCAGGTACACGGGATAGATGTTCATGGGGAACACCTGGGCGTACTTGTTAGTCATCACGAATGCTCTCACTCCTCCGTTGAGGTTGGAGTCCATCTTGTATTTCTTCTTGGGAGTCAGCCATGAGAAGTATGTGGATGCAAAACTGTACTTCTTGGTCCTGAAAGGCTTGGCCCATCCGAATGTCTCAAAGTAGGTGCCTTCAGTGATCAATGAGATGCAGTCGTCATAGAAGCCCAGGTATCCGTCCTTGCCGACATTGGTGCCGGTGAGGATGTTGCCGCTGATGTAGCGGACAGGGCAGCCCTGCTGGAGCTTCTCCACGTTGTCGTTGACCATGTCGGCTATGTTGCTGAAGCACATGCCGCTGATGCATTTGATATAACCGGGGGCGCTTACCCTGGGGCCTCCTACTGCCACTGTCTTGCGCATGTCCACCCTGCCGGTGTTGAAGAATCGGCCCATGATGGCCAGCATCTGGAGATTGACGGTCCAGATCAGGTCTCCCTTGTTGATGGGGCAGACGTGATTGATCTGCACGCCTACGTTCCCTGCGGGGTGAGGTCCGTCGAAGATGTGGAACTCGACTCCGGAGATCTTGTGGAAAGGCGAGCTTGCATGTGTTCTTGCGCACAGCCCGAAATGGATCTTCGGAGCTATCTTGGCAAGCACATTGACAGCAGTCTGGATGTCCTCGACCTCATCCTTAAGGATGAAATCGTAGTCCGCAGCCAGCGGTGCCGTGTCGAATCCCGAGATATAGATGGCCTTGGGACGTACTTCAGGGTTGGGCACGATGCCGTAGGGACGCTGCTTGATGCATGGCCACAGTCCGCTTTCCAGAAGGGCTGTGACAGCCTCCTCCGCGGTGATGGCCTCCGGTTTGGGAAGATTGAATTCGGCATAGACCGTTTCCGGATCGGCCTTGATTCTGATCTCGAGAAGTTTTCTCTTCTCTCCTCTGACAATTTCCGAAACAGTGCCGCTTACAGGGGACGTGAACTTGATATCGGGTCTTTTTTTATCGACAAAAAGGACGGTTCCCGCCTTGACGGCATCACCTTCCTTTACTGCGAGTTTGGGAATAAGACCTTTGAAATCGGTTGGCTTGACAGCGACTGTCTCAGAAACTATACTTTTGAGGATTTGAGCGGACGGTACACCTTCAACGGGTATATCGAGCCCTTGTTTCAATTTTATATAGTCAACCATAACCTATTATATAAAGTAAATTTGGCTGCAAATATAGATAAAACTTTTGTAGATTTGCGACGAAAACAAAAAAGATTGCACAATGAATTTGTTGGAATTGAATAGCTCTCAGCAAGAAGCAGTTAGGTGTATTGACGGGGCGTCCATGATTATAGCCGGAGCAGGTTCCGGCAAGACCCGTGTGCTTACATGGAAGATAGCCGCGGTCATAGAGAGCGGGGTCGAGCCATCATCCATAATGGCTCTGACTTTCACCAACAAGGCGGCGAAGGAGATGAAGGAGAGAGTCGCGGCCATAGTCGGAAAGGAGAAGGCACGTCGCCTGTGGATGGGCACGTTCCATTCCATCTTTGCAAGGATATTGAGGGAATATGCAGATCTGCTGGGATTTCCGAAAGCTTTTACCATATATGACGCATCCGATGCCAGGAACGCCGTAAAGGTGTGCATAAAGGAATTGCAGCTGGACGACAAGAACTATAAGCCTGGCGAGGTGCTCTCGCGTATATCCACAGCCAAGAACTATCTGGTCACTGCATCCGACTATATGAACAACGCCGAGGCGATCCGCAAGGACACCCAGATGCGCAGGGGCCGGATATGCGATGTGTATAAACTATATGCGGAGAAATGCAAGGCTGAGGGAGTCATGGATTTCGATGATATCCTGCTTTATACCAATATTCTGCTGAACAAGCATCCGGAAGTGGCGGAAAATCTTAGAAACGCCATCTCGCACATTCTCGTGGATGAGTACCAGGATACCAATATGGCCCAGTACAGGATAGTCCGGATACTGGCCGCCAGGAGCCACAACATCACTGTGGTCGGGGATGACTCCCAGAGCATCTATGCCTTTCGCGGGGCACGGATCCAGAATATCCTCAACTTCAAGAGGGACTATCCGGAGGCGAAGGAGTTCCGTCTGGAGCAGAACTACCGTTCTACCCAGACCATTGTCAATGCGGCCAATTCTGTCATAGCGCACAACACGAACCGTCTGAAGAAAGAGTGCTTTTCGGAGGGTGAAAAAGGCGAGAAGATAGAGCTGATACGCGCCTACGACGACCGGGAGGAGGCCTCTGCTATAGTGTCGTCCATCATGAGAAGAATATATGCCACCAAGGCTTCATACGACTCTTTTTCGATACTCTACCGGGTCAATTCCCAGTCCAGGGTGCTGGAGGAGGCGCTTCGTAAGAGAAATATACCATATATAATATATGCGGGCCATTCGTTTTACGAACGCAAGGAGGTTAAGGACATGCTGGCCTATCTTCGTCTGGTGCTCAACCACAACGACAATGAGGCTTTCCGCCGTATAGTCAACCTGCCGTCAAGGGGGATAGGGCAGACCTCGCTTTCGAGGCTTTCGGATGCCGCATCAGCTAAAGGACTCTCATTGTGGGAAATGTGTTCAAGCCATGAACTGGACCGATGGGACATAAAGGAGGCTGCGGCTGCCCGGCTGCGGATGTTTGCGGATATGATAGACAGTTTTAAGGCCCGCCTCTGGACAGACGATGCATATACATTGGCTGTTGCCATAGCGGAAGGCTCCGGTCTGCTGCCCTCTCTGAGGTCGGACTTGTCGGTGGAGGGGATGTCGGCTCTGGGCAATGTGACGGAGCTGTTGAACGGTGTGCAGGAATTTGTGACCACTGAGACAGAAACGGCGGAAGAAATCGGTGAATACGGAAGAATTCCTACGCTGGATGCGTATATGGAGAATGTCGCCTTGCTTACCGATGCGGATAACGCAGATGAGGAGGATGAGAACAACCGCGTGAGACTCATGACAGTCCATGCCTCAAAAGGCCTTGAATTTCCATACGTGTATATAGCAGGAATGGAGGAGAACCTCTTTCCGTCCTCCATGTCGTCCACAGATGAGAATGTGGAGGAAGAGAGACGGCTTTTCTATGTGGCACTTACACGGGCGGAGAAGGCAGTGGCCTTGTCATATGCCGGAAGCCGCTTTCTGAACGGCAAGACATCGGTATGCCGGCCCAGCCGCTTTCTCAAGGAGATAGATCCGAAGTATGTAAATGGTACAGTGGATGATTTTACGTCAGTGGGAGATGATGAGGATGGCTTCGGAAGCAGTTGGAGAGACAGGGGGCTCAGCAGGAGCGGTGCGGTTCAGGCCAGGGTGTCCGCCGGTCCTGATATGTCCAGGCTCAGGCCCCTTGGCGGACAGCGCATGCCGTCAGGTTCTCCAGTGTCAGTCAAGGCTTCGTCGGCTGCAGGTACAGCGGATGTTTCTGCGGGTGATAAAGTGCGTCATGGTATTTTCGGTATCGGAACGGTAGTGTCGGTTTCCGGTGACGGTCCTGATGCCAAGGCTATAATAAAATTTAATGCAACTGGGGAGAAAACCCTTGTTTTAAGATATGCAAAGTTGCAAAAAATATAACAATTGTTAATAAAAGACTTGCCCGTGCGTAGTTGTGGCATGAGAATTGTAATATGAAGCATTGAAGTTTTTCATAGTTTAAGTTTAGGTTAAGTAGCAAGGCTGCGTCCGATCTGAAGGGTGCGGCCTTGTGAATTTTAGAGGACTCCGCTTTAGGTTGTCACAAAATGATTCTTCGTACATTCATCATGACACGTTCTGATACTAGGATTATGGAAAAAGTCATGAAAGTTGAGAAAAAAGAATATCTGATGACAATAATCAGTATATTGTCAATCATTTGTATTGCTGTATTCGCGATTGTGCTGCTGGTTTGAGTACGGTTCTCTACAGTAGTTCGATGTTGCTCCTGTCCTTGATGCCGTTCATTGCATTCCTGGTATCGAATACAGCCTTGGAGTGTTTCTGTACGAATTCATAGTCCACGCCATTGTGGGCTGTGGTTATTATTGTGATGTCGGAGTTTTCGAGAAGTTCCTGGGTCAGTGAAGGCTCTCCTTTGAATGTAAGGCCGTTGTCAGTATATTCTTTCACGTAGGGGTCATAGAAGGAAACTTCGGCTCCTTTCTTGCGCAGCAGTCTTGTCACCCGTATTGCCGGACTTTCCCTGCAGTCGTCGATGTCAGCCTTATATGCGACACCAAGTATCAGAATCTTGGCTCCTTTAAGGGATTTGGAGAAATTGTTGAGTATATTTGCCGTTCTTTGCACGCAGTATTCAGGCATCCTGTCGTTTATCATCATTGACGCCTCGATCATGGATGTATGGAAAGAGTATTCCCTGACTTTCCAGCTGAGATAGTACGGATCAAGAGGTATGCAGTGCCCGCCCAGCCCGGGCCCCGGATAGAAGGCCTGGAATCCGTATGGTTTTGTTTTCGCTGCTTCGATTACTTCCCAGATATTTATCTTCATCCTTTCACATAGCATGGCCATCTCGTTGATGAGGCCGATGTTTATGTTCCTGTATGTGTTTTCGAGGATTTTTTCCATTTCCGCAATGGCAGGAGAGGATACGGTATGGACACTTCCCTCCAGAAAGCTCTCGTACATGGCCTTGATGGCCTCTTCTGCATCCGCACCTATCGCACCTACTACTTTCGGCGTATTCGATGTCTTGTAAAGCCTGTTCCCCGGATCCACTCTTTCAGGAGAAAAGGCGAGATAGAAATCCTTTTCACATACCAGACCCGACCCTTTTTCTAAAATGGGCCGGACTATATCAGAAGTGGTGCCGGGGAATGTAGTGGACTCCAGCACCACCATTGTCCCTTTTTTCAGGAATTCGGATATCTGTATGGATGAATGCTCGATGTATGAAAGATCAGGCTGCTGGTGCGTGTCGAGGGGTGTCGGGACGCAGATGGCTATGAAGTCGGCCTCGGATATCCTGCTGAAGGAGGATGTGGCCTCCAGAAGTCCGGACAGGACGAGCTGTCTTAGCTGGCTGCTGTCCACGTCAGGGATATAGTTCTCGCCTTTGTTGATTCTGCTTACTTTGCTTTCAAGCAGGTCGAAACCTATGGTTCTGAATCCGGCCCTGGCTATTTCCACGGCAAGTGGAAGTCCTACATAGCCAAGTCCGACAACGCCTGCGACAATGCTCCTCTCCGAAATTTTCTTCAAAAGCTGCTCTTTCATAACCGGGAATTCAATATAATCCAACAAAGATAAATCTTTTTGCGACAATATGTCATTCCAGATGGAATTCCTTGATGTTTTTCACACCAGGGGTGCCGAAGTAGTTCTCGATGTCTCCCTTGACATACAGTTTGCGGCCCAGGCAGTCTGGATGGTCGACCAGATTGACGGCATCCCTGATGTCACCCGTGCTTGGAAGTTCTATTGCAGCGCATTCTTCTCTCGTCGATGCGTCCGGATTGTCAGAAATGGCAAGATGCGAGGATTTTGTAAAAGGCGGCTCCAGCTTGATGTTGGACGTAGTGACGTCCCCTCCCACAATATATCCGCACACCCATACTTCTTCGGCGCCTACGTTTAGGAGCAGGTCCGCTACAGAGAACGCCTTGTCCATTGACGAGCCGTTGTTGCCGCTTCCGATCATGTAGTCTTCGTATATCCAGTTCCGGGTGGTGTCCACGGATACGGTAAAGGAACCGGATGTCTCGCCGGATGCGGACAGTTTTATAGTCATTATGTCTGCTGCGGCCAGCTGGCGGGACAGGATAGGTGTGGTTTCGTCATCCTTCTTGCTTACCACTTTCAGAATACCCGGCAGAAAATATGCTATCCTGTGTTCCCTGAACGGATATGCCAGAGAGTACTTGTCGGACTCTATTGATATTTCTGCATTGAAGAACCTGTCCTTGAAGGAATCATCGAAAATGAGCCTCATGCCGCAGTTCTGCTGCGTGCATCCGAATGCGACGGCTATGGTCTGGCCGCTGCCTGCCACAACCGTGCGGCTGTCTCCGAACTGAGGCATTGCGAACTGAGGTTCGGAGAACTCGATGGAGTGCAGTGAGACATCATAGCTTCCGGCCTGAACCTGAATGGGGTCAGGCCTGTCTCCGTAAGGTCCTTTGTAGATGTTTTTGCCGTCTGAGCCGGTGATTGTTAGAATGAAGTCATTGGTGTCAGGAAGCACGATGTCGGAGCCGTTTGACTTCAACTGTTCGGTAAGCCTGCTCATGGAATAGTTGCTGTAATCAGGGGAAAGTGCAAAAGAAATATATGCGTCTCCCCGCATTTCGTCCTGGCAGCCTGCTGCAACAGAAGCTGCAATAAGGAGGACGATCCCTTTCAACAATTTAGCTGTCATATAATTTCTTTTAAAAAATTAAACGTGCTGCAAATATAGCGCAGCAGTAATACTGGGACGGAAAAGAAAAAAAACGTGTGATAATATTTTTGTTTTTAGAAAAAAATTAAATTTGTAGATGACAACACTAACTAATGAAATATGTATAGCATAACTTCTCACCCGATTCTCCCGGTGCCTCCCGGAGAATCTGTGTCATTTGATTTTGAGGGCAGAACAATAACAGGACAGAAGGGACAGACCATAGCGGCTGCCCTGCATAAGGCAGGGTATCCTGTACACAGTCTCAGTCTGGACCACCGCAATCGTACTATGGAGTGCGGCATCGGCAAATGCGGGGCCTGCGAGATGCTTGTGGACGGCAGGATCCGCCGTATCTGTGTCACTAAGGTGGACGGGGTACGGGAGGTCGTCAGACTCAGTGCAGGCAATGGTTTTAAGGGTATGCTTGTCGCTGAAAGGGACGGCAGAGAGGAAGAAAGGGAGGTCTACAGGACAACTGTGGCCATTATCGGTGCAGGTCCGGCAGGTCTGGCTGTCCGCGAGGAACTGCTTAAGGAGGGTGTGGACTGCCT
>CALVAC010000035.1 GCA_944325435.1 uncultured Bacteroidales bacterium | reverse complement strand
AGACGTGTGCTCTTCCGATCTCTCTGATTAACAGTCAGATGCTCTAACCAACTGAGCTATTCAGGAATTTCTTGTCCACCGGGATTTCCCAAATGGGATTGCAAAGGTACAACATTTTTTTGATGTTGCAAATTTTTTCCGGATTTTTTGCGGCAATTTTACCGTTCTGCCTGTTTTATGTCTCTTTTATCTGCCCTCATGCCAAAAGCCTGACCATTTTTGCTAACTTTGCAGTCCGGTCCGTATGAGAGAGTCCCACAGGAAATTCCGGCATTGGGCAACCAGACACTTCGGACGCGGAACGACCGTTTACCTTATATTATAGCAGGCGATGGACATTGATTATCTTGCAAAGATGGTAAAAGATCTTCTCCTCGACAATGACAGGGTGGCCCTGCCGGGGTTCGGCTCATTCGTGGCGGAGATGGCTCCCTCAGTATTTTCGGACAAGGGCTACACAATCAATCCCCCGTACAGAAAACTCTCTTTCAGGGAAAATCTGGAGACGGATGACCTGCTCGTCAGATACTATGCAGGAATCGAAGGAACAGATGAGGCTGAAGCAAGAAAAGCGCTTTCCGGTTTCGTGTCGGAACTCAGAGAGGTGCTGAACAGGCAGAAGACGATAATCTTTCCGGGACTCGGACGGTTGAGGGCGACAAAGGAAAACAACTATTTCTTCGTCTCCGATGAGGATATGGACATATATCCGGACGGGATCGGACTGGAGCCGGTATCTCTTAAGGCCCACGCCAACGCAGCAGAACATGAACCCGCTGCAATACCTGCAGGGGAAGGCACCGGCAACAAGGCAATGGAGGAAGAAGAAGACAATGGTCCCGATGTGACAGATGCCGGGACACGGCCGCAGACCGTAAACGGGAACGACATCCAGGAACAGAGAGCCGGTGATGGGCAAGGACTGGCCGGTGAAAAAGAGGAAGGTGCAAATGGAGCCTGGAAAATGCACAGGAAAGTGAAAATAGCCCTGACTGCAGTTGCCGTGGCGGCGGCTCTCGCCATCGTGGCTCTCGGGATTTTCGTGCTGCTGGCACATATATGCCCGGACTTCATAGACTCGCTGCTGTACACGGAAGAAGAGCTGCAGATCCTCAGGTCCTGACATCTGCCGATTGCGGACAACCATTCATACGTTAAATCGTTTCACTCGACCAGGAAATCCGAGGGAGTGTTTATGCCTGAAAATGGCATAATTCAAATATACGGCGAATTTATTGTACCGAAACACCCTCTTCGGTCGATTTTGCATAAAAAATAAATTTATTTCGCTATAAATCTGGCATTTAGAATACCCCCCCCCCATAAAAATTGTTGCATCTTAAAAAAATAATGTGTTACTTTGCCGGCAGAAACAATTACCGTTATTGCTGACCAGCAAGAAGGTAAAAGAAGATGGACTTTTTGTCTTGCTGGCCGGATTTTTTGTTAAAATGGCGGTACGGGACGTCAGGATTAGGATTTTTTAGATTTTTTTGGCTAATTGAGACTGACAACCGGTTTGGACAGGTGTATCATGAAAAAGATAATTTTTGCTGTCATCCTCTGCTTATTACTGTCGTCTTCATTTGGCAGCGTATCAGTATCAGCGCAGCGAGTTGCCGTAAAGACAAACTTGCTGTATGATGCCACGGCCACCATTAACCTCGGTCTCGAGATTGCACTTGCTCCGAAATGGACTCTTGATGTATCAGGAAACTATAACGCATGGGACTTCGAGAACAACAGGAAATGGAAGCATTTCCTCGTACAGCCTGAAGCCAGATACTGGCTCTGCGAGAAATTCAACGGGCACTTCTTCGGTCTCCACGTGCACGGAGGCGAATTCAACACAGGCAACGTCTGCACACCTTTCAACCTTTTCGGGGACTGCCGCAACACCAGGCACGAAGGCTGGTACTACGGTGCTGGAATAAGCTACGGCTACCAGTGGGTTCTCGGGAAACGCTGGAACTTCGAATTGAGCGCCGGAGCCGGATATGTAGGTTCCGACTATGACATATATGAAAGTCCGAGGTGCGGAGCATATCTCGGCCCTGCACACCACAACTATTTCGGTCTCACGAAAGCATCCATCACCATCATTTACATCATCCGGTAACCAGCCATGAGAAAATATATAATCATATTGTTTCTGTGCAGCTCTGTCTGTGTCTGCCAGGCGGAAGCGGCCTCCATCTCCGGCAGAGCGGCCCAAAACGCCCCGGCAGAGAACGGGATGGAGCAGGACTCACTCGCAGACAGGCCAGGGAAAGACATAAGCTATCTCGATGCAATCAGATTCGAGGACAGGAACATTGCCAAGGATGGGCGCACGGTATGCCTCAGTATGGACATCATCCTGGACAGCACAAAGATAAGGACACAGCACACCGTATCCCTGACCCCTGTAATGGTATCTGCCGACGGGAGGATGGAGCAGCCGTTCGGAACAGTCATAGTGGATGGGCGTACAAGACACAAGGTATTTCTGCGCAGGGACAGGCTGGATGGGACTCAGCCCCAGAGAGACTCAGCCCTCGCCATTATCCAGAGAAAAAACCGGACAGAACAGGAATATGTCTATGTCTCCGAAATCCCTTACAGCAGCTGGATGCTCGATGGCAGCATCAGGATTGACGAATGCGTGAAAGGATGCGCAGACTGCGGTGAAGGAGAGTCCAGGAAAGTGCTCGAGGATCCGGTGCTGCCGAAATTCATACCACAGTGGAAGACAGGCAGGATAGAACCGGAGCCGGAACCGATAAAGAGGAGGGAGGAGAGCAGGATTGCCAGGCTTCAGTTCAAATGGGACAGGGCGGATATCATCCCTTGGTGGAAAGACAACAGGGCCGTGCTTGACACGGTGACCGCTTCCATAGCCCTGGTGAAAGAGAAAGACTATGTAGAGATTACGGGAATATATGTAGGCGGATATGCTTCACCGGAAGGGACATGGGAATACAACAGGAAACTTTCGCAAAGAAGGGTCGGTTCGTTTATGGAATATATTTCCGGACATAATGATATCGATGCCGGACTGATACAGGGAGAATGGTACGGAGAGGACTGGGCAGGATTCAGGGAGGCTCTGGAAAAATCCTCATTCCCGAAAAAGGACAAGGTGATAGAGATCATCGACACCTATACGGAAGACCGGAACCAGTGCGAGAGAATGATGCTCAAGGCCATCACACGGCAGGAATATGTCTGGCTTCTGCGCAACATTTATCCTTACCTGCGCCACTGTACATACAGGGTCGAATATATGGTCAAGAACTTCGACCTCGAAGAGGCACGCAGGACAATATATGACAGGCCACAGGACCTTAACCTCAACGAGATATACAAGGTCGCAGGCTCATACGGCAAAGATACGGAGGAATATGCCTATGCTATGGCTGTCGCGGCGGAATACTACCCGGATTCACCGGCCGTACTGAACGACAGGGCGCTACAGGCTCTCGAAACCGGGGATGCAGCCTCGGTGGTCGGGACTCTTGAAGGCAAGGTGACTGCAGGAGATGAAAGTCTGACCGGGAAGGAGGCCGAACTGCTGAACACGCTTGGAGTGGCATACGCGCGGGCAGGACAGTACGACAGGGCACGGGACGCGTTCGAGGCTGCTTCCGCGACAGGCAATGATGACGCGACCCACAATCTGACGCAACTGCTGAATGTTCTGGACCAGTTATGACAGATTCGAGATAAAGTACCAGCAGACAACAGAATACAGGACATGATGCGGGATGGGATATAATCCATCTCTGTTGAAGTTTGCCCGACAAGTCTCCGGGTAACATATAAAAAACGACTATAAACAATCTAAATATCAACTATATGAAACATTATTCATTACTGGCTGCATTGACAGCCGCCACACTCGTCCTTGCAGGATGCAACAAAGAGACACCTGCTCCGGCAGGCGATCCTGACGCAGGAGTGAAGAGCGTAACGCTCAGCCTCAACTGGGGCAAACTGACCAAAGCCCAGGTGACTCCAGATGACAATTGGGCTGCCAAGGCAGGCATCACCAGAATCGACATCTATTTCACGACAGCGAGCGATGCCATCCGTTACTCAAAAAGGATTGACTCAAACACTGATGCGACCCTCTGGGACAATATCACCGGAGAAACTGGAAACAACAGAATCCGTTTCATCGGACTCACCAATGTAAGCCGTGTCTATGTAGTGGCAAATGATTCCGAGGCAATCCGCACGGAAGGGAACATCAGCGATATAACTGCCGATCTTGCCAATATGTACGGAAGCAAGAACAACACCGATGTGCTTTACTTCGGAGGAGATGAGGATCTTACCCCTATCGGGAACGAACCGGCAGACAATGTAGGCGCTACTTTTGATGAGACAGGCGCGTCAATCTCCGACCCGGAATCAGATGAATCGATGTCATCCCAGTATTACAGCGCAGATGTAGACATCCGTCCGGCCATCTCCCGTCTGGAAATCGGCAAGATTGCCATCCAGAACACAGGATCAGGAGAGGTGTCAGTCCAGTACAACAATGATCCGGAAAAGACATACGTGGTTGAATATAACGGGTTCCAGCCGGAACTGGTGGGCATATATATGTCCAACTTCTACGGCACTCTCACTCCGGTGAACGCCACACTCGGAAACTATTTCCCTACTCCGGAAGAGACAGGTGTGATTTCCGCAGGACTTTGGGACAACAACAAGATCAACAAGACAGATGACATTGCCGCTGCCTACAACCAGGATGGCATCACCCTGTACAGCAACTACGCAACCGGCAACTATTCAGCCCTGTTTGCCAATGCTCCAGGCACAGAAGGTGACAAGTATGTGTATTTCAACGGCAACAACACCACCTGTGTTCCGTTCAACTTCATCGTTCCTTTCAACCATCTCGATGGGAGTGATATGAACATTCCTGCAGAAAGCGGGTTTGCCGGCGGGCCGAAATTCCACTTCCAGTTCTACTATCCGGCTGATGCACAAGAGAGCTACACTATCACCAAGATCTACGACAAGGCTCTCGGAGAGGTCGATGGAAATGTAGATCCTGTGGATGACGCAGAACTTTACAACACGGTTGCTGCAGCATTTACGATTCCTGCTACAGAAGACGATCTCTACTATGCCAATGTGACAAGCTTCCTGCCTGAAGATGAAGGAGACGACACACCTGTGGATATCGAGCCGAACACGATCTACAGGATGGGAGAAGTGCTGGTTACACCAAGCAACATAGGCACCGGAACAGTCAAGATTACCAAATACAACATTATCGTAAGGGTAGAAATCATTGATTACAACCAGATCAATGTACGCCCTTCATTTGACTGATCAACAGTCCTGTTTTTCCGGGTGTCATCGGAAAGGTTGTTCCACGACACCCGGAATTAAACAAGACACAGACTGAGACAAGACATTCCGCCATCCAGAACTACAGCGAAGAAAGAATCTGCAAAACAAAAGATACGCTAAGGCAAACAAGAGACAACAGTCCGCTGATTCAAATGAGATTGAGATACATCATAGCATTTATGACCGCATTCCTGTCCATGACGGGATGCATAAGGGAAGACCGCAGCGGCTGCCCCGGGGATGTGCTGCTCACATTCCTCTACACGGGCGATGGCTTCTCCGACATCTTTCCGGACACTATCGATGAAGTGGCCCTGTTTATCTACTCTGCCGCAGACAATTCATTTGTCTCGCAGATGACGCTGACCAAGGAGGAACTGGAACTGAACCAGGGCGCCTGGCTCAGTCTTCTTCCGGGAGACTACAGGATAGTGCTGTGGGGTAACGCATTCGACAGGACTGAAATAGATTTCGGACCGGACGGAGCCAAAGTCTCGGAACCCGGATTCTACTCCAGTCCGGAAGAATACAGCGGAACGGACCCTCTGTACTACAGCAGCATCGAGATTTCTGTACCGGAATCGCTGCGGGATACAAGACGGGAATGTGTATTCAAGAGTTCACACATCAAGATGTATGTGAGGCTGACCGGTTTCAGGGATATTATAGGTCCTGACGGGGATGAGATTGTCATCGGAGTCACCCATTCAGGCTGCCCTGCATACACTGACTTCTTCAATATCCCATCCGAAGACGTACGCTGCGACATCTCTCCAGCGCTTGTCGAAGATCCGGAAGATGATGAATCATATATACTGACTTACAACGTTCTACGATTCAGCGAAGATGATGACACCAGCCTCATACTCTACAATGCTGAAGATGGGAGCGAACTTTACAGGCTTTCCATTCCGGATTTCATCCGGAAATACGGTATCGCGGTCGACGGGATGCAGGAAGTGACTGTGGCGATCCAGGTGACCACAGGGCCTATAGGAATCGAAATCTCGGAATGGAATATAGAGGATGTCAAGCCGGGATTTGACAAAGGATGACACAAAGATGAAAGTGCTTCAACACATATCTGCATGTCTGGTTCTCCTGCTGCTGGCAGGCTGTGCCAAGGATGGAGTGCAGGCTCCGGTCAGGACATTCGGAGGTCCGGCCGAAGTCACTCTTGTCCTGTCCGGAGGGGAATCCTCCACAAAGGCCGCCGTGGACGAATCTTCCCCGGTGAAGACCATCCGGATCTACGCCTTCAAACACGCCCCGGAAGACCCTGTCCAGCATAACGAGAATGTCGGATATGCCATGTATTCCGGTCTTGAGGGCAGCGGGCCGCACTACTGCCATCTATATCTGGATGTCAGCGGTGACATAGATTTCTATGTGATAGCCAATGATATGTACGCCGTCTCCGGGAATACCCTGGACGAGAACTCCACAAGGGAGGAGATAGAGGGATTCAGGTTCAGCGGACTGTATGACGCTTCCGGACAAAGTGCAATCCCAATGAGCAACATAATGACCGGAGACCGGGAAGCAATAGGCAGCAACAACTTCTCGTTCCATATAAACGACAGCAGCACTGCATCCCAGGTGATACCGATAAAGGTCACCCGCGCAATGGCAAGGCTGTCTCTTTTCCTTGTGAACGCAAGTGACGAGGGCACAGCAGTACTTACTGCCGCCACCATCTACCAGGGGGCAGAAGAAGCGGGGCTGTTCTCGACTGACGGTGCACCGACATACGGAGACACGGGACTATCCGACAGGTTTGTGACAGAGTCACACACCCTTCCGCAGGTCACAGGCGTGCTTCAGGATGAAGACTACGAGATGATAGATGAGGAGACATATATACTGCCCAACACATCAGGCTCTTACGATGCCGACAGGTTCGAGCCGGAAAACGGCTCGGAGAGCACAAGAGCATACATAGTCGCCCTCACATTCAGGGTCAACGGCGAGGAACAGCACGAGGAAGTCTATCTCCCATCCGTCAGCCCGAACGACTGGATCAAGATATACGGGGCAGTGAGCAGCCGTATCGATGTCAACCTCAAGGTACTGGTCGACTCGTGGAACATACACGAGATCGAAGTACCTCCTTTCATATAAGATTATGCGAACCATGGGAAACATACAGGCAGCCCTGTCTGGCCTGCTTGGAATGACGGTGACCGCCGCCATCGCCGCTGTCATGTCATCCTGCGTCAGGGAGACATTGGAGATGACAATGCCTGAAGAAGGGAAAAGGGTCACGGTGACCCTGCCGGTGGCATCCCCGGAAATCATGGAGACAGTCGTGACCAAAGCCAACACATATTCCAACATGGCCTCCATAATCCTGTTCATCTACAATGCCGACGGCACAGTCTGCGAGAAGATACTCGAGACCGAGGCAGGGGACATCACCCTCAGCGGAGGCACGGAATACAGCGACAGCGACAATGCAGGAATGCTGTACACCGCATCGTTCACAGCCACATCCGGTGTCAAACGTATCTGCGCCATAGGCAACTACGAGGATGTCACGAACTGGGAATACTATGACCGGACTACTCACAGCTGGGGCAACTTCTCAGAATACATCGACAGGCTGAAGACTCTGGCAAGAGAGGGGATGACAGCCGATGCACTCGGCAAACGGGTATTCTTCCTGAACAGGGTATTCTCTGAAAGAGGAAACACACCTACTTTCGACGGATGGAGAATGATCTCTACAGGTGCGGGGAACATATCAATCGATACCGAGGGGAAAGTGACCGATCCCACGACCGGAGCGGAAGGCATCCTGCATATGGAAAGATGTGTTGCAGACATACAGTTCCGCGTCACTGCAAAGGCTGCCGACAATCCCGACACTGCAGAGGATGAAAGCAGCCACACGATAACCTTCAATCCGACATCATATTCCATCTACAATATCCCATCCGGGCTCAGACTCGCACCGGGAAGGGTCTACGAAGACAACCCGAACGAAGGCGAAAAGCCTGACGAATCTTTCCCGGAATTCTACTACGACGGTTCCGGCAAGACATATTTCGAGACCGAAAAGGACGAAGCGTCCTCCACCACATACACCACTTTCCAGTTCTTCATGCCGGAGAACATCCAGAAGACAATGACAACCGGAACTGACAGTGACGGCAACCCATACGATTTCACAACACAGGACAGCGAAGGATATCAGCTCAGGGACAAATGGGAAGGGCTGGACGGAGACAAGAAAAAGTGGACATACGCTCCGGAGAACGGCACATATATCGTGCTCACCGGAGAGTATTCAGAATCGGATGCTGAAAACAACCACCTGTACTCCGGCACTACATCCTATACTGTCCATCTCGGCAATTTCGGCCCGGGGAAGTGGGGAGATTTCTCCATCAGAAGGAACAACAGATATATCTATACCGTCTCGGTAAACGGGGTCAACAGCATCAAGGTAGAGGCCACTACGGATGAGGAGAGACAGCCGGGTGCGGAAGGCAGCATCATAAGTTCCCAGGAGAATGTAACGAGGAACTATTCTCTCGATGCCCATTTCGAGCAGGTGCTTCTCGAATACAATCTGTCGGAGATCAGAAACGCGGCCGAAAACCTCGCGGACCAGCAAGGCCTGTCCATATCGGATGCCATAGCCCAGCAGATGATGCTCAGCATCGAATCCCCTTTCCACTCCCGTGCGGACCTGCAGCCATACAGGACATATATGAAGTACATAAATCAGGGAGTCCAGGACCCAGATGCCATCGAAGCAGCAAAGGAAGAGGATATGGAAGACAAGGTGGACTACAAATGGGTGGAATTCTGGCCCCAGACCACAGCCGGGACTGACCTCGCCGCCTACCCGGGACTCCCGGCATGGAAAAACGGGTCGAACTCGATAGCATCTTCAGGGTATCTCCTCGATGTCTATGACATCTGCGTGAAAATGGGCAAGGTTGTGCAGAAACTCATCGAGGGGAAGCCTGTCAAAGTCTTCCAGAACGGAGAAGGAACAAGAGAAGAGGACGGCATCACCGTATTCAGTTCAGGAGGTTCGTACTATGCCCGGTTCACCGGATTCGTGGATGAATATTATTACACATCCAACCCCCTCGACGGGTCGCAGATATCATGGAACAGTTTTGTGAACAAGCCGCAGAGGAGGATGATAATAAGTATGGATGCCAAGACATCTGAAGATGGCAACAGCACATACAGCACCGGCCACACCAACATTTCACAGAGGTCCATCCAGACATTCTACAATGCCGGGACTGCTGTTCCTCTGAACGGTATCGGAGTGGAGACATTCAACGAGACGAGACGGTGTCCTTTCGGAGACCCGGAAGGCCCTGAGAACAATACAAGTGCAGGAGATGGGAGAAGCAATACCATAAGCCTGATTACCAAAGGGAGATGGGTAGATGGAGACTGGTGGAATCCATGGGATGAAGGACATTGGGAGGATGTGCACATCCCCGACTGGAACTACTATATCAATGCCGCCGACAACGGCTACAAGGACACGGCAGCCGGGGGAGACGAGGACAGATACCTTGAAAGCAGCGCCTATGTCCAGGGCGTCGAAGCCTACTATGCCTGCCTCTCAAGGAACAGGGATGAAAACGGGGACGGGAAGATAGACGACAGCGAAGTCAGATGGTATCTCCCCTCCATCAACGAATACCTGAGGTTAGGCATAGGGGCGATAGCCATGTCCAACGAATCGGCTCTCGTTGGGGATGGCAAGGATGATATGACCAAATCAGGTTATCCAACGAACTATCTTGACATCGGAGTCCTCTACCGTTCGAGCACTTCCGGCAGAGAGGTCTACTGGGCTGCAGAAAAAGGGGCCTACGGAGCTAACGACCAGGCGCTCAATGGAGTCAGCTATAAGAATATGAGTATCCCTGTCCGCTGCATAAGGAGCCTGCCGGGTGAAGTGACGGACATCAACGCTGTCTCCGACCCTATCTGTGACTTCTACAACCTGTCAGACGGGACAAGACTGATAGATTTCCGGGACAAGGTCGTCAATGATCTCTACCGGGACACTCCTACCTGGAGCGCACTCATTGAGCACAATGAGGATGACCTGCAGAACAGATTCTACGATGGACTTGTCGTGGCCAGCGAAGACCACGGGGAGCATCTGCTGCGCGACATACTCAACATAGGCAACAACCGGGAAAACCCTTGCGGAGACTACTATGAAGGGAACAATCCGAACGATGCTGTCAACGGCCGCGGAAGATGGAGGGTGCCCAACCTTGCTGAATTCACCGTGATGACCACTGATCCATCAAGATTCTTCGGAAGCGACTACAACTCCAGGACATATTTCTGCTCGACCAGATTCTCCAACAGCAACACGAGACTTGCGTTCAGGTTCAGCGGAGGACAGGTAAACTGTCTCGGAGGAGGTAGTGAAAGTCTCGATGTAAACCAGAATACTTATGGATATATCCGCTGCGTCCGCGATGCCACATCTGCCGACCTCAGCCAGATTCCATAAGGTACGGGAACTTCCGGATATAATTGATATTTTATTGCTTATCCGCAAAAATACCCCTGCCCGTTGTCAGATTATGGGGCATTTTTGCGGATAACCGGTATTGTCAAGTCAGAATTGCCGGATCTTTCAGAGTTCCCTGATCACGTCCTCCGGAAGTCCTGTCAGTTCGGATATCAGGGTCATCCCGAGGCCTTTCTCCTTCATGGCACGGGCCACTTCCGTTTTCCCCTCGGCGAATCCTTTGGCTTCGCCCTCTGCGAGTCCTTCGGCCTTGCCTTTGGCTTCGCCTTCAAGCCGGCCTTCGGCGAACCCTTCAGCCTTGCCTTCTGCGAGCCCTTCAGCACGGTAGGTGTTAAGGATATTCGTATAGTCGCGCTCTGTCATCATATCGTGTTCGTATTCCAGTTTCTCATCAGGGGT
>CALVAC010000034.1 GCA_944325435.1 uncultured Bacteroidales bacterium | reverse complement strand
GTTCTTCTCCACACCGAATACGGCCTTGAACCCGGCCTCGGTCAGGATGTCCACATACCTCTGTGCGGGCATCCGCGATTCATTCTCTCTCTCCATATCTCGATACTGTTTGTCCCTGCCCCCGGCTATGCTCCGGCACACTCGCCGGGCTGGTCGTCGGGCAGGGGATTTCCACGCTAAGATATCGGGACAGGATATGCCGGTCAAGACTCAAGGTGCAGGTTTATACGAATCCGCACAAGATTTTTCTCTTTTTTTACTTTTTTCTTTTTTTGAGATGCCTTTCCGGGTATTTATTTTTTTGCGGAGAATCATTAAAATCAATGTCCGGGAAATTTTTGCAGAAAAAATCAAAACTATTTTAGACGGATTCTGAAAATAATTAGATAAATTTGTAGGCTTGTACATTTTAGAAAGCCTGATAACCTGAATACAGCAATGGACCTTGACCTTTTTCTTGAAATACTTGGCATTGATTCGTCTTCTTCAATGGAGGGGACTCTCTCGGAATTCCTGATCAGGCGGCTTCCTGTGCCGGGATGCGAGGTCAATGTCTATATGGCTGACATTCACCCGGGGCAAGGGGATGAGTCTCTGCCGGTGCCATCGAACATACTCCTGTCATGGGGCGAGCCGAAGATAGTGTTCTGTACTCACTACGACACCGTACCGCCATACATACCTCCCGTTGTGGAGAAACGGGATGATGGACAGGTGGTTGTCAGGGGCAGGGGCGCCTGTGATGCCAAGGGACAGCTTTTTGCGATGTACAATGCCTGTCTGCATCTTGCGGAAAGGGGCGAAGATGGCTTCGGACTTCTCCTTCTCTATGGAGAGGAGACAGGGTCTCTCGGAGCGAAGGAGTTCAGGAAGAAATATCCCGGTGGAGAGTATGTGATAGTCGGGGAGCCGACAGACAACAGGATGGTTTCGGCAAGCAAAGGTACAAAGTCGTTTGCCGTGACGATAAAAGGCAAGAGTTTCCATTCCGGCTATCCGGTCTACGGGGCGAGTGCGGTTGAGCGTTTCATCGATATGATGAACGCCCTGCGGGCGGTTGACTTTCCTGTTGACCCAGAACTCGGAGAGACTACATGGAATGTCGGCAGACTGGTCAGCGACAATCCCCAGAATATCCTGAGCGACCATCTGTCATTCCGCATCTATTTCCGGACGACTTTCGCAAGCGACTGTATGGTGTGCGAGGTGATGGACGGCTTCAAGGATGAGTATATAGATGTGGAGGCTTTCGGCGGGGATACGCCGGCAGGATACCTGACGCTGGATGGGTTCGGCACCAAGACGGTGGCGTTCGGCAGCGATGCCCCCCAGCTCACTAATTTCAGGTACAAGGCTCTGTGCGGCCCGGGATCTATCCTCGTGGCGCACACGGATGGCGAATACATTATGCTCAGGGACATTGAACAGGCCGTCGAAAATTATGTCAGGATGTTCGATGTCCTCAGGAAAAGGCAGTGATGGTAGGCTGGTCGGAGTACGGCCGCAAGTTACGGATTTAAATAAAACGGACTATGATAGTAATGAAATTCGGCGGCACTTCTGTCGCAAACTGTGAAGCGATAACGAGGACGATATCGATTGTAGGAGAAAAACTGGCGCAGAAACCTGTCGTCGTTGTCTCCGCCCTTTCCAAGGTGACCGATCTGCTGTACAGGATTACAGACTGTGCGGAAGCAAGGGATATGGAGGCGGCGGACGCACATATAGATGCTTTGGCTGCCCGGCATACAGCTCTGGCGAAAGAGTTGCTGGAAGGCAGCAGATATTGTGATGAGGCATGTGCCAGGATAGAGGAGATATGCGGGGAGCTCAGAAGCTTTGTCGGTGCCGTCTGCTCTCTCGGGGAACTGACCGACAGGAGCAGGGCCAGGATAATATCCCGTGGGGAATGGCTGTCATCCAACATTATATGCTATGCGATGAATGCCAGGGGGATTGCCACCGGCTTTATCGATGCCCGCAAGATGATTGTCACTTCAGACTGCTATATGAAGGGCGAGCCTGATATCGAGGCGATTTCATCCAGGGTGCCTGAAACGGTAGCTGAAGCGTATTCGGGAATGGATGCGGTCATTACTCAGGGATTCATTGCCGCGACAGCAAAAGGTGAGACTACTGTCCTCGGCAGGGGAGGCTCTGACTATTCCGCATCTCTCATAGGTATGGCTCTGGATGCGGAGAGGATAGAGATATGGACAGATGTGGACGGGGTCAGGACCGCCGATCCGAGGATTGTGCCGGATACGAAGAGCATCAGCAGGATATCGTTCGAGGAGGCGGCGGAGATGGCGCATTTCGGAGCAAAGGTGCTCCATCCTATGACCATCGAGCCTGCCGTGATGAAGAATATACCGGTCTATGTGCTCAACTCCATGAATCCGGGAGGTGAAGGGACGGCAATCCTGAGGAGCGACCAGATAGAGGATGGTGTGAAGTCGGTGTCCTACAAGGAGAATATCCTGCTGCTCAACATATTCTCTACCAAGATGATCAATGTGTCTGGATTCCTTCAGAAAGTATTTGCGATATTCAGCCGGTATAAGGTGTCTGTGGATCTGATAAGCACATCGGAGGCGAACATATCCCTGACAATGGATGGCAACCAGGATATCGATGATGTCGTCAAGGCTCTGTCCGAGTTCGCGGAAGTGGATGTGGACAGGGACAAGGCCCAGATATCGGTGATAGGCAAGAATATAGTGAATCTCCGCGGCCTGCTGAAACAGACGATGGCTTCCCTGAAGGACTGCAATGTCTATATGATATCCCAGGGGGCTTCATTTGTCAACATAAGTTTTGTAGTGGACAGAGTATCTATGAAAGATGCTGTCCGTGAGGTGCATAAATATCTTTTTGAGGATAATGGCTATGAAAGTGGTGATCAGCGGGTACGGTAAGATGGGCCGTATGGTCGAGAAGACCTTGCAGGACATGGGTATCGAATGTGCAGGCAAGAGCGAGGACATAAGGTCATTCGATCCTGCAGTGGCAAGGGAATCCGTATGCATAGATTTTACGGTCCCGGCAGCAATCAGGGAGAACTACAGGTTCCTTGCGGAGAATTTCAAGGCCGTGGTCATAGGTACCACCGGCTGGGAAGACATCCGGGATGATGTCATATCCTGTTTCAGGCAGTGCGGCACTACGATGATATATGCATCCAATTTCTCGATAGGGGTCAATATCTTCTTTGCCGTGAATGATTTTATCTCGCGGAAAATGTCTCTGACAGGGGGATACAGTCCGTATATAGTGGAGATGCACCATTGCCACAAGCTCGATGCTCCGAGCGGGACGGCGAAGAGCCTGGCGGCGATTGTAGATGGGAATATGGGAGGGAAGACGGATATACAGGCGGTCCGCTGCGGGGAGATACCCGGCATCCATATCGTTGGTTTCGAAGGTGCGGATGACAGGATTGTACTGAAGCATGAGGCTTTTTCGCGGGAAGGGTTCGCCAGGGGGGCCGTCGAGGCGGCGATAAGGGCGGACAGCCTTGAAGGGGTATATGAATTCAAGGACATAATCTTCAAATGATTGGCTATGGGCAGGTTTGACAGCGATTTTATACTCAGGGGGCTCGGGACGGCTCTCGTGACCCCGTTCAGGGATGGAGAAGTCGACTACAGGGCATTCGGTGCGCTGGTGGACAGGCAGGTGTTGGCAGGGGTCGATTTCCTTGTCCCGCTTGGCTCTACGGGAGAGACCCCTTGTCTGGAAGATGATGAAAAGGTCGCCCTGACGGAATATGCTGCCGCGCGTAGCGGAGGCAGGCCTGTCATGGTCGGGGTGGGGACCAATTCCCTGAAGCACACTGTGAGGAACATGCGCCTTCTTGAAGACAGGGGGGCCGACATATTCCTTGTCGTAGTGCCATATTACAACAAGCCGACACAGAAGGGAATGGTCGAGTACTTCAAGGCTGTTGCAGCCGAGACCGACAAGCCGGTAGTCCTGTATAATGTCCCATCGAGGACAGGGGTGAACATGCGTTCCTGCACTGCCCTTGAGCTGGCAGAGGTGGATAATATAATAGCCATAAAGGAGGCATCGGGCGACATTTCGCAGATCCGGGCCATTCTGGCAGATGCACCGAAAGGGTTCACTGTGCTCAGCGGAAACGATGACCAGACACTTGCCGTGATGCAGTATGGAGGTGCAGGCGTGATAAGTGTGGCATCCAACATCGCTCCGCGTCAGATGGCAGAACTTGTGGCAGCTGCAGCATCCGGTGACCTGGACAGGGCAAAGGCTCTGGATGAAAAGCTGACCCCGTTGTTCAAGGCCTGCTTCATCGAGAGCAATCCGATACCTGTCAAGGCCGGGCTGGCATCAATGGGGCTGATATGCAATGAACTCCGTCTTCCGCTTACTGCCTGTGAAACGGAGACATATAAGACAATGCAGGAAGTTGTCGCAGCACTGGAGCAGCCTGTCTGAATTTTCGCCCGTCTCTTCAGGGAGATCACAGATGCCGGTTTGATTCCGGTTATTGAATGAGACAGCATCGGCTTGCACCAGATATAGATTGATAAATTCGTCTGACTGACGTAAAAATGGTAAATATGCAACTGGATAGGTTCAACGCCCTTGTCCGTGACCTCGAGTCGGGGAAGGTAAGGGTAGCGGAAAAAATAAACGGTGAATGGAAAGTCAATTCATGGGTCAAGGAAGTCATTCTGGAAGGGTTCAGATACGGCAGACTGGCAGACATGTCTCAGGGACAGTTCAGTTTCTATGACAAGGATACCTTGCCTGCCAGAAAATTCGCCATGGAAGATGGCGTGAGGATAGTGCCCGGCGGAAGTGCGGTAAGGACGGGGGCGTATCTGGCTCCATCTGTCATAGTGATGCCGCCATCCTATATTAACATCGGGGCATACGTCGATGCTGACACGATGATAGATTCCCACGCCCTTGTCGGGTCATGTGCCCAGGTCGGGAAACATGTGCATCTCTCGGCTGCATCGCAGCTCGGAGGAGTGCTTGAGCCGGTAGGAGCCCTGCCGGTAATAATCGAGGACAATGTATTCATCGGCGGTAACTGCGGAATATACGAGGGAACCATAGTCAAGGAAAGCGCAGTCATTGCCACTGGTGTAATAATCAATTCATCCACTGCGATATATGATGCCACGACAGGAAAATATATCCGTGCGAATGAATCCGGGCAGATGATAGTGCCCGAAGGAGCCGTAGTGGTGGCCGGAAGCCGTCCGGTGACCAGAGGGCCGGGAGCGGAAGCAGGCATCCATGTCTATACCCCTGTCATAGTGAAGTACAGGGATGCCAAGACAGCGGCTTCAGTTGTCCTTGAAGACATTCTCCGTTGAGCTGTATCATTCTGTATGTCATTCTTAATGATGTCCGGCATCTCTCAAATGTCATTTTAGCGAAGCAATCTGATAATTGACAATTATGGACAGTTACAGCCATCTGTTTTCAAAAGATACCGCCTCCTTTTTCCGCTCTCCTGTAAGGGACATTTTCAAACGGGTGGATCTGAATGCAATATATTCTTTTGCCGGAGGTTATCCATCGGCTGACACTTTCCCTCTGGAGGATTTCAGGAGGATAATGTCGGATGTGATAGACCGTGTCGGGGCAAAGGCTTTCCAGTATGGCGCGACCCAGGGAGTTACAGAGCTCAGGGAGGCCTTGTCAGCCAGGTATGGAGTGCCTATGGAAAGAATCCAGATTACCTCATCTTCCCAGCAAGGGATTGATGTATGCACAAGGATTCTTGCAGACCCCGGTGATGTGATCCTGACTTCCAGTCCATCATATCTCGGGGCTCTGCAGTCGTTCCGTTCCTACAGGGCGGATGTCAGGGGAGTGGAGTATGATTCTGATCCGGACAGGTTTGCTGAAGCATACGCCAAGGCGGCAGAACAGGCTGTCTCGGAGGGGAAGAGACTGAAATTCATCTACTCGATTCCTGATTTCCAGAATCCTTCAGGAGAGACCCTCCCTCTGGAGCACCGCCGCAGACTGGTCGAGGTGGCAAGGCGGTATGGCATGATGATAGTCGAGGATGCCCCATACAGGGAGCTGAGGTATGAAGGTGTGGATGTGCCTACCATATATTCCATTGATCCTGACATTACCGTGCACCTCGGGTCATTTTCCAAGATTATGGCTCCCGGGTTCAGGCTCGGATGGATTTTCGGACATCCGGATGTGCTGGACAAGATATATGTCTGCAAGCAGTCGCTGGATCTCTGTCCTCCGGTGTTCGACCAGTATGTCGCGGCTGAATTCCTGTCCGGCGGCAGCCTTGACCGCAATCTGTCGGCAAGCAAGGCTTTGTACAGGGCCAAACGGGACATTATGCTCAATGAACTGGAGCAGAATATGCCGGCCGGGGTCTCATGGACTCATCCTGAAGGCGGGCTGTTCCTTTTCCTGACCTTGCCGGAAGGATTCGATTCGGTGAAATTCTACGATACTGCCCTTGATGCCGGAGTGGCATACGTGGCGGGGAGTTTCTTCTATCCGGATGCCGGAGGTCGCAATACGATGAGGCTCAATTTCTCGTTTATGACGGCAGACCGTATCCGCGAGGGGATCAGGCTTCTCGCATCGTTGATTTCCGGTTGATTTTCAAGGATGTTCAGGATAACAGGGCTATGGCAATGATCAGATTCTACAAATACCATGGAGCAGGCAATGATTTCCTGCTTGCGGACAACAGGGCGGGAGATGTCTGTCTCGTGCCGGAACAGGTGGCTTCCCTCTGTGACCGCCGCTACGGCATAGGAGCGGATGGTCTGATGCTTATAGAGGCATGCGAAGGTGCAGATTTCAGGATGGTCTATTACAATTCGGATGGTTCCGGAGGTATGATGTGCGGAAATGGCGGACGTTGCATAGTGGCGTTTGCGTCCGATCTCGGGATTGTGCCATCGTCGGCCCGGCAGGATACCGGAGCCGAGGCTGCTTCGGATGGATGTAATGCGGTGTACAGTTTTGTGGCGGCGGATGGGATGCATCTGGCCGAAATAGTGAAGACGGAGGGAGCGAAGAGGACAGTCAGGCTGAAGATGACTGATGTACACGGCATCATCCGTTACGGCAATCCGTCTGCGCCTTCTCCCGTGACCGCGGATTCGGATGACCGTCTCAACGGATATTTCCTCGATACCGGTACCAGGCATTTCGTGAAGTTCGTCAACAATCTGAAAGACTATGATGTCCGCTGGGATGGCGTGGCCATAAGAAACAGTCCTGAGTTCGCTCCGGTCGGGACAAATGTCAATTTCGTCGAGCCGGTGCGCGGCATTCTGAATGTAAGGACTTATGAAAAAGGGGTAGAGGATGAGACCTGCGCCTGCGGTACGGGGATAACTGCGGCAGCCATAGCGACTTTCCACCATCTTTCGACCGCCTCTGATGTGCCGTATCATTTTACTGATGCAGTGGGACACTATCGGGATGGCAGGGTGCATGTAGATGTCCGTGCCCTCAAGGATATGCTCGCAGTGGATTTCCGTCCTGTGGAGGATGGGGCGGAGGAGGTGTGGCTGACCGGACCGGCAGTGTATGTGGCAGAGGTCATCCCCTCCACAGAGCTATAGAATCCAGCTTTCCGGGGTCTGAGATAGCAGACAATATTTTGCGGGATGGTATTTTTGTGCTATCTTCGCACAGTCATAACAGCAGGAACGGAATGAAAAGGTACATAGTGACAGCGGCTGTGGCCGTAGCCTTGACATCATGTCTCAATGATGCATATTACGAGGTCAACACCCAATCATACAGTGATTTCGAGTTCTATCATCCGATAGAGCAGTTCGGATCCGACAGCATCTATGTCGAAGGTATGTTCAATGGCGGCAACAGCAGTGCCTATCTGGTCTTCGCCAGCCAGCGTAGCGGGGACGGGGCAGTGATGACAGGCGGTTTCGGCCTGACAATGAAGAAGGACACCCTTGTAGCGGATGGCAGAATCATGAACGGGGATGATGTGGTTTTTGAAGGTGACCGGTATTCTCCGTTCCCTGATACTGAAACTCTTTATCCTGCATATACCGCATACGGCACGAGGTCGAGTCAGGGAGAGAATATGTGTACGGTATTCATGCAGGCGGCAACTGAAAACCTGATGCCGGAGCATGATATCATCTTTACGGATCCGGAATATGGCACCTGTACACCGCAGATATGCCGCATCCTCAATACATACAAGATGGTGTATGACATGATGTATGAACAGTCCCCGTACAGGTTCGGGAAAGGGGACTGGCTGAAGCTTGTCGTACGCGGATATCTTGATGGCAGGGAGACCGGGTCTGTGGAGTATTATCTCGCGGATTTCAGGTCGGAAGACAATGATGGGACAGAGCCGGACAGTCTGCTGACCAGATGGAAGAATCTCCCGCTGACCGCGCTGGGTCAGGTGGACAACATCGATTTCGAACTGGAGGCCAGCAGGAATCTGCCGTCCATGACTGTCTGTATGGATGACTTCCTTGCAACCATATATATTAAAAGGTAACGGTATGCCCAGTCGGCATGAATTGACTCAGGATATGAAAAACAATCAGGAATACAAGAGCGCGGCTCTTGATGCGCTGAAAGGCGGGTGGCCCGAGGCTGTTGTCACGGCTATCGTCTATTTTGCAGTTGCGGCAGTGTGTACGGCTCCATCTGCATTGCAGGGTATCGGCATTGGTCATGTCCTGTTGTCACCAGTGCTGTCCCTGGCGGCAGGAGGTTCTACATTGATTCTGTCACTCCTTTTCCTTGCCCCTCTCCAGGTCGGGTACTATAATGCTTTCAAGAGACTCCATCAGGAAGGCGATGCCGGACTTGTGGGGAATCTTTTTTCACAGGGTTTCAGGAACTGGGGGCATATCGTTCTCGGACAGTTTCTGATGGGAGTGTTCATCTTTTTGTGGTCATTGCTTCTGGTGGTTCCTGGCATTGTCAAGGCGTATTCGTATGCAATGACTCCATATATACTTGTGGACAGGCCCGAGCTTTCCGCCAACGAGGCTATCAGTTTGAGCAGCAAGATGATGGCAGGAAGAAAATTCGATCTCTTCCGTCTCCAGCTCAGCTTTGTCGGGTGGATGCTGCTGTGCGTACTCACGCTCGGGACAGGTGCGCTGTTCCTGTCCCCGTATATGATGACGGCTCAGGCTGCATTCTATCAGGATGTCAGAGCAGACTATGAAATAAAGTCAGCCCGTTTCTGAATCCTACAGGGACAGCAGACCATCCGGGATGTCCATTGTAATGGAACGGGATTCCGGGTCTATTGAAATTATAAGATCTTCATGGAGCGGTATTGTCACTGCTCCTTTTTTTGTGCCGGCGATGATGCACGGGTTGCCGGGGATATCCATAAAATCCGTAATTTCCCCTATATTGTCAGAAGTCGCATTGTACAGAGACCATCCGATGAGGAATGACATATCATCCTCATCGCCGTATGTTTCCCCTATGCTTTCCTTGTCTGCATAGACTGGCTGTCCGGCTATCTCTTCCGCATCGGATCCCGAGTCGATGCCTGCAAGTTTCACTATTGCTTTTGAGTTGCCTCTCGGGGTGAGGCTTTCGATGAAGAAAGGAACCGGCGTCCCATCCATAAAGATGAACACCGGTTCCTCAATGTCGATATCACCGAGGTCTATGTCGCGGAATCCCATCACTGTCTCGCCTCCGGTACCGTTCGATTTCAATACCTGGCCGATTTTGATGAGATTATGGTCCGCACCGGACATTACGCCTCTGTGTTCTCTGCCGGAGCGGCTTCGGCCTCAGCAGCAGCTGCTGCTTCCTGTGCGGCTTTCTCTGCAGCTGCAGCTTCTGCTGCAGCCCTTGCGGCTTCCTCGGCCTCAGCCTTCTTCTTGGCTATGGCCTCTGCCCTTGCTGCATTTACCTTTGCCTCTGCGGCTTCAGCAGTCTTTGCCTTTTCAGCGGCCTCTTTGCTGAGTCCTGCTTTCTTGGCTTCAATCTTTGCATCCCTTTCGGCCTTCCATGCGTTGAATTTCTGGTCTGCCTGCTCCTGGGTGAGCGCACCCTTGGCAACTCCGCCCTGGAGGTGCTTGCGGAGGAGTACGCCCTCGTATGAAAGGATACGGCGGGTCACCAGAGTCATCTGTGCTCCGACATTGAGCCATGCAAGGGCTCTTTCTGCATTGAGCACGATAGTTGCAGGATTTGTGTTCGGGTTGTATGAACCCAGCTGCTCGATGAAACGGCCATCGCGAGGTGCGCGAGTGTCAGCCACGACAATGTGGAAGAATGCGAAATTCTTCTTTCCGTGGCGCTGAAGACGGATTTTAACAGCCATTGTGAATCTGTTTTAATAAAAATGAATAAATTTACCTGTCTTTTCCTACCCGAGGAAAAGCGCGCAAAGATACGGAAAATATTTCATATATGGGATATTTTTCTTGAAAAAGATTCTTAAACAGGACATTATGAAGCGTATATTTGTTTTTGCGGCATCATTATGCTTGGCTCTTGCATCTATTCCGGCTTCAGGCCAGGAGTCTCTCAATTCGGAGCCGGACAATATAATAGGTATGTATTATGTCTCGTATGAGAGTCAGGAGAGCAAGGTGAGGTTCACGAAAGAGAATGATGGGACATATAAGGCTCAGACGGTATGGGTCAAGGGCTGCAGGGATGAGGACGGCAATGTTATCTTGAGGGATGTGAAAAATCCGGACAAGACGTTGCGGAATGTGCCGTGCGACAGTATAGTACTCATTACCGGACTTGAATACAATGCTGAAAAGCAGCGTTGGGACAGAGGAAAAGTCTATGACCCGACGAGAGGTATCCGTGCAAATGCCACCTGCTATTTCGGGGATGATGGCAAGTTCAGACTCAAAGGGTCGCTTCTCGGGTTTTCCCAGACAGTGATATGGGAAAAGATTGAATAGGGGCTTGACCGTGTCTGCTTCCGTCAAAAAAATCCGTCAAAAAATCAAAAAATTTTTGTGAAAAGATTTTAAATGTATATCTTTGCAGTCCCAAATCAAGCGGATGTGGCGAAATGGTAGACGCGCCACTTTGAGGGGGTGGTGGGAGTTTTCCTGTGCGAGTTCGAGTCTCGCCATCCGCACAAAAAACAGAGGCCGGATTTTCGGTCTCTGTTTTTGTTTTATAAGCCAGGTCTGAGGAGATATAAACAAGAGACGGAGGCAGATGATTCTGTCTCCGTCTCTATGTCGGGGTACTGTGACTCGAACACAGGACCCTCTGGTCCCAAACCAGATGCGCTAGCCAACTGCGCCACACCCCGA
>CALVAC010000033.1 GCA_944325435.1 uncultured Bacteroidales bacterium | reverse complement strand
GGAAGCCATCAAGCCATTGTTGGAAGCCCTTGAACAAGACTTACTCGGGTAGGGTGACGCATTGTCAAAGTCAGGAAAAAGCTAAAATTGGTTATTATTTTTAATGTATGCGGCAAATATACGATAAAATTTCAATCATACAAGCCTTTCCGGCAAATATCTGACATTTTCGGAATGCATTTATCCTCCGTTATCGGACACGATGCGTGACACCGTCTGTACTGCCGCGCACTGGCACCGCATGCTTGCTTGCATTGCTCTCCGCTTCTTCCTATATTTGCTGTCAAATTGATTCGAGATGAATATTCTTGTGACAAATGACGACGGATACAGGGCCAAGGGAGTCCGGGTCCTTGCGGAAATGATGAGACAGTTCGGGAATGTGTATGTAGTGGCCCCGAAGACACACCAGTCCGGTATGTCGATGGCGGTATCCCTGGGTTTCAAGGCGATAAGATATAAGGAAATCATACATTCACCCGCAACACCAGACAGAGAGTCCACTGACGGAAGCCTCAGGAAAGACACCGGGGGCACAGTACACGGAAGCCGCGGCAGCCTGACTGTGGCATATCTGGATGCTACACCCGCCAGCTGCGTGAAATATGCGCTCGACACGGATGTTTCGGGCTGGCCGAAGCCGGATGTGGTGGTATCGGGTATCAACCACGGTTCCAATGCGGCTTCCGCATCCTGCTATTCCGGCACTCTCGGAGCTGCCCAGGAGGCGGCCCTTTGCGGAATCCCGGCAATAGGAGTGTCGCTCTGCTCAATGGATCCGGATGCAGACTTCTCCTCCGTTGAGAAATATTTTCCGGACCTTTTCAGGAAAATCATCGATGCCACCGGAAAATCCGGTCAGAATCCGGCAAAGACAGAAGATACAGCCGGATATGGCGTCTACTACAACATCAATTTCCCAGACATTCCGGCAGAAAAGATACGGGGTATCAGGACAGGATACCAGGGCAAGGGACATTGGATACGCGAATTCATAGATTGGGACCCTTCTTTCTACAGCAGGCACGGCATCACGCCTGAAATGCTCGGACAGGAGTCATCCCCTGTCTGCGAAGAAGGGGAAAAGCTTTATATGATGGTCGGTACATTCGTGGATGATTCAGGCAATGACCCGCAAGCCGACCACCATTTGATTCAGGATGGCTACATATCGATGGTGGCACACAATATCGACACCACCGACCGTGTCGAAGTGGAAAGGCTCGCCGGTCTCGGGTTCGACACGGATTTCTGAACGGACATCCGGGACTTACCGGACGGAATATCGACAACTTCTTATAAACTGACTATATTCGGCAGATGAAATATTATATCATAGCAGGAGAGGCATCCGGAGACCTGCACGGGTCTAATCTGATGCGCGGGCTGTATGCCAAAGACACACAGGCGGAAATAAGGTTCTGGGGAGGAGACCTGATGGACAGTGTCTACAGGGACCGCATTAACCGGAATTCCGGGACCGGCTGCACGGTGCAGCTGTCAGACAAAGGCGGAGAACAGTCCCGGTTCGGAGGGCTGGTGCACCATTACAGGGAAGGGGCTGTCATGGGAGTGTGGGAAGTGCTCCGGAAAGGGGGCAGGCTTCTGAAGAACGTAAAAGAATGCAAGGAGGACATACTCGCACATCGGCCTGATGTCGTCATCCTGATAGACTATCCCGGATTCAACTTCAAGATTGCCGAATTTGCGCACAGGCACGGACTGAAGGTATTCTATTATATCGCCCCCAAGGTGTGGGCATCCCGGGAGGGCAGGATACGGAAACTGAAAGCTTTCGTTGACAGGCTGTTTATCGTATTCCCGTTCGAAATACCGTATTTCAAGTCCAGAGGAGTCGATTTCATCTACAAGGGCAATCCGCTGGTGGATGCAGTGGACAATTCAGCGGCAATGAAAGAGACCAGGGAAGACTTTCTAAGACGCAATACGTTGGAAGACAAGCCGGTAATAGCTATGCTCGCCGGTTCGCGCAAACCAGAGATATCCTCGATGATGCCTGTACTTGCCGAATTTGCAAGGAAAATGCACTCATTGCCGCAATATTCCGGCTATCAGTTCCTTATAGCAGGAGCACCGGCCCGTACTATTGAAGACTATTCCCCGTGGCTCGACCCATCGGAGGATTATGTCAAGGTCCTTTTCGGAGAGACCCAGTCCATAATCAGGCACGCGGAAGCAGCCGTGGTAAACTCCGGGACGGCATCTCTGGAGACAGTCCTGTTCAATGTGCCCCAGGTCGTAGGATACAGGGTCAACTGGCTGACATACATCGTCGGGAAGCATATCATCAAAGTGCATTACATAAGTCTGGGCAACCTGTGCCTGGACCGTCTCGCCTTCAGGGAACTGATCCAGGACGACTGCAATGCGGACGAAATCCTCAAGGAGGTCCGTGCCCTGATCGAGGACAGGGAATACAGGGAGAAGATGCTCGCCTGCTATACGGAAATCCGGCATCTGCTCGGCGGTACCGGAGCTTCCCTGTCCGTCGCCGGAGCAATGGTCGACATCCTGTCCGGATCAGGGGCCACGGAACAGTAATTACCTGCTGCTCTCCAAGCCTCAAAGACTCTCTGCCTGGACCGGATCATATCCGGAATACTTCGCTGAGGGTCGGATGGGCATGAATTGTCGAGCGTAGGTCTTCCACGGTAGCCCCCATACTGATGAATGCAGCCATTTCCGCTATCAGATCCGCCGCATGAGGCCCGAAGATGTGGCAGCCCAATATCTGTCCATCCCTGTAGACGGGATTTCCACCCATATCCCCGGACTTTCCAGACGGCGCAGTTTCATCCTGTACAGACTCACGACAGTCAGCCGTCACTATCTTGACAAAGCCATCCGTCTGTCCCATAGCCACAGCCTTGCCGTTGGAGCGGAAGAACGACTTCATCACCTTGCAGGCAATATGCTTTTCCTTGCATTCATCCTCCGTAAGTCCCACAGCCGCAGCCTCTGGTATGGTGAATACAGCTGACGGCACGACCGAAAGGCCAATGCTGCCATGCCATCCGCAAATGTGGTCCAGTGCGCGCAGCCCTTGAGATGTGGCCACATGCGCAAGCATCATCCGTCCGGTCACATCCCCTATGGCATATACAGATGGACAGGCAGTCCTCATATTCTCATCAACCTGTATGCCTTTTGCAGTGTACTCCACTCCGGCATTCTCAAGACCGATACCCTGCACATTCGGACAGCGGCCCACGGCGACAAGTACCTTTTCCGCAACCACCTCTTGCCTGTTTCCCCGGGATTCATACTCTATCTTATATCCGGCTGACGGGACACTGACACAGGACAAGGATTTCACTGCTGCGGATGTGATGATTTCGATTTTCCTTTTTGTAAGGCTCTGCTTCAGACGCTTCGCAAGGTCGGAGTCGAATCTCGGAAGAATCTGCCCGCAGTATTCCACCACTGTAACGCGGCTGCCGAAACTGCTGAATACAGAGGCAAACTCAAGTCCTATCACCCCTGCACCGATTATACAGAGGCTCCCCGGAACATCTCCGATATCCAGTATTTCTCTCGAAGTCATAATGCCGGGCAGGTCTCCTCCCGGTACATTCAGGGCTGCAGGGGATGAACCAGTCGCCACAATGATACAGTCCGCAGAATATTCCTCCTGACTGCCGGATACCGTGACCGTATGCGCATCCTTAATCACTGCCCTCCCCTTCACAAGGGTTATCAGTTTGTTGTCCAGCAAGGTATGTACTCCGGAACGCAGCTGTGCCACCACCTCGGCCTTGCGGTTCTGCACCTTCCCGAAATCAATCCGCACACTCCCGCATTCCCCCGTACCGGCAGAGTCCGGATTTGCGGAAGACATAATGTCATAAAGACGCACCCCGAACTCCCCTGCCGACCTGGCCTCTTCCAATACCTCCGCACTGCGGCACAGGACTTTGGTCGGGATACACCCTTCGTTGAGACATGTTCCTCCGACATTCCCCTGTTCTATGAGGACTGTTTCTATCCCCCTCTTTGCAGCCTCAAGGGCAGTCTCGTATCCGCCCGGGCCGGCTCCTATTATAATAATCTTCATCTGGCAAATCCACTATCAGCAAACATTGACGGTCCCTGTATATCAAGCGCTCCCGGCCGTCAGGCAAGATCCCGGTATTTCAGTACAGGATGTCTCGCCGCGGCAGTCTCGTCAGGACGGCGCACCGAAGTATTGTGGGGAGCCGACCTGACCATATCCGGATCGGCTGCAGCTTCCTCCGCAATCTTCCTCATCACTTCAATGAATGCATCCAGTGTCTCCCTGCTCTCGGTCTCTGTCGGCTCTATCATAATCGACTGGTGGAAAAGCAGAGGGAAATATACGGTCGGCGCATGGAAGCCGTAGTCCAGCAGCCGCTTCGCTACATCGAGGGTGGTCACTCCAGTGCTCTTGTCGGCAAGCCCGTCAAAGACGAACTCATGCTTGCAGACCTTGTCTATAGGCAGCCTGTAGCAATCCTTCAGACTCTCCTTGATATAGTTCGCATTCAGGGTTGCGAGAGGGCCGGCCATCCTGATGTTCTGTCTCCCGAGCATCAATATATAGGCGTATGCCTTCATCAGGACTCCGAAGTTTCCCATAAACCCGGAAACCCGACCTGCGCATTCATCCGGCTTCTCTCCATCGATTCGAGGGAGAGGCAAGTACGGGAGCAGATGCTCCGCAACCCCGACCGGTCCTGCTCCGGGACCGCCGCCGCCGTGAGGGGTGGAGAATGTCTTGTGCAGGTTAAGATGCATTATGTCAAAGCCCATATCGCCAGGACGCACCACGCCGAGCAGAGGATTCATATTCGCCCCATCGTAATAAAGCAGGCCGCCGCAGCCGTGCACCAGATCCGCAATCTCCTCTATCCGGGTCTCGAACAGTCCGAGAGTGTTCGGGTTGGTCATCATTATCCCTGCGACAGTGTCATCGAGAAGGGTCTTCAGGTGGTCCACATCTATTGTCCCGTCCGGGAGGGAATTCACCTGCACCACATCAAGGCCGCAGACCGCAGCACTTGCAGGATTGGTCCCGTGCGCACTGTCCGGGACAATAACCCTTGTCCTTTTCATATCACCTCTGCAGATATGGTAACGGCGCATTATCATCAGCCCTGTCAGTTCACCGTGTGCTCCGGCAAAAGGGTTGAGGGTGAATCCGGCCATCCCGGTTATGGCGCAGAGCGCGGAAGACAGGTCTCCGTAGAGTTTCATCACTCCCCGGACGGTAGAGCGGGGCTGCAGGGGATGTATTCCCTTGAACCCGGGCATTCCGGCTATCTCCTCGTTGATTTTCGGATTATATTTCATGGTACAGCTCCCCAGAGGGTAAAAGCCGGTATCCACACCGAAGTTCATATCCGACAGATTGGTGTAATGCCTTACGACCTCAGGTTCACTGACCTGTGGAAGCCCGGGTGCGGCAGAGCGCTTCAATCCATCAGGAATGGAATCCGAAGTCTGCGCCCAGTCTGCATCCGGCAGCGTATAGCCGCACCGTCCCTCACAGGACAGTTCGAATATCAGTTTATCGTAGTATTTCATCATCCCAATAATCTAATTACATCGAGCATCGCATCTATTTCCTCCCTGGTCCTGCGCTCAGTCACACAGAATGACACATATCCCTCCTCTGTAACAAGAGCGGCAAAGAACCCTGCATCCAGCAGAGCCTGCTGCAGCTTTTCTGGATCAAGACTTGTATTCAGCACGAACTCTTTCAGGAAAGGTCTGTCGAATACTTCAGAGAATTTGCCTGTGGCAAGCAGCCTGTCGTGCAGATAATGCGCTCCACCATACGAAAGGTCGTTGACCTTTTTCAGCCCGTCAGGTCCCATCAGTGACAGGTAGACTGTCACAAAAAGAGCCATCAGAGACTGGTTGGAGCAGATATTGCTGGTCGCCTTCTCGCGGCGTATATGCTGTTCCCTGGCCTGGAGAGTCAGTACAAAGGAGCGCTTCCCATCCATATCGGCCGTCGCCCCGACAATCCTGCCGGGCAATTTGCGCATCAGGTCCTTCCTGCAGGCCAGAAAACCCACATACGGTCCACCGAAACTTAGTGGAATGCCGAGAGACTGGGCATCTCCGCAGGCTATATCCGCGCCCCATTCTCCCGGAGTCTTCAGGACAGCAAGGGAAGATGGGTCGCTGTACACTGCCAGCAAGGCTCCGGCAGAATGCGCTGCATCCGCGAAGCCGGACAGGTCCTCAATGATACCGTACCTGTTGATGCCCGGGACAAGGACACCCGCGACATCCCCCGCGGCAAGCATTGCCTCCAGACTGTCCCTGGATGTGACACCGTCAATAGCCGCCACTGTCCCTGATTCCACCCCGTGGTAGCTCGCATATGTCCTGACCACATCGATGACATTCGGCAGCAGGGTCGAGGAAACCAGCACCTTCTTCCTTTTCTTTGAAGAGGCCACACACATCAGCAGGACCTCAGCAGCCGATGTGGCACCGTCATACATAGATGCATTCGCACAATCCAGACCCGTCAGTTCGCACATCATACTCTGGAACTCGAATATATAGCGCAGAGTACCCTGGGAGATCTCTGCCTGGTACGGTGTGTATGCCGTCAGAAATTCCGAACGGGAAACGATATATCCGACTGCGGACGGAGTATAATGGTCGTAAGCACCGGCGCCGCAGAAGACGGTCAGCCTCGTATCCGCCCGGTCCAGTTCCTCGAAATATCTGCGGACCTCCATCTCGGACATCGCATCCGGCAAGTCATACTCTTGTCTGAATCTGAATTTTTCAGGGACATCGGAGTAGAGGTCATCGATGGAGGATACCCCGGAACGCTGCAGCATACGCCTTATGTCATCCGGAGTATGGGGAAAATATGCAAAGGCCATAGCTATTCCTTTTCGCAGAATGAAATATAGGCAGCCTCATCCATCAGGTCATCCAGTTCGGACGGATCGGACATCTCCACCCTGATAATCCAGTTTGCATACGGATCGACATTGAGCCGTTCCGGGGCATCTTCAAGTTCGGAATTGGTCTCCACCACCTTGCCAGATACGGGAGAATAAAGGTCGCTTGCGGCCTTCACGCTCTCGACCGCCCCGAACTCTTCGCCTTTGGTCACTTCATCATCAGTTTCCGGCATATCCACATAGGAAAGGTTGCCGAGAGCATGCTGTGCAAAATCGGTTATCCCGACTGTTGCAATGTTTCCATCCACGCTCACCCATTCGTGCGACTCGCTGTACAGGAGTCCTGCTACTGTCTTGCTCATTGTATTATCAGTTTTATGTTGACATTATTTCTTATAGTGAGGGACATAGAATCTCTTCCTGCAGACTGTCCCAGGAAAGACCTTTTTCCTTATATGGATACCGACCCGCGTCCCGAGGTCAGCATACTGTTTAGACACCATTGCGAAGCAGACGCTCCTGTCAAGGGTGATCGAACGGTAGCCGGTGGTGACTGTCCCTACCTCTGTCCCATCTGCCTCTACAGGATAGCCGGCCCTCGCCACGGCCTTGTCATCGAGTTCGATGCCTACAAGCTTTCTGGTCAATCCGGCCGTCTTCTGCGCGACAAGGGCTTCCTTGCCGATGAACTCCGGCTTGTCCAGCTTGACAAACATTCCCAGCCCGGCTTCCAGAGGTGTGATATCATCGGAAAGTTCATGTCCGTACAGCGGAAGTCCAGCCTCAAAACGCAGGGTGTCCCTGCATCCGAGGCCGCACGGGACAACTCCGCTTCCAGCAAGTGTATCCCATATATCCCTGATTTCATCCTCAGATGAATAGAACTCGAAACCATCCTCTCCCGTGTATCCTGTCCTGCTGACTATCAACCGCTTCCCGTTCCACTGCATCTCGCACCAGGAGTAGAAGGCAAGAGAGGCTGCTGCATCAAGATGAAGCACATCGACCAGTACCTTCTCCGCCTCTGGTCCCTGGAGAGCAATCTGCCCCCACTTCCCGGATTCGTTCCTGACATTGACATCGAAACCTTCCGCATTGGCCTCCAGCCAGCTGAAATCCTTGGCGATATTGGCCGCATTGACCACAAGCAGATAACTGTCAGGGATGGAATCCCTGTAGACCAGCAGGTCATCAACCACACCTCCGTGATTGTTCAGAAGCATTCCGTACAGCACCTTTCCCGGCTGCATGTCCGAGATGTCATTGCTGAATACATGGTTTACATATCTCTCCGCATCACGGCCGCTGACAAAAATTTCCCCCATGTGCGACACATCGAACATTCCTGCAGAATTACGGACCGCGTTGTGCTCATCTATTATGGATGTGTACTGGATGGGCATATCATACCCCGCAAACGGACTCATCTGTGCCCCGAGGGCGATATGCCTGTCATAAAGGCATGTTTTCAAGAGGTTATCTTCCATATAGTGCATAATTATGTGTCAATGTCCGTCTGCTTTTCCGCCGACAAAAACGGGATCGAGGTATTTCCCGGCAAGCAGGGAAATTTCCTCCACCTGGTCCGGTGCCAGCATCAGGGAAGAATCACACAGACGCTCCGCCAGCCGTACTGCCAGCGATGCGGTATCCCTGACACCGCAAGCCATCCCGGGCAGAGTCTTCATATTGGTCACCCTCTGGCGTACAGATGCCACCCCATGCCTGTCAAGCTTGTCCCGGGACGGGGTGATGGCAGCCTGCATCGCCTCCATATCGACATCGTAGAGCAATGTCCCGTGTACAATACTTTTTCCTGCCGCCGTATAGAAGGCATTGCCGGAAATCTTCCTCCCTCCGGCAAGTATATCGTTCCTCCCTGACGGCTCAGCAACCACACCGAGCCAGCGCAACGCATCCGTCATCATAGACAGATACCTGCAGAATGCATCCCGCGCGTCCAGCCCGGGAGAGATATACGATATCATCAGGTTTCCACGGTCAGCATATACACATCCTCCCCCGCTCCGCCGCCTGAATACCTGTACCCTATGCTCCCGGCACCAGGACAGGTTCACTTCTGCCTCCATACACTGGTTGCGGCCGAAAATGACCGAAGGCTGCACTGTCCAGAAAAACATGGATTCGCCGATACCATCCAGCCCGGCTGCATATTCTTCTGCAGCCAGGTAGAAAGCCAGAGACCGCACCGTCTCGCCATCGGTTGGGAACAGGATCTGTGTCATCTTTCAAATCGTTTCCAAATTTAGGAAACAGTTTTGAATTTATCACAATTTATGCTCAAATTTTGCATTAGGCAGAGTCATCGGCGGATTTTCCCCGACAGACTGATTTCCCGCTTGATTTAAAATTGTTTTAACACCCGCCTATTTCTGCCTTGCGGGAAAAGGACGGGAAGATATTGAGCCGGGCAGTCAATAGGACCTCGGGCCGAAAATCATCGTACCGATACGCACCATAGTGGAACCGTACTCAAGAGCTATTCTGTAGTCTTCAGACATCCCGATCGAGAGTTCCCTGAAATATTTCAGCCGGCTGCCGCCTGCGGAAGAGACCAGACTGTCGAACAGTCCCTGTATCCTGCCGAAATCAGCCCGGATGACCATCTCGTCATCGGTAAAGGTCGCCATACCCATCAGACCGCAGAACCTCACATTGGTATATGACTGCTCCTCAGCAAGAATCTGCCGTATCTCATCCATGGAAAAACCTTGTTTCGTCTGTTCCGCAGCTATATGACATTCAAGCAACACATTTGTTACCCGCCCGTTTTCTTTACCCCAGCGGTCGATTGCCTGCAAAAGATGAAGCGAGTCAACAGACTGTACCAAAGAGACATACGGAAGAACCAGCTTCAACTTGTTGGTCTGGAGATGACCGATGAAATGCCATTCGATATCCGAATACTCCGGAGTGCCGTCCGGAGTCCTCGATGCCCCGAGCTCCACGACTTTTGCATAAAACTCTTGGGGACGGCTCTCCGCAAAGATCCGCTGCCCTGCAGAATATGCTTCGCGGATAGCATCCGCCGGATGGAATTTTGAGACTGCCGCCAGTCTGACTCCCGACGGCAGTTCCTTTTTCAGCCTCCGTATCGTATCTCCGATATCCATTGTACAGTCGTAACATCAATCCTTCGCTGCGCTCCGGATGACAGGTCAATCACGGAAAGCACTGTCACCTGCGCTTACGCTGCTCCTTGAGAGCCTGCTCCTGCATCTTCTGCACCTCCTCAAGCCTCTGCTGCCATCTGCTTTTCGGGAGAGGCTTGCCCTCTGTAGCGGCAAGCTGGGCATGTATCTTCTTCTCATCCACGACAAACCTGCGCACGAACCAGGTCTGGAGCATCGTGATTATATTGGACAGAAGATAATAGTAACTCAATCCGCTGGAGAGGTTGTTACAGATGAACAGCATCATGATCGGCATAAGCCATACGCTCATAAACTTCATTCCGGCCATGTTAGGGTCATCCGACATCTGGCTCGAAGTCATCTTGGAATAGATGAACATGGATATTGCCATAAGCAGGGCGAACAGGGACACGTGGTCACCATAGAGAGGAATCCTGAACGGCAGGTCAAGTATGGAGTCGTACGCGCTCAGGTCATCCGCCCACAGGAAACTCTGCTGACGGAGTTCGATGGATGCAGGGAAGAACCGGAACATCGCAAAGAGTATAGGGAACTGGAGAAGCATCGGAAGACAGCCGCCCATCGGGTTGATTCCCGCCCTCTTGTACAGATTCATCATCGCCTGCTGCTTCTTCATTGCATCCTCCTGCTTAGGATACTTCTGGTTGAGCTTGTTCACCTCCGGCCGGATGACATTCATCTTGGCAGAAGATATGTACGACCTGATGGTCAGAGGAGATACTACAAGCTTTATCAGGATGGTCATCAGCAGGATGATGATACCGTAGCTGTCTATGAACTTTCCGAAGAAATCGAAGCACGGAATGATTGCAATCCGGCTAATCCAGCCCACAAGCCAGCCTCCGAGAGGTATAATCTTTTCATATTTCTGGTCATATTTCTTGAGGGTCTTGAAATCATTCGGTCCGAAATAGAAATCGAACGGTATGGTGACCCTGGAAGAATTGATGTCCAGATCGCTGCGCATCCGTGCCGAACATGCCATAAGGTCACGCTGCGGATCATCTTCATCATAGAACTTCACCTTCAGATCCGTGGATGCGAAATCATTCTCAGCCCTCATAATGGCAGAGAAAAACTGCTGCTGGAAAGCGAACCAGCTCACCCTCGCGTCAAGACGCTTGTCAGCCGACTTGCCTCTGCCGAGGTCATGCACCTTCCTGTCATCCGGGAACCGGTAGTTGAGCTTTGAATACTGGAGTTCGTTGTTGTAACCTTTCTCAAGGCGCGGTATCACAACACTCCAGTCTATGTCGAACATTGTTACATTCCTCGGAATGACAGCTTCCATATCTACGAACGAAAGCTCGTTCCTCACCATATAGCTTCCCGGAGAGAGGGTGTATTTCTGCTCGATATAGCCTCCGCCCGCAAAAGGCAGCCTCATGACAAGGGTGGAATCCGTGCTCTCAGCCACATCGAACACGAAGTTTTTCGTGTTTATGCTCTCACCGGCATATACAGTCACGCCATATTCACTCATATCCGGCTTTATCAGATAAAGAGCCGTGCTGTCGTATGTCATATAGTCGCGTATCAGCACCGAATACGGCTGTGCCCCCCTGGTCGTATAGGTTATCTCCACCTTGTCGTTTGAAAGGGTATGCAGGGTGGCGGCGGCGTTGCTTGCCAGATTCAGGGACGAATCCTTATATATAGGTCTCTGGGAAGCCTTATGTCCTGGAGCCACCACGCTTGCCGTGCCTGTGGAATCCACGGCATACAGTTCCGGATGCTCCGCCCTGTATATCGAATCCGCCTTCATCTGCTCCCTCATCTGGACCATTGCCAGCGAGTCGAGCTGCGCCTGATATTCCGCCTGTTTCCTGTACTGTCTCGACTGATACCACGAAAAGCCGAAAAGAATTACACCTATAAGTATAAAACCGATTACCGAATTCTTATTCATCTCCTTTCTCTCTGTTATTCCTCATCACCTATGGACCTGATACGGGTCTCAAGATCCTTCAGTTCCTTCTTTGCCTGCTCAATCCGCTCCTGCATCTGTCTTATGAGAGGTTCGGAATTCTTCGACATCGCGAAAAAGCCAATGTTGTTCTCGTATGTGACTATATCCTGCTCAAGCTGGTTGTATTTCTGGATAAGCCTCTCCTTCTCACTCTTCGGAGCCTTTGCATAGTGGCTCTTGCGCACCTTGGAGGCATCAGGGAACTTGCTGTTTATCGCATCCTTGTATGCCTGTGCCACATTGTCCTTCTCCTTGAAAGGCACGAAGCCTATCTCCTGCCATCTCTGCATGAACGACTCGAGAGCCTCTCTGTCCCTGTCCTCATCCCCAGACAGGCTGTAAGCCTCAATCTCGGCGATGAGCCTCTGCTTCGCCTTGAGGTTGCCGTAGAAGTTGTTCTCCGGTCTGGCGTTCAAGTCCCTCTCGTTGAAGAACTCATCACAGGCGGCACGGAACCGTTTCCACAGCTGCTCCGACTTCTTGCGCGGCACAGCCCCTATCTCTTTCCACTGCTTCTGCAGGTTGATGAACTGGTCTGTAGCCTTCTTCCATTCGGTGCTGCCCTTGAGGGCCTCCGCAGCCTCGCAAAGGGAAATCTTCTTGGCGAGGTTTGCATTCATGCTGTCCTTGTAACCGGTATAGAACTCCCTCTTGCGTCCGTAGAACCTGTCACAGGCTGCACGGAACCTGTCGTATATCTTCTGGTTCTCCTTTCTGGTGGCGAAACCGATTGTCCTCCACTGTTTCTGGATATCCTCGATCTCCTTGGAGCAGGCATTCCACTCTGCCGAGCTGCCTATCTCCCTGCCGGCAATCTCCTCCACCTTTTCGCAGAGGACTGTCTTTGCTGCAAGATTCTCCACCTGCTTCTCCTTCTGCTCCTCGAAATATGCCTGATATTTCTTGTTTATCACCGCTGTAGCCGCCTTGAAACGGTCCCATATCTCCTCGCGGTACTGCTTTGCCACCGGCCCGTACTCCTTCCACTGCTCGTGAAGCTTCTGGAGCTCCTTGAACGCCTCGACTATGTTCTCGTTCCCGGCCAGCTTCTCAGCCATCTCGCAGAATTTCTCCTTGACCTCAAGATTCTTCTTGAAATCCAGGTCACGGAGTTCGCGGTTGATCTTGACCATATCATAGAACTGCTCCACATACAGCTGGTATGTGTCATTGATGTTGCGGTAGTTCTGCACCGGAACCGGACCTATCGACCTCCATCTGTCCTGTATCTCCCTGAAAGCAGGGAATGTGGCATTGACATCCTCCTGTTTCTCAAGGAGTGCCTTCAGGTCGGCTATAACAGCCTCTTTCTTCACAAGATTCTCCTCCCTCTCCTGCTCCTGACGTGCATTGTATTCTGCACGCTCTTTCCTGTATGCGTTGTAGTATGCCTTGAAGCCGTTCTCGATTTCCGTGAAAGCATCTTCAGAGACAGAATCGCCCGCTTCAGCCTTCTCCTTGGTAAGCCTCTTGTAGAAAGCTGTCTTTATGGCCTCCGCCTCCCTGTTCATCTTCATCCTGTCCTCGTTCCTGCCCAGTTCCTCGAACAGCGACACCAGCTCTGCAAGAGTCCTGTCTGAATAGTTTATCGCAGGCGCAGATGGCTCAGCGGCCTCTTCCGTATCCGCAACTATCGGAACATCTCCCTGTACA
>CALVAC010000032.1 GCA_944325435.1 uncultured Bacteroidales bacterium | reverse complement strand
CAGGAAGCCATCAAGCCATTGTTGGAAGCCCTTGAACAAGACTTACTCGGGTAGGGTGACGCATTGTCAAAGTCAGGTTGATGAAGGTGTTCAGCGCATCCTTGTACCGAAATCTGGAAAATTTCAATACACGAAGGATAGTCAATGACACTTCACCGCTTGTGATAAGTATGCCCGTTCGGCGCCTTGTCATACGGTGTGGGGTAATTGTGCAATCTTGTGTAAGGTATTCCAGAGCCTCGGTACGGATTGGCAGTTTGCTCCACACTTTCCGTATATTATAAACTTTAACAATTATGAGATGCTTTAATTGCGGTTGGGAAAATCCTGACACCAATGAGAAATGCGTTAAATGTAACGCTCCTCTTGCCGTATCTTCAGATAATGATCCGGTTGAAGAGAAACAACAAAGTTTACGGGGAACCGTAGCTGAGACAGATGTGTTTAATGATGAAAAGAAAGGTTCCGAAAAGTATTGCGCCCGGTGCGGCTTCCCTTTGAGGAATGATAACAAGGCCTGTCCTCAATGCGGATATGACAGCAGTCCAGTAGTGAAACAGTCTGCACCTGAGACAATGTCCGAGAATGTCAGACGAAAGCAGGGCACAATCAATCCATGGGCAAACCAGTATACAGGCAAGGCGTTCAGTCTGAAACCACTGGCATGGGACGGAGACAGTTCCCAGTTTGAAGATATTATATATGATGGAGATTCTGTGGATTTGAACAGAGAGAATACGGAATCAGGGAATCATACCATAACATCAAAGGTACAGGCCAGGATAGAATATGCAGCAGGAGAATGGACCATACAGGACCAGAGTGAGCAGAAGACTACATTTATCTATGCAGGGAATAAATTGTCTCTGCATGATGGCGATATTATAATGCTCGGGAACAGACGGTTTTTATTTAAGGAAGTGAAATGACGGTTGCAGAACGGTGCGTCTTCATCAAAGGTGATACAATAGACGGGAAATATCGAATTCTGAAATGTCTTGGAGAAGGTTCTTTCGGGGATGTTTACCATGTGGCGGATCCCGGAGGAGAACAATTCGCCATAAAAATATTGAAACTGTGGTCGATTCCTCCAGAAGCCGGAGACAATCTGCGAAAAAGGTTTGTAATGGAATTTGAGACCGGAAAAATCACTAGTGATTATCTGGTCCATACGATAAGTTATGGCGAAATTAAAGGCAATCCATACATATTGATGGAATTCTGCCCTTCTGGAGATTTGAGGCATTATCTCACAGAACACAAAAATAATGCTGATTATTTTCAGATAGCTAAAGAAATCCTATCCGGCTTGTCGGTTCTGCACAGGAACGGTAAGGTGCACCGGGACTTGAAACCGGAAAATGTGCTTGTCAAGAAGAGCGGGATAGCTGCATTGACAGATTTCGGGATATCCGGTGACAGGAACAAGAGGATGACAGAGCGGGGAATCATGGGAAAGCCGCTGCAGATTTTCGGAACTTATCCGTACATGCCTCCTGAACAGGTGAATCCGCCAAGAGGAGGCCTTGCAACGGTCCTTCCTACGACGGACATTTTCTCATTCGGAGTGATGATGTATGAACTGCTGGTAGGGAAGCTCCCTTATGGAGAATTGACTGAAGCGACCATTGTAGATTATCTCCGGAATGCCCGTGAGGGAAAATGGGACCGTGCTTCCCTAAAACACATTCCCGATGGAGTTGTGTGGGATAAGATCATATCAGGTTGTCTTGAACCTGATTTCCGATGTCGGACCCAGACAGCATTGGCGGTAATGTCAGAATTGCCTTCGGAATATCATCGGACAGAGGACAGTCATCAGGGAAGAGACATCGGTCATGGGGAAATCGTACTCAGGATAATGCAAGGAGAAGAGTATGGAAGAATATACCATATCGAGAAGATGCTGAGTGGCGGATATCTGCTGACTATAGGTCGTGAAGCACCTGATGTCAATAACTTGTTATCTATAAAAGAAGTTAACAGCAGATACATTTCACGTCACCACTGCACGCTCGAAAAGAATCCGGAAACCGGCATCTGGTATTTGCGGGATGGACAATGGACATCCAGTGGCTGGAAGGCATCTCTCAACGGCACCTATATCAATTCGGAAGTGGCTGATTCTTTCGGAAAAGCCATCCATACGGGGGATATCATTTCAATCGGAGATGTAAAGCTGCGGGTCGAAAAATTATTGAAAAACAATTAATATGGCACAGTCAACACAAATTTACAGAAGATCGTTCGGCGCATCTGTCGGCGCAGGCTTGAAGTCACTGGTCGGGAACGGTGACAAGAGGTACTATATTCTTGTACATAAGGTCACAACATCTTATCATAAGGCAGGCGAATCACAGCAGATAATACTGGATGAAATAGAACTCGGACGCGATCCGAAATGCCAGGTGCGCTTTGATGAGACATTCAGTACTGTCAGCAGACGCCATGCCGCGATTGTCAGGGATGGAGACAACTGGAAACTCATCCAGCTTTCAAAGACGAATTCAACATACCTTAACGGGCACAGGATAGAGTCAGAGTGGTATCTGCAGAATGGTGACGAGATCCAGCTTTCAACTAATGGGCCGAAATTAGGGTTTATAGTGCCGGAAGGCAAGTCCGGTACTGTTGGAAGTATTGGTTTGACCAATCGTCTGAACCTTTTCGGACAGCAGGTTCTGAAACCGTATAAGAAAGCTCTCTGGGCATGTGCAGCAGCTCTTGCGATAGTGATTGTGGGAGGAGCGACAGCTTTGTCGGTAACGCATGGTAAATTGAAGTCTGAACAGGCTTACAGGGAAATGGCGGAAGAAAAATGGGCAGCCCAACAGGCTGAAATGGAAAAGAGCATGGCGGAACTTGCAGAGAAAAACAGTGATGTCAGTAAAAAGCTGGAAAACAGCATGTCGGAACTCTCGAAGCTGAAGAATGACATTGCTGAAGGTGTTATTCCTACAGTGAACAGCACTGCGGACAACAGGGCGATAGATGCGATTCTGCCTTATGTGTATTATATTCATGCAACTGGAATCGAGCTGTATCTGCAGGATGGTTCGCACAAGTATGCGGAATGCGGGAAAGATGTGCCAGGCTGGTCAGGGACAGGATTCCTTTTGTCAGATGGGCGGTTTGTGACGGCAAGGCATGTGATTGAGAACTGGTCCTATTGGCTGCAGGGGAATAAGGCAGATGAATTTATGCAGACTCTCAATGCGGTGGCGAATAATGGAGGCCGTGTCATAGCCCATTTCATCTGTGCTTCATCATCCGGAGACTATTTCGAATGTACAAGTTCACAGTTTTCAATGGACAGGTCACAGGATGAATTAGGCCAGACGGAAAACGGATATACACTGTCATTGGCAACAGATATTTCGGCAGATTATGCATATATCAATACCGGCAAGTCCGGAGGCCTGGACTATGACAGACGGAAAAGCACTTCACTTGACAGGGGAGTCCGGCTTGTCGTTCTCGGATTCCCGTTCGGGCTTGGTGCAAAATCTGTCAATGACATTGCCCCGATATATGGGAATGCCATTGTGGCGACTCAAGGTCTTGAAGATGGCGTCATACTGACAACGGATACTAATTACGAGTCCGGGAATTCCGGAGGCCCAGCCCTGCTTGCGGACGAATCCGGTAAACTTACCGTGGTCGGGATAGTTTCTGCTTCGGCCGGGAGAAACATTGGATTTATTGTACCTATCAATTCCCTGTGAAACAGTTTTTATGAAAAAAATTGTCTTATTGATATTATTGGGTGTGCTGACATTGAATATGTCAGCACAGAGTCTCAAGGATTTTTTGGAGACAGATAATCAGGAAATGCTTAAAAATGCGCTTCGGCATTCCTTTTATCTTATGAGACAGGAATTCCAGCTTGAAAATAATGCTACCGGAGAACGGTATAACATCGATTCCTTGGATTACTTCGGGGCGTATGAAGGATACTGTATTAGAGTCAGGCATGGATTTATATGTGACTGCAAATTATTGGAACCATGGGCAGATGACAAGAATGTGTCTGCCTACCCGCAATTCTCACCTGTCCTGTCATATACGGATGTATATAATGCTGAGGACACTTTATGGTATAGGGTGAAACTGCAGCCTTTCGCTAAGGTCAGAAAAATCGGGCATAATGCAGTTTTTGTACAGGATAGCCTTTTTTCGGCTGATGCTATTTCCATAGATCAGGAATATGGAGAAAAAGACGGTTGGGCAGTATGGCTTTATAAAAAAGGAAATGGCATTGACATCAGCCTGATTCGTCAGAAAATATCTGTCGGGTCTGGAGATGTCCAGGCAATTCTGGAGGCACCCGTCAGAAAAGAAAACCTGCTGGGTGGGGTATATCTCTCTGTATGCTATCCCTCTCCGGGAAAGATCGATTTGATGCTGGCAGCTATGATTGCCTATAAGGATGGTAAATATTATGCAGTCTCCATAATTCCGGAGAATAAGCCAGTTCTGAAAATATCTGTGGCCGATGAAGATTCAAGTGATTAAAGAAGAATAAACATGGAAAATCTCAAGGTGAAATTTGTCGCATTCACTGATGCTGCTGGTAAAGTCAATGAGGCTGCACCAAGACGAGGCAATGAAGACAATATGTTTGTCAAGGTCAGGTTTGCAGGTGACAATTCTGACTGCTCGTTTGTACCGGGACAGGAAATGGAGCTGGGAAAACTTGGGTGTGTTATGGCTGTTGCAGATGGAATGGGAGGTATGAATGCCGGTGAGGTAGCATCTGAAATAGCCATCAATACAGTCCGTGAAGCCTTCAGTGATATTCAGGAAGTATCCCGTCATAGTTCTACAGCCAGATTAAGGGAGTCGTTTCTGTCAAATGTCATTGTCGGAGCGGACAAGGCCGTGAAACTGTATTCTTCACAGAATCCCGAATGTCAGGGAATGGGAAGCACTATAATTGTTGCGTGGATATACGGGACGGAACTGACCATATCATGGTGCGGAGACAGCAGAGCTTATCTATATCGGGAATCGGAAGGACTCCGACAGATATCCAAGGACCATTCGTATGTACAGTCTCTTGTGGATGAAGGAAAGATTACTGAAGACGAGGCATTCTCTCATCCGTATAATAATATTGTGACCAGAAGTCTTGGAGATACTTCCTGCAAAGCCAGACCGGATGCCAGGACGCTTCCGGTTTATAGGGATGACATCATTATGCTTAACAGTGATGGATTGAATGGGGTTTTGAAGGATGATGTCATGGAAAGTATAATCCGGGATGCCGGGGACAATATAGTTCTGTGCAGGGAGAAACTGTGGTATGCCGCTGAAAGTCTCGGATGGTATGACAATGTGACGGTAGTTCTTGCCAGAATCACCGGCGGGCTGCAATATGATTGCAGGCAACTTTCGGCAGCTGATACAGGATATTATATTTTCCGGGTTAAAAAGAGCATTTTCTTTATGATGGCTGCATCCATATTTTTGATTGTCGCAGCTGTAATCGCTTATTCCCTGCTGAATGTCAGAAGTGATGAAGATATTGACTGTTCGGAAGATACGGTAATTGTCAATCCCGATTCAACGATGACTGTAGAATCCGTACAGAATACTGGAAATGGCAGTGTGGATCAGATTGATATCCCCGGGCAGCACAAAGAAATAGGTACAGACTCTGAACTGAAATTGCAAAAAGCTTCGGCAGAACAGCAGATTGTCAAGGATACGATACCACAAGAATCAATTAAAATGAATTGATATGGAACTTACGAAAGACTATTTGTTCAACAGCAGATACAGGCTGCTTGAAGAAAAAGGGCGCGGCTCTTTTGGCGAGGTGTGGCTTGCGCGCGATGAGCAGACAGATATGGATGTGGCGATCAAAGTATATATTGCATTGGACAGTAAAGGTATAGCAGAATTCAAAGAAGAGTACAAGTCCGTCTATAATTTAAATCATCCTAATCTTTTGCATGCATATCATTTTGACATTATAGAGAAGCGACCATATTTGATAATGCCATATTGTCCCGAATCTTCGGAAGACATGATAGGCAAGGCGGATGAGATGGAAATCTGGAAATTTATCCGGGATGTGGCTTCGGGACTTGCATATCTGCATGCTCAGAATATTGTCCATCGAGACATCAAACCAGATAATATTCTGAAGAATCAGGACGGAGTTTATCTGATAACAGATTTCGGGATAAGCACCAGAATGAAGAGCACGCTCCGTAAGAATTCCACGAAACTTATGCCGGAGCATGAAATTGCCGGTACTGTCGGGTATATGGCTCCGGAACTCTTTTCGTCAGCTCCCGCTTCTGTCAAATCGACAGACATCTGGGCTTTTGGAGCATCGGTATTCGAAATAATGACTGGGGAACTGCCATTTTTCGGCCAGGGAGGGATCATGTTGCTGAAAGGTGCGGAAATACCGGAGCCTGTAGGAAACTGGAGCGAAAACCTGAAAGGTCTTATCAAAACCTGTATGGAGAAAAATACATGGGACAGGCCTTCTGCAGAGCAAATCCATGAGATTGCCAAAAAAGTATTGTCGGGAGACGCAAAACGGACGACAAATGCTATGCAGCATAATGCCGATGATTCAAAACATCATCATAGGAAAAGATGGACTGTAGTGCTGGTTATTTCTGCAATTGTCCTGATTGTGGCTTTAGTTGGAGTATTCGGTTTTACATCGGAAGAGCAGACGCCCGCCGGGGCACCTGACCGTTCAGAAAATACGGTTTTTCATAAAAATACTATTGAAGAGATTGTAACGAAAGGGGCAGACACGGGGCAGAAACCGGACAGAAAAATGCCTGATGCAAATTCGGAACTTGAGAAAGCCATTGAGGATAATGATATAGCAAAACTGGAACAATTAGCACATAGTGGTAATGCGAAGGCTTATCTTCCTTTGTCCAGGTTATATCTCAAGAATCCAAATACCCATAACCTTGCAGACAGGTATGCCAGAAAAGCTTTGGATGCCGGCTATTCAGAAGCGCAGGAAGTGATAGGGATATTGAGGTCATACGGATATTATGATTAATCTTATAAAATATACTATTATGAAAGGAAAATTATTTTTGGCGATACTCTTCATGTTCTGCTGTTTCGTGAATGGATGGAGTCAGGATGCAGCATTTTATTACCGTTATGCAGTCAAAGGAGACAAGGAGGCAATGTGCAATCTTGCGAACTGTTATTTTAATGGAAATGGAGGGGCGGAGCAGGATTATCAGGCGGCATTCTTATGGTATGAAAAATCCGCAAAGAAAGGTTATGCCCCGGCCCAGTTCATGACGGCCATTTGTTATCTTTATGGAGGCGGAGTCAATGCGAACTGGGCGATGGCAATGAAATGGGCGGACAAGGCCTTGAAGAAACACTTTTACACAGCATATTACATAAAGGCTCAGGTCTATAAGGATGGATATCTGCCGGATGTCAACAACAGATATATCTTTTATCTTGAGAAAGCCGCTATGTCCGGTTATGCCGTTGCGCAGGAAGAACTCGGTGAACTTTATCTTAACGGTTCAGAGCAATATTCTATAGAGCAGAACATGACAAAGGCATTTGAACTTTTTAAACAAGCCGCAGAAAACGGCAATATTGAAGCCCAGTGCCAATTGGGAAATTGTTATTATTTCGGAAATGGTATACTAGAAGACAAAGAAAAAGCATATGAATATTATAGGTTAAGTGCAGAAAACGGTAATGATATTGCTCAGTGCATGTTGGGGCGAGGTTATTTATACGGTGATATAGGTACGATAGACTACAAGATGGCTTTTGACTGGTATATGGCAGCAGCCGCTCAAGGGAGCTCATTCGCGTATGGAAGACTCGGGGATATGTATTATAATGGATTCGGATTGGATATCAATTATAATTCAGCAATAGATTATTATAAAAAAGCAGCAGAAGGTGGGGATGTTGCTTCTATGAACCAGTTGGGCTATATGTATTATGCTGGACAAGGTGCAAGTGTGGATTATTCTATGTCATTCAAATATTATAAGCAGGCTGCGGATTTAGGAGATGCTATCGGACTATGTTATCTTGGTTTTTGTTACAGAGAAGGAATCGGAGTTCCTGTCGATATGGAAAAGGCATTTGAATATTATCTGTCTTCGGCGGAAGCAGGATATACTGTTGCCCAAGGTGAAGTGGCTATGATGTATTCTAATGGTTCCGGGGTGGCAAAGAACGAGTCGAAATATAAAGAATGGATGACAAAGGCAGCAGAGAATGGGAATTCATTGGCAATGCTGCATCTGGCTTTCTTTTATTTGAACAATAATAATGATGAGGCATTGATGTGGCTGATTTTAGCATCGAATGCAGGCGATGCAACAGCCCAAGCTGCATTAGGAGGTTTCTATTATGAGGGGAATCCCCCTGTGGAAAACAAGGATTTCAGTCAGGCTTTCAGCCTTATGTCAAAGGCTGTCCAAAATCCAGACTGGGAATCTGTTGCTGATGGCATTAAAGCTACGATATATAGATATCTCGGAAATTGTTACCGTTATGGACGAGGCACATCTCCAGATCAGTCTCTGGCATCATATTATACGGAGGAGGCTGCTAAATATGGGGACCAGGATGCCCAAAATATCAGCAATTTCGTGAAAATGAGTAATATGAATAATGATAGTGTTGATTATACGGGTACAGTAAATGCAGACAGAATTGTGCCTGTTAAGGATGCTGTCATCGAAACAGAATTTCATGTATGGCGTATCACTTCAATAGAACTCAGCAATAACTGTACAATATTATATGAGATTGTAACTCCTAAAGAGGAAGGTACTTATGTATATTCCGAAGGAACTGAATTTATCGAGGATGCTGTTACAGGCGAACGATACCATGCTGTAGATGCCACATTGGGGACAAAGAATGATCCCACGATTTTGTACACTACAGCTCCATTTCAGTTCAACACGACATTCCCGGCTTTGCCTGCATCTGTCTCTCATATCAATATCTGGTCAGGGACACAATATTATATAAAAAATCTTAAAATCCGTTAAGTTATTGCGTATGATAAAAAAGTTATCCGGATTAAAAGCCATTTCATCAATGTTTAGATGCATTTCATAAATCAGTTGTGTTAAAACTTTGACATTTGTGGACTTATAGCCATTTTTGCCCTTGCTGAAAAGATATTTCGGCAAAGGCAGTTTAAAATGAACAATACAAGTGATTTTACAATGAAAAGGTCAGTAAAGATAACCATAGTCAGCCTGCTTGTGCTGCTTGCGATGGTTTTTGCGAATGGATGTTATTATGTCTTTTACGGAGGACAGGAGAAGTCGATGGCGAAAATCAGGCGGGGAGAGTCCCTGAATCTGTATGAGTGTTGCAGTATCTATACCATGCACATGGCTCTGTGGATGTTCGGCTGGCCATTGTCTCCCGAGGCGGCTTTGGAGTGTTTCCTGCTTCATTTCCCGCATCAGGAAGATGATGTAGTAAGGTTCAAGGCATCAAAAGGTTTCATGAAATCCGCGAAAATTGCCGGAGCAGTGGCGTATCTGGCAGACAAGCCGGATGGCACGGCAGTCCCTGTCGCATGGAAAGCCTCCAGGGACTATGCATTGGGAAGTCCTGAGCATAGGACCGCCATAGCTGTGAATGCCTGTAAAGTGAGCAAGGCGGCAATAGATGAATCGACCGGGGAATATGAGATCAGGATAGTCTGTGCTATGGTATACCCGAAATATTCATGGACCAGGTTCAATCTCGGAAGGTTCTCTATATTTCTTCATGAGGGATTGTTCAGGTATTTGCAGGACAATGGCTGGCTCAGCCGCTATATTGCCGAATATGTCTATCATCCCTGACCTGTCCGCTTTAACATTCCGGACATTAATGGATAATGACATAATTGCACCCCTGTCCGGAAGATGATCAGTCTACAAACCTGAATTTTGACGCATCCCTCGGTTTGGCGGCCGGGGATTCTGCAGGGTAGCCGAATGCTATACAGAGCAGCAGGTTGTACCCATCAGAGAATCCGAGTTTTTTCACATAACCGGCTGCTGCCGGACTGCTAGTCATGAATCTGGCCGGTCCGCCGAGGCAGCAGGATCCGATGCCCATCGACCATGCAGACAGTATCATGTTTTCTGCCAGCAATCCGCAGTCAATCTGCGAAAAGTCATATTCAGGATCGTTGGCGATGAACACTACTGTAGGAGCATTGCGGAACATGTTCGCGAATGACGGATCCTCACCTGCGGCCGGGTTCTCTTTGAGGTATTCGGCAGTGATACCTTTGATGTAGTCTGGGTTATCTACCACACGGATTTCCCACGACTGCCTGTTCTGTCCGTTGGGGGCATTGATACCGCAGTTCAGTATTATCTGCATCGTATCCCTTCCCACAGGTTGGGGTTTATATTTGCGGATACTTCTGCGTGTCATCATGTTGTCGATGACTGTCCCGGATATCTGTCCTTCCTGGGATACCTGGTTCCCCGGCTTCCTGCCGCAGCATCCTGACAGCGACAGCACGGTCGCGAGGATTGCTGCTGAAACCAATGTCAATCTGTAAGTTCTCATATTGCATGAATATATGGCCACGCCAAATATAGTCATTTTTATTCAAACAGCTTATCCAGGGTTTCCCGGTGACACCATTTCCCCATTTCCAAGCCATTTCAGACCATTTTTCACAACAAAAAAAGAGAGCCGCATTTCTGCAACTCTCTGATTCTGAAGTGGTGTCACCGGGAATCGAACCAGGGACACAAGGATTTTCAGTCCTTTGCTCTACCAACTGAGCTATGACACCATTTTCAAGAAATCCCGTTTTTCATATCGGGACTGCAAAGATAGGCAAAAATGTTCACACTCCAAATTTTTATGCTGAAAAATTGAAAAAAATCTCGGAAATCTTGAGGCCGGTGTGCAACATACACGGCGATATTACTTTTTATGTTTGAGCCAGCGGTCTGTAAGCCATTTGCGTACAGGCTCATCATATAACCTGAGCCAGGCGTATGCAAGTGCTACGGCAACTGTCACTACTCCGGCTGAGACCGCTATATGCATCCACAGAGGAGCATCCGGGTTGTTGTTGACCCATGCAACCTGCATACATACGAAAGGAAAATGCGTGATATACAGAGGATAGGAAATCTCTCCGAGGAATTTGCATACTTTCGTGCTTCTGCTGTCTGTTGTTCTGCTTCCTGCGCCGATGAGCACTATTACGGGGAAAATAATCAGAATCGAGACAGCCTGGTAGATTCCATCCGCAATGCCTTGTTTCCCACCTATACACGGCAGGGCGAAAACGGTGACAAGAATCACGGATGCCCACCAGAACCCGCCTCTGAGCCTGAACGGGCTGCCGCTCGGGTTGTCTGCTGTCATTCTGGAAGACAGGATGCGAGAGATGAGAAGTCCGCACAGGAACGGGTAGAGCAGTCGAGTGAACCCTATGAATATCTGGCTCCCTTCAAGACTCCAGCCGCCGATGACATTGTACTGCGGTTCTCCATCGAATATGCCGAAGAGATTCCAGCCGAGCGTGAGGTTCAATGTCAGCACAGCGCTGCAGACGCACAGCAAGGCAAGGATGGCAATGGGCAGTTTTCGGAATATCAGGGCATAAAGGATGTTGCCTATATATTCGTATGTCAATGACCAGTTGGGCCCGTTGAGTGGGTTTGTCTCGTTCCAGCCCCTGATGTCAATCCCCGGCCAGCACGGTATCATAAGCAGTCCGAGGACAGTGCAGAGCAGAAAGTTCCAGAGAGGAGTCTCGGTAATTGCCGGCCAGACATTGCAGGCGGAAAAGAAAAAGAGGCAGGCTCCGGTGATTGTTCCGGCCATTACCATCGGGTGCAGCCTGACAAGTCTTCTTTTGAAGAAGCCTGTCAGACTCATCCTGTCCCATCTGTCATCGTAAGCATATCCGATGACGAATCCCGAGAGCACGAAGAAAAAATCAACCGCAAGATAGCCGTGGTTGATGATCTGATATGCGGGGCCGCGTGAATATGTCTCTAATAGATGAAATATGATTACAAGAAGTGCCGCCATTCCTCTCAGGCCATCCAGTATCTCATATCGCGGTTTGGATGCCAGGTATATTTCTTTTGCCATATTTTATGCAGTTCCCTGTACGGTTGGATAATGCTAAGGTAGGAATAATTTCCCGCATATCAAATTATATCCGTAAGGAGGTCTTCCTTGTTCCTGTCATCTGCCCCGTATTCCGGGTCATTGCCATCTGCAGCCGCTGTCCGTCTGATTCTGGCCGGAATATGGTATAGCCTGTCGATTTCCCTTTCCAGTTCCGAATTTCTTGTTTTCCTGTCGGAACTTTCTTTCCTGGCCGCATCGGACAGTATTCTCCTGGCTGCCGATTCCCTCTTTTTCTTCTCTCCGTTCGCCCTTATCTGCGATGCAAGGGCGGCGATGGTGTCTTTGCGATGTCTGGAATCAAGGCTGCATTCCCATACGGTGACCACGCTCCATCCCCTTGCCTCCAGTCTGACTGTGACCGCCGCATCTCTTCTTCTGTTTCTCGCGACCTTTTCCTGCCAGAAAGCCGTATTGCTTTTCGGGACAGTGTAAAGTCTGCAGCCTGGATGTCCGTGCCAGAAACAGCCGTTTATAAAAATCACGGTATTGTATCTGCGCAGCACTATGTCGGGAGTCCCGGGCAGAGAGGATACATTGACCCTGAACCGGAAGCCTTCTGCAAAAAGAGCTTTGCGGACAAGGAGTTCAGGCGTGGTGTCCTTGCCTTTGATATGTGACATGCATATATGCCTCTGTTCTTTTGTCATCCTGTCTGCCATACTGCCCTTGCGTGTTCCCGACCCGTCTGCAAAGATAATAAAACCACCTTTAATAATATTGGGGCTGTGGGCTGTATTTTACTGCTATCGGCCGTCCGCAACAGCCATTAGCGACACTGATGTTGCAGAAATGTTACAGTATGGTTGCGGAGGTGTTAAAAGCGACATGGAAGAGATCCAAAATCCCGTTATGCTATTGCAGGGGCGGCCTCTCTGTCTTACCTTTGCCGCCGGAGGAAACAGATATGTACCGGAAATATATCGTTTTAATGGCAATAGCCCTTTTCGTGATATGCGCGACAGCCGGAGCCCAGCGTATCAAAGGCAGCGATACGCTTCTGCCGCTTACACAGGAACTGGCGGAAGAATATCTCGCTTCCCATCCGGACGGAGATGTTGTGGTGACCGGAGGAGGGACGGGAGTCGGGATTTCCGCCTTGCTGGAGAACACGACTGACATTGCAATGGCGTCCAGGCGTATCAAGTTCGGGGAAAAGATGAAGCTTGCTTCGGAAAATCTTAATGCGGCGGAAGTTATCGTGGCGTATGATGCCCTTGCCGTTGTCGTGAACCCTTCCAATCCGGTGGACAGTCTTACCAGAGAACAGCTCGAGGCAATCTTCAGAGGCAAGATAACAAACTGGAAAGATGTAGGCGGAGAAGACCGCAAGATAGTCGTATATTCCCGTGAGACATCTTCCGGCACATACGAGTTTTTCAAGGAGAGTGTCCTGGACAACAAGAACTATATGAGCGGAGTGCTGTCCATGCCTGCTACGGGGGCGATAATCCAGTCTGTCCGCCAGACAAAGGGCGCGATAGGCTATATCGGGCTGGCATATCTCAACAGGTATGTCAAACCGGTTGCCGTATCCTATGATGGGGGACTCAGTTATGCCATGCCATCGGTCGATGCCGCAGCGGACGGTTCCTATCCGGTGGTAAGGCCGCTGTATTACTATTATAATGTGGAGAAGGAGGGAGAGGTCGGTGCATTCGTCTCATTCGCCCTTTCAGACCAGGGGCAGGCCTCTGTCCTGCGTCAGGGCTTCGTCCCGGTCAATATGGAAGATTCTTCATCCGGTGAGGACATGTCATTATGAAAAAGATAGCGGACAAGACGGTCAGATGGGTGCTGACCGCGAGCGGATTCGTGACAAGTGTCGTGATTTTGCTCATAATAGGTTTCCTTTTCACTGAAGGTGCCGGACTTTTCGGAGAAAAAGTGATCGAGGAGGGCTATGTCCTTGCCGTTAACAAGGACAATCCGGTGAGAGTTCTGGATGCGGCTCAGATCAAGGCGGTCTTTGATGAGGATATGACGAACTGGAAAGAGGCTGGAGGTCCGGATCTGCCGATAGAGACATTCCGCCTGGAGGATATGGATGAATATTTCACTGAGGAACAGCTCGGACCGCAGTATGAGAATGCAGGGACTCTGATAACCTCTCTTGTAGCCTCAAGTCCAGGGATGGTCGCTTTTGTTCCTGAGTCAATGATTCCGGATGATGCCCGGCTTGTATTCATAGAAGACTGTAACATTTCTCCAGAAGAGGTCTTTGCCGGCACCGAATGGTACCCGACAGCGACACCTGCTCCTCTGTTCGGAATATTGCCGCTTTTGGCAGGTACTCTCTGGGTGAGCTTTTTCGCTATTCTGATTGCTCTCCCTTTCGGTATCAGCATAGCCGTCTATATGTCGGAGGTGGCATCCGAGCGTGTGAGAGGTTTCCTGAAGCCGGTTATTGAGCTGCTTAACGGCATACCATCAGTCGTCTATGGATTTTTCGGGCTTATTATCATTGTCCCTCTCCTGCAGCAGGTGTTCGGCCTTCCGGTGGGAGAAAGCGGTCTGGCCGGAAGCATCGTGTTGGCAATCATGGCTTTGCCTACGATAGTGACAGTGGCGGATGATGCAATGCGCAACTGTCCGGGTGCGTTGCGGGAGGGGAGCCTTGCCCTCGGTGCTACGAGATGGCAGACTGTCGCAAGGGTCGTGATACCGTCCTCAATGTCAGGTATCGCTTCCGGAGTGGTGCTCGGGATAGGAAGAGCCATAGGGGAGACTATGGCGGTGCTGATGGTTACCGGCAACGCAGCCGTAGTGCCGCATTCCATTCTGGAGCCCCTCAGGACAATCCCTGCCACAATCGCTGCCGAACTCGGTGAGGCACCGGCCGGAGGAGCGCATTACCAGTCCCTTTTCCTGCTTGGCGTGATTTTGTTTTTCATAACGTTTTTCATTAACCTGTGCGTGGAGTATATTTCTTCACGCAACCGTGCCAAAAACAGTTGATAATTATGGCGGCTCCGGTATTTCCAAAAGGATACAACATAAAGAAAAGACGTTCGCAGGCACTTGCGTTCGGTATGTTCAGGATATTGAGCATTTCCATTGTCCTGATACTTTTCGCCATTTTAGGATTCATAATATATAAGGGAGCTGGGGTTCTGGATTGGGATTTCCTTACAGAGGCCCCATCGGATGGGATGACAGCGGGAGGGATAATGCCTGCGATTGTCGGTACTCTGCTTCTGATGGCCGGAAGTGCAGCGGTGGCGTTCCCTGTGGGTATAATGAGCGGGATATATATGAACGAGTATGCTTCGAAGACCGGCTGGACTGTCAGGTTCATAAGGCTTATGACGAATAATCTCAGCGGGGTGCCGTCCATTGTGTTCGGACTGTTCGGAATGGCCCTGTTCGTGAAATATCTCGGGTTCGGGGACAGTATTCTGGCTGGATCCCTGACCCTCGGTCTGCTCTCCCTGCCTCTTGTCATCAGGACTACTGAAGAGGCTCTGAAAGACATCCCGGACGGAATAAGGGAGGGAAGTCTCGCTCTTGGAGCGACCAGGCTCCAGACTATATGGAAAGTCGTGCTGCCGATGGGGATGCCGAGAATAATCACCGGCCTTATCCTTTCTCTCGGCAGGGTGTCGGGCGAGACGGCACCGATCCTGTTTACCTGCGCCGCTTACTTTTTCCCGCAGCTTCCGACATCGGTTTTCGACCAGTGCATGGCTCTGCCTTATCATCTCTATGTCATCTCCACTAGCGGGACCGATATTGAGGCACAGCAGCCTATTGCATACGGGACTGCTCTTGTCCTTATCATTATTGTGCTGATAATCAATATTCTTGCAGGAATGTTGAGAAAATGGTTCGAGAGAAGGCTCAAGATCAAATGACAGAAATTTAAAGATAACTGAAGAGATGGAAAAGATAGAAGCAAGAGATGTGAATTTCTATTACGGGGATTTCCATGCGCTGAAAGGGATAACGATGGACATACCCCAGAACAAGGTTGTCGCGTTCATCGGCCCTTCCGGATGCGGCAAATCCACCTTCCTCAGGCTTTTCAACAGGATGAACGACCTGATACCCGGGGCACGGCTCGATGGGAAGATACTGATTGATGGACAGGATATCTATGCTCCCGGAACACAGGTCGATGAACTGCGGAAGAATGTAGGTATGGTCTTCCAGAGGCCGAACCCGTTCCCGAAAAGTATTTTCGAAAATGTAGCCTACGGACTCAAAGTGAACGGGATACGCGACAAGAAATTCATCGCCAGGAGAGTAGAGGAGTCTCTCAGGGGTGCGGCGTTGTGGAACGAAGTGAAAGATAAGCTGGATGCCTCCGCATATGCCCTTTCGGGAGGGCAGCAGCAGCGGCTGTGCATAGCAAGGGCGATGGCGGTGTCCCCATCTGTGCTTCTGATGGATGAGCCTGCCTCGGCTCTCGACCCTATATCTACGGCAAAGATAGAGGAACTGATATGCGAGCTGCGCAGTCAGGTGACAATTGTCATAGTCACCCATAATATGCAGCAGGCATCGAGAGTAAGCGACATGACGGCATTCTTCTATATGGGAGAGATGGTCGAGTATGACGATACAAGGGTCATTTTCACCAACCCCAGCAAAGAGGCTACGCAGAACTATATAACAGGCCGGTTCGGTTAATCGCAGTCTTGCGTTTCAGATCGGGATACTGATACATTATTATTTGTAAAATGCTATCTTTGATAGCGGAAATATGGTAGTATGGTAAAATTCGTGGAAACAGAACTGCAGCAGCTCCGTGGAGGGGTCTATGATATGTGGACTCTGGTCAGCAGCCAGATGGAGCTGGCGAGGCAGGCGGTGCTCGGGATGGACCGCAACATCGCGCGGCAGGTGATTGTCAGGGAGCGCAGGGTGGATGCAATGGAACTGAAGCTCGACAGCGAAGTGGAGGATTTCATCGCCCTTTATACACCGGTTGCGGTCGACCTGAGGTTCGTGCTTGCAATGTTCAAGATAAACGGCGATCTGGAAAGGATAGGTGACTATGCGGACGGCATCGCACGGTTCGTCAAGGATTCGGATGCGGCAGGGCTCGATGCGGAACTTGCAGAAAGACTTCAGCTCGAGACCATGTTCTCCACTTTGCTGATCATGATGGATGACCTCAGGCAGTCTCTTATGGATGAGGATGCGGCAAGGGCGACTTCGGTGATGGCAATGGATGATACCCTTGATGCCATCAAGGCAGCTTCCGGAGATGTCCTTGTGGATTATGCGAGAAAGAATATCGATGCCATGCCTCTGTGTATGGGGCTTGGAGGAGTGTTCCGCAAGCTCGAACGTGCCGGGGATCATCTTTCCAACATAGCCGAGGAGATAGTATTCTATATCGATGCAAAGGTCCTCAAGCATCCCGACACTTCAGAGCAGTGACGCCCGTATGATTTGCCTTGCTTGATTTTCGTTCCTGCCCTTGTTTCTGGAGAAAAAATTGACTATTTTTGACCGTTTTTTGTGATAGGATAGTCGATTATGTCAAAACCGGGAAACAGGAAGAAGTTTCTGCTCGGCGGACTTGCCGGGCTGGTGTTGGGCTTCTCGCTGATGATAGTGCTGAACTCTCTCTATGTAAAGAGTTCAACCAACGAGTCTTGTATGATGTGCCACGCACATCCTGACTCGGATGCAAGCTGGAAGCAGTCTGTGCACTACAATAACGCCAGCGGCACAATGACCGAATGCGCTGCCTGCCATCTTCCTCCGAAAGGGTCGGTCGACCATTTCGTGGCCAAGGCAAAGACAGGTATGAAGGATGTCTGGTCATATATCACGAAAGACATCGAAAAGATAGACTGGGAGAGCAAGAGCCAGCTGGAATATGCTGTAGGCATCGTCTACAATGAATCATGCGAACACTGTCATGTGAACCTTTTTCCCGAAGGGATAACAGATGACGGGGTGACGGCGCATCTCTATTATGAAGACAATGTGGAGAAGCTTGACCTCCAGTGCATCAGCTGTCATCTGGATGCTGGACATTACAATCCTGACTATAAGCACGAACAGCTGACCTCTATTCCAGTACAGGCCGACAGGCAGGTCTATGCCGAGGCTGCCCGGGTGACTGAGTTCCGGAATTACACCGAGACAGTTCCGGGGACGACTGCGGCAATCAGTATGGTGGCTATTCCGGGAGGGACTTTCGTTATGGGAAGCCCGGAGAACGAACCTTTCCGCCGCAGCGATGAATCCCCGCAGCGTAAAGTGACAGTCTCACCGTTCTTTATGGGCGAGATGGAAGTGACCTGGGATCAGTTCTGGGCGTTCTATGCCGAGACGATGTCAGAAGGCCGCACTCCGCCTGAAGTGGTCTATGCAAACAACTTGCGGGACGATGTGGATGCCATAAGCGGTCCTACGCCTCCGTTCGGATATCCTGACCAGGGCTGGGGAATGGGAGACAGGCCTGTCATAACGATGACCCATTATTCCGCAGAGACCTTCTGCCAGTGGCTCTCAAAGAAGACCGGCAGGCATTACAGGCTGCCTACCGAGGCGGAATGGGAGTATGCGGCCAGGGGCGGCACCACAACGCCTTACTTCTTTGAAGGAAGTCCGAGAAAGTATTCTTCAAGAGGGTTCTGGAGAGGGCTCTGGAGAGGGCTCTTCGGTGTGGACACGACCGTGATCAACAGCTATGTAATATATGCGGAGAACAGCAGGAGCCGGACCCAGGAACCGTCAGAAGTCAGGGCCAATCCGTTTGGACTTAAGAATATGCTGGGAAATGTAATGGAATATTGCTCCGACTGGTATGCTGAAGATGCATATTCGCTGCTGCAGGATGGAGCCGTGGATCCGCAGGGGCCGGAGACAGGGACTGAATATGTGGTCAGGGGAGGCCTTTATACGGATGATGCAGCTGACCTGAGGTGTGCTGCGAGGGGACATACGGAGCACGATGCCTGGCTGAAGACAGACCCGCAGAATCCGAAGAGCATCTGGTGGTATTCGGATGTCAAGGGCATCGGCTTCCGTGTGGTGTGCGATGTGCCGGAAGGAGTCAGGACAAATTGAAATAACATATAATTAATTCATATTAAAACAGATTACCATGAGCGACAAGAAAATCAGCAGAAAGGATTTCCTTACCTATTCTGCAGCTCTGGGTGTCAGCGGCATCCTGGGCACGTCACTGCTTTCTTCCTGTGGAGGGAAGAAATTCGTTCCATTGAAACAGCCGGGAGAATACTATGTCCCGGAACTTCCAGACAAGGCTGTGGCCGGCAAAGAATTGAAAGTCGGAGTAGTGGGCTGCGGAGGCCGCGGCTCCGGAGCTGTTATGGATCTGCTTGATGCTGCAGATGGTATCAAGATTGTCGCCCTCGGTGACACATTCTCTGACCGGGTCGAGGCTCTGCGCAAGGATCTCAAGGAGAAGCGGGGGCAGGAAGTGCCTGCTGAGAACTGCTTTGTCGGTTTTGATGCCTACAGGAAAGTCATTGACTCAGGCATTGATATGGTGATTCTGACTACGCCTCCGGTTTTCCGTCCCGAACATTTCAAATATGCAACCGAGAAAGGAGTGCATTCGTTTCTTGAGAAACCGGTCGCCGTGGATCCAAAAGGCTGCCGTACAGTGATAGCGACCGCTCGTCAGGCAAAGTCGAAAGGCCTGTGCGTAGTGACCGGCACGCAGCGTCACCATCAGCGTCCGTATGTTGAAGCATTCCAGAAGATCCAGGAAGGATATATCGGTGAGATAACCGGAGGGAATGTATATTGGAACCAGGGTATGCTCTGGTATCGTGAGCGCCAGACAGGCTGGAGTGATATGGAGTGGATGCTGCGAGACTGGGTGAACTGGAAGTGGCTCTCTGGAGACCACATTGTCGAGCAGCATGTGCATAACATAGATGTCTTTCTCTGGATGTCAGGAATGAAACCTGTGAAAGCGACTGCTTTCGGTGCCCGTCACCGCCGTATCACGGGAGACCAGTATGACCAGTTCAGTGTCGATTTCGAGTTCGAGAACGGAATCCATCTTCACAGCATGTGCCGCCAGATTGATGGATGCAGCAACAATATAGGTGAATATATCCAGGGAACCAAAGGCTCTTGGAACAGTTATAACCATGAGATAAAGGATTTGAAAGGCAATGTGATATGGAAGTTTGACGAGGCTGCGGCAAATGCGGCTTTCAAGCAGCATAACCCGTACGTGCTTGAGCATGTGGATCTTGTCAACCATATCCGCAAAGGGGATGTGTTTGAACAGGCAGAGGAGTGCGCTATATCCACCCTGGCCGGTATAATGGGGCGCGAGGCCGCCTATTCAGGAGCGACAATCGGATGGGATGAAATCAGCGCGTCACAGATTGACTATTCGCCTGTACGGCTTGAGATGGGCAAGGTCGATATGTCAAAATATGTAGTCCCGGTTCCGGGCAGCGGCAAATGATGCAGTTATGAGAAGAAGGGATTTTATACGAAGGTCGCTTGCCGGCGCCGCTACGGTTACCCTTGCAGGTGCACCTCTCCAGCTGGTGTCAGCATGTTCTCCGAAAAAGAAGTCAGGCGGTTGCCCTGAACTGAAACTCTCTTTCCAGGAGGGCACCGCTCCTGGAAACAGCTTGAATGAGAAGCTTGACTATATGGAAAGCCTCGGCATCGTGGGGTTTGAACCTAGAGGCGGCAATCTGGCCGGACGTGTAGGCGAGATACAGCAGGCTCTCTCCGGCAGGAATATAAAAGTCTCTGCAATCTGTGCGGGTTTCAGCGGCTTCATTCTTGCGGAGGATCCGTCCGCGAAAGCTGAATTTGATACTACAATGCGCGACATAGTGGCCGCTGCGGGGGAATTGGGCTCCACAGGAGTGATTATGGTGCCGGCATTCAACGGACAGAAACCTTGCAGACCACATACTCTCGAGACGAGGGATTATCTGACAGAACAGTTGCACGAACTCGGGGAATATGCCCTGAAATGCGGAACTACAGTAATTCTGGAACCCTTGAACAGAGGGGAGGCATTCTATCTCCGTCAGGTGGCGGATGCAGCCGCAATCTGCCGGGATGCAAAAAGCGCAGGAGTGAAATGTATGGGTGATTTCTGGCATATGCAGGAGGAGACTTCCGACTATGCTGCTTTTATGTCGGCAGGTCCGGAATATCTGCAGCATGTGCATGTCGCCAGCAGAGGTCACAGGGTAATGCCCGGTGAAGATGGAGAGGTTGACAATTATCTGGATGGAATGCGTGCACTCAAGGAAATGGGATACGACAAGTATGTAAGTTTCGAGTGCGGGACAAATGGCGACCGTGCCGTGACGCTTCCGGCGGCTGTAGCCCTGCTGCGGGAGCAGTGGCAGAAGGCCTGAGAGGAGTCTTACGCATCCGGCTATGGTCTCCCTGCACTGGAATTACAGAACAGCTTTTCTGCGTTGTGCCCTGCTTGTTGCTGTGGGCACAACGCTGCATTTTGTGGCGGGTCCTGCCGCAGGAGGGATCCTGCATTACCCTTGGAGTCTTGTGCTCGCCATCAATTATGTATATTTGCTGGTTGTGGCCTGGTCGTATAGCGGCAGGTACAGGTGGCTCCGGACTCTGTGGGATGGCAAGGCTTGCGTATCATCGGCTTCGGTCTTGCTGTTCCTTGTCCTCCTGTCCGGCCTTTTCCGTCAGGACGGGGATACTGATGGGCTGGCCGGCCGGCTTGGCATCAGGGAGATGAGATCTGCCTGGGCATTCATTCTCGTTCTCTTTTATTTTATGACGGCCTTGGGCATCAGGGCAGTGTCGGAGATTGCAGCCCTGTTCCGCATTGCTCCGGCCCAAGTTCCGGCAGCAGGGGCTTCGTCAATCCCGTATGTTTTCAGAAAACTCTCGGTGGCTTGTATCCATACGGGTGTGTTTATTGTGCTTGCGGCAGGTATGTTCGGCAGCGGGGACAAGATACGCTGCAGGCTGACTGCTCATCAGGGTGTGCCGGAAGGGATGGCTATGACTGATGAAGGCAAGAGGACTGGTCTCCCGTTCACTGTACTCCTGAAAGAATTCTCCATCGATGAGTATCCTCCGAAGCTTTTTGTCAGGGATATGCGTAGCGGTACTCTTTCAGAGGAATTCCTGTCTGCCGGGAGCAGAGGGGCAGAGACCTCTATTGATGGCTGGACTTTCTCTGCAGACTCTGTTCTTGACATGGCAGGCAGGCTTCCCGGGAGCCCGGACTATACAGCGATGGAACATGTCGGGGCAGTGCCGGCAGTATATGTGTCAGCGGAGAATGGTGTGACAGGGGAGAGCCGTTCAGGATGGGTAAGTTGCGGCAGCCATATATTCGCAGCATCCGCACTTGATCTTGGCAATGGCCGTGCAGTAGTGATGCAGTATCCTGAAGCGAGGCGGTATCTGTCCAAAGTGACGCTTACCGGTAGAGACGGAAGAAACAGGGATGTGGACATAGAGGTCAACCATCCGGCGAGGATGGGCTCCTGGCGCATATACCAGTCAGGGTATGACACTGCTAAAGGAAAATGGAGCACGGTCAGTGTGCTGGAATGTGTGAAAGACCCGTGGTATGGGGTGATACAGGCGGCCTTGTGGATGATACTTGCCGGAGGTGTGGCGATGTCAGTCGTCGCTGGAAGCGGAAAGCTGCAGTCCGGACGCACAGTGATGCCGTTTACAGGTGACAAGGGAAAAAAGGAGGGCGGAATATGACGTGGGATTATTTTATATGGTTCGGTATGGCGGCCGCCATTCTCTGGGTTGCCGGTGCTGTGGCAGGGGCGGCAAGCGGCAGGGTAAAGGCAGCTGCTGCCACGTCCCTGTGCGGCTCATTGGTCTTCCTTTCGTTCATAGTCTTTCTTTGGATTTCCTTGGGGAGGCCGCCGATGCGTACCATAGGGGAGACAAGACTCTGGTATTCTTTTTTCCTTTCCCTGACAGGGGTGGCGGTGTATGTCCGGTGGCGGTACAGATGGATATTGCCTTTCAGCTGTGTCATGTCGACAGTGTTCCTGTGTATCAATGTCTTCAGACCTGAAATACATGATGAGTCCCTTATGCCGGCGTTGCAGAGTGTCTGGTTCATACCGCATGTAACTGTGTATATGTTTGCATATGCGCTGCTCGGTGCAGTCACTCTTTTTGCGCTGTATCTATGGATCAGGCCATCCCGTAAGATCCCTGATGAGACGGAAATGGGAATGTGCGACAATCTTGTGCGCATAGGATGGTCGTTCCTGACTCTCGGTATGGTAATGGGAGCCTTGTGGGCAAAGCAGGCCTGGGGAGACTGGTGGACATGGGATCCCAAGGAAACCTGGGCGGCGGCAACATGGCTGGGATATCTTCTCTATCTGCATCTTCGTTCCGCCGGCAATGCTTCACCTTCAGCAGATATTTCTGCCGGAGAGATGCGGCCTGTCCCGTATGACATTCTTTTCGCCTTGCTTGTGTTTTCCTTCCTGCTGTTGCAGATGTGCTGGTATGGAATCAATTATCTTCCTGCTGCACAAGGAGTCAGCATACATTCCTATTGACAATGGTGCTATAAATGAAACAAGGCAGTCACATCTCTGTAACTGCCTGTGATTCTCTGGTGGAGGTAGACGGAGTCGAACCGACGACCCCCTGCTTGCAAAGCAGGTGCTCTAGCCAACTGAGCTATACCCCC
>CALVAC010000031.1 GCA_944325435.1 uncultured Bacteroidales bacterium | reverse complement strand
CCGTATCCGCAACTATCGCAACATCTCCCTGTACATCAACATTTTCAGGGACGACCACATCTTCTGTCGCAGGCTTGTTCCCGACAGCTGGAGCCTCTTCTGCTACATCCGGCACATTTGCAGCATCTCGGATAATCTCATCACTCATAGTCTTGGAGTTTGAAGGTTCATAAATATTACAGCCTGCAAATATATGATTTTTTCGTGAAAAACTGATAAAATGCTAATTTTGCAGGTGCAAAAATATGACCGGGGCATAAAGCTCCGGAAACATGCCATAAAACCAGCAGAAATGAGGATAGACATAATAACGGTAGTGCCGGAACTGCTCGAAAGTCCGCTGAGCCACTCGATAGTCGGAAGGGCGATAAAGAAAGGTATAGTAGAGATCCATGTGCACAACCTCAGGGAATACGGAAAAGGGCCGAGACAGCAGGTAGATGACTACAGTTACGGAGGGGATGCCGGAATGGTGATGATGGTTGAACCCATATACAAAATGATCGGGGACCTGAAAGCCGGAAGGGAGTATGACGAGGTCATCTATATGTCTCCGGACGGGGAGACTTTCACCCAGGGAATGGCGAACGAACTTTCACTCAAGGAGAATATCATAATACTCTGCGGACACTACAAGGGAGTTGACCAGCGGGTGAGGGATCATCTTGTCACCCGCGAGATAACGGTCGGGGACTATGTCCTGAGCGGAGGCGAGATTCCGGCCGCCATCGTCGCGGATGCGATAGTGAGACTGCTGCCAGGAGCAATCACAGATGAGACTTCGGCTTTGAGCGACTGCTACCAGGATGGTCTGCTTTCGGCACCTATATATACACGTCCTGCGGAATTCAACGGGTGGAAAGTACCGGAAGTCCTTCTGAGCGGCAACCCGAAACTCATAAGGGAATGGCAGGATGAACAGGCAATCGAACGCACAAAAAAATTAAGGCCAAAACTTTTGTCAGAATAATTTGTTTTTATAAAAAAGTTGATTATATTTGCAGAGTGTTAGAACATAAACACAGTTTGATTAAAATTTATAAGCAAAACCGAAAGATTACGTTAAGCAATATAATTTCTACTTCTAATATCTAACCACTAATAATTAATTATCCAAATCGGGATACACACACTACTAACTAACCAGAAACGCCCCGCAGTGATTGCAGGGCGTTTTTTCATCCCGTGCCGGATTTTTCATATCTTTGCCGACACCATTTAATGACTGGCATCATGAAAAGATATCTTCTTGCACTGTATGCAGCGGCAGTCCTGCATCTTCTTCCTGCCGCAGGAGACAACGGGGAGCTGAAAGTGTTCCAGCTCAATCTGTGGAACGCCACAACCAATGTTCCAGGAGGCGAAGCCGGAGTGGCAGGCATTCTGAAACAGACAGATGCAGACATCGTCCTGCTGTGTGAAGCCACTGCAGGACGCGACACCTCCCTTGTGTCCAGACTCGCAGAAAAACTTGAAGCGGAAGGGCTGCATTATTTCGTGTCCGGCTCCGGACATCCCGTATGCATGCTGACAAAGACGAAGCCGGAATCGGCAGAGTGGACTTGCATCGTCCCGGGCAACGAAGAGAGGGCCATCCTGAAAGTGAATCTGGCTGCCGGAGGGAAGATGTTTTCTGTCTATTCCGCCCATCTCGACCACAGGAACTACCAGTGCTACCTGCCGAGGGGGTACAGCGGAGCCACGTGGAAGAAGATTGACGGCCCTGTCACAGATGAGAGTGTGATACTCGAGGCCAACAGGAAAAGTTTCAGGGATGAAAGCATCAGGGCCTTCATATCCGAAGCCGAGACAGACATCCGCAACGGCAGGACAGTCATCATAGGAGGAGACTTCAACGAGCCATCCCATCTCGACTGGACACGGCAGACCGCCCTGCTCCGGGACCACAACGGGGCGGCAGTCAGATGGGACTGTTCCTGCCTGCTGGAACAGGCAGGATTCACCGATTCCTACAGGAAAGTCAACCCGGATCCGGTCTCATATCCGGGATTCACATACCCGGCAGGCAATGCCGATGCTGAGAAAGCAGGACTGAACAGGCTTTCGTGGGCACCGGATGCAGATGAAAGGGAGAGGATAGATTTCATATACTACCAGTCCCCTGATCCGGGATTTTCAGTGAAGTCCTGTATCATCACGGGACCGGCCGCCACTGTGGTCAGGAACAGGATTGTCCCCGATGACAATTCCTGCCCTGTCTTCACGCCTGAAGGTATCTGGCCGAGCGACCACAGGGGCAATCTGGCCGTCTTCCGCTTCTGAAACGACCCCCGGCACGGCCAGGGTTACGGCAGATCCGCCCCGGGAGAGGGCACCTGAGGAATCTCATCCACATCAAGCAGCTGAGGAAGAGGGTTCCTGTCGCTCGTCTTCGCGCCCAGTTTCTGCAGTTTCCCGCATGTCTGCAGAATGCTCTGTCCTGAAGGAGACAGCTTCGCTCCGGCATCATCATACGCCTTTCTCGCCGCATCGAGGGATTTGCCTATGGTCTCGAACCTTTTCATAAACTGTCCGACACGGTCCAGCATCTCGTTAGCAAGGGCATAGACCTTCTCGTGGTTCTGTGCCTGCAGTATCTGTGTCCAGGTCTGGTTGATTATCCGCAAGGCAGCGAACAGGGTCTGCTCATCCGCTATGAACACATTTTTCTCCATAGCCTTGCGCCAGAGTTCCGGCCTTGCGTTCAGGGCGGTCCACAACGCACCGGAATGCGGCACGAACATTATCACATAGTCCATCTTCACCTTAGGAGGCTGTATATAGGAGGAATAGTCTTTGGCCGAGAGTTCCTTGACATGCTTCTCGATACTGTCGATATGTGCCTTGAGGAACCTCCTCCTGTCATCTTCTGTCCCGGCATTGACATAATCCATAAAAGCGGCCAGGGAAACCTTGGAGTCTATGACCACCTCCCTGCGCATATCGAGGTGCAGGATGATGTCTGGACGGAGGCTGCTTCCAGTCTCGGTCTTCACTGCATTGCCGGCCGCATCCTTGATCGTAGGCTGTATATCATAATGGACACCAGGAGTCAGCCCCTGCGACTCCAGGAGCTCGGTCAGGACAGTCTCGCCCCAGTCACCCTGCACCTTGGTCCCGTGCCGGAATGCACGTGCAAGTTCATCCGCACTCTTGCGTGCGGCTTCACTCTGCTTCATCATGTTCTCGGCCGCGTCCTTCATCTCGGTACTCATCTTTATCTGGCTGTCCTTGCTCTCATCCATAGCCTTCTTCATCCTGTCGATAGTCTCCTTGAGAGGGTTGACTATCTGGCCGAGATTCGTGTTGCTGGCATCGGAAAATTCCTTCTGCCGCTGTTTGAGCATATCATCCGTGGCGATCTTCACCTGGGAAGCCACCTTCTGCATAATCTCGTCAAACCTTTTCTGCAGTCCGGACATCGCCTCATTATGCCGCCTCTCCTGGTCCAGGAGCTTGTCATTGCAGGCGGTATCCTTGGCTTTCAGGGCATCGCTGCACGCCTTGTCCTTCTCCTGCAGCATAAACTGCAGCTGTCTTTCCGCCTCATCTTTTGCCGACTGCAGCCGGACGGTGCAATCGGCCCTGACTGCATCAACCTGCTTCAGCGCAGTATCGAGCCGTGAGCGCAGCACAGCCGTCTCAGTCTCCGCTGCCTGCTTTCTGATGCGCGAGACCAGGGACGCTACCAGATATCCGATGACAAATGCCGCTATGGCAGACAATATGATTTCCATTGCACTCTATTTTTTGCCCAAAGTTAATCTCTGGAGCCGTTTCAGGCAAAATAATCCGGCAGAAATTTCCACATATCGGGCAAAAAGACGGCAACAATCTAAAAATCAAGAGTGCATCTGCAACTGTAGATTTTATATACAAAAAATTTTAGTTATATTCGCGCCGGTTTTCAGAAAATACTAAAACGGTTTTATAATGTCAAACAACATTACTTTGAAACGCGGGCTTGACATCCCTATCTCGGGAGAGGCGGCCCAGAAGATCAAGAAGGCAGTCGTGCCTGACGTTGTTGCCGTAAAGCCCACCGATTTCCGGGGCCTTCTTCCGAAGCTCCTTGTGAAGGAGGGTGACAGCGTCCTGGCAGGCACGCCCGTGCTGGCCGACAAGCTCTCGCCGGGCATCGTCTTCTCCTCTCCGGTTAGCGGAACCGTGCAGGCGGTCGTAAGAGGAGAGAAGAGGAAACTGCTTGAGATCCGCATCAAGGCCGATGAGACTCAGAAGTATGTCGATTTCGGCATACAGAAGGTCAAGGATCTGACAGCAGACCAGATCAAGGAGGCCCTGATGAAAAGCGGACTGTGGCCGGCACTGGTCCAGAGGCCATACGGGGTGCTGGCCAATCCGGATATCCGGCCGAAGGCCATCTTCGTCTCGGCTTTCTCTACGGCCCCGCTTGCGGCAGACATCGACTACGCCTTAAGGGATGAGTTCGATAACATCCAGACCGCAGTCAACGCCCTTGCAAAACTGACGGATGGCGGCATCCACGTGTCATTCAACAGCGTCAACTACAACGGGACTCCGTTCCACAAGCTCGAGAACGTAATCCAGCACACCTTCACAGGGAAACACCCTGCAGGCAATGTCGGCATCCAGATCCACCATATCTCCCCTATCAGGAAAGGAGAGACAGTATGGACGGTATCGCCTCTTATGCTTGCCGCTATCGGGAAACTGTTCAACACAGGAAAGTACGACATGACCCGCCGCATAGCTGTCACCGGTCCGAAAGCGGTCGACCCTTGCTATGTAACCGCACTTCCCGGTATGGCAATGGCTGACATCAAGGAATTCTATGACAATTCAGCCAGGGACATCCGGTTCATCAGCGGAGATGTGCTCACAGGGACGAATGTCGGCGAGGATGGGTTCCTCGGATTCTACGACAGTCAGGTGACTCTCATTAAGGAAGGCAGGGAACACGAGATGCTCGGATGGGCCAAGCCGTTCAGATCCAACCTTTTCAGCGCATCCCGCACCTATTTCTCCTGGCTCACGCCGAACAGGAGATACGATATGGACACCAACCTCCATGGCGGAGTCCGCGCTTTCCTGATGAACGATGTATATGGCAAGGTGCTCCCGATGGATATCTTTCCTGTATATCTGACCAAGGCGTGCATCGCCGGAGACATCGACAAGATGGAAAAATACGGGATATACGAAGTACTGGAGGAAGACCTCGCCCTGTGCGAATATGTATGTCCTTCAAAAATCGATATCCAGGCTATAATCTCTGACGGGATCAGCCTTATGATGAAAGAAATGGAATAAAGAAAGACAGGAAGTTATGAACGGATTAAGAAAATTGACAGACAAGATCAAGCCTGCCTTCGAAAAAGGCGGCAAGCTCGGGTTTCTCCACTCGACTTTCGATGCTTTCGAGACATTTCTTTTCGTACCAGACACCGTCACCAAGCGCGGAGCCCATGTCAGGGACAGCGTCGATCTCAAGAGAATCCTCATAATCGTAGTGCTCGCCCTCGTTCCGGCAATGCTCTTCGGTATGTGGAATGTCGGCTACCAGCACAGCAACGCATTCGGACTCGGCTGGGGCTTCTGGCAGATGTTCTGGTACGGACTCGTGAAAGTGATACCTCTGTACCTGGTGTCATATATCGTCGGACTCGGCATAGAGTTCATCTCGGCCCAGATCAAGGGGCATGAAGTGAGCGAAGGCTACCTGGTCTCAGGTATGCTTATTCCTCTGATTGTGCCTGTGGATGTCCCTCTCTGGATGCTGGCCATTGCCGTCGCCTTCGCTGTAATCCTCGGCAAGGAAGTGTTCGGAGGCACAGGAATGAATATCTGGAACCCCGCACTTCTGTGCCGTGCATTCCTCTTCTTCTCGTATCCGAGCAAGATGTCTGGTGACACGGTATGGACAGGAGGGCTTTCAAGATACCTCACAGAAGGCACTGCATACGCCACTGACGGGAACGGACTCGTGGATGCGTTCTCCGGAGCGACTCCGCTTGCCCATCCATCAATCGAAGGTCTGCAGCAGGCCGGTACAAGTTTCATGGACCTTTTCATCGGTACAGTTCCTGGCTCTGTAGGTGAGACATCCGTGATAGCGATTCTCATCGGTGCCATCATCCTCATCTGGACAGGCGTCGCAAGCTGGAAGATAATGCTGTCTTCAGTGGTGGGAGGCCTTGCGATGGGCTACCTCGGCTATGCATGCGGAGTCACTGACCTGCCTGGCTACTACCAGCTGGTTCTCGGAGGATTCGCGTTCGGTACAGTGTTCATGGCCACAGACCCTGTGACTTCTGCACAGACGGAGACCGGCAAATGGATATACGGATTCCTCGTGGGTGCCCTCACTGTCACGGTAAGGCTTTTCAATCCGGGATATGTGGAGGGAATGATGCTCGCCATCCTCCTGATGAACACGTTCGCACCTCTTATCGACTACTATGTGATCGAGGGGTCTATCAAGAGAAGAGAGAAAAAAGTCAAAGTCGCATAATATATAATAGGTATGAATACTAACGGAAATACATATACGGTGATATATTCGACAGTGCTGGTGGTGCTGGTCGCGGCTATTCTCTCTTTCGTCTCAATGTCCCTGCAGGACAAGCAGAACAAGAATGTCAAGATGGAGACCATCTCCAAGGTCCTCACGGCTGCAGCAGAATCCGACCCTTCGGTGACTGTCGACGAGACTTCCAACGTCATGCAGATGTACGCGGATATGGTGACTTCCGCATTCTTCGTCGATGGCTCCGGTAAGGAAGTGGAGTCGATGGAACTCGGAAAGGATGACCTGAACAGGATTGAGGTCCCTACCACAGCCGACCTCAAGAAACAGAACGACCTTCTGAAAAAGATTGACGGAGGGGAGAAGGACCTTCTCGGACAGCTCAGGCTGCCGGTGTTTATCTTCGATGTCAACGGAGAGGAAATCAGGGTGATACCATGCTACGGAGCAGGTCTCTGGGGGCCTATCTGGGGTTATCTGGCCGTGGCCGATGACGGAAAGACTATCAAAGGAGCAATTTTCGACCATAAGGGAGAGACTCCGGGACTGGGAGCGAAGATTGCGGAGCCGGCTTTCTATGACGAGTTCATCGGCAAGGCGTTCTCTGATGCCGACACCAAGTTTGCAGTCGTAAAGGGAGGAAACCCCGATGACCTGAACACTGTGGATGCCATAAGCGGGGCCACAATCACCTCACAAGCTCTCGGAAGAGGCATTAACCTGTGGGTGAAATATTATGAACCTTACCTTAAAACAGTTGCTGCCGCCAAGACGGAAAAGGACTTGCAGCAGGCTGCCGCTCCAGCAATGGAAGAGACAGCCGGGGAAGCAACAATCAATGAGGAGGAATAGCAATGAAAGAAAAGATAAACTGGAAAGAAGTACTTCTGCAGCCTATTTTCAAAGGCAATCCGGTCACTGTTCTCGTGCTCGGAATATGTTCCTCTCTTGCTGTCACGGTCCAGCTTGAAGGCGCAATGGTGATGGGCCTTTCCGTCATCATCGTGACGGGCCTGTCCAGCTTTGTCGTATCTCTCCTGAGGAATTCTATTCCGAACAGGATACGTATCATAGTGCAGCTGGTGGTCGTGGCCCTGATGGTGATTCTGGTAGACCAGTTCCTCAAGGCATATATGTACAGTGTCAGCAAGGCGCTCTCGGTATATGTCGGACTGATAATAACGAACTGCATCGTGATGGGACGCATCGAAGCATATGCCCTGGGCAACAAGCCGATACCATCCCTGCTTGACGGTCTTGCAAATGGAGCCGGGTATGCCCTTATTCTTATCGTAGTGGCATTTTTCAGGGAACTTCTCGGTTCGGGCACCCTTTTCGGAGTGCGCATCATCCCTGAATCATTCTATGCCGCAGGCTATATGGACAACGGACTGGTAATCCTGCCTCCGATGGCGCTGATTATCCTCGGACTGATCGTATGGGTGCAGAGAAGCATCCAGAAAGACCTTCAGGAAAAATAACATCAAACTCGAATCGAAATGGAATATTTAAGTCTATTTGTAAAGTCAATCTTCGTTGACAACATGATATTCGCCTACTTCCTGGGAATGTGTTCCTATCTGGCGGTATCAAAGAATGTGAAGACAGCGACTGGTTTGGGTATTGCTGTTATCTTCGTGCTCCTGGTGACCCTGCCTATCAACTACCTGCTCAACGAGCATGTACTCAAGGCCGGCGCACTCGCATGGCTCGGGCCCCAGTTCGCTGACATAGACCTCAGCTTCCTGAGTTTCATTGTATTCATTGCGGTCGTGGCAGCCATCACACAGATAGTGGAGATGGTCGTGGAGAAATTCTCCCCATCCCTCTATTCATCTCTCGGAATCTTCCTTCCGCTCATAGCAGTGAACTGCGCCATCCTCGGAGGCTCGCTCTTCATGCAGGAAAGGGATTTTGTCAATGTCGGTGAAGCAACCGTATATGCACTCGGTTCCGGAATAGGCTGGGCACTTGCAATCGTCACACTGGCAGCCATAAGGGAGAAGATGGCATATTCACAGGTTCCTGCAGGATTGCGCGGGCTTGGAATCACCTTCATTACGGTCGGACTGATGGCAATCTCGTTCATGACATTTATGGGTATTCAACTTTAAGCTGGAGGTACTGAGATGAATATATTAATGACAACATTGATTATAGCTGTGATCGCGATTGTCGTGGTCAATGTCATCCTGGTGGCTCTCCTGCTTTTCGTCAAGATAAAGCTGACCCCGGAAGGCAAGGTCAAGATAAACATCAACAACGGCACCAAGGAGATAGAAGTCACTCCCGGGAGCTCCCTGCTTGCAACCCTCGCAGAGCAGAAGATTTTCCTTTCTTCCGCCTGCGGTGGCAAGGGAAGCTGCGGACAGTGCAAATGTCAGGTGCTTGAAGGCGGCGGTACTATCCTTCCGACTGAAACAGGGTTCTTCAACCGCAAGCAGATCAATGACCACTGGAGGCTCGGCTGCCAGGTCAAGGTCAAGGAAGACATGAAGATTGCAGTATCCGAATCTGCACTGAGCGTGAAGAAATGGGAATGCGAAGTGGTATCGAACCGCAACGTTGCAACATTCATCAAGGAATTCGTGGTCAAACTGCCTGAAGGAGAGCATCTCCACTTCAAGTCCGGCGGATATATCCAGGTTGATGTACCGGCCTGCACGGTCGACTACAAGACTATGGATATAGATCCGGAATACCGGGCAGACTGGGAGAAGATGGGTGTGTTCGACCTGAAGATGGTCAACCCGGCTCCGGCGATAAGGGCATACAGTATGGCCAGCTACCCTGCTGAAGGGGACATCATCAAGTTGAATGTCCGCATCGCTACTCCTCCTATAGACAGGGAGACAAGGAAATTCCTGCCTGTCAATCCAGGTATCTGCTCATCCTATATCTATTCCCTGAAACCGGGTGACAAGGTGACGATATCAGGCCCTTACGGAGAATTCTTCCTGCCGGACAATCTCCCTGCAGACCAGGAGCTTATCTTCATCGGCGGTGGTGCGGGAATGGCACCTATGAGAAGCCACATCATGCATCTGTTCAAGACCGAGAAGACCGGGATGAAGGTCAACTTCTTCTATGGAGCGCGCAGCCTGAAAGAGGCATTCTACCTCGAGGACTATCACGAGATAGAGAAAGAGTTCCCGAACTTCCACTTCCACCTCGCCCTCGACAGGCCGGATCCGGAAGCGGATGCAGCAGGAGTGAAATATACTGCAGGCTTCGTGCACAATGTGCTCTATGAGACATATCTCAAGCAGCACGAGAATCCTGAGGATGCACTCTATCTCATGTGCGGACCTCCTATGATGACACAGTCCGTACTCGGACTTCTTGACAGTCTCGGAGTTCCATCAGAGAACATACTCTTCGATGACTTCGGAGGCTGATCTGAAGCTGAATGTATCCTACACGACAAAGACGGTCCGGAATGCGGGCCGTCTTTTTTCATGGCTGCCAGTCATGGCCGGACCGGTTCCGGGACGCGTCACTGCACATACCGGAGAAGGATCTTCCTCACATGGTCTGAAAACTTCTTCGCGCTGTCTGTAGCCGCCTCGAACACTTCAGCAAGATTCTTGTACTTCATCAGTTCTATGGCATTTTTCTCATTACGGAAAATACTGCCTATATACTCCTCGTATGAATCATCCCCAGCATGCTCCAGTTCTGTAATCCTGTCACACTGCATGGAGATGGCAGAAAAATTAGCCTTCATATCCGACATCAGCCTTATGATGCTTACCATCGCATCTGCTTCGGCATCCACATACTGGGCAAGGTCCACGAGCGGCTGGTCAATCTTGTCCGGCATATATAGCAGTATGGATTTGGCCGATGTGTTTATCTGGTCAAGGAACTCATCCATCCCGATTGCCAGCACCTGCAGGTCATCCCTGTCCACCGGATACAGGAGGACTTCATATATTGCTTCATAGAATTCCGCAAGCAGGGCATCCCCGTGTATCTCGCATTGCTTGATCTCCTTCTCAAGCCTGACCCATTCGGTTTTCTCACCCGTTCTCGCAAGATTGTACAAGGCAGCGGCTGCCTGCTTGCCAAGAGCTGCCTGCCGGCTGAAAATCGGCAGGAAATGGGATTTCGCCCTTGTGAACTTTCTCTGTCTTCTGAACAATTTCATAAAATTCCGTTTGCATAAGTTTTCAAATTTATGAAAAAAAGCATTAAAGCACTGCAATCAGATAGAAAAAAGAGAAAAACGATATCAAAAAAGAGAAAAATCGCTGTTACACATCCTTTCCTCTATTGCATTGATTGCCGATAATGCCAAGATTTGCAGAAAAAAAGAATGGACCGCAACAGCATAAATAAAGGCCGGAGACAAGCTCCTTCTTCGCGCGTTCGCGCCATCGCCTTACTCATTTCTATATTTTGTATTCCGGCCTTTAATACCGGATGCTCCTCCGGCACGGATGTTCCGGAGGAGCAGTGCCGGTATACTGTCATCCTTGGAACATCCGCAGCTGAGGAGGACGGCAGATATCCGGCCAATTCGCAGGAAATATGCCACACCGACATATTCATCTTCAACGATGATGCACTCAGACGGCTCGACTCCTACCAGAGGATAGAAGGTGGCGGCCCGGTCAAGGCGGCATCTCGTCGAGGGGACAAGATAATGGTCATAATAGCCAATTCTCCACTTTCAAAGACTGAATGGAGACACGTGAATTCATACGAAGGGTTTATGGAAGAAATGTCCTTTCTGGAAACGGAGATTGCGGAATACCCGGTCATGAGCGCGGTGCTGCATATATCCGCAGGCAGCGGTGAGACATATCGTGCAGACCTGGAACGGCTCGTGTCGGAAGTCAGGATAAATTCAATAAGGACAGATTTCTCAGGCAGGGGATATGACGGTGAACCGCTGACAGATGTGAAAGTATATCTCACCAATGTCAACGCCTCCTGCAGAATGCTTCGGCATGAGGATTTCAGACCCGAAATGCTCATAAACCCCGGATTCCTTGATATGGCTGCCATATCCGGATTCAGGGATGCCGGACTTGTATTCCGTGAAATAGACGGGGATATAGGCGAAGATGGAGTATATCCTGACATCAGCCTCTACTGCTATCCGAACAATGGAATTGAGGAGACTGCAGGCTCCCCGTTCACTGCGCTTGTGGTAGAGGGAAGGATAAGAGGCAACACATACTGGTATCCGATAGTCATCAACCGTGGTGATTTCGGTATAGCATCCGGAGGGGACGGAACAGGAATAGGCAGGAACTGCAGGTACTGCTATGACATAACCATCCACAGAGCCGGGACAAAAAGTCCTGACATACCGGTCTGCCTTGAAGATGTCTCTGTAGGCTGCCCTGTTGAGCCGTGGAATGACAAGGATAATGTCACTATACAGTTCTAGACAATATTGATATGGAGAGAAGGTTGCTATACTGTATTCTGCTGCTGGCCTCCTGCGGCAGGATTCCGGAGACGGATGTTCACTGCACGGGACCAGTGCCGGACGGGACAAATGCCAGCCCCACTGAAGTTGTCATCTGTCCAGGAGGTTACACCACGCGGTCATCCGCCCCTGACGAAATGCAGCTGACTGACTTCAACATATTCATTTTCAACGCTGACGGATTGCTTGAGGAACATGTATATGCCGACATATCACAGATGCACAGCAATGATGATGGAGACTGGACATACGGCTTCCATCTGCTGGCAGGCTGCACATACTCGATATATGTCTGCGCCAACACCGGGTTCAGACTGCCATGCAGGACACTTGAGGAAGTACTCGACTACCGGTTCTATATGGCCTATCCCGATGAATACAGGATGGGAATGCTAATGTCCGGAGTCAGATATCTGGATTTTCAAGGAGAAGAAGAAATCAGGGTATGCCTGCAACGTGCAATGGCAAAGATATCTATCTCCATCGACAGAAGTGCCCTCGATGATGATGTCGAATTCAATGTCGTGCGCGCACAGATCGGCAACTGTCCGAGGAATGTCAGGATTTTCGGGACAAGCAGCCTCGGTAATGACAACGGTGCGTTCGCATCCGGATACAGCCTCGGGGACATCCAGACCGACAGGCTGAACACCAATGTATCAGGGCAGACAAGCGGAGAAGCCAGTCTCTATATGTTCGAAAACATACAGGGGAATCCCCTCGGGGACATCGGCGGATATGATGAGAAAGTATTCGAGGACGGAGACCCGTTCGAACTCCTATGCTCGTATATAGAACTTACTGCCGAATACTTGTCCGACAGCTATTACTCTCTGCCCGGTGATGGTCTGGTATACAGGCTCTATCTCGGGGAAAGTCCATCAGACTTCAATGTGGAGAGGAACAGCCATTACCACATCACCATAAAGCCTGAAGGCGATGGATTGTCCGGGACAGGATGGCGTGTGGACAAGACAGGAATAGGTTACCGGGGACCAGTGGAGATGTCAGTCACACCAGGCAACTATATCCGAGGCAAGATCGGGGACTCGATACACATAAGGTGTGACCTGATACCTTCAGATGCCCCGTTCGACATAGGGCTGGAGCATCTCGAATATGACAGGGAGCGAGGGATCTACGACTATCTTGTGGATGAAGACGGGAAAGGTGTGGTCCTGACACTGACAGGCAGCGGAAGAGGCATGATATATTTCGAGGCAGGCTATCCCATCGATGATGCGGAACTCATAGTCGTGGAAGTAGATATCTTGCAGTGAAGGTATCAGCCTTGGCAAGATCCTCCGGAGTACCCTGGAAGACGACCTGCCCTCCGGCATCCCCTGCATCCGGACCGAGATCGATCACCCAGTCGGCAGAGCGTATCACATCCGGATTATGCTCCACAACGACTATCGAGTGCCCTTTTGCAATCAGGGCATCGAAAGATTTGAGCAGTTTCTCGACATCGTAAAAATGCAGTCCTGTCGTAGGCTCGTCAAAAATGAACATAATCCTCTGCCTGCCTCCGCGCGACTGCGTATCGTTAAGGGACAGGAAATATGCCAGCTTTATTCTCTGGCTTTCTCCTCCGGACAGGGTGCTGCTGCTCTGCCCGAGCTTGATATACGACAGCCCGACATCTGCAAGAGGCCGTAACCTTTCCGAAATCCTGACAGCTACAGGGTCGGTCTGTCTGCCGAAGAAGTCCATAGCCTCCTCGACGCTCATATTAAGTATATCATCTATATTCTTGCCCTTATACCTGACTTCCAGAATGTCTGGTTTGAAACGCTTTCCACCGCAGGCTTCACAGGTCATCGTGACATCCGCCATGAACTGCATTCCTATCTTCACGAAACCTTCACCCTGGCATTCAGGGCATCTGCCCCCATCCATATTGAAAGAGAAGAAAGATGGGGTATAGCCGTTAAGTCTGGCATACTGCTGGTCCGACAGCAGTTTCCTGATGTCATCATACACTTTCAGATATGTGACTGCATTGGAACGCGAACTCTTGCCTATCGGATTCTGGTCCACATATTCCACTGATGATATGCGGTCAAGATTCCCCGAAAGGCCCCGGAATGTACCCGGAGCCGCCCCCGTCTGGTTGATATGGCGGAAAAGCGCGGGATAGAGGATATCACCTACAAGGGAAGACTTGCCGCTTCCGCTTACTCCTGTCACTACAGTAAGCACACCGAGAGGGAACCTGACATCTATGTCCTTCAGATTATGCTCCATAGCCCCTTCCACAGTGATTGAATAGTTCCACCTGTGCTTCGGCCTGACATACCTGCCCCTTGTCCCGTCAAGATACTGCAGGGTAAGAGACCTTTCCATCGTACTCCTGTCCACCTTGTCCCCTATCTTTCCGGAGAACACGACCTCTCCGCCGTTCACTCCGGCCTTCGGCCCTATGTCAATCAGCAGATCAGCCGCCCTCATTATCTCCTCATCGTGCTCCACCACAACCACAGTGTTTCCGATGTCCCGGAGTCTCTTCAGGACATCTATAAGCCTGGCTGTGTCACGGGGATGCAGGCCTATGCTCGGTTCATCAAGAATATAAAGAGATCCCACGAGTGAACTCCCCAGCGCAGTGACAAGATTGATCCTCTGGCTCTCCCCTCCCGAAAGGGTGTTGGATGCCCGGTTGAGGGTCAGGTACGAAAGCCCGACATCCTTTATATACTGCAGGCGGGATGTTATCTCGGAAACCGCTCTGGACACAATGCTTTTCTCGTAATCCGTCAGGCTGATGTTTCTGAAGAAGTCAAGAAGCTGTTCCACATTCATGCTCAGCAGCTCGTGTATATTCCTGCCGCCGACCTTTACATACAGGGCATCCTTCCGCAGACGGCTTCCGCCGCATTCACGACATACTGTCTTGCCGGAATAGCGGCTGAGCATATATTTGTACTGTATCTTGTATTTGTTGGCCTCGACCCATCGGAAAAACTCGTTCAATCCGATGAGCGACTCCTCTTCGGTATCTGCCTGCCTCCCCTCCCAGACAAGTCTGCGCTGCTCTTCGGTAAGGTTGTGCCACGGTTCAAAAACCGGTATTCCGTATCTCTCGGCGTTCCTGATCAGCTGGTCTCTGAACCAGCCCATCTTCTCCCCTCTCCAACAGGCTATCGCCCCGTCATAGATGCTCTTGCTCTGATCCGGAACCACCAGCTCCTCGCTGATCCCTATTATCTTCCCGAGACCTCCGCATACCGGACAAGCCCCGAGAGGGCTGTTGAAGCTGAACATATATTCATCAGGCTGTCTGAAAGTCATCCCGTCAGCCTCGAACCTGTTCACGAACCGTTTCATACGCGGGCTGCCATCACCGTTCACGGATGGCGTACCGGGGTACTCCACATATACATACATGGTGCCGCCTCCCCTGTCGAAAGCCGTCTGCACTGATGAATGCAGCCTCGTGCGGAAATCTTCCGCCTCCGTCTCCCCTATCGTATGTATGTCCGGCATACGGAGCCTGTCAACAAGCAGATACAGTTCTTCAGGATAATCTCCCGTCTCGGCCCGTTTCATCACTTCCTCTATGCGGATGACCCTGTCTGAAAAGAATCTGGAATATCCATCCTCCTTGAGCTGGAGCATCAACTCCACCTTGTCCTCCCTCGATTTCCAGCATATATCGGCAAGCAGATATACCGCCGTACCCTCCTTGCCGGATATGCCGTGGATGTATTCCATCACATCGTTGACACTGTGGCATTTCACTTCCTGTCCAGAAACAGGGGAATACGTGCGGCCTATCCTTGCGAATATGATTCTCAGATAATCATATATCTCGGTACTGGTCGCAATGGTAGAGCGAGGGTTTCTCGTATTGACCTTCTGCTCTATGGCTATAGCCGGAGGGATACCTTCAATCAGGTCCACGTCCGGCTTGGACATTCTGCCGAGGAACTGTCTTGCGTATGAAGAGAGGCTCTCGGCAAACCGCCTCTGTCCTTCTGCGAACAATGTGTCAAACGCCAGGGATGACTTTCCGGATCCCGAAATGCCTGTTATCACGACAAATCTTCCCCTGGGTATCTCGACAGTGACATTCTTGAGGTTGTTCACCCTCGCATTATGTATTATGATATTCCCTTCGTCTGACATATAGGTCCACATTCAAAGCAAACTGCAAATTTACTAAATTTCACCTTGAAACAGTACATTATTCCATACAAAGAGACATTTTCAGAGCCTCGATGTACTCGTCATTTGGGAAATCCAAATAAATTTTTTCGACACAATAGTCACGGCACCGGGAAAAGATTTCGTTTGCCGTCATATCTGCATATTTGCTGCCACCAAACGCAGCTGTCACCTCCTTTTTGACCAGATTCCGCAGCTCGGTAAACACGAATGAATTATAGGAAGCATCGATATATCTGCGGTATTCCACGATGTCCATTGTCTTGTAATGAGAGGTGATTTCATCACATTTCCGCATGGTCACATCCATGCATTTCATCAGAAGTGCCTCCTTTATGCGTGTGGTATCAGAAAATTCTTTGGATGTCCCGTTTTCCGGGAAAACCGTTTCCGGTGTTGCAGTCACGGGAAAAGTTGAACTTCCCGCCTTGGGCATGCTTCCGAAAATCAGAATCGCCGCCACTGCACAGCAAATTACCGCAGCAGATACTGATAAGACAACTACAGATTTTCTCCGGCGATCGTTACTGAGGATTTTTGCCGGTTCACTCCCCGTTTTTTGTGCAGGAAATCCCGATTCCGAGTCCTCCGTTTGTATCGTAAGATCCGCCTCCGGCTCCAATTCCAGGCTTGCGCTGTCTGAATTCAGCACCTCGAGGCCTTGGCAGAAATCGCTCCAGCCTGCATATCCGACATACCTTGACAGGACAGACAAAGTGGAAGGTCTCGGGACAGTCGCTGGTTTCACATATCCGAAAAGCCGTTTCAGTGTAGTGGGGCTGATGTACTCCCCTGTCTTTTCCCGGATTGAAAGTGACAAGGAATCGTAGTCGGATGGTGAATCGAGGGTCCTGCCGAAAGCCTTTGCTACATGCCCTTTCAGCGATTCAATGTTCTGTGTGTCGAATGGTTCCATCAGTATGGCAATGATTTCCGTACAAAGATATGAAAATGGAACGGAATGGCACGCAATGGAATTTGCTGGAATCCATTTTAGTCCTATATTCGCATCGGAATCAAAAATATGAGGATATGAAAATCTTGAAATTCATTTTAACCGGCATGCTGGGCATCCTTTCTCTCCAGTCACTCTCCGCCCGGACGGACAACGATGAAATCTCATCGGTCGAACCATACCAGAACTGGTACTATGTATATGACCAGAACAATGAAAAGTTAGGGTCGATATCAAATCAGGAAGGCGAACTAATAGACTTCTCTGCGACTATCATTATTCTGAAGAGATTCAATTTCTACTACTTCTATAATGTCAAGCTCGAAAGATACGCGCAGAAGCCCGTCGATGCAATCGGGAGAATCGTATCCGTATCATCATCCGGCTTCATAGGAGAAAAGAACGGGAGGAAGGTCCCCTACGACAAATACGGCAACCGAAAATAATCCGGACAAACCAGTCCGTATCCTTGCATATTCAGACTAGATTTTTTAACTTCGCCCTGCAAGGTTTCGGCCTTACACGAAAATAAAAAATTTGGAAACGAATCTTCGGATTCCCTTTTACGACAAAACCGCCAATTTTGTTTGCCTGACGGAAACTCGTCAGACATAGTAGAGAAAGGGATAAAGGAGCATTGTTCGTATACCTGCAAGGGTGCGGACTGCTTTGTTTATCTGTATCTCTATGCGGCGCTTGGCGGTGCCTGTCGTAATACGGAAAACGGCAGCACCGCACTTTTTTTGTGCCATGAATGGAACTTGTATTAATATAACCTTAAATAAATTATGTTATGAAAGAAAAACATTGCTGTCCACTAAAAGTTGTGGACGTAGTTAAAAGTTAAAAATCAAACAAAGCGGGTTCATAGCACCCGTCAAGTTCTTTGTCAATATTGATGTTAGATTTGTTGAAGAGGTTTTCAAGAGGGGTCGTATCAGTAAGCGATATACCCAAGACTTGGAGTGTATTGTAGACTGACATCTTGAGTTTCATCTTGTGATGTACAATGGCAACCAGGCAGTACGAGATAATCGCGGTGTAGATCTGGATGCGGACTGCATTTTCGGAGTCACCCCAGAACTTTTTGATCTTCAGATGCTGCTTCACCCATTTGAAGAACAGTTCAACGGACCAGCGATTTTTATAAAGGAGCGCTACCTCTAACGAAGTGATATCCATTGCATTAGTCAAGAAAATGAAGAGCCTGTTTTGTTCTTCATCATAGTACTCGACACGCCGGAGTTGCTGTGGATAGTCATTGTGACTCTTGTAAGTAGTGAGTTCGATGATTGAGTCGGACAACACATTTTTTTTGCATCCTCCTTTTCCACTTGACCGCTTTGTACTGGAGGTTCTTCTTGGCTCTCACCACGAAGAAAGCTTTCGCACAATGGAAGCGGTTAAGCTGAGCAAAATAGTTGTAGGCTCGGTCGAAGATGTAGTATGCACCAGACTCTATCGGGATTTCCTTCATTGCTTGGGAGTCATGAACAGACGCTGTCGTAATATGGAAAAAAGCCGGTACTTGAGCCTCGACATCGTAGAGGGTATGGATTTTTATCCCGCCTTTCTTCTTCCTGAACTTGGCCCAACAGAAGACTGCAAGGCAGAGTTCGATGGTCGTGGAATCGAAGGCATAGACCGTTCCGCCAAGATTGAATATTGTCGTATCATTCAGCTTACTAGCAAGTTCCATCATGTAGTAGGCATACTCCTCGAAGATGCGGCAGTCCCTGTTTTGGTTAGCTTTTGCCAAGTTGCTACGAGTCACGGAGTCCCCGAATCCGAGGAACTTAGCCTTGCCGCTGTGCGCTTCCACCGCAACAATCAAATCGCGCAAACTTTCACGCCGAGAGAGTTGACCGAACATAAGAACTTTGAGCTGATTCCAGCAGGAGAAAGCCTTTATGTACCTGTCACCCTGATACTTACGAACGAGATAGTTGAACTTGTTACGGTCAAGGTGCGATGTTAATTGAGTGAAAACGTAGGACTGATTATGCATAACCGCCTGATTTTCAGGCAAAGTTACGATTCAAAACCGTTTACTCCGTAAAACCTTCCTAACTATCTAATTATCAATATTTTCAAAGACCTGTTATTATATTTTTAGTGGACACTAATGTTTTACTATCAATTACAAGGTATGGACAGTACCGCCAAAAATTCCGGGACAAGGGTGGACAGTAAAATCCTGAACCTGGCAAGAGACCTGATCAAATCAGGAATTGTTTATACGAGGGCGGATCTCGCGTATGAATTAAAATCCTACGGAGTTGAAGGAGACTCTTTGGAAGTCGCGGCTATGGTTTACGAAGCCTATCTTAAATATAAGGATGCAAGCCTCGTAAAGGCATTCGTGACAAATGATTATGGTGCGGCGTTAGTGGAGATGTCCAGGGTGGCTTACGGCCTTGATACGAATCCGGAGAAGGCGATTGAGGCCGTTTGGGAACATCTGATACAGAGCAATTCTTCCATTGCGGCTGTTGCAAAAGCTTTGGGGAATGCTGGAGGGAAGGTTGCCGCAGTCGCAGATGATGTGATGACCCTTGTCTCCGGAGGCAAGGGTGCAGCAGATGTCAGAGCCGCCGCAAAGGCAGCTTTCGGAAAATACACCGAATTGGTTGATGTCTATGAGACCTCCAGAGAAGATGTGAAGGCTTCAATGGGAGACTTCATATATATCAGGGAAAAAGTTATGGGGATGTTCAATGATTATTCTGCGATGCTCCTGGACATTTTCGGTGATTCAATCAAGGTTGTAGATCCGAAGCTGTTCGATTTCAGTCATGTCGAGTGGCTCGATGTGAAAAAAATGCTCGCTGAAGTATCGTTGCAGTACGATTCCATTGCAAGCTCATGTTCAGTCCTCATTAACGAAATCAAGGACAGCTTCCGGGATTCTTTGAATAAATCTGTTTCTATTTACAAGGGCTCCGGAAACTCCTTGTACGGAGTGGCGTTGGCAGGTCTGAACATTCTCGACCACTATACGGACTCCGGGATGAAAACAGCCAGACTCAAACAGGATTTTGTGCGGTTTACGGATAGTATAAAACGGGATAAAGCCACAATAAAAGGCGATCTTGCCAGACTTCAGGTAATATTCCGAACCTTGAATGAGTTATATATTCCCAAAGCTGAGGCTTTCTTCAAATATGCCGCTCAGGTGTTCAATGACGAATTTGAGCATCTGCTTGACAGCTTGTATTCAACCCCGGAACTCAGGGAGGCGCGGAAGGCTCGTGCCGAAGCGTATGGGAAATATCAGAAAGTCAAGAAAGAAATACTTGATATTCAGTTGAATATTGATGCATATACGGCTGATATCGAGGCAAAGAAAAAACTCTTGGATACCAATATGGCAAGTTACGTTGAGGCTGTCGGTAAAAGGCCTTCTCCGCCGTCTGCAGCAGTTAATATCCTTACTTTCGGTTCGGCTGACAAGAACTATTACAGAGATGTTACTGAATGGCATGATGCATATGCCGGGGCTGTTGAATATTATGAAGATCTTCAGACAGACTGGGTGGCTGACAGGCTTGAGGTCAAGAAACTCTCTGAGCTGAAGGGGAAACGTGAAAAAGAACTGGCCTGGTTCAATGCGATTGCCGAGAAGGCTTCGGCCAGGCTCAGGAGTGTTCTTGCTGCCACAGACGAGGCCAAAGCACAGATGGCAAGGCATATGAAAGACATAATCACGCTGATGAAGATAGCAAAAGATATTATTTCAAGTGGGCTGGACGAGAAATACATGAAGACTGTAAATCCTGCCGCTTATCAGGAATTGCAGCTGGAGCCAGAGGTCGAGACAAGTATTCAGGAGTTCACGGATTCACTGAAAGCCGGCTCATCCAGATTTGCAAAGGAGGTTTCAGGCTCGCTCCGGACCCCTTCAGCGGACGGAGACACGGTGGACACTGAAGGGGTTGCCCTTACGGAGGCGATGAATAATTCCATAGCAAAGACAGTAAACCTCTTCGGTGAATATGAACGGCTTGTGAACATGAGACGTCTCGGAGCTCTTGCAGAAAAGGAATATGAGAGGTATCTCACTGATTTGCAGAAAGATTTCAATGCAAGTATGGACTCGATTACCAACCGTGGTGCCGTATTGAGGGAAAGCCTCAGGCAGATGAATCTCTCGACATCACTGCCGGAGCTCAAGGCCGGCCTGATGTCTCTTGCGGGCGATTCCATTACAGAACTTACAGACGAAGAATTTGATCAATTCCTGGCAGGAAACAGAAACATAGAAATATGAGCAATATTACCATAAGCAAAAGAAGACAGAACCTGAAGGATGATTTGGGGTTTTCCGGTACTGCTGAAAAAATGCAGATAGAGACTGCTTTGACGATGGATAAGCTCCGTCACCAATATAAAGAGTACAAAAAGGAATCACTTCGATATTCATCGTCCTATATGTCGGTGGAAACGATAGCCAAATGGATGGATAAGTATTGTCTTGACGCAGTCATCGGACTTGTCCCTACAATCGGAGATGCCCTGACTTCTATTCTGGTACTTCCTTCGATTTATGTGAGTCTTTTCAAGATTCGCTCCATTCCCCTCACACTCGCAGTCATTTACAATATAGTAAAAGATGCAGCCATCGGAATGATACCCGTACTGGGTATGTTCCTTGATTTTGCCAACAGAGCATTCATCCAGAACATGAGACTCATCAGTGGTTTCGTTGTTGATGATAGGGCTATCATAGACGAAGTGAACAAGACGGCTGTGAAGTCGGCTATAATGATAATAGCCTTTGCCGTCATAATATGGCTGCTCATAGAAATGGTGCAGGCATTCTGGGGGTGGCTGACCGGGTTGTTCAGTTGATTTGAAAATCATTTAATCTATATCATATGGCTAATTTCACCAAACAGGAAATTCAATACGCAGAGGCTTACAAAGCCCTTTCTGATTCCAAATCAGGAATGCTTTCAGACAGAGATTGGGACCGCTTGAGAGCAATCCGTTCCCCATGGGGAATAACAATGAGGAGGTCCAACGAAATCGTCAATTTCGTGGATAAATATGGGATTGACGCGATGCGTGACCCAGACACTTCTTCAAGTGAAGGCACCGGGAAATATACTGTCATCTTAAAATCCGCTGGACCAGCCAAACTGGGGGTTGTGAAGGCCGTCAATGAACTTGTCAATTGCGGGCTTGCAGAGGCGAAAAATATTGTAGACCGGGCTCCCGTAGAAATTGATTTTAAAGAGGAATTCGAAGCTGAATTTGCATTAAAGACCCTCATGGAAGCAGGTGCAGACGCAGAACTGAAGACAGGGACAGGACCTGCCGCCGGTCCGACCAAAGCGAAGTCAGAAGAAGCATTTTCCGTTATGTTTGACAAGGTGCTGGGTGAGGTGTTTTCGGCTAACGAAAATACTTCAGATGTCTTCTATACAGGTTTGTCAGATAGCCTCAAGGGTACTGTCCGCAGTATGTTTGACATTGCACTCGGTGATGAAATAATTTTTTTCAGGGACACATCCAGTTGGAATACGGCAGATTTGGGTCTTGTAATAACAGACAGCGGTATTGTGTGGAAACCTACTGTAGACGACCGTTACTTCTCCGCCTGGGAGGATATTGTGTCTGTCATGTATAAGGACTTGAGTATTTATATAGATGAAGGGGAAGGATATTTTCCTGTCAGCGGCAAGTTTTGGCTTAAAAATCCGGATTCAAACAATCTCAGGAAGATAGCTGACGGATTGAATGTGATAGCATCCCAGTTTAAGAAAGAAGAGTCTGACGAAGAAAAATTATTCGATGCATTCCTTGATGCCGTTTCGAATGAAAACGTCCCGGAGGCAGAAAGGATCTTGAATGATTATGAGGAAAAGTTCGGTCAGGACAATCTCTTCTATTATATGAGAATGCTCTATGCAAACCTTGCCGGGAATCCGGAACTTCTGCTTGAAAGTGCAGATTTAGTGATTGATTTGATTAATGACGGAGATGTCAAGTGTGAGGCTTATAGAATGAAAGCAACAGCGCAGGCCGCTCTCGGGGATTTTTCTGAAGCGAGGCGTTCCTATTTTATGGGGTCTGAAAATCCTTTGGCACAATTGAGGACTGACACCAACTTCAAAAAAATAGATACTGAGTTCTATGAATCATTCTGCGATATTCCATATAGCAAAAGAAAGATTATAGCCTTGTCCGGTAAAGTGACAGATCTTTCTCCCACTTCATTTGAAGTCCTTGATATTAAGAAAGTTCCTTTCCTGTCATTCCCGATAGGGCATCCGGTGGATGGAGAGTTGTATGTGGGTCATCCTTTTGTGAAGAACAGATATTTGCCTTTGGAGACATACGACCTTGAGCTTCTTGAGGACAGACTTCGGGAGTTCTGCATGCTTGCGCAGTCATTGGGGGCTGTTGAGGTGTCTGTGGAAAGCATCAAGGGAGGTTCGATGATGGATACTGCGAATACGGAGCAGGGAATTTCGGCTCAACTCACCGGTAAAATCAAACAGGCATCAGGGACTGGAACAGCCAACAGCAGTAATGACAGTTTTGAAGAATTTAAAAGCAAGATTGATTTTTCCCAGCATTTTTCTCCTGTAAACAGACCGTGTCTTCCAGATTCAATGGTATGGTATCAGACAGAACCTTCTTGGCAGCGTTTATACAATCAAAGGATGAGCGGAGGTCTGCTTGAGCATCATGAAAAAATATCCACCAGCAGAAACAAGGTTCTGAACGGAAGCGAATACGCGCAAATTCAGGCAGATTGCAAGCTTCTATTCCAAAGCCTTGGCGGGACTGCACAGAAGACCCGCACCGTATCTTATGAGGAGCGCAGCAATGTCGAACTTTCAATTTATGTGAAATTTGCCCCGATGGATAATGCTGGGAACATTATTGGCACCGACAGTGTAGCAGAGACTTCGGGTGCGGCCGCGGTGACGGGTTCATCTGTTGTTGAAGCATTGAGTGAAGTGGAGATGAAATATAAGGAAGAGGTGATGTTCTGTCTTGAGGAAGAAGGTGTCATATCCAATGATGACAGAAAATACCTCGAACGTAAACGCCTGAAATTAGGAATATCTGAGGAAAGGGCTGCAGGGATTGAGAAGATGTGCATTCCGCAACTTACTGAAAATGAACAGGAGTATGTCGGATTGTTCCGTGAAATGTCAGCGGAAGGTGAGATTTCCGAAAGAAAGAGGAGATTGTTGGAAAGGGAGCGCGAGTCGCTTGGAATATCTCCGGAAAGGGCTCAGGAACTGGAAAAACTTCAGACGTTATGAAAGTAACTAAATTATGCCCTAATTGTAAGGAGGAGTTGCCTTACAAGGCAGTCAGATGCCCATTTTGCGGGAATACCTTCTCCCGGGACACCCAAATCTCCGGAGCAGATACAGTCCCTGTCGGAAAGACCGGTTTTCTGAAAGGAAACGGGTCCGGTAATTTTAATGGCAAGTCAGTGGCGTGGGTGGCCGCTGGACTTGTTTTGATTTGCGTATTATTGATTATAGTGTTAGCATCCGGTGCTGATTATGAAAAGAGGGCTGACCGGTTCATCCGCCGTGCAGGACTGAGCCATAGCAATGTCCTGGTTCAGTCCCAGACAATAAATCCCGGAGTCTATTTTATAAATCAGGACGGACACCTTGTTAAATATGATTTAAAGAACAAGAAGGAGGTTCCGTTGAGGTCCTTCCATTGTGCCGGAGGCGAAGATATTGAGTTCCCTTACAAAGTGGATGCATATAAGTATGGAGACAAACTTTTTATTTCAGGAGACAACGGATGGAATGGGGCAGGAGCCGGTTACAATGTTGTCTGTCTGAATACTCTGAATGATAATGCCTACTATGTTTGCTTCGGCAGGGTCGTAAAGGTAGAGCCTCCTTATGTAGTGTCATATTCAAATGTATCAGCAGACGGACGGAAAAATTATAGCTATTATTCCATGACTTCAGGGCAGAGTAAGGAAGTGACTCCTTGCAGGTACTCCGGAAAAATCGGGAAATATCCTGTTGTCATGGAACTCGCATTGGATGCCAGTACCAAATATGTTGTCGGGACCTACTACTATCGTTCGCAAGGTGCTGACAACAGGATGATATTAAGTGGTTCCAACGATGCCGGTACAATTACATTGGAAGGATACGAGAAATTTGAATACGATGCTCAGGTCAATGAATATATGACACTGGACATGGACGGAGCCCATATTTCCGGAACATGGAAGAACAGCAGCGGAAGCCGGTCATTGCAAGTCCGTCTGACCCAAATCAAATAACAGTTTATAAGTTTTGATTAAATGAAAGTGTTTTTATCTTGGCTTGTAGCCAATTTTGAAGTATTTGTAACAGTGCTTCTATGCATCGTATTCGGAATCCTTTTCGCCGTCGGGATTGATTCTTTTGTCTTCACGGCGCAGGAGAAGTGGGGGCTCATCGCTGTCGCCGTCTTTTTCATGGCACTGCCGGCATCTATAACGGTCAAGAACTTTGAGATGAGCTTTATCATGTTTGTTCTGATGCTGGCCGGGTACATCTATGTCATAGTCAGTCCCGATGCAATAGGCAGCGCCACCTTGCCGTGGATGCCGACAGTCTTGATTACTGTTGGCGTAGTATCGCTTGTTCTGGCGCTGGCTATCGGTATATATACCGCCATTAATATGGACGATGTCGTCTCCCGACGCATGCTGTATGTCAACAGCGATGTGAGTATGTTCGACATGACTCTCAAATACAGCCTAAACCGCTTCATGGCAGCGTTCGTCTATATCAGCTGGGCAGGTCTGTGGTCAGTGGGGTATGTGATGGTGAACAATCTTACATAAGGAAAGTAAGAAAAAAAGAACTTGATTTATAAAATTAAAACCATGCTTTACAATTCAACAAAAACAAGTGCGGGGACGGTGATGCCCCTGCTGATGGGATGCACGAAGCCGTCACAGATAGTGGCTGTGGAGGATGAGGACAAAGTCATCTATGACCCGGTGAGTCAGACTTCCGTAATGGATATGAGGATAGTCGGGACTTATAGTCTGAAAACAGCCACAACCAAGAAGAAGACAGGTGTGGGTACGGTAGCAAATGTTCCGGACAGAAAGAATCAGATTGACGATCAGAAGAATGTCTGAAGGATGATTCTTATAATCAGCAATAAGGAAGATGTGCATCCGAC
>CALVAC010000030.1 GCA_944325435.1 uncultured Bacteroidales bacterium | reverse complement strand
CTTCCGGAGGACGTGATCAGGAAACTCTGAAAGATCCGGCAATTCTGACTTGACAATACCGGTTTATCCGCAAAAATACCTCATATTCACAACAGACAGGGGTATTTTTGCGGATAAGTATTTTTGCATTCAATCCAACAGACACACATATCAATTACCGGGAATACAGCAAGGCGAACCAATACGGTCTTTCCGCATCACGATATGTCGAACCGGTAAAGGGAACGCCGCCTGCATCGGGCTTATTGCCAATGAGCCATGTATCTTTTACGGCAAATTAGCAAGGAATTCCGATATATAAGGCTGAAAATCGGGCGATTATTTGGGCGCTCGAATACAAGAAAAGAGGTATAAGAAACTGAAAGTCAATCGCTTATACCTCTTACTTTGCGGTGAGAGGGGGATTCGAACCCCCGGTACGGTAATCCCGTACGGCAGTTTAGCAAACTGCTGGTTTCAGCCACTCACCCATCTCACCTTGACTGAAATCGTCCTGTCCGGGAAATGTCCTAATGCAGACTTTTCGAACAGGACGACAAAGTTAAGTCAAATCTTGCTTTCTGCCAAATAAATTTCAATGATTGTAGGCCTTCCTGACAAAAGTCCTACTGTTTGGCTATATTCTCCCTCATATCGGTGTCGGCCTGGATATTTTTCATCCGATAGTAGTCCATAATACCGAGATTGCCGTTCTTGAAGGCTTCTGCCATTGCAAGCGGGACTTCCGCTTCCGCCTCGATAACCTTTGCACGTGCTTCCTGTGCCTTCGCTTTCATCTCCTGTTCGAGAGCGACCGCCATTGCCCTGCGCTCCTCTGCACGAGCCTGCGCAATGTTCTTGTCGGCCTCCGCCTGGTCCATCTGGAGGACCGCACCGATGTTTTTGCCGATATCGATGTCCGCTATGTCTATGGACAGTATTTCGAATGCAGTTCCGGCATCCAGCCCCTTGGAAAGGACAACCTTGGAGATGGAATCAGGATGCTCAAGCACCTGCTTGTGGCTCTCCGAAGCGCCGATACTGGAAACTATGCCCTCGCCTACACGGGCAAGCACAGTCTCCTCCCCGGCTCCGCCGACCAGCTGCTTGATATTGGCCCGCACAGTGACTCGCGCCTTGGCAATCAGCTGGATACCATCCTTGGCGACAGCTGTCACAGGAGGAGTGTTGATTACTTTAGGATTGACCGACATCTGGACTGCCTCGAAGACATCCCGGCCTGCAAGGTCTATCGCAGCCGCCATCTTGAAGTCGAGGGCAATATTGGCCTTGTCAGCCGACACAAGGGCATTCACGACCTTCGGCACATTCCCCTTGGCGAGATAATGTGCTTCCAGCTCATTGGCATCCAGCTTGAGACCAGCCTTTGTCCCGGTGACCATAGCCATAACGATTGTTCCCGGAGGCACCTTCCTCCATCTCATCAGAATCAGCTGGAGAAGAGAAATCCGCACCCCGGAAATCAGGGCCTGGAACCAGAGCGTGATAGGGAAGAACCACAGAAGAATAATCAGTCCTACGATCGCTATCGCGACCCATACGACTGTAAGATCAACTCCATACATATTTTTGTCTATTATCAGTATTTATTTTCATTTCTACAGTCAAGCGGAGAATCCTCCACTCTCTCCAGAACGGCATCTGTCTGAAAACAGACCTGTCTGCATCCCCATCTCGGGCAGGATGATGCCGTCCAGGACATCCGGTCAGAAATCCTTTTCTACCGGCTTGACAATAATCTTGTTGTCTTCTATATGCGCCACCTCGACCTCGACTCCCGGAGCAATCATCCCTTCGAGAGCCTTCACCTCATATACCCCTGTCTCAAAACGGGCCATACCAATCGGTGCCAGCCTTGTGGTGGTCTTCCCGACATCCCCCACAGCCAGGGCAGAATCCTTGTCAGGAATCGCTTTGGACTCGATATTGGTATCCAGAGTGAACCGCTTCCAAGTCTTTGCCCTGAGCACATATATCGTCAGTCCGACCACCAGCACCACATTGACGGCAACGATAATGGTCCCCGTCGTCATCCCGAAGACATTGAATGCATAGACGCAAGAGCCGACAAGCGAAATGAGACCCAGGACACCGGCCACACCGACCCCGGGAACAAGCAGGATTTCAGCCAGAAGAAGCAGTATCCCGACAAGAATAAGTATGATTATAAAACCCATAAGGACAAATATAGTGAATTATATTGACAGTAGGCCAATGTTCATAAAACTTTAATTCTCCTGTCTGCGGGCTATGTTGACATTGATCGGCTGCCCATCCTTGAATGCCACTATATACGCCCCTTTGAAGCCCCTTCCGCGTACCTTGTTGAGCTGGGACAGGGCATCTGCATAAGACCTGAACAGACCGACTGCGTATGTATATCTCCCGTTGGAGGGCCTGTGGAGGAAGACAGGACTCAGTCCCTTTATGTCCCTTATGGAGGCCGGGTGAGTGAGACTGAATATCTGGATCTGATATACAATACCCTCTGGCAGCATGTTGTCCAAGGCAAAACGGCCTTCCGGAAGCACCATGAAAGTGTAGTCGAACTCCGGCTCCGGTTTCTCGATATCCATCACAAGGGAATCCCCCATCTCCATCTTTACGAAAGTATAGTTGATATCCTTGGGCACAATCTCCCTGTCAGCCTCGGCATTGACCTTGTCAAGATCTATCACCACCCCGTTGAAGAGGAATTCCATCTCTATCGCCTGCAAGGCGGATGTCGCAGTCTTCAGTGAATCGTTGAGAGCCGGAATCACCGATTCCCTCCGGCCTATCTCTCCTGCCAGCATCTCCTTCTCATCCGCATCATCACTTGCAGCATAGCGGCCCCTCAGCTCATCTACAGCTATTCCGTATGCATATATGGTGTCCCGCAATGACTTGACTTCCTTCATCTTCTGCATATACTTCCGCACTTCGGGATTTTCCGGCATGTCTGCACCGGCCTTCCCCTCCACATCCCCATCATCTATCCGGTCCGGTTCGAGAGACATTATCTCCCGCAAAGCCTCCACATCCGCCACTGACGCATGGATAGGCATACTGTCGTATTCGAGCACATAGACATTGATGCTGTCCGGAGGGCAGCCGCGGTTGGAGGCGAACATAGTATATTTCCCATCCGGCGTATTGTAGAACAGCAAGTCATCGTACGGAGAGGAATAAGGGAAACCCATATTCACCGGCACGCCCCAGTCCCGGTTCTTCTCATCCCACTCGGACACATAGAGGTCATAGCCCCCTACTCCATAAAGGCCATCGGAGGAGAAATACATACGTGTGCCATCCGATGACAGGAGCGGATAGACCTCATCCCCTGAAGAAGTGACCTGCTCGTTCAGGAGAGCAGGAAGGCTCCATACCGTATCCCTGTCCTCCGTATGCCAGATATTCCTGACCCCATCCTCATCCGGAGCCGAAAAATAGACCTCGCGGCTGCCATCAGGGACATATACGGCCTTGGCGAAGGGATGTCCCGACAGGGAGTCGAGCGCATTGGGCACCCGTCTCCACGAACTGTCCCTCATAGGATAATAGAGAAAGAAATCCTCTGTGGAGAACCTGTGGCTGGCAACCACTGTAGGATTATAGACATATCCCATCATACTCGCACCGTTCTCCCCCTGCAGCTTCCTGTTTTCCAGAGCGATTCTCTTCACGGAATCCTGCTCTGACTCAAGAGCCTGCCTGTAAAGAGATATGGCTTTAAGAAATTCATAATCAAGCATATATCTGTCGGCCTGACGGGCAAGGCTGTCAGCCACGGAAATGGCCGGAGCACTCTTCCGCGCAGCAAGGCTGTCGGGCATTACTGCCGCACCGCCATGACCGGCCGCCGCAACAGAAACCGTATCCTGGAGCGCACCGGAAGCGGACACCACGGACAGAAAATAAAATATATGGAAAAACAGTATGTATCGCATCTCGCCACATTTATTACAGAACACAAAAATAAGAAATAGTTTATTTATAAGAAAAAAATAGTAAATTTGTGCCCTATTTGCGGTTAAGAGGTCAGATTAGACAAAAATTAATAATTAACGATAAGACTATGCAAAGCAAAAATGCAATCAGACTGGTAGCTATCCTGCTTGCCATCGCGTGCCTCTGGCAGCTGTCTTTCACTCTTGTGACAAGAATCCAGGAGAACAAGGCGGCCAAGTATGCAGAGAAGGCCGTGGAGGCATACCGGAACTCGGCTGCCTTCGCAAACATCCCTGAGGAAGACCATGCTTTCTACCTCGACTCTATCAGAAGGGACAACAACAGGTGGTACATAGACTCCATCTCCGCAGAGAAAGTCTATTTCGGGTACACCTATAAAGATGTGAAAGAAAGGGAGATAAACCTCGGACTTGACCTGAAGGGCGGTATGAACGTGATGCTCCAGGTGCAGCTTGAAGACCTGGTCAAGGCACTTTCGGACAACAACCAGAGTCCGGAGTTCGCCCAGGCTCTCGCACTTGCAAAGGAGCGCAGCGTCAATTCAAGGGCGGACTTCATCACCCTTTTCGCAGAGGCATGGAACGAAGTCGGCAACGGAATCCCGCTCGCACAGATATTCGGGACATACGAGATGAACGACAAGATCAACTCCACGACTTCAGATGCGGAAGTTATCAATGTAATCCGCGAGGAAGCCGAAAGCGCAATCTCCAACTCGTTCAATGTCCTGAGAAACCGTATCGACCGTTTCGGAGTGACCCAGCCTAACATCCAGCAGCTCGGGAACAGCGGAAGAATCCTCATCGAGCTTCCTGGAGTCAAGGAGCCTGAGCGTGTGAGGAAGCTCCTCCAGGGCACAGCTTCCCTCGAATTCTGGGCGACTTACGAGAACAGCGAGATATATCCTTTCCTTGAGGAGGCGAACGCGACTCTTGCAGACCTTCTTGCCGAGAGCGACAGTTCTGCGGTCGCAGAAGCAGCTCCTGCAGCAGAGGAGAACGGAACCGGAGGCACAGATGACATCCTGAGCGAGGAGATCAGTGCAGCTGAAGGCGAGGCATCCGGAGATGAGGAGTTCAAGAAGGCCAACCCTCTGTTCGCAGCTCTCCAGCCAGCAGTTTACAACGGAAGACTTGCCGGAGGGGCATGCATAGGATACGCAAGCTACGCGGATACGGCCAAAATCAACACTTGGCTGCACCTGCCTCAGATACAGGCGCTCTTCCCTGCCGAGTTCAAGGCAATGTGGACAGTCAAGCCATCACAGGCTTTCGAAGGCGGCAACATCTACGAACTGGTGGCCATCCGCTCCACTTCCCGTGACGGCAAGGCACCTCTCGACGGAGGTGTAGTGACCGATGCCCGCGTACAGTACGGCAACACCGGAGGAAGCCCGGAAGTGTCCATGTCAATGAACGCGGAAGGAGCCAATATCTGGGCAAGAATGACAAAGGACAATATCGGAAGGCAGATTGCCATCGTCCTTGACGGTATGGTATATTCATATCCGGTTGTCAATACCGAAATTACCGGAGGAAGCTCCTCCATCACCGGAAACTTCGATCTCGAGGAGGCTGAAGACCTCGCGAACGTGCTGAAGTCCGGTAAGCTCCCTGCGCCTGCAACCATTATCCAGGAGCAGATTGTGGGGCCATCCCTCGGATCCGAGTCCATCAACGCCGGACTCATATCTTTCGCAATCGCGTTCCTGCTCGTGCTCGTGTATATGTTTGTGTTCTACCACGGAGCCGGACTCATCGCGGATGCAGCTCTGCTCTGCAACGTGCTCCTGCTGCTGGGGACCCTCGTGTCATTCGGAGCAGTCCTTACCCTGCCGGGTATCGCAGGTCTCGTGCTGACTCTCGGTATGGCAGTGGATGCCAATGTGATCATATACGAACGAATCAAGGAGGAAATCCGCTCAGGCAAAGGTCTGAGCAAGGCTGTCGCAGACGGCTACTCCAACGCATATTCAGCCATCATCGACGGACAGGTGACCACCATCCTTACAGGTATAGTGCTCTTTATCTTCGGTTCAGGCCCTGTACAGGGATTCGCAACCACATTGATCATCGGTATCATCACCTCAGTCCTCACTTCAATCTTCATTTCAAGGATCATCATCGATGACAGGCTTGCAAAAGGCAAGAACATCACCTTCTCCAACAAGTTCACAAGGAACTTCCTGCAGAACACCACTGTAGATTTCCTGAGCAAGAGAAAGATCACATACATTCTTTCAGGAGTGATTGTACTTGCATCCATCCTCTCGATCTGCATCAAGGGCTTCACCTACGGTGTGGACTTCACAGGAGGCCGTACTTTCGTTGTCAGGTTCGACCAGCCTGTACAGGCGGAGGAAGTCAGGGATGCGGCAGTCGCCACATTTGACGGAGCCGTGGAAGTCAAGCAGTTCGGAGGAGAGAGCCAGATGAAGCTCACCACACAATACAAGGTCGAGGATGAGAGCACGGAAGCAGATGCAGAAGTGGAGGAGATGCTCTACAACGCATTGAAAGGCTTCTTCAAGGAAAATATCACATTCGATGAGTTCCGCTCTACGCTCGAGAATCCTAACGGTATCATCAGTTCCGACAAGGTCGGCCCTACCATGGCAAACGACATGAAGCGCGCCGCTATCATTGCCGTCATCATCGCCCTGTTCGTGATCTTCGCATACATCGCCGTCAGATTCAAGAACTGGACATGGGGTCTGGGAGGTGTCGTAGGCCTTGCACACACTGCTATCATCGTGATCGGATTCTTCTCGTTCTTCTCGGGAATCCTTCCGTTCACCCTTGATGTGGACCAGACATTCATCGCGGCCATCCTGACCATCATCGGATACGCCATCAACGATACGGTGGTGATCTTCGACCGAATCCGCGAGTACAAGACCCTCCACCCTAAGATGGAATTCAAGGTTAATGCGAACCAGGCGCTCAACAGCACATTGTCCCGTACAATGAACACCTCCCTGACCACCCTCATAGTGATGATCGCAATCGCAATCTTCGGGGGAGAGGTCATCAGGGGAATGGCTGTCGCGCTCTGCCTCGGTATCGCCATCGGTACCTACGCATCCATATTCATTGCCACCCCTATAATGTACGACACTACAATGGCGGTGCAAAGGAAAAAGGAAGCCAAGGCAGCACTTGCAAACAAAAAATAACTCCGGATTTCCGGGATGACAGTTCAGGGACACCTGTCCGGACTGTTGATAAATTTTATACGGGCCGTCCTTTGAGGGCGGCTCTTTTTTATATACCTTTGTCTTCCTTATAATAATCTATCATGCCGTTCGTTCATCTTCATGTACATACCCAATATTCCATCAGAGATGGTCTTTCTTCCATCAAGGCCCTTTTTGACAGGGCGGAGGAACTCGGAATGCCGGGAATCGCCATCACTGACCATGGGAACATGTACGGTGTCAAGGAGTTCTATAAATTTGCCAAGAAACATCCGGGGATAAAGCCTATCGTGGGATGCGAGATATATGTGACCACGCATTACGACCACAGGCTCCAGGATCCCGAGCACAAGAGCTACTACCATCTGATTCTGCTCGCCAAGAACTACAACGGATACAAGAACCTGATGAAAATCGTGTCCACCGGGCATATAGAAGGTATGTACTACCGTCCGAGAGTGTCGCACGAGGTCATTGAGAAGTATGCCTCGGACCTCATCTGCTGCTCTGCGTGCGTCGCAGGAGAGATACCACGCCTGATATACGCCGGAGACATGGATGGGGCCGAAAAGGCCATAGAATGGCACAAGAAGGTGTTCGGGGATGACTACTATCTTGAAGTCCAGCTTCACAGGACAGAAGTGCCAGGGCAATCGCTTGATCTCTATGAAAGGCAGAAGGCCATCAACGAAGGCATATTCGAACTGGCAGGGAAGACAGGGACAAAAGTACTGGCCACCAATGATGTACACTTCGTAAGAAAAGAGGACGGCCCCGCACACGACAGGCTCATCTGCCTCAACAGCAACTCTTTCCTCGACTCGCCTGACAGGATGAGATACACCCAGCAGGAATACCTCAAAAGCGAGGAGGAAATGCGCGCGCTTTTCCCCGACCATCCTGAAGTCATCGAGAGGACTATGGAGGTGTACGACAAAATCGAAAGCTACGAGATTGACCGCGACCACGTGCTCCCGAAATTCAAGATAGATCCGGCCTTCCTTGCTGAAAAGGAGAAATACCTTGAGAAATACAAGGACATAATAGATGTGGGCCGGTGCGACAAGAAAGGCAATGACAGGGGGGAGGAATTCACCTGGTCGGTGGCCTACCTGTGCCATCTGTGCTACGAGGGTGCAAAGAAAAGATACGGAGAGACCCTCACCAAGGAGCAGGCCGACAGGATTGAATTCGAACTGAAAACCATCTCAAGGATGGGTTTCCCGGACTACTTCCTTATCGTCCAGGACTTTATAGCTGCCGCGAGAGCCGTAGGGACTTCCGTAGGTCCGGGTCGAGGTTCGGCAGCGGGTTCTGTCGTGGCTTACTGTCTCAAGATCACCAACCTCGACCCTATCAAGTATGACCTCCTGTTCGAGCGTTTCCTCAACCCGGACCGTATCTCTATGCCTGATATAGACATCGACTTCGATGATGAAGGCCGGTACGGAGCTTTCCAGTATATTGAGGAGACATACGGCAAAGACCATATCTCCCATGTGATCACCTTCGGCACAATGGCGGCCAAGAGTGCCATCAAGGATGTGGCCAGAATCAGCCGTCTCTCCATCGAGGAAACGACAAGGCTGACCAAGATGGTTCCGGACAAGCCGAAATTCGAGGCAGAGGTGGAGAAAACGGTGAAGCTGGAGGACGGTACGGAAAAGAAGGTCAAGGAAAAGGAGGAATTCGATACCAATCTGAAAAACTGCGTGAAGTATCTGCCAGAACTCAAGAACGAGTTCGAGAACGGCACCGAACTGGTCAAGGAAATCCTGAAATACGCCATCCAGCTGGAGGGCTGCGTCCGGCAGGTCGGAGTCCATGCCTGTGCCATGATCATCGGCAGGGGCAACCTCACGGACTATATCCCTATCACCCTGGCCACAGACAAGGCCACCAAGGAGGAAGTGTGGACATCCCAGTACGACGGGCACTACATCGAGGAGGTCGGGATGCTGAAAATGGACTTCCTCGGATTGAAGACCTTGTCCATCATCAAGGAATGCCTCTCCCTCATCAAGAGACGCTTCGGCACCGACATAGACATAGAGTCGATACCTATTGATGACAGGGAGACTTACGAACTGTACGGGCGCGGTGACACCAAGAGTGTGTTCCAGTTCGAGTCCGACGGGATGAAATCATGGCTCCAGAAGCTGCATCCGACAAGGTTCGAAGACCTGATAGCGATGAATGCGCTCTACCGTCCGGGACCTCTGCAGTATATCCCGTCATTTGTCAACAGGAAGAACGGCGTGGAGCCTGTGACATACGACCTGCCGGAAATGGAAAGCATCCTCAACGACACATACGGGGTGACGGTCTACCAGGAGCAGGTGATGCTCCTGTCACAGAAGCTCGCAGGATTCACCAAAGGCGAAGCAGACAAGCTGCGCAAGGCAATGGGAAAGAAACAGATTGCCATCATCGAAGAGCTCTGCGAGAAATTCATCAACGGAGGCGTGGCAAACGGATTCCCGAAAGAGAAGCTGGAGAAGATTTACGATGACTGGCGGGAATTCGCGAAATATGCCTTCAACAAGTCCCACGCCACTTGCTACGCCTGGGTCAGCTACCAGACCGGCTATCTGAAAGCCCACTACCCCGCCGAATTCCAGGCAGCCAACCTGAGCAAGAACCTCGACAAGCAGGACGAGATCAAGAGCATAATGGATGACTGCAAGAAATCCGGTATCCGCGTGCTCAACCCGGACATAAACGAAAGCGATGCCAGGTTCACTGTCAACAGGAACGGGGACATCCGCTTCGGACTTGGAGGCATCAGAGGGTTCGGAGACAACATCGTCAGCGCAATCATCGCCGAAAGGGAGAAGAACGGGCAGTTCACGGACATCAACAATTTCGCCGAAAGAATGGCCGGCCAGGTCAACCGCAAGGCATACGAAGCGCTTATCTGTTCCGGAGCTTTCGACAGCTTCGGATACAACCGCCAGCAGTTCTTCAAGCCCGGCCTGTCCGGAGACCCGTATGTCGATGAGCTGGTGAGGTATGCCGAACTCTACCGTAGAGATGCCATAGACAGGGAGAACTCCATTTTCGGTGATATGGAAGAGGCAAGGCCGGTAAGTCCGAAAATACCGGAAATCAGGGAAGAGGAGAAGGCAGCGGATATGCTGACATACCTGCACAGGGAGAAAGAACTTGTCGGAATGTATCTGTCATCCCATCCGCTGGACAGATATGCCTTCGAACTGGAGAATTTCACCAGCTGTCCGCTGAACGAACTCGGGGAAACAATCTCTATATGCGAAGAGAAGGACACACCGGCCAACAAGGACATCGGCGGTTTCATCACTTCCGTAGTCCAGGGAGTGAACAGGTACGGGAAGCCGCTGTTCAGAATCACCATAGAGGACTTCAGCGGGAGCTATGAGCTGAAACTCGGAGGGAAAGACATCGACAGGTTCGTTCCGCAGCTGATGCTCAATTCGGCAGTGTTCATAGAAGGCACGATAGACAAGAGGTTCAGCAGGACTCCGGAAGAAATCAAGGAAAAGGGCAATCCTCCATATACATTCAAGATACGGAATGTGATGCAGCTTGGCAACGTGACCGAAACCGCTCTCAAGGGATTCGCCCTGAAGATAGCCACACCTCAGCTGAACTCCGATTTCAGGACCAATCTGGTGAAGGTGGTCAAGAGACACAAAGGGAAGACTCCTTTGACGGTGTTCCTCTTCGACCCCGGGACAAAATACAACATCGAGTTCATGTCCAAGAAATTCCAGGTGGATGTCACCAATGACTTCATCGCAGACATCAGGACAATGAACATAGAATACGAGACCATCCGGAGATAATTACGGCCGGAACAGACAACAGCAGACAATGGCAGAAGAAAGATTTTCAGACCTCGGAAGAGTAGAGGCTATTTCAAGACTGTTTGAAGGCACAGGATACAGACCTTTTGAAAATACGTGTTTCGCGACAGACGGCAAGTCCGTCTGCACCCAGGCAGGAAGGACGATGCTGGAAGGTATCTACTTCGACCTCGTGTACTTTCCGCTTAAACATCTCGGATACAAGAGCGTCATTGCCGTCACAGGAGAACTGTATGCCCGGTTCTCCCATCCGAGGACGCTGGCCGTGACGCTGGGGATTTCCGCCAAACTGGATTTCACCCAGATAAAGGAACTGTGGGGAGGGGTTGTCACCGCTGCAAAAGAACACGGCTACGCCAAGATATCTCTCGACCTCGTGCCTTCCAGGAACGGATTGTGCATCGCTGTCTCTGCCGTTGGTGAGACATCAAACCTGCAGGCAAAGCGACGGCCCGCCGCCAGGAGCATGGACCTTATCTGCGTGTCTGACAATCTCGGGGCAGCCTATTTCGGCTTCGAAACCCTTGAAAGGGAAAAGAAAGCCTTTGACAAGGCAAAGGATGAACGCAGGCAGCCGGACCTGAAGGAATATGCAGGCTTCATCGGAGAATATCTCAAGCCTGAACTGAACCCGGGTCTGCTCGGACAGATGGAAGAATCTGAAATCGTCCCGTCATTCGGCTATTTCATCACGCGGGGACTGTCGGATGCTGTCAGGCAGCTTGTGCGCGACAGCGGTCTTGGAGCCAAGGTATATGTGGACAAGATTCCGTTCGCGGGAAAGACATTCGATCTCGGCAAGAAATACAACATAGACCCTGTCTCTGCCGCTCTGAACGGTGGGGATGACTTCCGTATCCTTTACACAATCCCTATCGGGAAACACGACAGGTTCCGCCACGATTTCCAGACATTCGACATCATCGGGCATCTGGCCCGCCCTGAAGTCGGAGCCGTCCTCGTCACTCCGGATGGGGTCGAACTCCCGCTCCGTGCCCAAGGGTGGAAATCCGAATGACTTTTTAAGGCCGGGCACATCGTGACCGGAACATTTTCCGTTTTCCGGCAAAAAACCTTCTGGAACAATTTTCATTTCCCGACAAAACCATTAAATTTTGCGACAAATACAGCACTTGTAATGACAACAGTATCCAAACGCAAGATTTATAACCGGCAAGGGACAGACATATCATTTAATCTTATGTGACAGGAATCACTTCACCCGGAAACAGAAGACGGGGAGGAAGATGACAAGAGCCACGACAGAGAAGAGCATACCGGCAATGGTACCCACCGCAAACGCAAACCAGAAGACCTCTTTCGGACCATCGAAAAGGAAAGGGATGAGGCCGAGAACTGTGGAGATTATCGTGAGCATTATCGGATTTATCTTGTGGTTGAACGCCTTGACATAGCGCCTGACCATATACCTGTTTCTTGCCTGCCCCTCAAGATGCCTGACAGAAGAGAGACTCCTGCCAGATTTCATGAATTCATTGATCAGATAGATACCGGCATTGACCACTATTCCGCTGAGCATCACGAAAGCTGCGAATCCGCCCTGGTCGAATGTGAAATCCGTCAGTCCGAATATGAGGAACACACCGATGAATGACACCGGTATCAGCAGGATGACAGCGAACGGAAGTCTCAACGACTCGAAGGTCATGCTGCACATCACATAGATAATCGCTATGATCAGCAGTATCAGGGATGCATAGCCCATCTTGCCGGTATCTCCCCATCCCCTGTATCCCTGTCTCCAGGCCTTGTATCCCACAGGCAGGACCTCATCGTTCATATATTCCAGAGTATCGTCAAGGAATTTCTTGGAAATGTCGTAGAACCCGATGAAATTATATCCTACGCATACCTCGTACGACTGGTTGTTACGCGTTATGGAAAGCCCCGTACGCTTCTTCTGGATGGACCCCATCTCCGCAAGCCTTGCCTTGCCGTCATCTACCGCAATCTGGGAATTGAGGACATGCCACAGGTCGAATTCATCCCTCAGGGAAGACTCGAGGACCGCGGAAGTCTGCTCTCCGGCAATCCTGATGCTCCGGAGCTGCCTGGCATAGAGTATCGAACCGAGTTCCGAATAGTACCTGTAAGGACTCACTCCGGCTGCAGCCATCCTGCCGAAATCATATTCAAGGTTGAACTCTATACCTCCATACGAGCCGTCTGTCCCCATTATCTCAGGCTCAGATACCCTGCGGTTGCTCTCCAGTCTCTCCAGCAGAATCTCCGCATAGCGTATCAGTTCATCGTAATTGTATCCGCTCAGGTTTATGCGGAAATCCTTGTACCTTGAAACGACATTGTTGTTGAAATAATTGTCATTGATACCCCACACGCTCCAAGTGGCACCTCCGAAATTGGTGGCCATGGACACTACATTCGACTTCAGGGCGGCAGGAAAGGATGTCTGCTCGAACTCCGGCTTGAAATGCACCTCTATGAACCCGTTGTCGTATGATGTTATGCTGGTCGAGAATGTCTCTATCTCATCGAACTTACTGAGATAGTTCTCCATGGCTTTCATCACATCATTGAGCTGCCCCACAGTGCACCCCTCCGGCATCGCAGCGCTCACATAAAGGGCATCCCGTCCCGGCTCCCGGTAAAAGTCGGACCTGTCCAGAGCCTTGTTGAACAGGGTGAAGGATGTCCCGAGCACGGAATCGATAGTCTTCCTCGCATCTCCGCCGAACACCGAGTCATACGCCCTCTGGAATATGTTCCGGTCTTCTTCGAGCCTGTCCTTTGCAATCTCTGCCGGGAGCAGACAGACGGGAAGTCCGAATGCAGCCACAAGGGCAACGATATAGGCCCATCTGTGCCTCTGTCCCTTTTCGATATAGGAGATGTAGAACCTGTTCCATCTGATGACCCTCCTGCGCCGTCTTACAGACAGGCTGTAGCTGCTCCTTTTCAGCGGGAAACGGTCCACAAGGGACGGGATGAAAAGCCAGGCCGTGAGCAGGGAGACAGAAAGGTTCACGATTATCACCCAGGAGAAGTCCTCAAGATTGGCCCTGTCCTTCTCCGGCAGAAGAAGGATGACGCACAATGCCCCTATGGTTGTTGCTGTCGCCCCGAGGATAGCAGGGAAGACTGACCTGTTGTGATAATATGAATAATGGTCGGTCATCACGATGGATGAATCTATGATGATGCCGAGGGAGACAGTGATTCCAGCCAGGGTATAGATATGGATGTCAAGGTCTATAAGGTTGTAGAACACTATGGCGACAAGGATATTGACAGCGAGAGTCGCCGAAATGAGAAGCAGATAGCGGACTGACCGGTTGACCAGCCAGACAAAGACGAGAAGGAGGAGGATACAGAGGATGGTCCGGAAATACAGTTTGTCAAGCTCTGCGGAGATGCTTTCGGAGGCATCATAGTTCAGCGAGACGGACAGTTCCGCAGGCAAGGAGGACTGGAGCTCGTCCATCCTGTCCCTGACCGCATTCACCACCCTGATCAGATTGGAGTCCGGAATGACATTGACAGACAGGGTGACGGTATTGAGGCCGTTGATCCTGTAATAGGCAGACGGCTGCGACTCGACATACCTCCACGATGCAATCTCCCCGAGGCAGATTATCCTGTCCCCTGCCCTGCCGACAGGTATCTCCGCTATATCATCCGAAGTACGGCAGGCCAGCTTCAGGTCAATCATCTCATCCCCGGCCATCACCATACCCAGCGACTCCGAATTGAAATATGAATTGAAGGCGTCTGCAATGTCGGATGCCGAAATGCCGTAGACGGCAGCCTGCTCCGCATCAAAAGTGATACGGAGCTCATACGGTGTAGCTCCCCACAGGGAGACCTTGTCCACACCGTCGACCCTGGACAACGGTGCAATCAGGTAATCGGTGACAAACCGGTCTATCTCCTTCGATGGCAGGGAGCTCTTGATATTGTACGATATGGCGGTACGGCTCGTCCCTCCGCGCGAATCAAGAGAAATGGACGGGTATGACACCCCATCCGGCAGGCTGTACCACAGGTTCCTGATACGCGAGGCCACCTCGAATCTCACCGCAGCCATATCCGTTCCCTTACGGAACGACAGCGAGACGCGGCCGGAGCCACGCTTCGAGACAGAACTGATCCGCGTGCAGTTCTTCATACCTGATAGCACCCCCTCGATCCGGGATGTGACCTCCGCCTCCATCACCCGTTCCGAGACATCGCTCCATGACCAGGATACGGAAATGGACCGCGACTGTGGCGACGGGGTGTACTGCACATCGAGAAGAGGCATAGTGGCAAGACCGGCCACTGCGGCCACCACCATCAGTAGCAGGACAGAGAATGCCGGTATATGAAACCCTCGCCTACTCATCCTTACGGTATATCTCATAATACACGACCGGCACGAAGAAAAGGCTTATCAGCGTACCTATGGTCAGGCCGGCGATAATGACAAGCGACATCGGGTACTGCAGGTCATCCCCCATATTCCCCCTCGACAGGAAAGGGCAGACGGCAAGAATGGTCGTCAGCGAAGTCATAACTATCGCCTTCAGCCTCCTCTGCCCGCCTTCCATAATGGCGTGCTTGAGGCGGTATCCCTCCTTTCTCAGTCTGTTGATAGTATCTATCTTGAGGATAGAGTCATTGATGACTATACCGCATATCACCACAAGCCCAATCATGGACATCAGATTGACAGTGGCACCGCATATCCACAGCACAAGCAGTGAGCCGGCAATGTCAATCACAATCTCGGACATTATCACGAGAGGCTGGACGAGAGACTCGAACTGGGAAGCGAGAATGAGATAGAGCAGCACCAGGGCGACAATGAGGACAAACACCAGTTCCCGGGTCATCTCCCTGTTGGAGAACACCGACCCGCTGAAATTAACCTCGAAATTGCCATCCCGGCCGACAGTCTCTCTTATAGAGGACATAATCTTTTCCGGCCGCATATTTCCGGGAGACATTTCAAGAGGGTAATATTCCCCCTCGACCCCGGATACGATATATTTGAAATCCTCATCGTATGTCTGCGTCATCATACTGTACACCGGGATGTCGCGGCCATCTCTCCTGATCCAGGTCCCAGAAAGAATCTCTGCGATATCCCTTGTGTCCGCCCCCATCACTACCGGGACAGATTCATTGCCCTGGACAATACTGAACAGGCTGTTCTCGTTCAGCGCATTCCGGAGGACCGACAGCAGGTCCTGATAGGATACATCATACAGCGCCATCTTGCGCGGATCCGCCACATACAGCACATCTTTCTTCAGCTGGATGTCATCGAAGCCGATTCCAGGCAGATCAGAGGAAATCTTCCCGACCGTTGCCGCCAGAGTCTCAGGTTCGAGAGAAGAAGAGCCCACAGGGCGCAGCCTCGCCACCAGCCCGGCCTCACGCTCCGCAAAGACCATATCGAAAATATTTCCGGATGGCTCAAATGAATATACACAGGAAGGATAGCGGCTGTCAAGGTATCCGGCTATCGCATCCTTGACTTCCCCAAGAGTCTCCGCATCCCGGCAGTCCATATACATCACAGCTCCTGATGCTGTCGATTCCCCGCTGTGCCCGAGGATGAACTGCTGCAGCCCGACCATAGAGGTCACCTGCTCCGCATCATCCGCCACAAGCCGCTCCAGCTCCTGCACTCTGCCGCAGTTGCCATCAAGAGCGATATGCTCGTTCCAGTCGAGCTTGAGCAGGGTGTCCGTATATGTCATCTCGGGGAGCTTCTCCTTGGGCATATAGATGAAACATACCACTATGAGGACACCTGACAGGAAGAATACAGTCCACCCTGCCCAGCGGTGCCTGAAGACCCAGGCAAGCCCTGTCTCGTATCTCCGGATGACTCCGGCAAAAGAGAACCTGGCCAGGAGAGGTGAAGGACGGAACGAATCGAACTTCCTGTACCACAACCAGTAATAGACAGGGATTATGGTGACTGTCATAGCATATGCCGTCAGGAGAGTGATGGTGATAGCCATCGCCTGGTCATAGAACAGCGCCCCGGCTATGCCGCTCACAAACACAAGCGGGATAAAAACGGCACAGGTTGTCAGCACTGAACTGAGCATCGGGGCCACCACCTCGGAGGTACCCTTGACCACGGCCTTCCTCAGGCTGTCTCCACGCTGCCACCTGGCCGTGATGTTGTCAGTCAGCACAATCGTATTGTCCACCATCATACCCACCCCGAGCACAAGGCCGGAGAGAGAGATAATATTGATTGTCAGGCCGATTATATGGAATATCAGCATCGTGAATATCAATGCCGTCGGGATGGTCAGTGCCACAAGGGCAGGAGACCGGAAATCCTGCATGAACAGGAAAATGATGATACAGGCAAGGACGATGCCGATGACTATGTTGTTCACCAGGTTGTCGATGGAATATTCCAGAAGGGCCGTCTGGTCGCGCGTCACTTTGAATTCAAGCTCGGGATAGTCCTTCGTGAACTGCCCCATAAGACGGTCTATGCTCTTTTTAAGGTCGGCCATCCTTGCATCGCTCTGCTTGATGACAGCCATTGTCACGGCATCCTTCCCGTCAGAACGGACAAGCCCCGACCTCCTTGCAGGATGTTCGATGACCTTCGCTATATCCTTGACCTGCAGTAGCCTGCCCTCATAGTTTATGTATATGTCCTCAATATCCTTCCTGTCAGAAGCAAACGACTGGAACTTGACATTGTACCTGTATTCGCCATCCCTGATGGACAGGCTGCCGAGCCTCACATCAGCCGACCGTATATAGCTCTCGAATTCCTGCTCCGTGATGCCGGTCTGCCTGAGTATCTTCATATCCGGGACAATCAGAAGCTCCGGACTGACATATCCGCTCATATCCACCATCGCCACTTCCGACAGTTGCTCTATGCGCTTGGACACCACCTCAGATGCGAAACGGCTCATTTCCGAGAACTGCCTCGTCACAGGGAAAAGCGCGGTGTCCGCATCACCCGGGAGAGGCTCCTCATCCCTGAGGGTAATGTTGATATAGAAAGCCGGAATATCGGATGCATCGGATTTGAGCACCTTGGGGCGATCGATATCCTTCAGGCTACCCATCGTCCTGTCTATCTTCTCGTTGACCTCGATAAACAGATAATCTATGTCAGAACCTTCCTGGAAAGACAGCCTGATGGTTCCGCTGCCATCCCGGGATTCACAGACTATGTCCTCAAGGGAATGCAGCTGAAGCAGCTGCTGCCTCAAAGGACGGACCACAGTTTCATCCATCTCTCTGGCGGACAGGGATGGGGCACTCGTCTGGACGATGATATACGGGACATCCACATCCGGGATGAGCGACACCGGCAGCATCCTGATGCTGACTATCCCCAGCACCACAATGACCAGAAGCGCCATAGTGACCGTCACCGGCCTGTCCAACAACCTGTTCAGCATCGCAACCAGTCTTTAGTCTGCACTTCGGAATCGTCAGCCAGATTGAGGTTGCCGGATATGATGACCGCATCACCTTCCTCCAGTTCAGCGCCTCTCTCCACATTCGCCTCGACGGCATAGCTCTCGCTGTTGTCCATAATGATATGCACGTATGTCCAGCGCGCCCGGCCATCCTCATACTTGAACAGCACATACTCGTTGTCCCTGATGACCACTGCGCTCTTCGGCACCACAAGACGGGCATCCACATCCCTCTCCACGGACACGGACACATTCATCCCATCCACCAGACTGCCGTTGTTCGGCACGCGTGCCTTGACGGCCACGAGGCCGTGCTCGTCCACAGACGGGTTGACCGAAACAACCTCACCGTAGAGGACATCCCCTGGCGAAGAGAACGGCTCCACCTTTACCTTGAGTCCGCGGGCAAGAAAACCATATTCCGCCTCCAGCACTGTAAAGGTCACATCAAACTCCGAGTCATCTATCAGGGTACAGAACGGAGTCGAGCCGGAGGCATCATAGCGCTTCAGTTCCACACCGGCCACCTTGCCGCTGAAAGGCGCGGCTATGACTGCCCCTGAATAGTCATATTCAGCCCCTTCAAGAGAATACAGGGCCTCCTTGTAGCCGGAGCGCATCTTTGCGACTGCAAGGACATCCTCCGGAACCGACAAAGTGTCCTCGACAATATATCCAAGCCCTGCCAGCACATCATACAGCTCCATTTCCGCTTTGTCCAACGACAACTGTGCGGAACGGAGAGCAAGACGCTTCTCCGTCCTGTCGAGGGATGCTATCACATCCCCTTTACGGACCATATCCCCGTTCTCCACATTTACCTCGGCAATTGTACCCGAAGAACGGAACCCGAGGGCGCTTTTCCGTACCGCCGACAGCCTGCCGTTAGCCGTGAGCTGCCGTCTGAAAGTCTACCGTCTGAGGATTATGGTATCCACCTCATTCACCTGTGGGGCATATTCAAGCCTGTCCGAACTCTCCGCAGGGCCTTTCCTGCCGCCCCTGTCCCAGCAGCCGGAGAGCAGCAGCACGGCGGATACCGCCGTCAGGGCAATCCCCTTTGAAAATCGCATAGATCTGTTGCCGTTGTACATCATTCTGCAAGTTCCTCCACATTCACATCTATATCCTTACCCGCAATGAAATCATACAGGGTAAGCTTCCTCAAAGAATAGTAATAGTCCCAGAAATTCATCAGGTCATCGATGTAGTTCCTCACTGCATCATCGCACTCGCTTCTGGCGGTATTCAGGTCAGTCACGGACACCGAACCGGAGCGGAACTTCTCCATAATCAGGCTGTACCTCTCCTGCGCAATCCGCTCCGCCCTCGCGGAAGCCTGGCACTGCTGTCTCTGGCTGTTGAACTGGCCCACCGCCGTGAACACATTCCTGCGGTAGTCGTTCTCGGACTGCTCCACCTGGGCCTTGACCACTGCCGCCCTGGCCTCCGCCTCCCTGACACGGCCTTTTCCCATCCCCCAGTCGAAAATCGGGATGCTGAAAGTGATGCCCACAACCTCCTGATCCACCAGGTTCCTGTATGTCTCCCGGATAGCAGCATCAGAATTGGAAAGCCCGAACTTCGCACTTATCGACACGGACGCACCTCTGTCAGCCTTAGCCTGGGCAATCTCCGACTCCGCCGACAGGATATCTATCTCGTTGTCCAGACGGAATGATGAATTCTCCAGAGCCTTGGCTATCACCATATCATAATCCATCTGAATGTCAGGCAGCATATCATCTGTCACCGTCTCTATCTCGAACTTCTCATCGAACCCGAGCAGGGAGTTGAGCGTCATCTGGGCCTCCCTCACGGCAATCTCGTTCTCGTTGATGGAAATGCTGTCGTTGACCATCCTCAGCTCCAGCTGCAGGTACTCATCCCTCGTCACGCTCCCGAGCTTCAGTCTCTGGGCCGCTATCGAGTACATCTGACGGGTATTGGAATAATTCGTCCGGGCCGTCTCGAAGTTCCGCCTGGCAAGCATCAGGTTGAAATAGTAACGGACAGCATTTATCGTCACCTGCTCCATCGACTCGATATACACCCGCTTGGCCCGTTCATACTGCTTCGGAGATATCTTCTTCTGCCACTTGAACCTGTTGTAGGCAAGCAGAGGCTGCTCATAGTAGAGGGTGACCGGCTGGGCATACCAGGTCTTGCCTGCATCCACCCCGAACTGGTCTATCCTCGACAGGTCCGTGTACAGGGAGAGGGTACCTCCGGTGAAAGTCAGGTTCTGCCTGATGGACAGTCCGATGCTGTTCTGCATGTTGTAATTGCTCGTATAGACCAGCTCGCCCGTCTCGAAATTCTGCAGCTGCCTGAGCGAACGGTCAAACGACGCCAGATTGCCATACAGGTTCAGAGACGGCAGGCGGCTCGCCTTGTAGGACCTCCAGGCCCAGTAGCTCGACACGAAAGATGCCTTGGCCTCAAGTGCCGCCACAGACCGGCTCCTCGCCACCTCTATCGCCTCATCCAGAGTCATCCTCGTCTGTCCGCCCGACGGCACAGCCAGGAACAGGCAGCAGCACACAGCCCCCGCCATAGCCAGACCTTGCAACAGGCTTTTCCCTTTTATCCTCGACAACTTCATAAGCCAAATATAATGATTATTCTTCCAAAGCCCGCTCCACCTGCCTGCGGAGAGACACCATCGTCCCGTTGCGCGGATTGAACGGCATCGACAATATCCTCTCCCCCAGCCGCCTCGCCTCATCCGTCATTCCCCGCTCCTCATACATCTCCATCATAAGCACCAGCGGATACAGCCGGGAAGGGACCATATTGTGTGCAACCATAAACTCCTGCTCCGCCAGAGAGTACTGCCCCAGAGCCTGATAATTCTTCCCTATGATATTGTGGAACATCGGCTGTGCAGATATGGCGGCCCCCTCCGACAGGATGGCATTGCTGCGCTCCGGCTTCCCGCTCTTGTGCAGGGCATAACCGTAATCATAGAGATAGAGGTAGTTCCAGTACAGGGAAGGATATATCTCCTCCAGTTCAGCGGCTGCATCCTCATACATATCCATCATCGCCCACTGTCTGGATTCCTGCCATTTGCCGTATGCTTCCTCCCTTGCACTGTAGACCCCTGTAAACAATGCAAATCCCGCAACGGCAGCCACAAATGCAAGAGCCGACAGCACCGGATCCAGCATATTGCGCACAGAATGCTTTCCCTCACGGGACTGCCAGCACCGGCTCTCCGTAATGTTCCCGCAACCGGCCAACGCCAGCATTGCGGCAATGCTCACGGCAAGACCGTCTATCGACAAGGGATAGGACGACAATGCGAAGATACCCATCGCCAGCAGTCCATACCATGTCGGATTCCTCATCCTTATCAGGACAGACACCGACACTGCCATTACAGCGGCCGCGGCAAGTAGCCCCGGCAGACCGGCCTCCATACCGGCTTTCAGATACTCGTTGAAAGCATATTCGGGGCTGCCGGCCACACTGACTGTCTCATCTGGTCTCTGTTTCTGCGCAAAATACTCTGTCTGGACCAGTCCATAGCTTCCGAGAGCTGTGCCGGGTCCTGTCCCGACAAAAGGAGACCCAGCTATTGCCCTGACCTCCATATTCCAGATATGGAACCTGCCCACCGCCGAATCCTTCTTCATTATGAACGCCCCGACCCCGACAGCAAGCGCGGCAATCAACACTCCGGCAGAGACTACTCTGTGTCCCGATATGACATGGGCCAGTCCGCACTCCCGGAAAGCACAGGTCACCGCAGCCACAGTAAATGCAATCCAGCCTGCCCTGCTCATCGAGGCCGGCAGGACGACAAAACACAAGGCCACGGCAATCACGGAAAGGGCAAGCGGGAGCAGCCGGGACAGAATCCAGCCGGAATACGGACTTCCAATGACTTTCAACAGTCTGACGGGATATCCGGAACGGGACGAGATAACCGGAACATATCTGAAACTTTTCCAATACCTTACGAGATAACCTGCAGCCACCGCCATCACCATCGCAATGAATCCTCCGTACGGTCCCGGATTCGGGAAACTGCCGGTCAGCACGAACGAATGGTGCCCCGAAGGCACATCCCCGAATATCTGTCCAAGTCCTGTGACACTCTCACATATCGCCCACACACAGAGAACTGCAAGCATATACAGTCGGAAAGGACGGCCTCCCGCGCTGAACAGCACCTTGAAAGACAGATACAGCGCGACATACGGGAATGCCTCCTGAAGCACAGCCACTGACACTTTCTGACCGTTCAGCAAGACGGACAGACAATAGACACCGGCAAGACATGCAAGCAGGCTGTCCACAATCCCCCACCTGACCCGGCGCGGCTCAAGGCAGAACACCAGCAGGGCCGAAACCAACACTGCCAACGCCCTTGCATTAAGTCCAGCAGTCCGGTATTCCGACAGCCCGGCCCTTTGGGACACATAACCTGCAAGAAAGGCAACCGCTACCGCCGCGGCTGCCCATATTATCACTATCAATATCTGACGGAATCTGCTCAAATCCTGCTACCTCTCCTCCGGTTCGACATATACCCCTCCGTTCGCTTCGAGGTTGGCCAGCACTTCCTTGAACAGCATCCACAGTTGCTCACTGGCTGCAGGGTTCCCTATAAATACCGGATGCCCGTCCCGGTCAAGCAGAAAACTATGGAACCTCTTGTCATCCGGAAGACCAGGGTTTGCCTTTTCAAATACGCCTTTGGTATCAACATAAAGGGCATACGGATAGTTAAGACGCATCAGATCTACCATCGTACCATCATATTCAAGCTGTCTCGGGGAAAATATCGTATATATTCCAAGACCCGGATACTCTTCCATCAGTTCATACAGATCCTTGACATCCTCCATGTGCATGATCTTACAGGAACTGCACTCGAGAGAATCGTTATATATGATCATTTTTAACTGGCTTTCCTCCGGTTTCCCTTCAGAAATCTCGCGATGCTCGACCTTGACAAGGTCCGGAAGCACTATCGTCTCCTCCCGAAATGCAGCTATCTGTTCTTCTATATCATCATTGCCGGCACACGACATAAAGAAAGCAACACCCACAAGAATCAACGCAGATTTCCACATAGCCGTCATATCACTAATAGTTCAATGTATGGAACACGAGCACCGGATTGTCATACTCCGACATGGCGTCGAGGTCTTCGAATCCGTATTCTTCTCCCTGCTTCTTCGCCCACGCTGCATATATCGAAGAAATGACTGTCTTGCCATCGTATCCCTCTATATCTCCCGAATCAAACAACGGAAAGGCTGGATCTATTTTCTCATTGACAAGATAATATTCAGATTGCCCGGTCTTTAAATCAGCCTTGACAAAACAGTCCCGATATCCTCTCCCTGACAGGAAACAGGAAAATTCTGCGAATAATGCATTATCGTCTACTGTTACATATTCTATATTCCGCAAAGATTCTTCATTCCTGTATCTGTCACTCAACTCGCCATAACTCGAACCATGAAGTTCCTCTTGCGTTATCCTGTTCTTCAGGTTTATGTCGAACTCGTATGCCGGTTCGTATCCTTCACGGCTCAGTCTATAAACTATATTGTCATAAATCTGGGCAGTGTAGACAAAACCGGACTCCGTGCTACAGAAAGGTCTGTTATCAGAAAACAGATAGCTTTCGTTTTCTTCAAAAGGGTCATATTCCGCCAAGAGCTTGTTGCCATCTGACGGGTCTATTAGGACAAAATTGTACTTACTTTCATTGCACCGGCTGGAATACAGCCAGATCCTGTTCTTGTCAACAACGCAGAACTTGTCATAACCGTAATCCATCCGTAAAATCCTCAATGCTGAACCGGAATTATCATACACTATGATTTTGTCTCCTGACAGAACATATATTTCAGAATCGCATACATCAAAGTCATCTATGCAAATATATTCTCCCGGACCTCTGCCCTGCCGGTCTATCTTTCCGAGCCATCTCCCATCTTCTCTGCCGAACAGATGCAGGACATCTCCATCGGCTATGTAAATGGTATCGTTCTCTATCTTCAGCTTGTCTATGCCCTGCAGTATGCTGCTGTCGTTGGTCTCAAGAAAAATATACCCGTCCAGAGACTTTATGAAATCATTTATGTCAGCCTGTTTATCTATATCAACTGTTATCTCCCGGCAGCCCTCGCAGTGTTTTGCTCCGGTGCACGAAGCAAGACACAGCGCACATACCGCCATTACTGCATTGACAACTCTTTTCTTCATCATCCTCTTCACTTATTCATTTCATCCTATAAAAAAGCAAGACAGGATTACCTTCCTCAAGGCTCTTATCCACACAACTGTCTCCCTTGTCAAAACCGGCCGCAATAAACTCATCATACACTGTTTTCGATTCTATAACACTGACAAGACATCCATTATAACTTGCTATAGGGTAATATAAGCAGTTCCTGCAGAGTATATCGGGATTCTTTGAGAAACTATCAGTACTACAATTATATACATAATTCACGATATTGTCTCCTTCTGCAATTTCCATCACCATATAATCCCCACACGCTATCGGTGTCATAGTCTGATAATTGTAATTCATATCCAGCACAGACGGATCTTTCCGTCTGGAGGTCGGAATAGGATTGTCGAAATCTATGCCTACAACCTGCATGCAATTATGATCGGTTCTGTCGAAAACGATGTATCCATCAAAATATATAGAACTGTATATGAGTCTGTTCTCTTCAACGGAAAAATATCTCCTTTGGCCGATTATGTCATAATCATTGTCTCCATAGTCAAGCAAAGTCTCCTTAACACTGAAATCGTTGTCAGTAAAGAGAATCCGCCCTGGTGCCTGAGGACTCATCAGTCGTCCTCCATCTAAAGGGGAAAAGGCAAAAATGAAATCTCCGTTGTCCAAGACCTCCATATCCCACGCAACAAAATCAAGATCCGAAGCAGAATCGAATCTGCAATCCCGGCTTCCGTATCTGAATATCTTCCGGTTGAAATTGTCAAGGACATATATATAATCACTGTCAACCGTGAATGACATCATATCCAGATATTCTCCACGGCCTCTGCCTTTTCTGTCCAGCACCGCATACAGACTGCCATCCATTTCATAGATCAAGATCTGACCAGACCTGTAATCGGCGATATATATAAGGTTATTCTCGAATAGTATCTTGTCCGCATTCCTGAAAAAACAGGAATCCCCTGTTTCCAATGGCAGATATGATATGCTCTCTACAGATTCAGGGGCAGCAGGGACAACCTCCCGGAGATTTAGCGACAGGACCTTGTCGCACTTTATGTCCGGTTCTGAAACACAGCCCTGAACCAGACATATTGCTACCGTTGAAATAAACCACCTTCTCATTGTATTCATCCCAATCAGCTATGCATCGGGCATGGGCGTTCATTACACCCAGTTCCACTTCCTTGACACATAACGACTGTTGCACGACATTTCTTTCCTCCACCTAAACTCACTTTGCAGATAAAAGAATATGGATATCCATCCGGATAATCATAGCCAGAAGACTCGTTATCCATCAATGCCTCTACATTTGCCTTCAACAGACTTGCCGAATTGTTTTCCTTGTTGTTCACATAAGCGAAAGCCGAAACCGCTGCAGCCACGAGCGCCGCTCCTGCCGCAAGAATAAAATAACGTTTCATGATTATAAATGTTTAGTTATTAACAATGCAAAGTTACGGCACTTGTCCAGAGAATCCAAATAAACTTTCTGACACTTTAAAATGTAACTCGCTGAAAATAAAGCCCCATTTTCAAAACTTTCTGACACCTGTCTCTCAAGGGGTGTCTGCGTGCACCTGCACTGCACTTCCAGTGCAGCGAATCCTGGATACACTTCACCGAAAAAACTAATCCGCCTCTGCTTCCAGCCCGCCTATACAATACCTATATATCTCGGAATACATTGTTTCCCTGTCTACGGTAAGAGTGTACAATGACTTATCATCATCACTGACATAAAAATTATAGAAAGGCCTGTCCAGAATATATGTGGAGATGCAATCTCCGTCCCAATCATACACCTCTACCCTGTCAATATAATACGGAGGGTAGCCCTTGTAATTGTCAGGAATATACCGGCCATCCTCTATCATATATTCAAGAGGACTTATATAGATCAGGGAATCCGTGGCAAATGCGTACACTCCACGCCTGGATTTCGGTGACCGTATCGCATTCATACCATCCGGAGCCGCCTTATATACAGGAAATTCGTCATAAATCGGCTGTTCTGCAGGAGAACCTGACGAAAAATCCAGAATTGACACATACCGTCCTTCGCTACAGGCATACATGATTTTTGAACCGTTCGCAAAAATCTTTGACACATTCATATACAATGCCTGTTTGGAGATGACACTGCCCTTATACTTGTCTTGTGGCCACCAGGACAACGGAGTGACATTGACATCAACACCTCTGGTTATTGAGGACAGTATATTGGGCTGGCCATACTTATCTCCCAGGACGATGTACTGCCCTTGCAAAACATCAAAATCACCTCCGATCGGGATATCCGCCACGTCAGATATATCCTCATATCGCCAACCGGACTTGTCATCAGTCCGACACACAGGAACCGTTATGACCCCCTGTATGCCTGCCGGAGTATATGACATGACATAGAGAGTATCGTCCCTGCTTTTGACGGCACATTGGTTCACTTCGAATGGGCCTCTACCGATATGGAGAAACTCATAAGACTCTCCCGGATGCCTATGATTGTATATCTTCAGCTTTCGGAGATCGGAAAGGATGTGGGCAACAAGCACCGTATCATTCGCATATACTATCTCAAAAAGAGTCTCTTCCGGACCTATGTCAATCTGCTCTCCAGACAAAAATACAGGTTCCGCACTCTTGTCTTCCTGTATTGAACACGAGGACAAGAGCATTATAATAATAAAAATCGTTAAAGTCATCATCTATCCAATATCTTGTCAGTCTTATATAAGCGCTTCTTTTACGACATAACCGTCATATCACTAATAGTTCAATGTATGGAACACGAGCACCGGATTGTCATACTCCGATATAGCGGCGAAGCCTTCGAATCCGTATTCTTCTCCTGCCGCACGAATGATGTTTTTCTTTATGGTTATGATTGGTTTAATAGTTTTTACAAAGTTACGCAGCCTTGTAGTCCTCTCCAAAAAAATTTTTTCTTGTGGTCTTGTCTTTTTGTGCGCCCGAGCATTATTGTGTTTTCCCGGTGTCAGGCCGTCGGTCCGTTTCCCGGTACTGGACGGAAGTCAGGAGTCAAGGAGGCTGATGAAAATGATCTGTTGGAAATATGATTTTTTATGGTAAATTTGAGACGGATATTTGAAATATTATTAAAACATAAAGACAACTCCATCTTGAAGGCAAATGTCGAAGCTCTCACAATGGATGAGGGAATTACGGATGTTGAAGGGAATGTATATGAGATAACAATTAAAGGTTTATCAAACGGGATTCCGGTACGGTAAGAAATGAGAAAATCTGGATTTATATTGTTGCCTGTCCTGTCTATTCTGCTGATTCAGTCATGTGGCGGAGGAAAGGGAACTGATATGGACAGGCGTATCACTGATAACATTGCAGGACATGCCATGTTTTGTAAAGACCTGGTCGGGAACAATTTTATCGGAGTGGCAGGTGATACTGTAATTATGGAATATTACAGGACAAGACAGATAGGCGCCCTGTTCTTGGCCGACGGTGACACATTGACCAAGGTTAAGGATTTTCTGTATAGAGGCCGTGGCCCGAATGAACTGATGAATCCCGTGCTCCGGGAAGAAGAAGGAGTCGTATATGCAATTGACAGAACCGGTTATGGACCTGGAAAAATGTTGAAGATTCCTGTAAAGAATATATGTTCCGCAGATGGATATGCCGGGTGGGAAGAAGATGATTTGACATGGTGTAATCCCATGAGTTTCGGTGCCGGGGATTTCCTCCCGCTGGATAACGGGAAACTGCTGATTTCAGGCGATGAACACGGGAAGGAAAATCTCCTCACCTGGCGATTTCGGAGCAAAGGCCCCCAGAAAACCGATGATTATTTCGGAGTAAAGCCACCCAAAAAGGACTCCATTATAAATAAAAAAGGCATGGAACTCGGCTCGCGGGCCTCAATTTTTCGGAGCATTGCCACCCAGTTGTCCTGACG
>CALVAC010000029.1 GCA_944325435.1 uncultured Bacteroidales bacterium | reverse complement strand
CTCGGAATGGCCTGCTTCATTTACAGCCGTCCTGTGGAATATATATCCGGGTATCTCGAGAAGAAATTCGGGAAGAAGCATCCAGAGCTGGTCGCACCGAACAGGAAGGTGCTGCAGGATGGATACAACTATGCATCCAATATCCAGGCAATCCCTGACACATACCATATAGAGCCGGAGCACAAGGAACCGGGGCTGTACCGTAACATTACCGGGAACCAGGCTGTTGCATGGGGACTCCTGGCGGCTGCGGAGAAGTCCGGGCTGAAGCTTTTCTGCGGTTCGTATCCGATCACACCGGCGACTGCGATACTGGAGGAGCTGGCGATACACAAGAGCCTCGGGGCGACGACCCTGCAGGCCGAAGATGAGATTGCCGGGATATGTACTGCGATAGGGGCCGCGTATGCAGGTGACCTTGCGGTCACCACCACTTCCGGGCCGGGCCTGTCCCTCAAGTCCGAGGCTCTCGGGCTTGCCGTGATGACGGAACTGCCTATAGTGATAGTGGATGTACAGAGGGCGGGTCCCTCGACCGGCATCCCTACCAAGACAGAGCAGACAGACCTCAACCAGGTGCTGTACGGAAGAAACGGGGAGTGTCCGTTGGTGGTAATGGCCGCTCATTCTCCGGCGAACTGTTTCGATGCGGCATTCAATGCTGCGAAGATTGCCCTGGAGCATTTGACTCCTGTCATCCTGCTTTCGGAAGGTTTCCTCGGCAACGGCTCGGAGCCGTGGAAGATACCGTCAATGAAGGACTATCCCGAGATAAGACCTCCGTATGCGAGGGAGTCGGACAGGGGCGCTTTCAAACCTTTTGAACGGGATCCGGAGACGATGGCGCGCAGATGGGCCGTGCCGGGACAGAAGGGTTTCGAACACAGGGTAGGCGGTCTGGAGAAGAACCACGAAGGAGTGCTTTCTTCCTCTCCGGAGAACCATGCGCTTATGGTCAGGGAGAGGGCTGAGAAGGTCGCACGGGTTGCAGACTGCATCCCTGCCCTTGAGGTCGATGGCCCTAAGTCTGGACGGCTTCTGGTTGTGGGCTGGGGAGGTACATACGGTCATCTCGGTTCGGCTGTGGCACAGGTACGGTCCGGAGGGCTTGAGGTCGGCTACGCCCATTTCGATTATATCAATCCTCTGCCGGGGAATACGGCGGATGTGCTTGCCCGTTATGACAGGATACTCGTGTGCGAACTCAACAGCGGCCATTTCGCAGGCTATCTCAGGTCTGTGCTGCCGCAGTTCAGGTATATGCAGTATAACAAGGTAGAAGGCCAGCCGTTCCTGGTCCAGGAACTCGTGTCCGCCATAACGTCCGCATGGGACGGTCCGCAGGAAGGCTGATACGGTTGCCGGGACGGAGATACGGGAAATTAAAAGACAGACGAAATGAAATACACATATACTGATTTCAAGAGTGACCAGGAGGTCAGGTGGTGCCCGGGTTGCGGGGACCATGCGGTGCTTGCCGCCATGCAGAGGGCCATGCCGAGAGTGGCGGAGGCTCTGGGGTATGAAAAGGAGCGCTTTGTGGTGGTGTCCGGCATAGGCTGCTCATCCAGGCTGCCTTACTATATGGATACATACGGTTTCCATGGCATACACGGCCGCGCGACGGCCATTTCCACAGGAATCAAGGTGGCCAACCCGGATCTCAACGTGTGGCAGGCCTGCGGGGATGGGGATGCCCTTGCCATAGGCGGAAACCATTTCATCCATGCCATCAGAAGAAATATCGACATCAATATCATCTTGTTCAACAATCAGATATACGGTCTGACCAAAGGACAGTATTCCCCTACATCGAAGTTTGGTGCGATAACCAAGACATCCCCTTACGGGACTGTAGAGCATCCTTTCAATCCGGGAAGCCTTGTCCTCGGGGCGAAGGGGACTTTCTTCGCGAGAGGGCTGGATACCGAGCTGAAGCTGAATGAGGAAATTATGGTCGCGGCGGCTACGCACAACGGGACATCTGTAGTGGAAATGCTGACCAACTGCGTGATATTCAACAACGGGGCACATTCCACAATCTCGGATAAGGCGACCAGGGCGGACAGGACCATTGTCCTGAAGCATGGGGAGAAGATGATATTCGGACGCGACAGGGACAAGGGGCTTGTCCTCGATGGGCTGAAACTCAAGGTTGTCACCATAGGGGAGAAAGGCATTACCGAAGACGATATCCTTACCCATGATGCCCACGATGACAACATAGGGATACATACAATGCTTGCGGATATGAAATATCCGGAGTATCCCGTCGCCCTCGGGGTGATAAGGGATGTCGCCGATGTCACATACGATGGAGGTGTGAGGATGCAGGCTGAACAGGTGACGGCGAAGGCGAAGATACATTGTGTGGATGACCTGCTTCGCAGCGGATCCACTTGGGAGGTGAAATGAACCGGGGGACACGGTCATGTCCCTTGATGGCAGACACTGTTTTTTAATAACATATAATAATGAAAACCAATGAGATAATGGCCGGATTACAGGCCAAGTACCCTAACGAGAAGGAATACCTTCAGGCGGTCCGTGAAGTTCTGGAGTCAATAGAGGATACCTATAACAGGCATCCTGAATTCGAGGACGCGAAGATTGTGGAGCGTCTTGTCGAGCCGGACAGGATTTTTACATTCAGGGTGACGTGGGTTGACGATAACGGTCAGATACAGATCAATACCGGGTATCGCGTCCAGTTCAACAATGCGATAGGCCCTTATAAGGGAGGGCTCCGTTTCCATCCTTCCGTCAACCTGTCGATACTGAAGTTCCTCGGGTTTGAGCAGACTTTCAAGAATGCCCTTACGACCCTGCCTATGGGCGGAGGAAAGGGCGGTTCGGACTTCAACCCGAAAGGCAAGTCGGATGCCGAGATAATGCGTTTCTGCCAGGCTTTCATGCTTGAACTGTGGCGCAATATCGGTCCGGATACGGATGTGCCGGCCGGTGATATCGGTGTAGGCGGAAGGGAGATAGGATATCTGTTCGGCATGTACAAGAAACTTGCGCGTGAGCATACCGGAGTCCTGACGGGAAAGGGCTTGACATACGGAGGCTCTCTGGTGCGGCCGGAGGCTACCGGTTATGGCGCCGTATATTTCGTGCAGCATATACTCCATCGTAACGGCCAGGATATAAAGGGCAAGACTGTCGCCATTTCAGGGTTCGGCAATGTCGCCTGGGGCGCGGCTAAGAAAGCGACGCAGCTCGGGGCCAGGGTCATCGCCATTTCAGGTCCGGATGGGGCTATATATGACCCGGAAGGAATGAACGATGAGAAGATTGCATATATGCTTGAACTCCGTGCATCCAACAATGATGTCGTGGCTCCGTTTGCGGCGAAATTCCCGTCAGCGACATTCTATCCGGGCAAGAAGGCCTGGAGCATCAAGTGCGACATCGCGATGCCTTGTGCTTTCCAGAACGAGATGTCAGGTGCGGATGCCGAAGAACTCATAAAGAACGGTACGACCTGCTGTGTCGAGGTCTCCAATATGGGATGTACTCCGGAGGCCATAGAAGCTTTCCAGAAGGCGAAGGTCCTGTTTGCTCCGGGTAAGGCGGTGAATGCCGGCGGAGTCGCCACTTCCGGTCTGGAGATGACCCAGAACGCAATGCATATCAGCTGGAGTGCGGAGGAAGTGGACCGGAAGCTGCACGAGATTATGGCAGACATACATCACGCCTGTGTGCAGTACGGGGAACAGCCTGACGGGTATGTCAACTATGTCAAGGGCGCCAATGTCGCAGGATTCATGAAAGTAGCGACGGCGATGCTCGAGCAGGGTGTAATATAAGCAGGCACTGGATATGGTTCAAGAACATAACCGGTTCAATGTGAAGCTCTATGTGATGCTTCCTCTCATTGTCGCGATAACGCTTTTCCTGTGGTTTGTCCCGACAGGGTTCTTCGGGATCGACGGACTGACCATAACGGAGCAGCGGACAATCGCAATCTTTGTGTTTGCAGCGCTGATGTGGATGTTCGAGGTCATCCCGACCTGGACGACTTCGGTGCTGATCATAGTGATAATGCTGCTGACCATCTCGGACAGCAGCCTGCCGTTCCTCAAGGCTACCGGAGTGCCGGATGAACTTGGGACGCTTGTCAGCTACAAGTCCCTGCTTGCCACATTCGCGGACCCGGTGATAATGCTGTTCCTGGGTGGTTTCGTACTTGCGATAGCATCATCCAAGTACGGGCTTGATGTCCAGCTGGCACGGGTGCTGCTGAAGCCCTTTGGGAAGAAGTCGGAATTTGTCCTGCTGGGATTTCTCCTGGTCATCGGCACTTTCTCGATGTTCATGAGCAATACGGCGACGGCTGCCATGATGCTGACATTCCTGGCTCCTGTCCTGAAGACCCTGCCTCCTGATGGGAAAGGCCGTATCGCGCTGGCTCTTGCAATCCCGATTGCAGCCAATATCGGTGGTATCGGCACGCCTATCGGCACGCCTCCTAACGCGATAGCTTTCGGATATCTCAACGATACCCTCCATCTGGATGTCACGTTCGCGGATTGGATGAAGATAATGGTGCCGTATGTCTATGTGATGCTGCTCATAGCGTGGGGCCTCCTCCTGTGGCAGTATCCGTTCAAGCAGAAGACCATAGAACTCAAGATAGAGAGCAATCACAAGAGGACATGGAGAACGTATGTCGTGTGGGCTACTTTCGGTATCACCATTCTCCTGTGGGTACTGGAGAGTGTAGTCGGCATCAACTCGTATGTGGTGGCTATGATTCCTGTCGGTGTGTTCTGCGTTACAGGAGTAATACGTGAAGAGGACCTCAAGGATATCAACTGGAGTGTGCTCTGGATGGTCGCCGGAGGTTTCGCTCTCGGCCTGGCCCTCAATGCGACCGGTCTTGCCGAGCACCTGGTGTCTTCTATTCCTTTCGGGGAATGGCTTCCTCTCGTGGTTGTGCTTGTCGCCGGATTCATTGGCTATTTCATATCCAACTTCATTTCCAATACGGCTGCAGCGAGTCTGATAGTGCCTATCCTGAGTGCGGTCGGTGTAGGAATGGGTGATGCCCTTCTTCCTGTGGGAGGTATCAAGGTCTTGCTTGTAGGAGCCGTGCTTGCCACTTCTCTTGCAATGCTTTTCCCTATATCCACCCCTCCGAACGCACTGGCGCATTCTACCGGGCTGGTGACGACCAAGGATATGACCAAGATCGGCATTATGATAGGTGTCATAGGCTTTGTGCTTGGATATGGCGTCCTGTTCCTTATTGGAATCTGACAAAAACTTTATAACTTCGTCGCCCGTAAGGTGACGGTATGGCTGAAAGGGGATGCCGTATGGTTTCCCCTTTTGTCATTCCTTGCAGAGCCTTCCCGTTATCCGGAATGATGCATCGTCATCCCGGACGGGCGAAGAATCTGGTATTATTTATTAAATGATTGGATAAATGAGGCGTTTTGTGTTTTTATTTTTGTCTGTGCTGCTTTCTTCAGCTGTCGTTTCTGCCGCAGACCGCGAGACGGCTGCCGGTGAAAAGAAAGAAAGTGCAGTGAAACAGGAGCTCCGGAACCATTTCAAGTTCTATGGCTTTGTCCGCAACTATTTCGCATTCGACACCCGTGAGAGCGTGGCCGGAAGCGGGGATCTTTTCTATCACCGCCCTCTGGATGTCAAAATGAACGAGGATGGCAGCCAGGATCTGAATGCGGTGAGTTCTTTCCGTTTCCTTGCCCTGACCACGAGGCTTGGAGTGGATGTGTCGGGCTATCAGTATGGCAGGACGAAGTTCGGGGCCAAGGTCGAGACGGATTTCTACGCCGGCCTGACCGGTTCTACTGGTGTTGCACAGCTGAGGCTGCGTCAGGCGTATATGACCATCGGGTGGGATGGACTGAGTCTGGGTGACCGGACGGACCGGACAGCTTCCGTGACCTTGAAACTTGGCCAGGCATGGCATCCTCTGGCTGCTGACCAGCCCCATGTGACCAGCCTCGAGACGGGAGCTCCGTTCAATGCGTTCAGCCGTACTCCGCAGGTGCTTATGGATGCCGCCTTTGGCCGCCATTTTATCCTTACTGCCGGCGCCATCTGGCAGATGCAGTATTCTTCCACGGGGCCTGAAGGCAATTCTGCCAACTATATCGAATATGGCTGCACTCCGGAAGCCTATCTCGGGCTTTCATTCAAGTCAGGAGGCTTTCTGGGGCGTGTCGGGGCGAGTGTGCTGAGCATCAAGCCGAGGAGGACAGGAGTCAATGCAGATGGTGTCACCGTGAAAGTGAGCGACCGGATAACTACCGTGAACCCGTATATCTATCTCCAGTACACTGCCAGGAAATTCGAGGTGAAAGCCAAGACAATCTATAGCCAGGCAGGTGAGCATCTGTATCTTATGAGCGGATACGGCATTACCGACAACACTGCAGCGGATGGACATTATGAGTATGCTCCTATCCAGGCATCATCCACTTGGGCTTCGGTATCTTACGGAAGCAAATGGCAGGTGATGCTGATGGGAGGCTATATCAAGAACCTGGGGGCTACCGAGGATTTCGTGAATACTGCAGGGAAGACAGATGCAGATGATTTCTATTTCAATTCCAACGGAGCGAAAAACCTCAATTCGATGTGGAGGATAATCCCGACTGTCGCATACAATGTGGGTAAGTTCACACTTGCGCTTGAATACAATATCACTGCCGCCCAGTATGGTGACGGACTTTCGTATAATGCCAGAGGCCTTTCTCTGGACGGGCTTCACTGGGTATATAACAACCGTGTCCAGATGATGGTCCGCTTTACCTTCTGATTCCGGTCATGCTCTTGTGTATGGGAATGAAATAACATTAATCCGATGAAAAGATTTCTGTTGGCAGCCCTGTCTGTGGCAATCTGTGGATGTCCGGCATTTGCACAGCAGGCTCTCTGGGGCGGACCTCAGGTCGTGTCGCCTCAGATCAATGATGACAATACAGTGACTTTCAGACTGTATGCTCCGGAAGCGCAGTCCGTGCAGGTCACCGGTGACTGTATCAAGGAAAAGACTGTCTCCCTGGCTGATGGCAGTACAAGGAGTGCACGCCTTGAGGATATGGTGCGCAACGGGGAAGGCGTATGGGAATATACTGTGCCGGAACCGCTGGCATCGGAACTTTACAGCTATAACCTGATAGTGGATGGCGTAAAGGTGACGGATCCGTCCAATGTCTATATGATAAGGGATGTAGCCTCCGTCTTCAGCGTCTTTATCGTTGATGGAGGTCAGGGTGACCTGTATAAGGTGAATGATGTCCCTCACGGGACGGTGTCGAGGATGTGGTATCACAGCGATGTCCTCGATATGGACCGCAGGCTGACGGTGTACACTCCCGCAGGCTATGAGGACAGCGGACGGAAATATCCTGTCCTGTATCTGCTTCACGGGATGGGAGGTGATGAGGAGGCCTGGATATCCCTTGGCCGTACAGCGCAGATACTTGACAACCTCATTGCGCAAGGTAAGGCGGAACCGATGATTGTCGTGATGCCTAACGGCAATGCTTGGCAGGATGCGGCTCCAGGCGAGTCTCCTGTCGGTATGGTTCCTCCGATGATGGACAGGCAGAAGTCAATGGAGGGTTCGTATGAGACTTCTTTCCCTGAAATAGTGTCATTCATTGACAGCCGCTTCAGGACTGTCCCGAAAAAGTCAGGGCGTGCAGTGGCCGGGCTTTCAATGGGCGGGTTCCACTCTCTGCACATTTCCTGCTATTATCCGGACATGTTTGACTATGTGGGGCTTTTCTCCGCTGCAATCTGGCCACGCAAGGGTTTGGACACACCCGTATATGAGGATGTGGAGAGCCAGATTGCCAGACAGTTCTCCAAAGGTCTGTCCCTCTATTACATCGCGATCGGCGACCAGGATTTCCTGTACAATGACAACTGCAGTTACCGGGATTTTCTCGACAGGAACGGCTATCCGTATGAATATGTCGAGTCAGGAGAGGGCCATATCTGGAAGAACTGGCGGATATACCTGTCGGATTTCGTCCCGAGACTTTTCCGCTGATGGATATCTGCAGCCGGACTGTCCTGGTCCGGTTTCCTGGGCAGCAATATGAAAATACAAAGGGGCAGACCCGTCCGGGCCGGCCCCTTTGCCGTATCTGTCAGGGACAGACTATTTCCTGTAGCAGGAGATGTCCTCCCTGTTGAAGTCGCGGATGAATGTGTTGTGCTTCTCCACTTCTGCTTCGGCATAGTTCACATAGACTTTTGCAGACTGTGTGAACATTTCCGGTGCCCGTGTGGCATCCTGGATTATGAGGTGCGACATTACGCAGTCGGCAGCCATTTCGTAGAGTCTGCGGGCCATCAGGTCGTGAAGCTCCTGGTCTCCGGCTTCCTTGACAAGATTGGTGCAGGCTTCGAACTTGTCTGTCATTGCCTTGACACGCTCCAGCAGAGGCTTCATCTCCTCTGAACATTCAATTTGTTCGTAGTCCCGGAGAGTGGCGAGATATGAGCCGTTTGTCACATAGCGGATGGCGGCTACCGTCTGCAGCTGTGTAGTGCCCTCGTAGATGCTTGTGATACGGGCATCACGGTATATACGCTGGCATGCATATTCAAGCATGAATCCGCTGCCTCCGTGTACCTGGATACAGTCGTATGCGTTCTGGTTGGCGTATTCGGAGTTCATCCCTTTTGCAAGAGGGGTGAATGCATCGGCAAGCTTTGCATATTTCTTCTGCTCCTGACGCTCTTCCGGTGTCAGCTTGCGTTCGCGCGCGATGTCATCCAGCGCCTTGTAGATATCCACATAGCGTGAAGTCTGGTAGAGAAGAGCCCGTCCTGCATCCAGCTTTGCCTTGATTGTGGAGAGCATGTCGTAGACCGCAGGGAACTCGATGATCGCCTTGCCGAACTGCTTGCGGTCCTTTGCATACGCAAGTGCCTCATTGTACGCGGCCTGGCTCAATCCGACGCTCTGTGCGGCGATTCCGAGACGGGCGCCGTTCATCAGGGCCATCACATATTTGATGAGTCCGAGCCTGCGTTCTCCGCAGAGTTCCGCCTTGGCGTTCTTGAACACGAGTTCACAGGTAGGGGAGCCGTGGATACCGAGCTTGTTTTCGATACGGCGTACGTTCACTCCTCCGTCCCTCTTGTCGTAGATGAACATGGAGAGTCCGCGTCCGTCTTTTGTCCCCTCCTCGGAGCGGGCGAGCACGAGGTGAAGGTCAGCATCTCCGTTGGTAATGAAACGCTTTACTCCGTTCAGCCTCCAGCAGCCGTCTGCTTCATCGTATGTTGCCTTGAGCATTACGCTCTGCAGGTCGGATCCTGCATCAGGCTCCGTAAGGTCCATCGACATTGTCTCACCTGCGCAGATACGCGGTATGAAACGGCTGTGCTGGTCTTCGTTACCGAATTCGTAGAGGGTCTCGATGCAGTCCTGCAGAGACCAGATGTTGCTGAAGCCGGCATCAGCGGATGCTACGATTTCAGCGCACATCGTGTACGGGGTGATAGGGAAGTTGAGTCCTCCGAATCTGCGCGGCATTGTCATCCCGTTCAGACCGGCTTTCACCATTGCGTCCATATTCACCTTTGTGCCGCCTGCATATTCCACGCGGCCGTCGGCGCAGTGCGGGCCTTCCAGATCAACGCTCTCCGCATTTGCCGCGATGACTTCTCCTGTGATCTCTCCTGTGATTTCCAGTACCTTGTCATACGAGTCCATGGCATCCGCATAATCCTGCGGAGCATAGTCGAACTCTTCCTTGTCCCTGTAGTTGCGTTCCTTAAGTTCGCAGATGCGTTCCATCATCGGATTGTTCAGATGATAGCGCAGCTCCGGGTGTTCTGTATAGAAATTTGCCATATCTTCTATTTGCTGTGGGATTTGTAATATTTGATCATCTTGGGGATTACTTCCTCGACGGTGCCGTTGATCACATAGTCGGCTATTGCATTGATAGGGGCGTTTTCATCGCTGTTGATGGAAATGATGATGCTGCTCTCCTGCATTCCGGCTATGTGCTGGATCTGTCCGCTTATGCCGCAGGCGATATAGAGCTTGGGGCGTACGGTAACTCCTGTCTGGCCTATCTGGCGGTCGTGGTCAGCGAATCCTGCATCGACTGCGGCACGGCTTGCCCCGACTTCTGCGTGAAGTTCCTTGGCCAGTTCGAACAGCATATCGAATCCTTCCCTGGATCCCATTCCGTATCCTCCCGCAACGACGATTGAAGCTCCTTTCAGGTTATGTTTCGCTTTTTCGACATGGCGGTCGATCACCTTGACGACATAGTCTGTCTCCGGAACATACTTTGCCACATCGTGGCTGATTACTTCTCCCTTGTAGTTCTCGTCAAGAATCTCCTTCTTCATAACTCCCTCGCGGACAGTGGCCATCTGGGGACGGTGCTCGGGATTGACGATAGTGGCGACGATATTTCCTCCGAAAGCAGGGCGGATCTGGTATAGAAGGTTCTCATACACCTTGCCTGCCTTCTTGTCCTCGTGGTCGCCGATTTCAAGGGCGGTACAGTCTGCCGTCAGTCCGCTGGTAAGGGCTGAAGATACGCGCGGACCGAGGTCGCGCCCTATCACAGTGGCTCCCATCAGACATATCTGAGGCTTCTCTTCCTTGAACAGGTTGATGAGGATGGATGAATGCGGCAGCGATGTGTAAGGGAACAGCCCCTCTGCATCGAAGATGTGCAGCCTGTCCACTCCGTAAGGCATGACTTGCTTCTCGATACCTGCAAGTCCGTGCCCTGCGGCGATGGCTTCAAGCTGGCAGCCGAGCTGGTTGGCCAGCTTGCGGCCCTTGGTCAGCAGCTCAAGGCTGACATCGGCAACGGTAGTGCCTTCTATTTCAAGATATACGAATACGTTGTTCATAGCTTCTCTCTTATCCTATCGTATGGTTTGCTAAAAGTTCTACAATCAGGCTTTCCACATCCTGGTCGCTGCCGGTCATCGTCTTGCTTTCCTTGGCCTGGAACGAGATGTTCTGGATAGCCTTCACCTTTGTCGGCGAGCCGCTGAGTCCGCACTGGGCGAGGTCGGCATTGACATCGGCAGTGCTCCATTCTGTGATGTTGAGGTACGGACGCTCTGCATACAGCCCTGAGTACGGGAGTTCCGCCCCCTCTTTGGTTATCGCCGCCTTTTCCTGTGCCCCGAGTGCACGTTTGTATTTCTGCACCAGTTTTGCGTTGCGCGGACGGCACGGAGCGGCGCTTCCGTTCACTGTTATCACGAGCGGAAGGGGGGCGGTGACGGTCTCCACGCCTCCATCAATGTGGCGTTTGATCGTGACTTTCCTGCCTGCCTCATCCACATCCAGTATCTCTTCTGCATACGTTACCTGTGCCAGTCCGAGTTTTTCTGCAACCTGAGGCCCCACCTGGGCTGTATCTCCATCGATTGCCTGACGGCCTCCGATGATAAGGTCATATTCTCCGATCTTGCGGATTGCGGTGGCCAGGGCATACGATGTGGCCAGAGTGTCGGCTCCGGCAAATGCCCGGTCTGTAAGCAGGTAGCCCCCATCGGCTCCACGGTACAGCCCTTCACGTATGATTTCTGCTGCACGTCCGGGTCCCATGGTCAGCATTGTGACGGTGGAGCCCGGGTGTGTCTCTTTCAGCCTGAGGGCCTGTTCCAGCGCGTTGAGGTCTTCCGGGTTGAAGATGGCAGGAAGTGCCGCACGGTTGATGGTCCCGTCGGCTGTCATGGCATCTTTCCCGACATTGCGGGTGTCGGGAACCTGTTTTGCCAGTACTACGATTTTCAAACTCATATTATTGTCCTTAATGTTATAAATAGTTGACTTCCATTGTGGCTGACCCTTGCCGCGATTCCGTTCCACATCGCAGCCGAATGTCAATAATTGTGCAAAGGTACTGAAATTCCGGAAAAACACATTATCTTTATGTCCTGAATATTAAATCCTGATTCCTTATGAAATATTGTCTTGCCCCGTATCTTGTCGCCGTGTCGGTGCCCTTTCTGATGGCTTCTTGCGGAACCTCCGGTGATGTCAGGCTGACAGACTCCCTCGATGATTCCGCCTGGGAGCAATCCAGATGGATTTCGGCGGCGGATGCCCCAGTCGTTACAGGCCCGATAGGCGCAGGCGAACGTGCGGCTGATGGAGCCAGCTGGTTCGTCGCGGAAGTGGATCTTTCGGGAAAGGTCGAGTCCGGCAGATGGATGACTACCGGTCTGGGTGTCTACCAGCTGTATGTCAATGGGGAACTGGTCGGCGAGGAGGTCCTGAAGCCGGGATTCACTCATTTCAGAAAGACGAAGATTTCATATACATACGACATTACAGACATTCTCCGTAAGCATAACGTGCTGGCTGCGCAGTTGACTCCCGGCTGGTGGGCGGATAAGATAGTGTCAACCGGTCCTGATGGTATGAACGGCAGGAAGTGCGCATTCCGTTCCGTTCTGGAGATTACATATACAGACGGCAGAAAGGAACTGTTCGGTACCGATACGCTGAACTGGAAGGCCGGTATCGCCGGTCCGGTGAAGCATGCCGCGATTTTCGATGGGGAAGAGTATGATGCGCGTGAGCTTCCCGGCTTCCTCGTGCCGGAGAAACTTTCGGTGCCTGAAGTGAATACTGAATTCAACGGTGAGATTGTCCCTACCGGAGGAGCGGAGATATATCACAGGCATGACCTGGCGCTGGCTCCTGTCAGGGCGTATGTCTGGAAAGAGGTCGAGGGCGAACGTGAAGGGGAAGCAGGCAAGGTGGTGATTGAAAGGGAATATAAAGATGGAGATGTCATGCGTCTCTCCAAAGGAGAGAATCTCGTTATAGACTTCGGGCAGAACAGCGCTGCCGTACCTTTCTTTAAATTCAAGGCGGCGGAGGGGGTGACCCTGAACTGTCTCCCTGCTGAAATGCTCAATGATGGGAACGGTGCGGCTTCCCGTGGTATGGATGGTCCGGAAGGAAGTATCCATCGTCGCAACCTCAGGACACAGGATGTCGGCATACGGCTCGACTATACATTTGCCGGGGATGGCGGATATGTGTCCTATATACCGATGTGTACTTTCTTCGGCTACCGTTTCATCAATCTTACGGCAGACGGGGATGTGAGCTTCAGGAGCATCAGGTCTATCCCGGTATCTTCGATTTCCAGGGAACTTGAGACAGGGGTCATCTCTACGGGCAACGACCTTGTCAACAGACTTATTTCCAATACTGTGTGGGGGCAGAGATCCAACTATCTGTCAGTTCCGACAGACTGCCCGCAGAGGGATGAACGTCTGGGTTGGACTGCCGATACCCAGGTCTTTGCGGAGACAGGTTCGTTCTTCGCTTCCACTCGGAGGTTTTTCCATAAGTGGATGCGTGACATGCGTGACACGCAGAGTCCGCTGGGAGGTTTTCCCGGAGTGGCTCCATACGCCCAGTATGGCAGCGGGGAACATGAAATGATGAGATGCGGCTGGGCCGATGCCGGGATTATTGTCCCGTGGACGGTCTGGAAACAGTATGGTGACACTGATATCATAGATGAGAACTGGGAGGCGATGGAAAAATTCATGGACCATATCACGTCTACTTCATACCGGCATAGTCTGCATTCGGCGGAAAACGGCAATTACCAGTGGGCTGACTGGCTCAGCTACGAGCCTCTTGAGAGCTGCAGCGGACGGCATGTGGGTGCAGATGGCAGGATTCTTCCGGAGGCTCTCAAATATTGGGATTTTCTCTGCGGCTCCTATTGGGCTATCGATGCGGGGATGATGCGTGACATGGCGGCTGCGACAGGCCGGGATGTCGCGAAGTACGAGACTATGTATCAGAATGCCAGGGACTATCTCAGGGAGACTTTCCTTGATGAGGACGGCAGATTCAAGGTCGGGATTCTCAATACAATGCAGACTCCGGCTCTCTTCGCCCTCAAAAACAATCTTCTGGAAGGTGAGGCGAAGGCATCGGTGATACGGCGTCTGAGGGAGAATTTTGCAGACCATGACGGCTGTCTCCAGACAGGTTTTCTGGGTACTTCCATACTTATGCAGACACTTACTGACAACGGGATGGCCGATGTCGCATACGACCTGCTTTTCCAGCGCAGGAATCCGAGCTGGCTCTATTCGGTAGACAACGGTGCGACTACTATCTGGGAGCGCTGGAACAGCTATACTGTCGAGAATGGTATGGGACCTAACGGGATGAACAGTTTCAACCATTATGCGTACGGGTGTGTGTGCCAGTGGATATGGGAGACTGCTGCCGGGATATGTGCGGATCCGGCAGGACCTGGGTTCAGGCATATCATTATGAAGCCTCTGCCGGACAGACGGCTGGGCTATCTTGATGCAAGGTTCGATTCTGCTGCAGGGATGATAAGGAGTTCCTGGAAATACGAAGGTGACAGCTGGATATGGGAGTTCACCATCCCCGAAGGTTCTACTGCAAGTGTCACTTTGCCAGGCGAGACAGCTGCGGTAGAGTATCAGGCAGGTTCTTACAAGGTCAGTCTGCCCGCCCTTTGAAAAATATCCTGACATAATCGTGTCGGACTTTAACCGGTGTTTGCAATAATCAATAAGAAACGGCAACAGCCTTGCTTTTATAAAAAGGTAAACCGAAGTGATTTGTTTCAAATGCGGGTCTTTATGAACATTTTGAAATCCCTCATAATCTGGCTGTGCTTTATCCCGGTGGCATTTCTTGACGGAGGATTGCGGGAACATGTACTGGTTGAGGCTATCGGCGAGGAATGGGCATTGCCTGTTGGCGGTATTATTTTAAGTGTATGTATTTTTCTGGTAACATGGTTGCTGTTGCCCCGGATAGTTAAAGTATGTACTTTCAGAGATTGCTGGCTGATTGGAATCTGCTGGACAGTTTTAACCGTGGCTTTTGAATTTGCGGCAGGACTTGCAGGCGGCAATACGGTCACTGAACTTCTAAATGCTTACAATCCATTGACCGGTAATCTGTGGCTGCTGGTTCTGGCTGCTGTTTTGCTATCGCCTGTAATGACGAGAAAATACCGGAAAAGAACGATAGAATGAAAGAAGCAAATCCGAAAGAAACGACCCGAGCCTACGCATTTGAAATGTGGATGAATGCGCCTATGCCTATGGTTACCTTTCTCAAGACTCTGGATGTGACGCCTCTGGTGCGGGCAAGCCGAAGGAAAGGTCTGAAATTCAATATGCTGTTGTGCTGGTGCATCGGGCGTGCGGCAAGCGGAATCAAGGAATTTTACATGCTCCCTGTCGGTAAGAAACTGATACTGTACGACAGCATCGCTGTCAATACGATTGTCGCTGACCGCAGGGGCGAGGTCAGCTCCTGCGACATCCCGTTCTCCGATGACCTGCACCAATTCAACGCCGACTATCTCCGCCTGACAACCCGGGTCGCCGAAACCTGTGAAAACCACGACCTGACCGACAGTATGGTGATCGGCACATCAGCCCTTGCTCAATACGAGATAGACGGTGCCATAGGTATAGCGGTGTGTTCAATAATCCGTTTCTGATATGGGGCAAATACAGACGGCGTTTGTGGAAACGGTCGCTGGTCGTTTCCTTTCAGTTTCACCACACCCAGATGGATGGAGCATATACAGCAACGTTTTTAAGCAGATTGCAGCAGGAAATTTCAGATATCAGGTTTCATCTATAATGATCCATAAATTCAACCGTTTCCTCCATCCAGCGTTCCATATCGACAAAGTATGGAGCATCCGTGCCCTGCTTCTGCATATACAGAAAGTTTTTTGTCTATATTTTCCGGAAGAGCATCATATATTTTCCCGGACATCCATAATGGAGTCCTTTTGTCTTTGTCCCCCGCTATGATGAGAATCGGTTTCCTGAATCTGGGAGCAAGGAGGAACGGCATTTTCTCTCGGGGAAAATCATCGGGGACAAGCAGATTGCTTTCAGTCTTTCCTTTTGGATGGACTTTGACCAAAAGAGGAATGATATCCACCTCACTTTGTGACGCCACTTCCTTAATGACTGATTCATAATCGGCAAGCATTTCAGTGTAGCAAAGATAGTCTTCATCCATCACAAACTCAGAACTTGCCCAAATCCTCTCCAGTCGAATGTGGCTACATTAAATCCATTGGCCGTGTAAATGGAAGCAAGCATAATTTGCTGATACGATATGTTTCCTGCATCGCCATTGCAAATAATCAATGTCGGTCTCCGTTTATTGTCAATAACTTTATAAGGCAGCATATCGGATTGCCCTGTATTTTCCGCTGGAATATCCTGGGCTGGATAAAACCGGGTCCAATCCTGGCCCGTCCTTGGTTACAACGTTCAGCTTCTTATATATCATTCCCATATTTTGTGGTAAACGGATATAATTCCTGTCAGTTGTATTGTGTTTATGAGAAACTTTTGAATAACCGAATGTGAATTTATAAAACATCCGCTACCTGTAAAAAATATTTTTGCGGAGATGGTTTCTTTTATCCGGCTTATCAGAATGATGTGCATCCCTGGAGTTGTATGTACATTGCATGCAAATTTTCCAGATCATTTGAATCTTCATATGAAATTTATGTAAAAAATAACTTCTTAATCATATTATATATGTTCAAGTATTCGAAGAGCGGGGTCTCTGTATTTGTCGTCCTTGACAGGCGCAGGGCCAAGAAATCAGGGCTTTTCCCGGTGAAGGTGGAAGTAGTGTGCAACAGGAAGCAGAAATATTATCTTACAGGACAGGACCTGTCGGAAGAGGACTGGGCGCATTTCCCCAGGATACAGGATCAGTTTGCAGTGGAGGAGATTGAGAACCGTTTCTATCAGGTCCGTTCCGAAGTGGAGGTTCTTATGCGCAACGGCGGTTTTTCTTTCCCCGCCCTGGACGGCAGGCTTGGCGGAGGCCGGCAGAGGACTGTAAACAGTATGCTGGAGAAGATGATGTCGGACCTGATGGAGGAGGGCAGGATAAATTCATATTACAGATGCCGTTCCACTCTGAAAAACCTCGAGCGGTACGGCGGGTCCGACATCCGGTTGTCGGATGTCACACCGTACTGGCTGAAAGACTGCGAGAGGACCTGGGTGAAGGAAGGCAAGAGCCTGACCACGGTGAGTATATATATGAAGACTCTCAAGAGCATTATGAACCAGGCTCTCCGTGATGGGACAGTCAGGAGGCAGACGTTCCCTTTCGGTCAGGGAAGATATATGGTGCCTTCCGGGGCAGGAAGGAAACTCGCACTGTCGAGATGCGACATCCGCAGAATCATCTCGTACAGGGGAGATGCCCGCCTCGAGGAGTCACGGGATCTGTGGCTGTTCTCCTATCTCTGCAACGGTATCAATTTCAGGGATATGCTCTATCTTAAATATGAGAATGTAGTGGGTGACGAGATCTGGTTCGTGAGGGCAAAGACGAGCAGGTCGTCTGCTGGATCGAGGTATATCAAGGCGGTCTTCACGCCCGAGATGCGCCGGATAGTCGACAGGTGGGGCAACAGGTATGATGGCAATCCGGATACATATCTCTTCCGCTATGCAGGTGATGGAGACGATGTATTCGTCACTGCCAGCGTGGTGCGCAAGGTCATAGCCCGTTGCAACAGGGCATTCGCGAGAATCTCGGCAGAGACCGGTGTCCCGCGCTTTACCACCTATTCGGCCAGGCATTCGTTTGCCTCTGTGCTCAAGTGGTCAGGGGCGGACATATCGTTCATATCTGAAAGTCTCGGGCATTCGAGCCTCGCCATGACCGAGAACTATCTCGCCGGTTCCGGGCACGAGGAACGGGTCCGCAAATCGAGGCTGCTTACCGAAAAACTGTTCTGATCCGTCTCTGACAACAGTTCTGCGGTATGTTCGGGGTGTCCTTCCCGTTCAGTCGTCACTCCGGGCATGCAAGCCGTATGCAAGGACGCGGCAGGATATTGCAACCGTCAGCGGCGCATCCCGATAACTGTCCTGCTGATAATGGATTGGTGTGGAGGAAATGTTTCCGGGGAGAGGGATGGATTATTCCACAATGTTATAATATAGAAATAATGAATTGCTACACAGTCTCCGTTCTGACAAAACATCAAAACACGTACAAATGTACGTTCTTTTTTTATCAAAACCAACAAATATCAAAAAATAAATTGCGGATAATCGTTAAAAATAATTGAGAAGCTGTCTGCTGGACCTGCTGTAATTCTGCCGGTTATCGGATGCCATCCGGATAACCGGAGGCTGGGAATCTGCTGCTTGTGTTTCCGTCATTACATTGTGTAACAAACAAATTGTAGTTATGAAAAAATTTTTCAGAATGGTAGTGGCGCTCACACTTGCGTGCGGAGCGTTCGCTTTTACCGGCTGTACTGACTACGAGGAGGACATCAATGCGATCAATGATCGGCTTGACGGACTCGAGACGGGGAAGATAGCCGGTATGGACGAGCAGATTAAAACTCTGTCAGATGCCGTCAATCAGGCAAATGACCTGATTTCCGGACTGCAGGGGGATGTCGATGCTCTGGAGAAGGCCGACGAGACTTTCGATGGACTTATCGAGGCTATCAACGGCAATATCGAGACTATCAACGGGAGTATCACGGATATCAACGATAAGATCACTGCTCTCGAGTCAGATCTTGAAAAGCAGATATCCGATGCTGTGGCAGAGCTCAAGGAGGCAGATAACGCCAACGCAGGGAGAATCGACCAGCTCGTGGATGATCTCGCAAGTGCCAGAGAGGAGCTGCAGACAGCTATCGAGAATGGTGACAATGCCAATGCCGATGCAATCGCAAGCCTCAAGGAGACTGTCGAGAGTAACTATGCAGAGCTGAAGGACGCCATCGATGCCGCCAACACTTCCAACAAGGAGGAGTTCGACAGGATCTATGGTGAGATAGAGACTCTCAAGGGGGATCTCCAGACCCAGGTGGATGCTCTGGCTGATCTCACCGGGACAGTAGGCACTATCCAGGGGCAGGTGGCTGATCTTGAAGCCCTGACAGCGGATCTGCCGGCTCTCGAGGAGACTGTCGCATCCATCCAGGAGAACTATCTTTCAAAGACAGAGGCTGCCGATCTCTATGCCACTGCCGAGAGCGTGCTCCAGCTCCAGGAAAAACTCGGCAAGATAGAGGGCAGGCTCGAGAACATAGAAAAACTTGACATTGCCACCAGACTGTCTGATCTCGAGAAGAACTATGGCGACCTCATCGATGTAGTCGTTCCTGGACTCGAGGACGCAGTGGCATCTGTCAGGAATGCTGCATCCAAGGCACAGGAGTCAGCCGATGCGGCAATGAAGTATGCCGAAGGAGTCTATGGAGAGCTCCAGAGTCTCGAGAGGGCACTTGAGGTCTATGCAATGGATGTCGACCGCAGGTTCAACGGACTTTCCGCAATGGACGAAGCTCTCAATGAGAGGGCGGATGCACTCCAGGAACTGATCGGTGAACTTAATACGACAGTGGCTTCCGAAGTGATGGATCTGCAGCTTAACATAGCCGCTGTCCGTTCTGACCTTGAAACTGCAATAAAGGATATAGATGCCGCCAAGCTGGACAGGGATGAGTTCGGAACTTATTTCGCCCAGGAACTTATGGCTGAGATTGAGAAGGCTGACGGCCAGATCAACTCGGCTATCAGCGGCAAACTGGCCGAGGCTACAGACAAGCTCCAGGCCGGCATAGATGCAGTGGAGCAGAGGATAAACGAGCAGATTGTGCCTGCCATATCCGACCTGAAGACCAGAATGGACGAGGTCGAGGATGCTGTCGAAGACCTTGAGAACAGGATCCAGAGCCTTGTATATGTACCTGAATACAACGATGGCAAGGCTCCTGTCTATACATACTCCATAGGGGATGAACTCGTGTCCGACAGGGCAGTCGCAACAGCTACATTCAAGGTTACTCCTGCCTCCCTGGCCGACTATGTGGTCAACCAGTACAGGAATAATGTGCTTGTAGAGGTGGTTCCGGTGAAGGATGTCAGCACAAGGGCTGCTGCTGCGCCTATTCTGGTGTATGGGGATGACCTCAAAGTAGAGAAAGGCGCAGCTCCGGGGTACATCGATGTGGAAGTCTCCCTGTATGTGTCTGAAGTTGCGGAAGATGTGGCCTTCTCTCTCTATGTGGCCTCTGCGGATGAAGTGAACCAGGCTGAAGCCGAGGGGGTTGTGGATATGGATGCAGGCACCTACGTGTCAAGCGAGTATGTCCAGGCTGCAGTCTCTGAAGTGAAGCTGGATGGCTCCTATGTGCTCTGTGATGCAGAAAACAATATATATCCGGACACTTATGAGGAGAAAGTGGCATGGTCTTGGGACGCTGCCGCGAGGAAGGTATATTTCTACGACGGATACGATATCTGCATCAAACTCGATGATGAGATTCTCTCTCTTGAGGATGCAGCGGACCGTTTCAGGACGACAGTGGACAGGATAACCCCTAAATATGCTGAAACAGTGACATATATTCCGCTTGAAAACGGTGACCTGACGGCTGATGACCTTAAGGGGTATTTCGATGTCAAGACTGTCGAGGTAAGGCCTTTCGGTGTCACAGTCGATATGACCAAGGAGGACGAGATGAGCGATGCTGTCGGATCTAAGGTATCCGTGGCCAACTCGTTCTATTTCGGTAAGGATGCCTCCGACCCTGACAAGATCGAGGTGATTGCCAATGTCACTGACTATATGGTGGTCAACGAGCCTATCACTGTCAACATAGTTGCTGCCGACCAGCGCTGGTCATACGCTTATGCGCTTGCACATGCGGATATGATGGACGATATGCCGGTATCTCCTAATGCAAAACCTGCAGAGTTCCCGGCACAGCTTTATACAACAGTCAACCTCGGTGTGGCAGACCTCTGGAACGAGATCCTCAATTCAGCCGATGTCAAGCTTGCCACTTCTGTCAAGGTTACCCTGAACGGCGAGACGGTTACACCTGAAACCACTCCGGAGATGAGTTTCACTGGCATCGACATGACTGATCCAGAGAACCCGTCCATCGGCATCCAGATTTCAGGCTATGACTTCTCTCAGGAAGGTGACTATGTATATGACTTCTCGTATGTATATACGCTTGCTGACGAGACTCCTTGCACAGTCAACTTCAGCGTGACATTCGGACAGATGCCGTCAGATGGCCTGATCCCTTATGGAAGCTTTGAAGTGCCGTTCATCACTGCAGGAGTATACTACCAGCCTCTCGTGATAGGGAACTACACCGATGTCCATCAGTATGCGTTCTACAAGTTTGCGCAGAGCGGCAACCCTGAGTATCCTTGGTTCACCGGCGGACTCGATGAATTCAATTCTTCATTCATCAACTCTACTGTGACCTACAGGACTACAAAGGATGGCAAGGAGATAGGCAACACCTACACAAGACTCAACGAGGTTGCAACCGCTGAATACGGCGACGGTGCGCATATCAGAGTAAGCAGCTCCGACATCAGTGCAGTCGGCAATGTATTCGCTGTAGAGACTGTCGTGAAGACTTGGTACGGAGTGACATATACCTACACGGCCGATGCAGCTGTCCAGGCTCCTGCCTACAGTCTTGTATACGACAACGCCAACGTGACGGCGGACGGATATGTCAACCTCCGTTACGAGGAGATCAACGGCGTTTACAAGCTCCAGGAAGTGGATCCGAGCGGATATTTCCATGTCGTTGGATCCGGACTTGCAGATCTTCCTGAAGACGAGCTTAAAGTCAAGTTCGAGGCCATTACTGTCGAGAATCCTGCTGCAGGAATAGTCAATGTTCCGGATCTTTCGACTGTCCTCAATGTCAACGAGAAAGAGGGTACCCTCGGTGCAGGCTGGAACATCGACTGGACAAGATATACTGCGCGTCAGCTTGATATGAAGGCCATACTCGTGGCAGGTCCTCACGAAATAGAGGTATCTTCTCTCGATCTCCATATCGTGGTTGACCCTATAGTACAGTCGTTCGGAGTCACTGCGGATCCTGTAGAGCTCACGAGAAGAGCCGGCAGCACCAAGACAATCAAGCTCTGGGAGTACCTTGAGGCTACTACGCTGTATGACAGCGAGAACATTATCCCTACCGAAAACCAGCAGGGTGAGCCTCATGAGTCGCTAGTATGGGTGAACCAGAACCCTGCGATGAAACTCTATGGAGCAGAGATTGTCCTCGGCGAGATATCGGCCTCTACGGATACAGGAAACCTTGTCGGCACCTACAAGTACAGCAAGGAAGATGGTACGATAGAGTATCTCGGCAACAATGCAGAGATTGCAAATCCTGTGACATTCACTGTCAAGGCTACTATCCAGTACTATCTGGACTATAACCACAAGGTAATGGATGAGCCTCAGGGCGCTTACGAGACCGAGCTCACTATAATACTGAGTGAGGAGTAATAGTCTGCATTGATCCGAAAGGACAGATTGATTAAGGTGAGGGTGGTCGGACAGTTTCGGCCACCCTTGTCTGTATCAGATGATTGCCTTTCCGGAGTGCGGCTCCGTCCTTGCAGTGCGTAGCGGAGGCGGCAGGCAGCAGTCCAGGAATGGATGCAGACACCTTGATCTCAGTCCTGTGTAAATAATCATTGTAAATGACAAGAATATGAAAAAGATATTCATGGCAGCCCTGCTGGCGGCCGGAATGTTAGGCACAGCAGGAATGTATGCGCAGCAGACACCGTCCGGAAAGTCCGGTGACTTCCGCGGCCACTGGTTCATATCGGTCCAGGGAGGGATAGGACAGACGGTTGGGGAGACCTCTTTCGGGAACATGATCTCTCCGGCGGCTGCGTTTAACTTCGGGTACCGGTTCACTCCGGTGTGGGGCCTGCGTGCCGGTCTGTTTGGCTGGCAGGCCAAGGGAGCCCTGGTAGGCCCGACCGAAATGTACAGTTACAACTATCTCCAGGGGAATGTGGATGTTATGGCGGACATTTGCAGCATCTTCTCCGGCTACAGGAAGAGCCGGGCAGTAAGCCCATATCTTTTCGCCGGAGTGGGAATCAACGGTGCGTTCAACAATGCCGAGGCACAGACCATGGCATCCCGGTTTCCGGACGATGGACATCTGTGGAACGGCAGCAAGATCCTTCCGGCCGGACGTTTCGGAGTGGGCACGGGGATACGCATAACCGATGCAGTGCAGTTCAACCTTGAGGTCAATGCCAACTTCCTGGGTGACAAGTTCAATTCCAAGCAGGGAAGCGCAGTGGACTGGCAGCTCGGCGCCCTGGCCGGTTTCACATTCAACATCGGGATGAAGAAGGACCGTCCAGCCAGACAGGCTGCAGCGGTGCAGACGACGCATCCGGCGCCTGTGGCAGATTCCCCTGCCAGTCCGGAGCCGACCCGGAAATCAGATGAGGAACCGGCCCGTGCCGAGACCATTGCCGCCCCTGTGGAGCCGGCCGTGACGCCATCGAAGGATGAGACATCTTCCTCACCGGATTTCAAGGAGCAGAAGCGTGACATCTTTTTCACGATAGGGAAATATACTATCAGGAAGAGTGAAGAGCAGAAACTGGAGGAGATAGTCTCTCTCGCTCAGTCGCATCAGGAGGTGAAGATATCGATCACCGGCTATGCAGACCCGCAGACAGGTTCAGCAAAGCGCAATATGTACCTGTCACGCAAGCGTGCCGAGGCTGTGTCTGCCTGGCTCGAGGCTCATGGCGTCCCTGCCGAAAGGCTCGATGTAGCCTACAAGGGGGCTTCGGAGAGCCCGTACGGCTCGCCTGAAGAGAACCGTGTGGCTGTATGCATCATCAGGTAACATTGCATAAGGCTGGAGGATTCCCGACAGTACCAATACAGAGTTTTCAAAGTTAACATATACACATTCTCCGGGACCGCCAGCCTGTTATACCCACATTTCATTGTGCCGTCTGCCCATGTCGTGAGACTATGGCAGACGGCTTCCTTATCTATGCTCCGGTTCCGAAAACTACGGCAACCCCGTTTTCATAACTTAGGAAGAATGAGGCAACATATATTCAGCAGACCACTCCGGGATCCCGATGCTCGAAAGGCAGCGGGGTGTATTCAGCCTCAAACACCGTATAATCTCCGCCTGGTCAGCCGCAGGTTACGAAGCCCCAAACATTTCAGGACATACCCTGTTATTCCATACGGCAAGTAGTCCAGTACTTTAATGACTATGGACCAATCAACGAATATTCGGCAGTACAGGAGACTCCGGATGCTGCAATCTCTCAACTTGCGTATTCGATTGTGGACAAAGCAAGAGACAACAACGGGATGACCCTCTTTGATGGCAACCTGACATTCGAGCGAGGGGACCTTGAACAGTTGAAGAAACTTCTTGAATATAATCTCCCTGTGCTGAATGACAGTCGCTATGAAGTGAGAACAACAGAGAAGGCTCGGCCATGAACAGGGAAGAAATGATTGACAGGTACTCCGAACTTTATGACCGGATGTCCGGAAGCGGAGATGTCCGCAATATGAGGATGTTTGGCGAAGCGGAGCGCGGTGTTCGTGGAACTGCTGGAAGACCCGGACAAGGGGTTCAGAATACGGGAATATTTCTGCCTCTTGTTCAGACGGTGAAAGAAAAATCCATTCTGCGTTGACAATTTTCTATATAATAAAACGCCTAATAGACTGTATGTTAATCTATTAGGTGTTTTCTTGTGTGATCCGGTTGGGAGTCCAAAATAACGCAAAACGCGGTACGCAGTAGCACACCAAGTATCAAGAATATGAATTACATATAATTGTAAATCAGATAAATATAAATAAATCTCCCCGGTACACCAAGTAGCACCAAAAACCACTACTTCCCAAATATGTAGCCAAAAATACAACTTTTTGACTACACTTAAAGTGTTATTTTGTATCTTTGTAAAGCAGGTTGGAAGGTCGCAAATAATACCAACTGCACACAGATTATGGCAAAAATAACTTGTACACTATCGGCCAAGGTCGATAAACAGACAGGAAAGTCTGAGATTCTGCTGAGAATGCAGAACAGGAAGATGGGCAACCGCCGCGCCCACTCGCGGATATGGATTCTGCCCCAGTTTATGAACGAGACGAAAGGCGAGATAGAAATCAAAGCCCGCAAACTTACACCGGATGTCAAAGAAGCCTATGTCCAGAAAGGCAAGCTCGACAAACTCAAAAATCACCTCGTCATTATGGAACAAAGTACAGATGGAGCATTGATGTCAGAAACATGGTTTCAAGACACAATTGACCGCTTTATGTTTCCAGAACAATACGAGGCGAAGGTTAAAAAGGAAAAGGAGTCTTTCTTTACAGTGTTTCAACGGTTTCTGGACACAAAGGACTTCGCTAAAGCTAGAGCCAAGCACTACCAGGTTCTGCTCCGCCTGATGGCAAGATGGGAACTATACAGAGGCAAGCCTCTTGAACTCGACACTCTCCAGTCCGCAGACCTGAATGAATTCAGAGATTTCCTGCGCAACGAACACAAACTTTTTCGCACAGACAAAGATGGCAAAAGACATCCAATAGCTAAATACGCCAAACTATATGACCTCGTGCCGGAAAGCCGATACCCAGTAGAAAGAGGAGAAAACCATATCAATGGCATAATGAAAATGTTCCGCGCCTTCTACAACTGGTGCCTGGATCAGGAAATTACAGCCAACGACCCTTTCCGCCGCTTCGCCATCGGCTCTCAAATCTACGGAACACCTGTTTACATCAGCATCGAGGAAAGAGATCAGATTGCCGATGCCGATATGGGAGGAAACAATCATCTGGAGACACAGAGAGACATCTTCATCTTCCAATGCTTCATCGGATGTAGAGTAAGTGACCTGTACTCAATGACTGTTGACAACATTCTGACAGACAAACGCGGCACCTATATTGAATATGTCCCCACCAAGACAAAGGACGAAAACCCGAATGTCGTGAAAGTTTATCTCGCAGACAGAGCACTCGCTTTGGTATCGAAGTACAATAGCCAGGACAGAAAGAAACTATTTCCATTCATCGCTCAGCAGAACTACAACGATGCCATAAAAGCCGTATTTCACAAAGCCGGCATAGAAAGAATGGTGACAGTCAGAAACCCAGTAACCGGCAAGAACGAACAGAAATGTATCGCAGATGTAGCCAGTTCCCACCTTGCCCGGAGGACTTTTGTAGGCAACCTCTACAAGCAAGTCAAAGACCCGAACCTCGTCGGCAAGCTCTCCGGCCATAAAGAAGGCTCCCGAGCCTTCGCCCGCTACCGCGACATCGATGATGATATGGTAAGGGAAATGACAGATTTACTGGGATAAACTCAGTGGCCTAAATATTGGGTAGTCATAGAATCGACTACCCAATATATCACAAGGAATGCAATATCGTTACATACTTCTGATATACAGCTCTATCTGTATGTAGAGTGCAATTTTTGTGAGTTTCTTCGTAATATAAAATAGAATTCATATACACCTCCAGAGCCCTACTCAGTTTATCCTTTCCATAAACTTCATAAATCTTAGAGAGGAAATAATCTCTTAATCCGGAAGAAATTATTCGTTTATGCTGACCACCATCAAGCATCATTTTAAACGCTCTGTAGTAATCGGCAAATGAATTCACATTGACATTAAATGCTTTATTGATATATTCTTTGGCTTCCGCAAGAGATTTTTTCCCGTCATATACAGATTTGGCCGATATGTATATGGCTTCCATTATTTCCTTTTCCATAAATCCTAATCATTATTAAGTTATATTGCTGTAATTCACATAAAATCGTCACAAAGGTAATGCAAAATCTTACATATAAAATATCAGCCATCTATTGATAACTTTATTATCTTATTCATGCCATTCTTACTACCTTTGTTAGTCCATTACCCTATTCAAAGCAACACTATGGACACTAACCCTCTGACCAGAGTAGAAATATGGCATCTTGAAAATGTGCTGTTCAAGCTCTACCGAACAATACAGAGCTGTGTGGATTCTATTGACCCCGGACTGATTAACTTATTCGATTTCTCCGACTCAATGACATGGATAGACAAGGATACTCTCATTACAGAATTCTTCGAAAAACCGCAATATTATGAATATGGAGGATTTGCAGTCGTTGAACTCTCAAAAGAAAATTTTATCAGACTTCGGAACTTCATCATAGAGACTCAGGACATAGGTCTTGCACTTGACCTCACGGAACAGGAACTAAACCTGCATTCATTCATAATCTTCCTCAAAGGTCTCAACGAAAATATCGAAGGCTGTCTGTCATCCATTACATATCTTGAAATGCTCCGGGACTTCCGTTATGAAATATACAAGTGGGCGTGCTTCCATGCAAACAGAATCGGCAGCACCATCGATTGTGAAATCAAACGCAGACAGGAGGTAACATCCCTGATTGCAGAAAACCTCGACAGTATCCACATAAAATACCACCCTCAAACACAAAGTACAATCAGTATATTGGAAGATCCCGAAACAGAAGAAACATTTGACCTCTCCGACTATTTCAAACACCACTACGACAAAGCAAAAATATTAAAGATTTATAAACAGATCAGTGTCCTGGCATACGAACAGGAAGATCTCTACATATCCAAAATCATTTCCCTCATCGCCTGTGCCCACTACAGAGGCCTGCTGCGCTGCTCATACGCCAAAACGATAAAAGCCACTCTCGCCAAATTCCACATCGAAGTCAAGAAAAACTATCTCCATCCCGCCACATTCGGTCAACCCACAGAAAAGGGACGGCTGCGAGAAGCCTACCAAGAAGCGGTAGCATTCTACGACGCACTATAGTTAACCGTTTTCAGCCATTGCAAATAAGATAAACATCTGCTGCAAACACATATAGTCATTAACCAATCTCAATCGCATTATCCAGTTAATGCGATAGTCCGGTCACGCCCCTCATCGACACAATACTCCCTCTAATTTTGTAAATGAGGAAAGACCGGATGAAAGCAAGGCTCCGGCTCCCACTCCATACACCGAACGAAGCGCACCACCTTGCGAGTGCGCCGGGAGGGGTGCAATTCCTAAATAACAACAAGATATGGGAATTGATATTATCACTCTCTACAAAGAGTGTCCGGATGCTGTCGTAAAAGTGAAAGTAAGCGACATCATCGAAGCTAACCGCAGCCTCATTTCAGAGGCAATCGACCAATACGAAAAGTCCCGTCAGGAACTTGACATGACCGAACTGATGACAGGTCAGGAAGTCGAAGAATTCCTCGGGATATCCAAGACCACCCGTGAGCGCTGGAGCAAGCCGGACGCATTCGGGCAGCCTCCGCTATTGCCGAAAATCAAAGTCGGATGGCAAGTAAGATACAAAAGGTCAGATGTCGAGCAGGTAAAAGTAAAGGAGGACTTCAAATATGGAAAATAACGACTGCGCTCAAACCACGCAACCGCAGGACTTCAACCCCGTAGAAGCCATCCACCGGGAAATAGAACAGGTCTCCAGTTCCGGCCTTGTCGGAATGCTCCGGATCAAGACCGCCAACCAGACCATTCTCGATGCCGCAACCCGTCCGAATCCCAAAGACCTCTACCACAGCCTCTGGTACGAGGGAGAAGTATGCTGCCTGTTCGCAGACTCCAACCTCGGAAAATCCATCTATGCAGTACAGATGGCCGATGAAATCGCACGCGACCAGAAAATCCTCTATGTCGATTGCGAACTCTCCGACAAACAGTTCCAGCTCCGCTACTACAACCCCGACACCGGCTCCCGGCACCTCTTCCCCGAGAACTTTCTCAGAGCAGAAATTGTCGCAGAGGCCATAAGAGCCGAGAACTACGAAGAAAACTTCTTCACCAACATCGAATCCGCCGCCCAGACAGTAGGGGCAAAAGTCATCATAATAGACAACCTCACCTACCTCTGCAACGCCTCCGAAAAAGGAGATGTAGCCGGACTCTTCATGATGAAACTCATGTCACTGAAGAAGAAACACGGCTGGTCCCTGCTGATTATAGCCCATACCCCGAAAAGGAACATGAGCAACCCCATCACGCAGAACGACCTCGCAGGCTCCAAGAAACTCTACAACTTCTTTGACAGCGTCTTCGCCATCGGCAAGAGCGCCAAGGACAACCGCCTGCGCTATGTCAAGCAGATCAAGGTCAGAGCCGGAGAATACCGCTACGACTCCGACAATGTGATAGTCTATGAAATAGACCCCGGAGACGGTTTCCTGCACTTTGAACTCCTCGGCTACGCCTGCGAGAAAGAACACCTCAAAGCGAAAGAAGATGACGAAAACGCGACAGAGATGCAGAATATCCTCGACCTCAAAAATCAAGGCAAGACCATCCGTGACATAGCCTGCATAATGGGGATGAGCAAATCATCAGTCGGAAGGGTACTCAAAAAGGCAGAAGCCAAGGCTGCAGCACAGACATCGGCCAAACCCGAAGCAAAAAAGCTAAAGCAGAAAGAACAGCCTCAGCCGACCGCTAAAGCCGAAGAAACTACACTTTTCGAAAAGGAGGTGGAATTATGAGAACGGAATCCACATACAGCCTTCAGAAATACTCAGGGCGTAACTCCCGGCATACCTGTCCCTCCTGCGGCAGACCTC
>CALVAC010000028.1 GCA_944325435.1 uncultured Bacteroidales bacterium | reverse complement strand
ATGATGACAGAGCGCGACTATACGAATATCCTTAACACCTACCGGGCTGAAGGCGAAGCAAAGGGCAAGGCCGAAGGCATTGAGGAAGGCGAAGCCAGAGGGAAAACGGAAGTGGCCCGTGCCATGAAGGCGAAAGGCCTCGGGATGGCCCTGATATCAGAACTGACAGGGCTTCCGGAGGACGATATCAGGAAACTCTGAAAGATCCGGCAGTTCTGACTTGACAATACCGGTTTATCCGCAAAAATGCCTCATATTCAGAACTGACAGGGTTGCGGATAGACATTTAGTCACAGAAATAAAATGGATCTATGAACGGATTATGGCATCTAAACGTCCCTGGTCTATTGGATGCTGCATCTGCAAGGTCTGGATTTTTGATTCCGTCTTTATGATTTCCGTGTAGAAGCACTCATTAAGGAGCGGACATGACTTGCATTCGAAGCATTGCGGAAATGGCAGGTCTTTTATCTTTTCCAGGAATTTATGTACCGCCGGAGCAAAAATCTCCGGAGGAAACAGTCCCCGGCCGTCTGTCATGTTTCTCCGGTATTATTCTTCAGGGAAAGGTCCATAATGCTGTCATAGACTGCAGTTCCCTTGAAATAGGAAAGGTCAATTTCAGGGAACGGCGTGCACCCGGTGTATATTTTCTGAAATTTGAATTTGGAATGGATATTCTCTAAAGTCAGGATCGGATGGACGGCATTCGGACAATATTTTAATGAAAAACGAGAATAAGTCTATGTTTCTTTCTTTCATAATGCATATTTTTGCCCGCAAAATGAAAATACTTCATACTATGAAATCTATCAAGTACATCGCTGCCCTTGCAGGGGCGGCAGCAATGCTGGCTGGATGCCAGAAAGAGACTTCCGGTACAGGGACGGACACTCCGGACGGACCGGCAATGCTGGAGGTCACCGTCGCTCTTCCTGAACCCGTGTTTTCCAAAGCGATGAATCCGGAATCGACGGAAGACAATGTGGAAATCACATCCACAATCAGCCTGAAACTGACCTACGGGGCTGCATCGGACCAGACACAGACAGCGGAACTCACATATTCCCAGGGGTATGGTACAGCCGTCTTCTATGACATCACCGAACCTAAGCTGATAGAGGCGTGGATCAACGGAGGAGACCTTCTTTCGGATGAAGTGTCCATCGTGGCGGCATCTCCTGCAATGCAGGCTCTTCCTGCCTCCATTCCTGCGTATGGCAGTTCTGACCAGTTTGCACAGAACGGAGAGATCATGAATCCGGCCAACAGCGAATCATATATCAGATACACTGCGACAGTGCAGCTCGAGATTCCTGTTGCACGTATCGAGGTGTCCGGCATCAGTCACAAGGCCCATGCCGGAGTTGACGATGTGTGTGAATTTTCTGCCTTGAATATCAGTGGAGTATATCTCGACAACATCTATCTTACACCTGGTGCTGCAGTGCGTAGCGACTATGATATGGCCGCAAACTCAGGCGACCCTGAATATCCGGTGCTCTGTGATGCAATCTCTTCTGACAATGTGTTCATCGGCACGGGAGCAGGCACGGTATGGCCGGCAGATGGACAGGCATACGGATACAATTTCTATCCGTCAGAGCAGGATGGCTCGGAGTATCTCCCTAAGCTGAAGATTTATTTCACCGGAGCGGTATCATCTGATCCTGCAAAGCCTTTCACGAATCCTCGATATGCGATAGTCTCCAGATACAAGACCGCCGAAGGCGCGGAGATTACCAGGTTTGAGCCTGGATGCATATACAGGATAACCGATGCATCCCTTATAGATGACAATATCCAGGGCAGCGAATCCGGAGAGGAGCAGTATGCTGTGGAAGTCACTGTGGTGATGGCGGAATGGTCTCTGCAGAATATTTCGGTCGACTGGGTAGGCGGTAACTGAACCGGGAATTTATCTCCGGTCCGTGAATCTTGCGGACCGGATCTCTTTGAACCTTGGCAATGAAAAGATTGCTTGTAATATTGGTGACAACCTGGGCAGCTGCCATATTGATGGGTGGCTGCATTCGGGATAATACTGACCATTGCAACAATGTCATTGTCAATTTTTCCTATACTGCTGACGACGGGCAGGAACATCTGACAGAGTACATAGGCTCTATTGACCTGTATGTCTTCGATGAAGAGGGGACCCATATCATGACCGTCGGTTATGGCGGCACAGACCTCCATTCGTCAGGGGGATCCGCCTTCTTCAGGTTGCAGGAAGGCAGGTACGCTCTCTATGCTGTGGGCAATCCTCTGGAGAAGACTCTTGTCTTCGGCCTGAATACCGGAGATCCGGAGAGGATGTTCATTGCGAGTCCTGAATCCGCAAGAGGGGGGACTGTGCACGGACAGGACCACAACTATCTCGGGTCTGCTTCGCTCGAGATATCCGACAGCCGGTACACTTCAAGAAGCACTGTCCGGATGTACAGTGCTCATATAGATGTGTCCGTAGAGGTCACAGGCCTTCATGCCCGGCTTGGTACAAGGGCGGCGGGAGACTATACCTTGAGCATATCGGAGAGCAACTCGAAAGTCGATTTCAACAACAGGGTGGCATACGGGGAGCTTCACGAGTGCTATCCGGAAATGGAATACGATGCAGAGACAGGCAAATGGCTGTCCAGGAATCTTGCTCTGTTCAGGATGGACAACGGGGAGGATATAGAGGAGGCACTGTGCAACCATGTCCTGAAAATGACCGATGGGGATGGCAATGTGGTCATCGAGAAAAGTATCCTGGAATATCTGGCGGAGAATGCAGGCAAGATAGATCTCACAAGGCAGGAGGCTCTGTTGCCTATAGAGGTGAATTTCTCGGAGGTGGCTGTGACTGTCACTCCACCGCAATGGTATCTTGAAGATGTGACTACGGAATGGGAATGATGAACTGGATATGCACATATCTGACAAAGGCAGCGGTCTTGGCGCTGTCACTTTGCATTATCTCCTGCTCTGGAGTCAGGGATGTGCCGGAGCGTACCGGGATGGTGTCCCTGACATTCAGGACCAGGTCTGGTGCGGAGGCGACAGGGACTTTCTCGGAGGGGGAACTGATCAGCCATCTGAGGATTCTGATAGCTGACAGGACGACAGGCAGGCTGCTGTACAATTACAGTCGCGCCCTTTCCCGCGAGGAGGAGAGCGTCACGGTGACATTTTCCGAGATCCCTGTAGGAGTCTATGATTTCTACGCCATTGCAAACGAGGGCAGCCTCGGGTTGGCTGGACTGGATGGGATGACTGATGTCTCCTGGATTTCCTCATGCACTGTCCGCACTGATCCTGACAGCTTCTCTTCCGGTGTCCCGGCAAGCTGCCGGCTTGAGAATGTGGCAGTCACAGGCGATGATATGATGAGGCTGACAATGTCTCTGGAGCATATTGTTGCAAAAGTATGTGTACAGATAGACAATATGACGGCTTCGCCGCAGAGCCTGTCCGGGCTTGCGATAAGCGGCATTGCCGGAGAATCCGTCCCTCTTTTCCCTGACGGAGGATATGTGCCGGGAACAGGTTCCTCCCTTGAGATTCCCGACAGCCGGACGGCTTCCATACCTGCATATTCCAGTGTGGAGATTGTCAGCTATGTCTATCCGACATCGGCTGCAGCAGGCGGATACAGTATATCTGCGGACTGGAACGGGACGCGGTATGACAGTGCGTTGACAGCAGATGATGGAACTGTCCTGTCCTCTGTCGGTATGAATACGCAACTGAACATAGGCCTTGACCTGTACCGGGGACTGGAGATGACCTGGACGGTGTCGGACTGGAACACGGTGGAGTCCGGGATAGAGTTTTCCGACAGTTTCTTCTTCAGTCTCGATGGACAGAATATAAAGATGGCTGACCTTGACAGCGATGGCGTGGCGGACTGCATAGTGACGGCTCTCGGTACGGATACCCAGCAGGGCGAGAGGTTCGTCCAGTTCCGTTTCATGATGTCCAGCCCTCTCGGGAGAAGATGGACGGCACATCTGAGCGACCCTGTGCATTTCGGGTTTGTCGATGGATATTCCGGGACAGGGACGGATGATGCCGCTGAAGGGACTGTCACCCTTACTGTTGCTCCGCGATTCACATACCGGAGCGGTGAAGAATGGAGTACGGAACTGTATTTTACAGTCGAAGGACTGGATGGTCCCCAGCTTGTCAATGTGGAGGGACGTTTCCCCGGGACCGATGACAGCATCCTGATAAGGCAGATAAGCACGGTTGAATATGACAGCTTGAATTAGACGAATGAAAATGTCCCATATCATATATTCTTCTGCAGCTGCCCTTTTCACGGCGGTGGCGGTATCCTGTACCGGAATAGCCGTAGATATCCCATCGGAAGGGGCGGGAGAAGGCCTGTATGTCTCCCTGTCCACGAAAGGCAACAGCAATGATGATGGTACGAGGGAGAGCATAGTAGACCATATCGACATCTTCATTTTCGATGGGCAGACGGGGAATATCGCCTATGCAGGAGGAGTCCCGTGCTACTACCATATCGGGCTGGCTGACCTGGAAGATGATGGAAGCAGCACGGGGCTGCTGATTGGCGGAAGATGGCAGCAGTCTCCAATGCTGTCAGGTACGGACTATGACGTATGTGCCATTGCCAACCTCCATTCGTACGATGACCCGTTGACTCAGGAACTTGAGACCGACCTCGGAAGGGTGTCTTCCCTGTCGGCCCTTATGGGTATAATCGATTCGGATCCTGAGATAGTGGACGGCTCGGATACGCATCCGGACAAACTCTTCACTATGTATGGAGAGAAGACGGGCTGGAATCCCCAGCTGGAAAATCCTGACTGCGTGCTTCCGCTTGCGCTGGACCGTCTGGCCGCCAAGATAAGGCTGACGGTCACCCTTGCGGATAATGGCAGCGGTTTCATACAGGACAATGACTTTTCGGCTATGACTGTCGAACTGAGGAATTATGCAGATATGACGCCTGTCGCACCGGGCTCCTCATATCTTCCGTCCCTGAAGAATTCTTCGCGAGGAGATCTGGCCGTAGGGGATGGGATGCAGGTGACACTCTATTCATATCCGAACAACTGGGCGGAGGATGTGCTGGCAGAGACTATGCTTTATGTGAATCTGCCATACAGAGGTCAGGATGGTATGGCCGTCAATGACAACTGGTACAGGATTCCTGTCTGTCCTGTTGGGAAAGGATACGGTATAGAGAGCAATACTTTCTATGACATACGGGCAAGGATAGGCATGGCAGGTTCCCAGGAGAGCCATGACCCTGTGCTTCTTGAGGATATAGATTTCGAGGTCGCACCGTGGTCTACCACAGGGATTCCTGTCAATGATGAGAATCCATCCTACCTGATCCTCAATGAATACGAGGTCATTATGCGTGGTACCGACAGGTATGCGGATCTCACATTCACATCATCAAGCCCTGTGTCGGTATCTGTCGAAGATGCGTATTTCATTGACAAGGATGGGGCGGTGCGTCATCTGTCCGCTCAGGAGATGGAGGAGGAGTCCATATCCGCAATCCCGGATGCGGGACTTTCAGGAGCAATCACCATATCCAGCAGGGAACCTCTCAACAAGACGGTAAGGTATATTTCCCTCAAGGTGACCAATGCCCAGGGCGGTTCGGCGGATGTGGCAGTCATCCAGTATCCTCTGGAATACATAACCGGGATTCCAGGACTCTATTCCTATCTGGAGTCATACGGACGGGACTGGCCATCCGGCTTTTCCTCGATACATGATACGGGCACTCCTGTGCCGCAGGAGATAAGGGATGGACTGGACGGGCACATCGGTGACGGAGTGGATATGAAGTCCAAGTTCTATCTTGAAGCGGACAGGATGATATACAGGGTTGACTATAGCTATGACTCCAAAAATGATGTGAATTATTGCAGGGATGCAGGGTCGGCTACGAACAACAGGATGTACCACCTCACCATTACCGCCACCTCAGGAGACTATACCCTGGCAAGACCGATAATGGACAGCGATGATCCGGAAGTGGCGGATGCGGATGATTCCCAGAACAATTCTCTGGTCTCCCCATCGTTCATGATTGCATCCCAGCTCGGCAACAATAGCACGATGAGCTGGTCAGCGGCGCAGACCCTGTGCAAGGAATATGTCGAGGCCGGAAGCAGTGTGGATGAGGACGGAAACAGGAAACTCTATGACGACTGGAGACTTCCGACTGCCGCCGAGATACAGATAATAATGAGATACCAGGAGGATGAGCATGTCAAGGGCATCACGATGGACAACATCCTGCAGTCTGAACTCGAGCCCGATGATGAAGCCAACCAGACACATTACTGGACCGCTGTGAGGAATGTCTATATGGATACCCTGCAGCCGGATACGGTGCCTCCGGCCGTAGAAAGTTCCGATGAAGCCCGTGTCCGCTGTGTCCGCAACTACAGTCCCGGAGATCCGGAAGAATAGATATGCTCCTGCAATACGGAAATAATATAATGAACAGGTTATTCTCATATATTTCAGTTGTCCTGCTGTTTTTCTCCGCAGCCGGATGCAGTCTCGATGAACCATCGGATGCAATGCTTCCTGGTGACACTGTGGAGATGAGGTTTTCCGTGGCTGTGGACGGAATGAAGACCATCGAGACGAGGTCTGTCGATCCGGACGGGGAGGAAATATCGGTGCTCTGGCTCTTCCTGTTCGATGAGAACCGCCAGTATGTCGGCCATGTCAGGGCTCAGTCGCTTGTGCACGGGGATGCAGGTGCGGATGGGGCTTCGGCAGGGTCGTTTTCAGCAAGCGTGGTGTCATCCGTGAGGTATGTCCATTTTGTGGCCAACTACAATTCATCCGACATAGATGACAGCGAGTATATCGGAAAGACAGATGCAGAGGTGATGACTATGTTCACATCATCCTCAGGCAGACTTGTCTATTGGGGGTATGAGCATTTCGGTTCCGCGGATGAACTGGCCGCCTTCGCTTCCGGGGCCTCCGCTCCGGTCAGGATGTACCGTAACCAGGCTTCTATCACGTATACTGTCGCTTCGGATGACATCCTGGTTAACGGCTTTGCCGTATGCAACAAATATGCACGGGGAACTGTCGCCCCGTACAATCCGGATTCCCCAGATCCTTTCGAATTTTCCCTCGACCTGCCGTACGTCACCCTCTGTGCCAGAGATGAGGCTGTAAAGGCTACGGATCCGACGGAAACGATAGTTATGAACGAGTGGGGGCTCAGGTATGTGTTCGAGCATGACAACAGTCCGGATGACCAGATATATACCATATTCAACATATCTCTTGACGGTGGGAGCACATGGAGGTACTACAAGCTCCTGATATGCGATGAAGACGGCAATCCGTACAGGATCATCCGCAACCACAGGTATGTATTCCGTTTCAACGGCATACCGTCCTCTCTCGGATATATGACATTTGCCGAGGCTGCCGACGGGATTCCGGCGAACAATGTGTGGGTCTCCATAGATGAGGAACTGCCTGTGATAGGGGATGGTTCGACAAGACTTTCGATAGATGGTGAGACTACAAGGATATATACTGCCCGTGCGGATGAGAAGATATATTTCTCATATATGGCATCTGACGGGTCTGCCGCCGGGACTCTCTCGGACATATCTGCGGAGTGGCTGTCCAACGAAGGCATCGCTGACGAGAATCTCGCCCTTGACTACGATGAGACATCTGGTGCCGGTTCTGTGACCATATCTCTGAACGAACTCGGAGACACTCCGCAGTATGGTACATTGAGGATACGGGCAGGCAAGTATTTTCGCAATATAGACATCATCTACCTCCGCAACTTCGATTTCTCTCCTATCTGGATGACTACCTCCATTGCCGAGCGCAAGGGGGAGGCCGTGTCCATTATGTTCACTATCCCGGAGGACTATCCGCAGTCCCTGCTGCCGGTGGAATGCAAGATTTCGTGCGACCTGTTCGATGCAAGCCCGTCGCAGCAGCTGGATGTCGTGGTCGAGGAGACCGTGTTCAATGTTGATGGAGAGACTGTCGAAAAGGACTGGAACTACAAGTATGTCTATTATGCCGACAGCCCGGGGGCGCACAGGGTAGATTTCATCACCGCTTCGGACAGGTTCCCGGATGATGGAGCCTGGTTCCTCGAAGCCCCGTATTTCAATACCGTCAGACGCTCTATCTTTTCTGTGCCGGCACAGAATGTGGACCAGAAGATACTGTTCAGCAACGGGACAGGTTCGGAGACCGTGTCCATCCCTCCGGTGAAGGGGCAGGAGTTCGATGTGCGGTTCCGTTTGCAGGGCGGCGTACCTGAAGGGACGAAGCTCAGAGTGTACACCGACAGCAGCATTGAACCAGTCACTGAAATGGGCGGACTCCAGTCCGGGGATGATGCGGGTATCTATTATTACTATGATGTCCGGACCCCTGAGGCGGATGGATATTATACATTGACATTCAGAACTGTACAGGCGGACTGCGATGGTTATGTCCGGCTTGCGGCAGCCCAGGCCGACAATCCTGACTACAGCCATTGCTATAAGTCTGCCATTGTCACGAGAAGCAATGCTCCGGAAGAGTACGCGTTCAATTTCTGCCTTATGGATGGGGAGATGGCATCGCCCTCGCTTGTCCTGCCGTACGGCGAAGGGAGGCGTGTGCCTCTGAGGATTACTCTCGCCCCTCTGTCTGGTGTCAATGTCGCGGATCAGCTCCATTCGGAATTCCTCATATCTGCAGACTGTCTCGAACCTCTTCCCGGTTCTGTGACGGCAGACTTGCTTGTCCCGTCTGATGACGGATACCTGTTGTCCCTGTCTTCAGAGCAGCTCCTCCGGGGTGGAGTCATAGACCTGGAGATGCAGACATCCGAGATAGTCAGTGCAGGTCCGGTATCCATCAGAGAAGTGTCCGGAGGAGTCCTTTTTTCGGAAGAGACTGTGACCGTGACCAATTCTCTGCTTTCAGGCACTGTGACTGTAGACCGTGATGGGTTCACATTCGGCACATCCGCCCCGTTCATAGCCCTGGAAAAGGCAGATGGCACGAGGATAGGCTCGTTCTCCGTCTCTGCGGATCCGGATTCTCCGGAAGGCTCATACCGGCTTACTCTCTACAGGGAATATGATTTCTCTGCTGACGAGGATCTGGCTGTGATATATTCGCCTCTGAACATGCCGGACATCTATGTCGCACATACCACTGTCAACGAACTGCTTGCAGATGATGTATCTCTGGTGCTGTCCCTCCAGCTCTGACTAATCCCATAGGGGACATCCGTCTCAGAGGGATTTCCTGCGCAGCCTGAGGCTGTTGGTGACTACGCTCACGCTGCTCAGGGCCATTGCAGCCCCTCCTATCATTGGATTCAGCAGGAATCCGTTAAACGGATACAGTATCCCGGCTGCAACAGGAATGGCTATCAGATTGTATATGAAAGCCCAGAACAGGTTCTGCCGTATCGTACGGACAGTGAGTCTTGACAGTCTTACCGCCTGCGGAATCTTGAGCAGGTCGGATGAGAGGATGGTCAGCATTGCCGTGTCGATGGCGATGTCGCTCCCGGTACCCATAGCTATGCTCAGGTCGGCCTGAGCAAGGGCCGCGCTGTCATTTATCCCATCTCCGGCCATGCCTACGGTATGACCGGCCGCCTGCAGCTTCTTTACGTATTCCGCCTTGTCCTGAGGCAGCATCCCTGCCATATAGTGAGTTATTCCGGCCTGCCCGGCCACCGTCGCAGCCGATTTTTCATTGTCTCCGGTCAGCATCCAGGTCTCTATCCCCATTTCATGCAGTCTGGCAACGGCTTCGGCGGATGTCTCCTTTACCTTGTCAGTGATGGCTATTGCCGCTATTGCTGCGACCCGGTCTGCAAACCAGACCACTGTCTTGCTTTCCCGCAGCCATTTCTCCGCGAGGTCTGACAGGCTTTTGCTGATGCGGATTCCGTTCTCTTCCAGGAGTCCTGTGTTTCCTGCATAATATGTCCTGCTCTCCGTCTTGCCGTCAGGTCCTGAGATGACAGCATTCCCTCTGATACCTTTCCCGGGAATGCTCTCGAAATCCTTTATCTCGTAAGCCAGACCGGTCCCGTTCTGTCCAGACTTTTCCTCTGTCTCCTTTACCTGTTTTTCCAGAGCTGACACTATGGCTTCGGACAGAGGATGCCCGGACAGCCTTTCGAGTCTGTACAGGATTTTTCTGCCGGTATCTGCCCCTGTTTCCCAGCACTGGTCTGTGACGGCAGGATGACCTTCGGTGATGGTCCCGGTCTTGTCGAGAATTACAGTATCGATTTTTTTCGCGATTTCAAGGCTTGCCGCATCCTTGATCAGGATTCCGTATTCGGCTCCCTTGCCTAAGCCCACTATAATGGCTGTGGGTGTCGCAAGCCCGAGAGCACACGGGCAGGCGATGATAAGGACTGTCACCATTGACAGTATCCCGTGCACGAAACCTTCCGATGGGGCGAATACCCACCAGCATACGAATACGAGTACGGAGATGCCGATGATAGCCGGCACGAATATCCCTGCGACCTTGTCTACAATGTTCTGGACAGGAGCCTTGCTTCCCTGGGCATCCTGAACCATTTTCACTATCTGGGCGAGGACTGTGTCTTTCCCTGTCTTCTCGGCCCTGAACCGGAAGGCTCCGGACAGGTTGACCGTTCCTGCATAGACCTTGTCTCCTGCGGATTTCCGGGATGGAAGCGGCTCTCCGTTGAGCATACTTTCATCCACATTCGATTCCCCTTTCATCACTGTCCCGTCCACGGCTATCCTCTCTCCCGGTCTGACCATTATTATGTCTCCAGCCCTTGCCTGTTCAACCGGTATCGTCATTTCCGCTGTTTCCTGTCCTCTGATGACGGTTACAGTACTTGGCTGCAGCCCGGCAAGTTTACGGATGGCATCAGTCGTCTTCCTCTTTGCCCTGTCTTCAAGCAGCCTGCCGAGCAGGATGAATGCTATGATGACACTGGCTGCTTCGAAATATAGATGCGGCTCGATTCCACGTGAAAGCCAGAAGTCCGGGAAAAGAAGGTTGAAGAGGCTGAACAGGTATGCTATGCCTGTGCTTGTGGCCACCAGGGTATCCATATTGGCAGAGCCGTGTTTCAACTGTTTCCAAGCATTGACATAGAACCGCCTGCCGAAAAAGAATACAGAGACTGTCGCCAGTATCCAAGTGACATATCCCGCCCAGGTGCTGTCCATCAGAGTCATGCCCAGCACGGTGATGGGAACGGCCAGGGCGACCGCTCCAACCGTCTGTGTCTTTAGTGCAGAATACTGTCTGGCGTGTTCGTCCTCGGCCTCTTTTTCAGAATCGTCCTCATCGTCTGTCAGGATGTCGTACCCTCCCTCCTGTACGGCAGCTCTGAGGTCTTCAAGAGAACACTTCTCCGTGTCGTATTCTATCTGTGCCGTTGATGATGCGAAGTTGACATTGGCTGATGTCACTCCGGGCTGGCTGCCAAGAATCCTGTTCACTCTGGCTGCGCATCCTGCGCATCCGAGTCCCGTTACAGGGAATGTCTGTATTTTCTTCATATCCTTGTCGATTTGATCGTTTCAATTCCGGCCCCGCCGGTTTCCGGCGGACGGCCATACACCGGATTCAAAGGTATGAAGAATAGTGTCAGACCTGTTATATTATTATGGATTTGATTTATATCGTGTCGATAGGGGAGAGGGACGGAGCCTTCAGCTGCCTGAACTGTGTCGGGGTAAGGCCTGTGACAGACTTGAACTGGGAGCTCAGGTGAGCTGTGCTTGAATAGTGCAGAAGGTCAGCAATCTCGCTTATGCTCAGTTCTCCGTAGAAAAGCAGCTCCTTTACATATTCTACTTTCTGGAGAATGCAGTATTTCTCTATCGTCATGCCGCGCATCCCGGTGAAGAGCTTGCTGAGAGCGCTGTATTCCTTCATGCATTTCTCCTGCAGGAATTCCGAAAGCTTCATCTGCCGTAGCCCGGGATTGCGTATGTATTCTATCACGCCGGTGCGGATTTCCTCCACAATCATGGCTCTCCTGTCATCGATTATCTCGAAGCCGCAGGCCTCCAGATCCCTCCTTATGGTATCGGGGACTGTCTGGCTCTCCCTGTCCCTGCCCTCCGTTTCCTGAAAAGATGCTGTGACCACACCGAGCTGCACATCTTCCGGCTCTATCCCGTTACGTCGGAATATTTCCCTCACAGACATAATGCAGCGCGGACACACCATATTCTTTATGTATATCTTTCCCATAATATCGGATCCTGCATTGAAAAAATACTGAAAAGAAAAGCAGCCACCTGAATTTCAGATGGCTGCCTTGGTCTTGGTCGGGATGAGGCGACTCGAACGCCCGACCCCTACGTCCCGAACGTAGTGCGCTACCAACTGCGCTACATCCCGTCCAATGAAAAGAAGCTGCTGTCGGTGAAGCAGCTTCAGTAGCTATAAGAAACCCTTAAAAGGGCTGGCTTTCGTTATGAAAGTTTGTTGATATAGACTGCAATTCCGCTCTTGAGGTTCGCTGCCTTGTTCTTGTGGATCACACCGATCTTTGCGAGCTTGTCAATCATTGCATAGACTTTAGGGGCATTCGCTTCTGCCTCTCCCTTGTCTGTGGTGTTCCTCAGCGCCCGGATGGCGTTTCTTGTAGTCTTTGCATAATACCTGTTATGCAACCTGCGTCTTTCGCTCTGGCGATAACGCTTTTCTGCTGATGCGTGGTTTGCCATTATTTTTATTTTTTATATTTTTCGTAGTGGGTAGGGGAATCGAACCCCTATTGCAAGAATGAAAATCTTGAGTACTAACCGTTATACGAACCCACCGCATCCTTCCCGTAGGTATGATACACCGAAAGGGAGTGCAAAGGTATGTAATATTTTCTTTATGACAAAATATTTTTGCAGTACGGAATGAAAAATCTTACTTGTCTTCCTCTCCGGCCCATTCGAATGAGTACAGTATGGCTTCCACTTCCCTCATATAGTGCCTCTTGTCATACCTCGGCGCATAGACGAATCCTTCAAGGACAATGATGTCCTTGCCATCCTTGCTGTAGAAGGAATGGGAGATGAAAGGACCTCCCATATAGTCGTTGTGGACCTCCCAGTATCCCCTGACCTCGGCAAAGTCCCTGCCCTTGTATCTGATATATTCGAGACCGGGCATAGTTACATCGCTTGTGGTCATATATGTGTTTTCGAACATCCCCGGGACATTGTCTTTCAGAAATTCATCCCGTTTCGCGACTATGTTCTCGACCTTGAAGTCATCGGCCGTCCCGGTGGCCGGATATCTGTAGACAAAGAATCCCTGGGTGACATATGTAGTCTCGTATTCTATCCAGATGAAGTCGGATGTCTGCTTCTTGATGGAATATCCTGTCGGGAAATGAGGCGAGCCGCCCACGAACCTTGTCACGACAGGGGCGATGGACCGTTCTTCATATTTTATCGAATTGGTTATGATCCTGTCCCTTTCAGCCTGCTCTATCGTATTGAGTATGATTTTGCTGTTGTCTTTGATAAGCTGCAGGGCAGAGTCGCTGTCAACGGCATTCACACTTATTACGCACTGTGGCTGTGCCCAGACATCCTGCCTGTACACAATGCCCGGTTCGGTCACATCGTTGCCTATGTTCACGATGATTATGTTCCTGTGTATCTGGAAGATATTGGTGAATGCGGATGGCACGATATCGATCAGTGTGTACAGTGGTTCTTTCTGTGGCAGGAACGGGCAGTCGCTTGCGAGAAGGTCCCTGAGTTCGGAACCGACGGAGCCTTCCCAGTCTGCCTTGTCTATCACTATGATGACTTCGCCGGCCTTGCCGCTAATGGTCGGGAGCAGGGCTTTCTTTGGAGAGCAGGAGCAAGAGACAGCGGCGATGGCCACTGCGACTGTTGCCAGTAATGAGAATATCCGTTTCATAGTCATGTTGTTATATCTGGTTTCAAGTTAATCGGCAGGTTGTCTTGTCTTATCTTATCTGAGCAGCCTGCCTATGTCGTTCCCGAACGCAAGTATCATAAGACCGAACAGGAGTATCATCCCTATCATCTGGGCTATTGTCAGGAACCTGTCGCTCGGCTTGTGTCCCGTTATCATTTCATAGAGGGTGAACACTATATGTCCTCCGTCGAGTGCAGGGATAGGGAGCAGGTTCATCACTCCGAGCATAATGGACAGCAGGGCGAGGATGTTTATGAACCTGTACCAGTCCCATGCTCCGGGAAATATCTGCCCCATTGCGATGAAGCTACCTACCGACTTGTAGGCTTCCGTACTCGGGGTGAATACGAGCTTGAGATCCTGCAGATATCCCCCGACAGTGTCAAATGCCAGTCTGAATCCGGCAGGAATGGCCTCGGCTACGGAATATTCCCTGGTCTTGAGCCCAGGGAGCTGCGTGTACACTCCTATTCTGCCAAGAGTGTCCACCTGGAGCATCATTCCGGTGGTGTCCCCGTCCCTTATGATGTCCACGGTCACGGCAGAGCCAGAAAGGTCGGCAAGGAGCCGCCTTGAATCCTGCAGATACTCTATCGGTTCTCCTCCGATTGAAATGATCCGGTCCCCCTTCCGCAGCCCGGCTGATGCATTTGGCGAGTCGGGGGCTACCGATTCTATGACAAAAGGTACGGCGAGGTCGAACATGCCGGGAGTGTTGAGCACATCTCCGATCATGTTCTGGTCTATGTATATGTCCAGGGTGTCTCCATCCCTGAGTACCGTGGCTTTCTTTGCCGACTGTCTGGCCATATCTGCCTGCAGCATACCGAAATTTTCAGGCACATAGTCATCGAAACGCAGTATCTGGTCCCCGTTCCTGAATCCCATCTCGTATGCCAGGTCGTTGACATAGATGCTGTTGCCCCGGTTGGATATATAGCTTTCCCCCCATCCGGCGAGTATGCCGATGTACAGCAGAATTGCGAAGATGAAGTTGAACAGTACGCCTCCTGACATAACCAAAAGTCTCTGCCATGCCGGTTTCGTGCGGAATTCCCACGGCTGCGGCTCCTGTTTCAGGGATTCCGTGTCCATGGATTCATCTATCATTCCCGCAATCTTGCAGTATCCTCCGAGAGGAAGCCAGCCTATCCCGTATTCCGTGTCCGAACCTTTCGGCTTGAACTTGAACAGGGAGAACCCTCCTATGTCGAAAAAAAGATAGAACTTGTCCACCCGTATCCTGAACAGCTTCGCGAACAGGAAATGCCCCAGCTCATGCACCAGCACGAGCACGGACAGAGCCAGCAGAAGCTGCAGTATCTTCATCAGAACAATCATAGTCTCCTTAAAATAATTTCCCTTGCCTTGCGCCTGGCGACCTCGTTCGTCTCGTAGATATCGTCAAGCGTCGGCTCCTCCACAAAATCCACACCATCCATGCACTCCTCCACAATGTCGGTTATTCCGTAGAAACCTGTCTCGTCTTTCAGGTAGGCCGCCACGGCTTCCTCGTTGGCTGCATTCATTATGCACGCCATGTTCCCTCCTCTTTCAAGGGCCTTGTATGCGAGTCCCAGTGCAGGGAACCTTTCCGGGTCAGGCGCGTAGAATGTGAGAGATGCGAGTTCCGCGAAGTCGAGCCTTCGGTTGTCCAGAGGCAGCCTGCCGGGATAGCCGAGGGCGTACTGTATCGGCTCCCTCATGTCGGGATGCCCCAGCTGGGCCATTACCGCACCGTCGGAGAATTCCACCATCGAATGGATGATGGACTGCGGATGGACCACGACATTGATTTTCTCGGGCTCGACCCCGAACAGCCATTTCGCCTCTATTATCTCCAGTCCCTTGTTCATCATCGTGGCGGAATCGATGGTGATCTTGCTGCCCATCTTCCATTTGGGATGCTTCAGCGCCATCTCTTTGGTCGCTCCGGCTATCCTCTCCCTGGACCATTCCCTGAACGGCCCTCCCGAAGCGGTCAGGTGAATCTTCTCGATATCAGCCCCGTGCGCCCCCTGAAGGCACTGGAAAATGGCCGAATGTTCGGAATCCACCGGCAGGATGGCCGCATGGTGCCTTGCCGCCAGCTCCATGACAATCTTCCCTGCCGCCACAAGGGTCTCCTTGTTGGCCAGGGCGATTGCCTTGCCCGCGCGGATGGCGGCCACAGTCGACTGCAGCCCGCTGAATCCTACCATTGCAGTCACCACCATATCTATGTTGTCTCCGGCCACGAGGCTGCAGATGGAATCCATACCGGAGAACACCTTTATATAATGGGGTTCAAGAGCATCCGCAACTTCCCTGTATCTGCTCTCATCGCGGATGACCACACTGTTCGCATTGAAACGGATTGCCTGCTCTATCAGCAGGTCGCTGCTGGTGTTGGCGGTGAGCAGCTCCACCTCGAACAGGTCCGGATGCTGTCTGACCACATCCAGAGTCTGTCTTCCTATCGACCCGGTCGACCCGAGTATTGCCAGTCTTCTCTTCTCCATCAGAAATTGATGTATTTTGATGGATCAACTGCCTCTCCTCTGTACCACAGCTCGAAATGGAGGTGTTCTCCGGTGCTGATTGTCCCTGTCCCTCCGACGAGGGCTATCGGAGTGCCGGCCGTCACCTTGTCTCCCGTGCTTTTGAGAAGCTTGTTGTTATGCTTGTATATAGACACGATATCGCTTTCGTGCTGGATGCAGATGGTGTATCCGGCATCATCGTTCCACCCGGCGGAAATCACTGTCCCGTCAAGGACGGCGGCGACCACGGAGTTGGCCGGGGCGGTGATGTCTATGAACGGATGGATGAGTCTGTCGTATCCCTGGGATATCACTCCTTTGAGAGGGGTGAAGAAATGTTTTCCCTCGATAGGAAGGTTCCTGTGCCCGCGGTTCGTAAGCCCGAACTGTTCCTCGTTCATAACGTTTTCCCGCAGCAGGGAGTCTGTCTTTTCCAGCTCTTCCCTCGATTTCGCGTAGCCTGTGTCCCCGGACCTCATAATGCTGTCTATCTTCACGGGCTCTTCTCCATCCATGACCCGTCTCAGGTTCTCCGAGTACAGTTCCCACCTGGATATTATCTTTTCCAGGGAATCGACGCGGATAGCGTTCTGTATAGCCTCTTTCTTGGATGATTCGTCCGGGTATCCGGGGATTGTCCTGCGGAGCGGAGTGAATGCGAAAACTGCGTAGAAGATAAAGATGATGAATACGATGGCCGAAACTGTACTGACTATGAATCCGATACGGGAAAACCTCATACACCATAGCTGCTTGTGCGTCCGGTCATCGACGAGGTCAAGCCTGAAATCATCGACTTTATTATCTTTATTTTGTCTTGACATACTTTAATGTTAACTTTGCATCCGTATGGACAGGATAGTCGGCATAGATTATGGCAGGAAACGGGTCGGTGTTGCAGTCAGCGATCCGCTCGGAATCTTTGCCTCGGCATTGGATACAGTCCATTCTGCAAAGATAATAGAATATCTCGAAATATATTCCCGAAAAGAGAATGTGGTCCGCTTTGTGGTCGGTTATCCGGTGAATATGGATGGCGCGCCATCGGAGGCGGCGAAGGATGTGGATGCGTTCCTCAGGCGGCTGGCAAAGGTGTTTCCAGGCATTCCGGTCGAACTCGAGGATGAACGGTTCACTTCAGTGCTGGCGCACCGGGCCATGATTGACGGCGGCATGAAGAAGAAGGACAGAATGGACAAGAGTTCTGTGGACAGGATAAGTGCGGCCATAATACTCCAGAGCTATCTTGACAGGAGGAACCTGACGAAAGAAAATGAACAGAGGAATCTGACGAAAGGAAATGATAAGATGATAAAAGATACGGAAATATGAAACTGCCGATTTATCTGTACGGATCAGAGGTGCTGAGGGAGCCGGCAAAGGAGGCTGACCTCAATGACAGGGAGGCGATTGCCGCCCTGGTGGAGGATATGAAAGAGACCCTTGCCGGGGCTGATGGCTGCGGACTTGCCGCTCCGCAGGTGGGCAGGAGTCTGAGAATCCTGATTGTCGATGGGACTGTGGTCTCGGATGTGTACGGTTATCTCAAGGATTTCCGGAGGGTGATGATCAATCCGGTGCTGATAGAGGAAAGCGAGGAGACTTCCGAATATTCGGAGGGATGTCTCAGCGTGCCGGGAATATATGCGGATGTGCGCAGACCATCCAGGATAAAGGTAGAATACTACAACGGGAATTTCGAGAAGGTGACGGAGGAGTTCGACAAGTTCGCTTGCAGGATGATACAGCACGAGATGGAGCATCTCGACGGGCATCTCTTTGTGGACAAGGTGGCTCCCATCCGCCGCAAAATGATTACGCGGAAACTCCAGAACATATTGAAAGGCAGGGTTTCCACAAGGTACAGGAGCAAACTTGAGTAAGATATGGGAGCATTTCACGCATACGACATCAGGGGTGTGTTCGGTGTCGATTTCGATGGGGATACGGCATACAGGGTGGGATATTTCCTCCCGGAACTCTTGTCTGCCGACAGGATACTGGTCGGCAGGGACTGCAGGGTCTCTTCGGATGAGATCCACGCCAGGCTTCTGGAGGGTGTGACGGATGCCGGTGCCGATGTCTGTGATATCGGGCTGAGCACTACTCCTATGGTCTATTTCGGGACTGCGAACTATGGATTCAAGGCATCGGTGCAGATAACCGCATCGCACAATCCGGCGCAGTACAACGGCATGAAGGTTTCGTGTGAGAATGCCCTGCCCGTGGGTCTTGACAACGGTCTCGGCCGGATACGGGACTGGATAGAGTCTGGGCGTGCCTGCCCGCCTGCTCCTGTGAAAGGAAAGGTGCACAGGATGGACATACACAGGGACTATCTGGATTTCCTTCTGAAATTCAAGGAAGACCTGGGCGGTCTGAAGATAGCGATGGATCTTTCCAACGGGATGGCGAACCTCTATGCAAAGGAGATTTTCGGGGATGCGCCTTCGTATATCTTCGATGAGTTGGATGGACGGTTCCCGAACCATGAGCCGAACCCCCTGGTCCCGGCCAATGTGGAGGCTCTCAAGAAGCTTGTGAGGGAGACGGGAGCGGATGTCGGAGTCATATACGATGGGGATGCAGACAGGGTGATGTTTGTCGACGAGAATGCCAGGTTCATTTCTCCCGACCTCATGATAGCTGTGCTCGGACATTATTTCCTGCAGGAAAGGGGGGAGACCGGTATCGTCCTCCAGGACATCCGCAGCTCCAAGGCGGTGGGTGAATATCTTGTGCCGATGGGAGCAGAGATGAAGACCTGGAAGGTCGGGAGGGCCTTCGCTGCACGCAAGTTGCGCGAACTGGATGGAGTGTATGGAGGTGAACTCGCCGGACACTATTATTTCAGGGATTTCTTCTATTCCGACAGCGGTCTGCTGGCATCGATACTGATACTGAATGTGATAGCCCGCAAGAAAGCGGAAGGGGTCACACTGAGTCAGCTGATTGCAGGGATAGAAAGATACCGCAATTCCGGCGAGATAAATTTCAGGGTGGAGGACAAGACCGGAGCGATGGATGCGGTCAGGGATATGTTCATGTCGCAGGAGAAGCACACGGCGTATATGGATTTTGATGGATACAGGGTTGAGTTCCCGCAGTGGTGGTTCAATATCCGGCCATCCAACACCGAACCTTATCTGAGGTTTATATGCGAGGCTACGACGGATGAGCTTCTGAAACAGAAGACAGATGCAGTCAAGAGTCTCCTTGCCTCAGAATTCGGGGCGACAGTGGACTGAATCGAAACTTTTTATTTGACCATATTATGGAACGGGACAAATCTTGCCTGGCGGCTGTTATCCGTCTTGCGCTGTGCCTGCTGGCGTGCTTTCCTCTCCAGTCCGGAATCTTTGGAGCGGAAGCGGCCTGTGGAGTGCGGAGCATTGATGAGATGCAGCCGGATGGGAACACACGGACAAGGCAGCAGGACACCACCGGTGTAAGGACACTGAAATTTCCTTCATCAAGGCCGGAAGTGATACTGCCGCGTCCTGCTCTCGAGCCTGTGAAGTCCTTTGTCCCGTCAAAGGCCGCTCCTGTGGACACCCTCGATACGCAGGTGTGGTATATAAAGGTCATCCTGTACGGGGACAACACGTGGCTTTATGCCAAAGACCCCGCGTATATCGAAGATTCGAGTATCTATACCGACTATTGGGATGACGCTACCAATCCGTACAACATGCCTCTGGACAGCCTGCCAAAGGTCTGGACAGTCTGGATGGTGGACAGCCTTTCCCAATACCACTGCCCGTACCAGGGCAAGGTCAATCCGAGGGGCAAATTCGGGATACGCCGGGGCAGGCGGCACCAGGGTATCGACCTGCCTCTCGTTTCAGGTTCGCCCGTATACGCAGCCTTCGATGGCAGGGTGAGGGTGTCGCGTTATGTCAGCGGATTCGGGAACCTTGTGGTGATAAGGCACGAGAACGGGCTCGAGACTTTCTATGCACATCTGAACAGGCGGGATGTGGAAAGGAACGACTGGGTGTCGGCAGGGGATGTCATAGGTCTCGGGGGGTCGACAGGCCGCTCTACGGGTCCGCATCTCCATTTCGAGACGAGGTACAAGGGCTTTGCATTCGATCCCCAGTGGCTGATAAACTTCGAGACAGGGGAGCTGCGGCACAGGTTCTTTATGCTTAAACGCAGCTATTTCACCCCATACAGCAGCTACGAGCAGGATTTCGAAGATGAGTTCCTCAATCTGGAGGAAGACCAGAAGGAAGATGCGGAAAAGGCCGCTATGGAATATGTCACCATCAAGGCCGGAGACACCCTCGGCAAGATTGCCGCGGCAAACGGCACTACCGTATCTGCCCTTTGCCGGCTCAACGGCATATCGGTTGACACTGTCCTCCAGATAGGCCGCCGTCTGAGGGTACGATAGCTATAATGTCCGGATTTTCTAATTTATAACCATATATAATGAATGTAATCCCCAAATCCATTTACAGGATTATGCTGTCTGCAGCAGTCCTGTTGTTCCCTGCAAGCGGTTTTTCCGCAGAGTCCGCCTCTGCCGCAGACCAGCCTGACAGGAAGACTGTAATTTCAGGTACCGTTACGGATGACCAGGGTCAGCCTCTCATAGGTGCCGCAGTGATAGAAGAAGGTGTCAACGGCACTGTGACGGATGGCGACGGACAGTTTGTCATCAGCGTGACAGACACTTCAATACCTCTGCATATCAGTTATCTCGGCTATATTCCGCAGGAGATTGTCCCCGGGTCGAGGACCCATCTGGACATAGTGCTTCTTCCGGATGACAACTATCTGGATGATGTGGTGGTGATAGGCTACGGTACGCGCGACCGCAGAAGCATCACGACTTCGATAGCTTCAGTGAGACAGGACGAGATAGAGGTGCTGGCTCCGGTGGCCACATCTGTCCAGGACCTGCTCGGCGGTGCGGCAAAGGGAGTCCTTGTTACCCAGAATTCAGGAGCTCCGGGAGCAGTGTCCAATATCAACATTAGGGGTATAACTTCCCCGTATCCGAATTTCAACACGGGAATATCGAACAATGCCCCGCTGTATGTGATTGACGGTGTAGCCCAGTTCGTGGATGACACCCAGGCCATAAATCCGCTCCAGAGCCTGTCTCCTAACGAGATAGAGTCAATCGACATTCTCAAGGATGCCTCGGCTACTGCCATCTACGGCTCGCGCGGTGCAAACGGTGTCATTATCGTCAATACCAAGAAAGGCCGCCAGGGTGACAGGATTTCGGTTGAGTTCGGATATTCGGTCAGCATAGCCAATCCTGTGAAGACATACGACCCTCTTGACAATGAGGAGTATCTCAATGTCCAGGCCGAGTCCCTGCAGGGTTCCGCAGCTGCAATACAGGAGACTTTGAACGGATACAATTATCTTCTGGACACATACACCGCCTCGATACTGGTTCCGTACGGACTCGATCCCTCTACATTTGAATATACCGGACTTGACAGGTCAAGGTACGGGACGGCGAGCACTGACTGGGACAGTCTGGTCCGCAACAGGAATGCCGTGAGCCACACATACTATCTTGCCGTAAGGGGAGGCACACGCAAAAGTGACTATTCGGTGTCGTTCAACGGCATAAACCAGGAGGGGCTTTACCTTCAGGACAATATGCAGACATACAATGGCAGGGTATCTGTGAATACACAGATAAGTCCGGCCATAAAGTTCGGTGCCCTGATGAACTATTCATATTCGAGGAGGGACAATTCCCAGATGGATGAACTGTACGGCCCGACACGCAACTACAAGTTCGCTCCGGACATAGAACCATACGGGGAAGATGCGGAACCGAACCGGATTGATGTCTCTGTCCCAAATATGATGGAAGGTACAACGACAGCTTCCCCTCTCGGCCTGCTGGCAATCAGGAATTCCGATGAGGCCACCCAGGTGTCGTTCTCGGCATATACGGATATCAGGTTGTTGCAGAGACAGTATCACGAACTCAAACTGCATGCTGACATCAGTGCCAACATCTATTCATCTGACAACAGCAGCCTCATTCCGGCATCTGCCCAGATAACATATCCTGACTATGTCGGAGTGAACCTCCCGACCAGCCTGTCGGTTTCGGATGGCAAGACAGTCAACACTTCCCTCAATTTCAGGCTTGACTATGACTTCAACAGGGATGGACACAGTCTGAATGCCATACTCGGATATTCATCCGACAGGAACAGCTCTGTCTACAGTTCTGCGATGTACACCGGATTCCCGGACGACAAGGTCCTGACCCAGCCGTCAGCAGCCCAGGCATACGCGGGAGGCAGCGACAGTGTCTACAGAGGAGGTCTGAACTCCATATTCGCAAGAGCATCGTACAGTTATTCCGGAAAGTATTTCGCTGATCTGAGCCTCAGGGCGGACCAGTCGTCCAAGTTCGGACCGAACAACAGATGGGCGGTGCTTCCTGCCGCATCTGCAGGCTGGATGATCAGCGAGGAGTCTTTCATGGAGAATGTACATTGGGTCAATATATTGAAACTCAGGCTTGGATGGGGGCGTTCCGGTTCCACCAACGTGCCGGATTTCTCGTATATCCAGTATTATGAGGTCAACACATCCGGGGGAGGCAACATATACGGTGACGATTCAGCGGTAGTTCTGAGGAATCTGCTGCCTAACCCTGACCTGAGATGGGAGGTCACCGATGAGTGGAATGCCGGTCTCGACTTCTCTCTCCTTGATGACAGGCTCTACGGGTCGGTGGATGCATACTACCGTTATACGGACGGTGCCCTTGCCCCTGCTCCCCATTCCCTCGAATCCGGAATATCGATGTATTATGACAATGTGATAGATGTAAGCAACCGTGGTGTGGAGATATCTGTCGGAGGAGATATAGTCAGGACAAGGGATTTCACATTCTCCTCAACCGTCAACCTGTCCCTGAACAGAAACAGGGTCGAGTCTCTCAATTCCGCACAGCTCGACGATACATATCAGGACCTGATAGTCGTAGGGCAGCCTACAGGTGTGGTCAAAGGGTATCTGGTGGACCATATCGCCCAGAATATCGAGGAAATACAGGAACTCGATGCGAAGGCCCAGGCAGCGGGGTTCTCATCATACCAGAGTTCGCAGATAGGTGTAGGCGACTATATAATGAAAGACACGAACGGAGACGGGCACATCACCTCGGATGACCGGGTAGTCATCGCCAGTCCTGAACCGAAGTTCTTCGGAGGCTGGAACAACCGGTTTACCTGGAAAAACCTGACGCTTTCCATCCTTTTCCAGTATTCAGTAGGGTCAAAAGCCGTATATTCCGCAGTCCAGAACGACCTGGCATCTTCTTTCCAGGAAAGTATCAGCAGGGAGGTCTACGGGAATACGTGGACTCCGGAAAGGACAGATGCGAGATATCCCCGTCTTGCCGCAATGGTCTATAACTACAACAGTGCCACCAACGACAGATTCGTCTTTGATGCTTCGTATTTCAGACTCAAGAACCTCACTCTCGGATATACTCTTCCGGCCAGGTGGACCGAGGCTCTCCATGCCACGAGCCTTTCTGTCTTCTTCACTGCAACCAATCTGTTCACTGTCACACCATGGCCGGGCATCGACCCTGAGACCATTGGGTCTGCCGTGGTGGACATGGGTATCAACAACGACCCATATCCTCTTGCAAGGTCATTCACGTTCGGAGTAAATCTCAAGTTCTAAAATTGGAAAAGATGAAAACACACAGATATATATCGGCGGTTGCCGGAATTGCGCTCGCTTTCACATCCTGCTCTTTGATCGGGTCTCTGGATGACCTCAAGATAGATTATGTATATACGGATGAGACGGTCATCTCGGATGCCGCCTCCGCTGAAAATGTCCTGGCAGGTATCTACGCCTCCTGGAAGAGCTTCGGAAACTGCGCATTCTTTACGAACCAGGCGTTGCGCGCAGGCACCATCAGATATGCCAATATCGTAGGCTATGATGAATTCCAGATAAATCAGCTGACGGATGATAACACCTCTCTGGAGCAGTTCTATACCGGACAGTATTTCATAATAAACGGGGCTAATTCGTTCATAGAAGCCCTCGGTGACGGCAGACAGATTACGGGACTTTCGGATGAGCGGAAAGAGGAGATGCTTTCCGAGGCATATTTTCTCAAGGCTCTGTCCGAGCACTACCTGCTGTGCACTTTCGGCCAGTTCTATGACCAGACATCGGAATACGGTATAGTGATACCGGACGGACCTGTACGCGAAAGCATAACCAAGGCCCGTTCCACGGTGGCGGACTCTTACGATGTCATCCTGTCTGACCTGGACAAGGCGGTGAATGCTCCGGAATATCCTGCTGTCGGTCATGCGGGACGCTATGCGGTGATGCTCCTGCGCGCAAAGGTGCTTTTGAATGCAGGCCGCTATCAGGATGCAGCCTTGACAGCAGGTAATCTTATACAGGCCAAGGATGCGGATCTTGCCGGGAGTTTCCAGGAGCCGTTCGCAGCCCCGTATGAGTCTTCGGAGATATTGTTCGACCTGTACTGTACATATCCGGAGAGCACACTGGGCAGTGACTCCTACAGCTATTATTACGGTTCTCCGGGAGATGTCCTGACAGATCTGGCAGACAGTATCGATGGAGTCCCTGGAGATGGTGCCACCTCTTCCGTCTCGAATGAAGATGTCGCGGCCTGGCTGGCTGAGGGGACCAACGAGCAGGATATCATAGCGTACATAAATGAAATGAATATGGGATTTACCAGCTATATATCATTCCAGGATATCGTGGATGAATATGTCAGCTATGGCTTTTCTGAAGCTGAGGCGTATGAATATGCTATCCAGGAAATCATATCCTATGCCGAGCTGATGGGAGTGGAATTCGAAGGGTCAGGCTGGACCGGTTATGACAGCAGATATATCCAGACCTATTCCAACCCTCAGGGTTCCAACGGCATAAGCAAATATATCTATCCGCAGTTCGTTTCCGGTCCATCCAATACCATATTCCTTTTGCGGCTGGCTGATGCCTATTATATCAAGGCGGAGGCCGAGGCAAGACAGGGCGAATCCCACTATGCTGATGCCAGGGATGCCCTCGCCAGGGTGATAGAGAGGGCCGGATATGACAGGGACTATGTTGATGCGATACCGGATGACCAGCTTGTCAGGACGATAATGCAGCACAGGTTCATGGAGAATTTCACCGAGAATATGGATGACTATTACGACCAGGTGCGTGCGCTGATACTTGACGGAGAGAATTTCTGCTCCAATGATGGGTGCGTCTCTCTGACCAATACCCTTGTCGCTCCGGTCCCGAGGACAGCTATTGCAGGGAACAATCTTCTGGAGCAGCTTCCATATTGATTCAAGTTCAACTTTTAAGGAATTTCATTATGAGAAAGATCTTGTTTGTGCCAGTGATGGCTCTTGCTGTTGCAGCATCATCGTGTTCAGAGTCCGGCTTCGGGATAACAGGCAGCCTTGCAAATGCGGAAGGGGCGAAAGTGGTGTTGTATAGTCAGCAGCTCTTCGGTATGCAGCCTCTTGACAGTGCTGTGGTTAAAGACGGAAGCTTTTCCCTTTCAGGAAAGCTGGAGTCACCGGTCCAGTGCAGGCTGCTTGTGTTCCCCGATGCTGGCGGGGATCTGAATGCTGTCGGAGATGAGTCCCAGGCGCTTGCTGCCACGGTATATATGGACAATTCTCAGGTGTCATTCTCTGCGGATGCCAATACAATGGAGACATATTATTGGTCAGAAGACAGGAATGTCGTCCCTCCTGTGATAGCGGGTTCAGTGCAGCAGGACCTCAAGGAGGAACTGGACAGTATCCGCAAGCCTGTATCAGATTCACTGTCAGTCATAAGGAAGCGTCTTTCGGAAGTGTATTACGGACCGATGCTTGATGGCGTTTTCCCTGAGGAAGGTGCCGACCTTGCCATCAGAGAGATGGCTTTGCTCAAGGAAAGGCATAATATGACAATGGATTTCGTGCACCGTCATCCGGAAGCGGCAGTATCGTATGACGAGGTGTCATATCTTTTCGGGGATGGCAGCATGAGTCCGTACACGGCCGGGGAGATAGCCGGGTTCGTGTCGATACTTGAACCGTACTGGAAAGGTACAGAAAGTTTTGCGGCCCTGCAGGAGGCGGCGGAAAACGCCTCGAGGCTTGCAGTGGGAGAAAAATATGTGGATGCTGAATTCTATGACCTGGACGGGAACAGGGTCCTGCTCTCCTCCCTTGTACCGGAGGGCAGGATAACCATGCTGGAGTTCTGGGCTTCCTGGTGCGGTCCGTGCAGGGGAGAGATTCCTCATTTGAAGCATATCCATACCAGATATCCGGAGTTCGATATCATAAGTATTTCACTGGATGACAATGCGGATGACTGGAAGAAGGCCGTCAAGGAAGAGAATATGGACTGGGTACAGCTCAAGGATGTCTCGCTGATGGACGGCAATGCCATGAAACTGTACGGTGTCATGGGGATACCTTGCTGCATAATCCTGGATGAGCAGGGACGTTTCTTCAAGACGGACATGCGCGGCCCGTATCTCGATGCCTTCCTGCGCGACTATTACGGCCGTTGATTTCCGTCCTGATTATGCCCGGATAACAGCGGCATGTTTGACTGTAACACACAAAAAAGGCCGGTTCCATTGCGGAGCCGGCCTTCTTGTGCAGTATGCTCTGACCGTTAAAGGTCTGACATCGCTCTCTTGAACTCTTCCATAGGAGCCACGAGAATCTCCTGGAATTCCTTCTGGCCTGTACCTGCAGGGATCGCGTGTCCGCAGATGACATTTTCCTTCAGACCCTCGAGGGTGTCCACACGACCGCGGATTGCTGCTTCGCTGAGCACTTTCGTGGTCTCCTGGAATGATGCGGCTGAGATGAAGCTGTTGGTCTTCAACGCAGCCCTTGTGATACCCTGGAGCACCTGGCTTGCCGTCGCAGGCTTGGCCTCGCGCAGAACCATCATCTTGAGACCCTGCCTTTCGAGGGAGGAGTTCTCGCTTCTCATCTCGCGGGCGGAGATGATGTCCCCTTCTGTATAGTTCTGAGAATCTCCTGCATCCGTGACATAGTACTTGCCGTAGATCCTGTCGTTGGTGTCCATGAACTGCCATTTGTCCACGAGCTCTTCCTGCAGGAATTCAGTATCTCCCGGATCGTTGATCTGCACCTTCCTCATCATCTGGCGGACGATGATTTCAAAATGCTTGTCGTTGATCTTCACACCCTGGAGTCGGTAGACTTCCTGGATTTCGTTGACAATGTATTCCTGGACCTTGATAGGACCGAGTATGTTGAGAATGTCTGTAGGGGATACGGCTCCATCTGAAAGGCTCATTCCGGCTTTCACATAGTCGTTCTCCTGTACAAGGATCTGCTTTGTGAGCGGAACCAGATAGCGTTTCTCCTGACCGGACTTGTTCTTGATGATGATCTCGCGGTTACCCCTCTTGATCTTGCCCATAATGACCTCTCCGTTGATCTCGGATACGATTGCAGGGTTGGATGGGTTGCGGGCCTCGAACAGCTCGGTAACACGAGGAAGACCTCCGGTGATATCGCTTGACTTGCCGATTGCACGCGGAATCTTGATGATGATGTCTCCGACCTTCACATCGTCTCCATCATTTATCATGATATGCGCCCCGACAGGCAGGTTGTACTGCTTCTTGATCTCGCCATCTTCGTCTACGATGAGGATGGATGGGTTCTTGGTCTTGTCCCTGGACTCGATGACCACCTTGTCCCTGTTGAGGGAGTACTCATCTGCCATTTCCTCACGGAATGTCACACCGTCAATCATACTGTCGAAACGGACCTTGCCGGCGGTCTCGATGATGGTGATGGCGTTATATGCATCCCATTCGCAGATAAGGTCTCCCTTGACGACCTTGTCACCATCCTTCTTGTAGAGGATGGAACCGTAAGGAACATCGTACTGTGAGAATGTGATGCCTGTGTTCTCATCGACAATGCGCACTTCAGTGGTACGGCTGACGACGACATCGTTCTTCGTCCCGTCGGAATTGATCCTTTCGATAGTCCTGAGTTCCTCGAACTCAAGCTTTCCGTCATACTTGGAGCTGATTGAACTTTCCGTGGCGGTACCGGAAGCTGTACCTCCGACATGGAATGTACGGAGTGTAAGCTGTGTACCTGGCTCTCCGATTGACTGTGCGGCGATGACACCGACAACCTCTCCCTTCTCCACCATCCTGCCGGATGCGAGGTTGCGGCCGTAACATTTTGCGCAGACACCCTTGCGGGATTCGCAGGTAAGCACAGAGCGGATTTCGACCTGTTCGATAGGGAGGGATTCGATGAGGGCAGCAATGTCCTCTGTAATCTCCTCGCCGGCAGGGAGTATCAGCTCTCCGGTAAGAGGGTTGAATATGTCGTGGACAGATGTCCTTCCGAGTATCCTTTCACCGAGTGATTCCACAATCTCATCCTTGCTCTTGATTGCGGTTGCGATAAGTCCCCTGAGGGTTCCGCAGTCCTCCTCGTTGATGATGACATCGTGGGAGACATCCACGAGACGGCGGGTGAGGTATCCTGCATCGGCTGTCTTCAACGCCGTATCGGCAAGACCTTTACGTGCGCCGTGGGTTCCGATGAAGTATTCGAGCACTGACATTCCCTCCTTGAGGTTGGAGATGACAGGGTTCTCGATGATCTCGTTTCCTGCAGAGCCTGACTTCTGAGGCTTTGCCATAAGCCCTCGCATACCGCAGAGCTGCTTGATCTGCTGTGTAGAGCCTCGGGCACCCGAGTCAAGCATCATATAGACAGGGTTGAAACCGTCCTGGTCACTCGAGATCTGCTTCTCCACTATGCCTGTGATCTGGTTGTCAATGGATGTCCAGAGGTCGATAACCTTGTTGTATCGCTCGTTGTTGGTGATGAATCCCATCGCGAAGTTGTTCTTGATCTCCTCGACGGTCTTGTATCCGTTCTCTATGAGAGCTTTCTTCTCCTCAGGGATTATGACATCTCCGAGGTTGAACGAAAGTCCTCCCCTGAATGCCATGGTATATCCGAGATTCTTGATATCATCGAGGAACTGTGCGGTACGGGCCACACCTGTGTTCTTGATGACGACGGAAATGATCTTTCTCAAAGATTTTTTCCCGAGAATCTCATTGATGTAAGGCACTTCCTGCGGTACGTACTGGTTGACGATAATCCTTCCCGGAGTCGTCTCTACCATCTGGTACCCCTTGGACAGATCCATCTTGTCGAGAGGGAGCCTTACATTGATTTTCGCATGGATGTCGATTGCTTTCTCGTTCAGGGCGATTATCACTTCCTGCGGACCGTAGAACCTCATGCCTTCGCCTTTCACGGCCGGTCTGGCCTTGGTTATGTAGTACAGTCCGAGCACCATATCCTGTGAAGGGACGGTGATAGGTGTACCGTTGGCAGGGTTCAGGATATTGTGCGATCCGAGCATAAGAAGCTGTGCCTCAAGGATCGCCGCATTGCCGAGCGGGAGGTGCACTGCCATCTGGTCGCCATCGAAGTCCGCGTTGAATGCGGTACATGCAAGCGGGTGGAGCTGTATGGCCTTGCCCTCGATCATCTTAGGCTGGAAAGCCTGGATACCGAGCCTGTGGAGTGTCGGTGCACGGTTCAGAAGTACCGGATGCCCTTTCATAACATTTTCCAGGATATCCCAGATGACGGCATCTTTCCTGTCTACTATCTTCTTTGCCGACTTCACCGTCTTGACAATGCCTCTCTCTATCAGTTTCCTGATGATGAACGGCTTGTAAAGTTCTGCCGCCATCAGCTTAGGAAGACCGCACTCGTGCATCTTGAGTTCCGGACCCACGACGATGACAGAACGCGCTGAATAGTCGACACGTTTTCCGAGCAGGTTCTGACGGAAGCGTCCCTGCTTGCCTTTCAGACTGTCGGACAGAGACTTGAGAGTCCTGTTGGCTTCGCTCTTGACTGCGTTTGACTTCTTGGAGTTGTCGAAGAGCGAATCCACGGCCTCCTGGAGCATACGCTTCTCGTTGCGGAGAATCACTTCCGGAGCCTTGATCTCGATAAGCCTCTTCAGTCGGTTGTTCCTGATGATGACCCTTCTGTAGAGGTCGTTGAGGTCGGATGTCGCAAACCTTCCTCCATCGAGAGGCACCAGAGGCCTGAGGTCAGGAGGGGTGACAGGGATGACCTTGAGGATCATCCATTCCGGGCGGTTGATTCCCTTGGACTCCTGGAACCATTTCACGACGCTGAGCCTCTTGAGGGCTTCCGCCTTTCTTTGCTGGGATGTCTCCTTGAGCATCTTCTGGCGGAGTTCCTTTGCGAGGGCATCCACATCGATTTCCTTCAGCAGCTCGTAAATGGCTTCCGCTCCCATTTCTGCCCTGAACTTGTTCGGATCATCATCCGGCAGGTTCTGGTTTTCCGGCATGCTGTCGATAAGGTCGAGGTACTCTTCCTCCGACAGAAGCTCCATCTTCTCCCTTCCAGTGTTGCCCGGGTTGATTACGATATATTTCTCGTAGTATATCACGGCCTCGAGCTTCTTGGCTGCAAGCCCGAGCATGGCCGCAATCTTGTTGGGAGCTGACTTGAAGTACCAGATATGCGCCACAGGGACGGTGAGCTCAATATGTCCCATCCTCTCCCTGCGGACTTTCTTCTCCGTCACTTCCACACCGCACCTGTCGCAGACGATGCCACGGTACCTGATCCTCTTGTATTTCCCGCAATGGCACTCGTAGTCCTTGGTCGGGCCGAAGATCTTTTCGCAGAAAAGTCCATCCCTCTCAGGCTTGTATGTCCTGTAGTTGACGGTCTCCGGCTTGAGCACCTCTCCGGATGACCTCATCTTGATGTCTTCCGGGGATGCGAGCGAGATGCTGATCCTTTCGAAATTGCTCTTTACCTTGTTTTCTTTATTAAAAGTAGGCATATTCCTAAAAATTCAAGTTAATCAGTAAATTAATCCAGTGTCACCTTGAGTCCGAGTCCCCTGAGTTCATGCAGGAGCACATTGAGGGACTCAGGAATGCCTGGAGCAGGCATCAGGTCGCCCTTTACTATGGCCTCGTATGCCTTTGACCTTCCTGTGACATCATCGGACTTGACGGTGAGGATCTCCTGGAGCACATTGGCTGCACCGAATGCCTCGAGTGCCCACACCTCCATCTCTCCGAACCTCTGTCCTCCGAACTGTGCCTTACCTCCGAGAGGCTGCTGCGTTATCAGTGAGTAAGGGCCGATAGACCTTGCGTGCATCTTGTCATCGACCATATGGCCGAGCTTGATCATATAGATGACCCCGACAGTCGCAGGCTGGTCGAACCAGTCTCCTGTGCCACCGTCCCTGAGGTATGTCTTGCCGAATCTCGGAAGTCCTGCCTTGTCTGTGTACTCGCAGATCTGGTCGAGGCTCGCTCCATCGAAGATAGGCGTGCTGAACTTCACTCCGAGCACATCTCCTGCCCAGCCGAGTACAGTCTCGTAGATCTGGCCGAGGTTCATACGGGAAGGTACGCCGAGAGGGTTCAGTACTATGTCCACAGGGGTTCCGTCTGAAAGGAACGGCATGTCCTCGTCCCTTACTACCTTGGCGACGATACCTTTGTTTCCGTGGCGGCCTGCCATCTTGTCTCCCACGCGGATCTTCCTCTTCTTGGCCACATATACCTTGGCGAGCTGCATCACCCCGTTAGGAAGTTCATCCCCGACCTTGATCTTGTCGATCACCCTCCTGTGTCTGGCGGCAATCTCCTTGTATGCTATACAGTAGTTGTTGATCAGTTCGCGGATGAGGGCGTTGCTGTTCTTGTCCCCTGTCCATTTGCTGGAGTTGATGTCCTCGTACTTTATGGCCCTGAGGTCGGCTACGGTAATGTCTTTGCCCTTAGGTATGATTTCTACACCGTAGAGGTCGCTTACACCTGCGCTCTTCTTGCCTTCTACAAGGACAGCGAGCTTGCTGATGAATTTCTCGTAGAGGGCTTCGGTCTTCTTGTTGAACTCTTCCTCTGCCATATCGAGCTTGGCCTTCTGGTCAGCCTTTGCGCTTCTCTTGTTGCTTTCTTTTGCAACTTTTGAATACAGGGCTGTCCCGATGACGGTTCCGCTCAGGGATGGAGTGGCTTTGAGTGAAGCATCCTTGACATCTCCTGCCTTGTCTCCGAATATTGCGCGGAGAAGTTTCTCCTCTGGTGAAGGGTCGCTCTCTCCCTTAGGGGTGATCTTTCCGATCATGATGTCCCCAGGTTCGATGTGGGCACCGATGCGGATGATACCGTTCTCGTCCAGATTCCTGGTCGCGTCTTCACTCACATTAGGTATATCGGAAGTGAGTTCCTCCATACCTCTCTTGGTGTCGCGTACTTCGGTGATGTATTCATCTACGTGTACAGATGTGAGGATATCCCAGCGTATCATCCTTTCAGACAGCACAATGGCATCCTCGTAGTTGTAACCTTTCCAAGGCATGAACGCTACCTTGAGGTTACGTCCGAGGGCCAGTTCCCCGCTCTGGGTGGCGTAGCCTTCAGTCATTATCTGACCGGCCTCCACCTTGTCTCCCTTGCGTACGATAGGCTTCAGGAGAATAGTGGTGCTCTGGTTGGTCCTTCTGTATATAGGAAGCTTGTAGACTGTCACATCCGGGGAGAAGCTGACGAATTTCTCATCTTCAGTGCGGTCATATTTCACGTGGATCTCGTTGGCATCCACATATACGACCTCACCGCTTCTCTCGGCTATGACCTGTGTCCTTGAATCCATGCAGACCCTTTCCTCCAGTCCTGTACCCACGATAGGGGATTCAGGGTTCAGAAGAGGGACGGCCTGCCTCATCATGTTCGCTCCCATCAGCGCACGGTGGGCATCATCGTGCTCGAGGAACGGGATGAGGGATGCTGCCACGGATGCGATCTGGTTAGGTGCGACATCCATATAGTTCACCTCGTCCTTGGTGACAACCGGGAAATCTGCCCCGAAACGGCACTGTATCCTCTCGTCGAGGATATTACCTTCGTCATCCATCTTCACGTTGGCAAGGGACACCATCTGGTCCTCTTCTTCCTCGGCGCTCATATACTGCCAGCCTGTGTCGCTCAGATCTACCTTGCCGTTCTCCACCTTGCGGTACGGAGTCTCGATGAATCCGAGCTCGTTGATTCTCGCATATACGCAGAGGGATGATATAAGACCGATGTTAGGTCCTTCCGGTGTCTCGATAGGGCAGAGACGGCCGTAGTGTGTGTAGTGCACGTCCCTGACCTCGAATCCGGCCCTGTCTCTTGAAAGACCGCCCGGGCCGAGTGCCGAAAGACGCCTCTTGTGTGTCATTTCGGACAGAGGGTTCGTCTGGTCCATGAACTGAGACAGCTGGCTTGTCCCGAAGAACGAGTTGATCACTGAAGACAGTGTCTTCGCATTGATCAGGTCGATAGGGGAGAACTGCTCGCTGTCGCGCACATTCATCCTTTCCCGGATTGTCCTTGCCATTCTCGAGAGGCCGACGCTGAACTGGTTCGCGAGCTGTTCTCCGACAGTCCTGATGCGCCTGTTGCTCAGATGGTCGATGTCATCCACCGTCGCCTTGGAGTTGATCAACTGGATGAGATATTTTATGATCTCGATGATGTCTGTGTTGGTGAGGACCCTCACATCATCGGATATGGTCAGGTTGAGCTTCTTGTTGAGGCGGTATCTTCCCACATCCCCGAGATCGTACCTCTTCTCCGAAAAGAACAGCTTGTCGATAACATCCCTTGCGGTTGCCTCATCAGGCGGTTCTGAGTTGCGGAGCTGTTTGTAAATGTAGTTGATGGCCTCTGTCTCTGTATTGGTAGGGTCTTTCTGGAGAGTGTTGTAGATGATGGCGTACTCGTTTACGTTCGCCTCTTCCTTCTGGAGAAGGATTGTCTTTACATCTGTCTCGGAAAGTCTCTGTATAGTGTCTTCGTTGAGGATCTCGCCGCGCTCTACGATAGGCATGGTCCTCTCGACCGGAATCACCTCTCCCGTATCTTCATCAACGAAGTCCTCTATCCATGTCTTGAGCACCTTGGCGGCAAGTTTCCTGCCTTCATTCTTCTTCAGGTTCTCTTCGGTGGCCTCGATTTCGTCTGCCAGACCGAAGATGTCGATGATGTCCTTGTCCCCGTTGAAGCCGATAGCCCTGAGCAGAGTCGTGACAGGCAGCTTCTTCTTGCGGTCGATGTAGGCATACATCACGTTGTTGATGTCCGTTGCGAACTCTATCCAAGAACCCTTGAACGGGATTATCCTTGCTGAATAGAGCTTTGTCCCGTTTGCGTGTACGCTCTGCCCGAAAAACACGCCCGGTGACCTGTGGAGCTGGGATACAATGATACGCTCCGATCCGTTGATGACGAAAGTCCCTCCCGGGGTCATATACGGAATGTTGCCGAGATATACATCCTGGACCTCCGTGTCGAAATCCTCATGCTCTGGATCGCTGCATGAGAGGCGGAGTTTCGCCTTGAGAGGGACATTGTAGGTCAGACCTCTTTCAAGGCACTCATCGATCGTGTACTGCGGAGGATCGATGAAGTAGTCGATGAACTCGAGCTTATAGTTGTTTCTTGTATCTTCAATCGGGAATATCTCCTGGAAGACCTGATACAGTCCCTCATTCCGCCTGTTTTCAGGTGTAGTATCCAGCTGGAAGAAGTCCCTGAATGATTTTAGCTGGACTTCGAGAAGATCCGGATACTCCAGAAGTATTTTAGATGATGCGAAGGAAATTCGCTGCGTCTTGGTCTGTTTTGACATCTTACTGTCTTTATATGGAGAAAAACTTAAATACGACAAAAAGGTTTAGGGCCGTTTTGACCCTAAACCTGAATCTCAGCCCCTTGCGGGAACAGTCAGCTTATTTAAGCTCGACTTCCGCACCGTGCTCCTCAAGAGCAGCCTTTACCTGCTCAGCCTCTGCCTTGGAAACTTTCTCCTTGATGATGGCATCCGGAGCCTTGTCTACAAGATCCTTAGCCTCTTTCAGTCCAAGGCCAGTGATGTCTTTCACAGCCTTTACAACCTGAAGCTTGGCCTGGCCTGCTGACTTGAGGATTACATTGAACTCTGTCTGCTCTGCAGCTGCTGCACCTTCAGCGGCGCCTGCTGCAGGACCTGCTACTGCTACTGCAGCGGCTGCAGGCTCAATACCGTACTCCTCCTTGAGGATGTTAGCGAGTTCCTGAACATCTTTTACAGAAAGGTTTACCAACTCTTCTGCAAGTGCTTTAATATCTGCCATAATTGTAATTATTTAAATTGTTTTTAGTTTTATTCTCTTTCTGAAAGTGTCTTGACGATACCTGCAAGTTTGCCGCCTGCTGACTGGAGAGCGGATACGACATTGCGGGCAGGTGACTGGAGCAGACCGATGATGTCTCCGATAAGTTCCTCACGGGACTTGATATTGCAGAGTTCACCAAGTTTGTCAGCACCGATGAAGGCACACTCCTGGACATAAGCACTCTTGAGAGCCGGCTTTTCCGCACCGTCATCAGCATACTGCTTGATGAGTTTTGCCGGAGCGTTAGGAGTTTCGCAATACATTACTGCAGTCGGGCCTTCAAGTGTAGGGAAGAGGAGATTCATTTCCTCGCTCTCAAGGGACTCCAGAGCCTTGCGCAGAAGGGTATTCTTGGTAACAGTCAGCCTTATACCCTTTTCAAAACAGTCGCGGCGCAGTTTTGTAGTCTGTTCAGCATTGAGTCCCGAGATGTCGACGATATAGAAGTTCGCTGTCTCCTGGACCTGTGCTGCAATCGATTCAATTATCTGGGCTTTATCTTCTTTTCTCATAGCATTGAACTTTATTATTCAGCACCGCTTACTGATTTGATGTCTACACGTATTCCCGGACTCATCGTAGAGCAGATGGATATGCTCTTCAGATAGGTACCTTTGAGAGACTGCGGCTTCAGCTTGATGATGGCTGAAATCAGCTCCTGTGCATTCTCGCAGATCTGGGCGCCGGTGAATGACACCTTGCCGATAGCTGCGTGGACGATACCTGTCTTGTCCACCTTGAAGTCGATCTTACCTGCCTTTACCTCTTTGACAGCATTGCCTATCTCCATAGTCACTGTGCCGGTCTTAGGGTTAGGCATAAGACCTCTCGGTCCGAGGATCCTACCGATGGCTCCGACCTTGCCCATCACGGATGGGGTACAGATGATGACATCGACATCGGTCCATCCTCCCTTTATCTTCTCGATATATTCATCGAGTCCTACATAGTCGGCTCCTGCTGCCTTGGCTTCGTTCTCCTTGTCTGCGGTGCAGAGCACGAGAACCCTTGTCTCCTTGCCTGTACCGTTAGGAAGAGTGACGACACCACGGACCATCTGGTTGGCCTTGCGCGGGTCTACGCCAAGGTTGACGGAAAGTTCCACTGATGCATCGAATTTGGTGAAAGTCACTTCCTTCACGAGATCACAAGCTTCTGCCAACTTATATTCCTTGGTGGCATCGTACTTCTCTGCCACTGCTTTCTGGTTTTTCGTAAGTTTACTCATTTCGCGTGTGATTTTAGATGTCAGCAGGGAATTCCCCCTCGACTTTGATACCCATACTTCTTGCCGTCCCGGCAACCATTGTCATGGCTGATTTCAGAGTGAAAGCGTTCATATCCGGCATCTTGGATGCAGCGATTGCCTTGACCTGATCCCAGGTTATGGTAGCTACCTTCTTTCTGTTAGGCTCGGCTGAACCTGAAGAAATCTTGGCTGCTTCCTTGAGCTGTACAGCTACAGGCGGCTGCTTTACCTCGAATGAGAATGACTTGTCGCTGTAAACTGTGATTACAACCGGCAACACCTTACCTGCCTGATCCTGTGTGCGGGCATTGAACTGCTTGCAGAAATCCATTATGTTCAGTCCCTTCGAACCGAGAGCCGGTCCTACTGGAGGTGATGGATTGGCTGCGCCACCTTTGATCTGGAGTTTAATAAACCCGGTAACTTCTTTTGCCATAATAAATCTTTAGTCTTTAGTTACTTGAGTAAAGTTGAGCTCAAGCAGGGTCTTCCTGCCGAATATCATAACCATTACCTTTAGCTTGCTCCTGTCTTCTACGATCTCCTCCACTGTCCCGTCGAATCCGCTGAATGGGCCGTCCGTAATCTTCACTGCCTCTCCGACAGCATAGTCCACTACGGTCTCCCCATCGCTGACAGCAACCTCATCCTGCTCCCCGAGAATCCTTTTCACTTCGGAATCCCTGAGAGGAACCGGTATCTTCTCATCTGCGCCTTTGCCTGACCCCCTCTTCTCAGTGAGGAATCCGGACATATGGGGCACCTCGTTACGGATGATATACTGGAGCTCTCCTGTCAGTTCCGCTTCAATAAGCACATAGCCGGGATAGAAGAGTCTTTCATAGCTCTTGCGTTTCCCGTTGACTATTTTATATACTTTCTCGCTTGGAACAAGAACCTGTGAAACCAGATTCTGGAGACCGAACCTTTCTATCTCTTTCTCGAGATACTCCTTGGCTTTCTTCTCCTTTCCGCCAGCCGCGCGCAGGACATACCATTTCTTGTTGTTTTCACTCATAGTGATCTGGTATTACAAAGTGTAGATAGCACGCATCAGATGGTCGAAAGCGAAATCCATGGCGAAGATGACGACAGCAAAGATTACAGACGCAATCATGACAAGAAGAGCAGAACTCTGCAGCTCCTTCCATGTCGGCCATGTGACCTTCTTGGTCAGCTCCGTGTAGGATTCCTTAAGATAGTTTATGAACTTTCTCATCTTTACATTTAAAGGACATTGCAAGATGGAAGCTTGATGCAATGTCAGTTAAACTTTACCAAATCGTAACCTTTGATATTGGCAGGGGAAGCAGGATTCGAACCCACATCGACGGTTTTGGAGACCGCTGAACTACCCTTGTTCTATTCCCCTGTAAAAG
>CALVAC010000027.1 GCA_944325435.1 uncultured Bacteroidales bacterium | reverse complement strand
AACTCCCGTTAGTGTTCCGGAGGCGGGTTCTGTCGAGCAACCTACTTTATGGTAAAATTTCTCCGGACAGCAGTGATGGAGAATATATGTTGAAGATAGATATCCTCGGGACGAATACCAGATAAAACTGAGATATAACAGACTCTGTGAACAGTTCGAAAACAACCCGAGATATACATCTTTTATTGCTCCGGACCAGACAATCCCAATGGAAGAGGATATTTTTCATGAAATGAGGGGAAATGACAAACATTACGAAGCATGTTTTTACCAAGTTGTCGCCGATTCATCTCCGATTTCAGAAGATTTGTCAGAATTGGGAGAGCAGTATATAGAGGATTATGGTTATCCGTATCTATATGATGAGGATAGCCTTGTGCAGCAGGACAGTATGACAGTAAGGCTTGAACGGCCTGCGGATTACAGAGAGACCGAACTGGTGGTGAGAGAAGCTTTCTGGAACTGCTATTCTCCGGGATGCATGGAGCACTACTTGCTGCATGTCATGCGCGATTCACCCGGTTTCGTACCGGAACTGGACTTTGTAGCCGAGTCGGGGAACAGGATCATAGGGTCAGTCGTCTTTATGAAATCGTTCATCCTTGGAGATGACGGCAGCAGGTATGAAGTGCTTACAATGGGCCCTTTGGCCGTGCATCCCTCTTTCCAGTGCAGGGGAGTGGGGAGGCTGTTGACAGGATATGCATGCTCTTCGGCTTCGGAAAAGGGCTACAGGGCCATTCTCCTGTTTGGAGATCCAGAATATTACGGCAGGGTTGGGTTCACTGCCGCCGAACGGTACGGCATACGCACATCAGAGAACAGGTATCATGCGGCACTGCATGTCCGCCCTCTGTATGAAAACGCCATGGATGGAATGGCCGGCCGTTATTTTGAAAATGAAATCTATATGGTGGACGGGACGGCTGCCGCAGTTTTTGACAGGCAGTTCCCTTACAAGGTCCCGGTCTCAGGAACGCCATCTCAACGGCGTTTCGAGGAAGTGTCCTCCATGCAAAAAGATTATATCACGAAATCCGCCTGACCCGCTTCCTCGCTGAACTGACTCCGTCTCGTGGTCAATGCCGTCCGCCACAACCGTCCGAAAGGTAAAATCTACCTCACTGTCCAGGGCAGGGAGTTGACAATAACAAATACTTCAGATGAACCCGCCTTAGACGCACGGCTCATCTTCAACCGTTTCTACCGGCCTTCCGAGAAAGCGAAAGGCAACGGACTCGGGCTTGCCATAGTACGCGCCATCTGTGAGTATCACGGATGGACGGTAGAGTATCGCTACGGGGAAGGGATGCACCGTTTTACCGTAAGTTTCTGAATACGGGCGGTATCTGTCAATAAAAAGCTGGTGCAGCTCTGTTTTGGCAAGCTTTCCGGGGGGGGTGTGCCGTCAGGAATCCTGGCGTGTGATGTGGACATCCATCTGAGGGAACGGGAATCCGATACCGTTCTGCGGCAGGATGGTATAGATCTTTTCATTCAGGGTGTAGTACACATCCCAGTAGTCCTCTGACTTGACCCAGACTCTGACCACATATTCCACTGCGCTGTCCTTGAGTGCATTCACTGCAATGAGAGGGTCGGCAGGAGCTCCGGTGGAGACAAACAGCACCCTTTTCTCTGAATCCACGATTTCCTGCAGCCGGGCCTTGACATCTTTTGCATCCGTGCCGTATTCCACTCCTACAAGCCATTCCACTCGGCGCATCCTGTTCTGGGAATAGTTGTTGATGGTTCCGTTGGAAAGGCTTCCGTTCGGAATGATGATAAGGCGGTTGTCAGTTGTGGTAAGTTTGGTGCTGAAAATGTTGACATCGGATACCGTGCCCGAATAGCCGTTCTCTGTCTCAATGAAATCACCAGCCTTGAACGGTTTGAATACAAGGATCATTATTCCTCCGGCGAAGTTCTGTACCGTCCCGCTGAGAGCCATACCTATCGCCATACCTCCGGCGGCAAGCAGGGCCGCAAGGGAAGTGGTGTTCACACCGAGGGCACCTACCGTAATGATGATAAGTATTACCGTAAGCGATATGCTCGTGAGGCTTTCTACGAACGAGGCTATTGCCTTTTCTGTCTTCCTTTTCTCGAAAATCCGGTGAAGCATGTTCCGGACCTTCTTGATGAGCCATGCTCCGATAAAGTATATGAGCAGGGCTGCAAGCACCTTTATCCCGAAACCGATGGCTTCGCGAGTCAGCTCCGGAATGAGCTGTTCAAGCGGTGTGCTGGCAATGTGCTCGATAGTCTCCCTTGCTGTCTGCTCGAATTTGCTGACTGCTGCCGTGTCTTCCGGAGTGATGCTTATCTGTAGTGGAAATCTTATCATGACTTTTTATATAACATTTATGTTATTGTCTATAACTTTATTGTTATTATTGTTGATAATTAATAAATTAACAATAATATATCTGTATTGGCAGTTTTCCCTGTTGCGGATTCATTTCTTCGCTAAGGATGGCTGGATTCCGTTCGGTATGGCGACCCTCCGGCATTCGTATCCGGTCAGAAAAGACTGTTGACCGTGTCAATGACATCTTCTGCGGGGAGGAAGGAATCTATCACTGCATCCGGCTTTGCATACCAGACATCGTGATGCTCCTTTGTTAGGGATTCCCCTCCACCGGTGATGTTAAGCATTATCACTTCGTCTTTTCTGACAGCTCCTTCCTCCACGGCCTTTGCGAGACTGCATACGGCAACAGCAGCTGCAGAGTAGATGTCGATGCCCTCGAGTTCGAGATACCTGGCCTTCCAGAAGTCGATTTCCGCATTCGTTACCTTGTACATGTCTCCTCCAGCATCTTTCAATGCGTCATAAAGTCCACCGGCGATAGAGTATGGCGGTTTCCTGTTGGAGAGCACCTTCGCCTTGATCTCTGCCGCCTGTTCTCTCGCTTCTGCGGCACTCAGCGGCACAAGTTTCCTTGAATCCGCTTTCCAAGAGTCGTACATAATGGTGAATGGTTCATTCTGGGATGGATAAAGGCGCATCTTGTGTGACCCGAAACGCCCGTCCCTGATGAGTCTGAGATTGTTTTCCCATACTGCAATCGTACCTGTACCGCTTCCGACAGCCTGGAAATATGCGTCAGGTATCCTGCCGATGACTTCCACGGCGGACAGCAGTGTAGTACCCATTCCATCCCTGCGGGCAATGTTCTTGGCTCCTCCCTCTGCCATATAGCCGGATGATTCGTTCAGCTTGTCCGCAAGCGCAATCGCATCGAAATAGTCGCTGCCTGCAGGCGCCGCGATTATCTTCACGCAGCTGTTGAGCGGCTTGTGGAACCACAGCGCCCCGATATTGTCTTCAGGGACAGATATCACTACCGGTATGTTGTTGTCAGAACATACTTTGGCAAAGGCCCTGGCTGTATTTCCCGCAGAAGCCAGGACAAGCACCTTTTCATTGCCTTCAGGGAGTCTTGCACATACGGAATATGCTTCCGTTTCCTTGAACGAGCAAGTCTCCATTTTCGCACCGATCTTCGGGAAATATCCGGAGAATGTAATATAGAGGTTCTCCAGTCCGAGATATGCTGCAAGTCCTTCGCTCCTGTACGTGACAGGTCTGTGTGAATGTTCGAGAATCCTTTTTATCGGAAGCCAGTCAGCATATCTGTAGAATCCGTCGAGGTCTTCCCTCGGGTTGAAACGGGTATTCTCATATTCTGCTCTGATGAGCGAAGGTTCTTTGCTCTGGGGATCGGCCAGCAGCCAGCCGGTATCCTCGAACCGTCTCCCGTCCGAATAGTTCACCAGGGAGTACTTGGTCGGTGTGAATTTCATGATTTATCAGGTTTTAGTTCATATTTCTGTCCACAATTTCTGCAATGTCTTCGACAGGTCTGTCTGCATACCTGTGGAAAGTGCTCAGGCACAGAGGGCAGGCCGTCACTATCGAGTCCGGTGAAGCCTTTGTCAGGTTGTTCAGCGCATTGGCTGTCATTGCCTGACGCTTGTCGAACCCGAGAGTCAGGCTTCCGAGGCTGCCTCCGCAGCAGATGCTTTCCTTATGGTGCTTGTCCGCCTCTACCAGTTCGCCTGCCGCGGCTATCACTGCCCTCGGTTCATCATATATGCCGCAGCCACGGCCCAGTTCGCAAGGGTCGTGATAGACATATTTCGTCGCCGTGTGTCCGAGATGGATGATACCGTTCTTTATCAGCCTGTCGAAGTATCCGGTATGGTGTATGACTTCAATGCCATCCAGACTGTAGTTTTCCTTGAAAACCCTGTAGCATATAGGGCAGCTCAGCAGCAGGGTAGTGGCTCCGCTCGCCCTGATTATTTCAGTGTTTTTTCTTATCATTTCCTCTGCCGGGCCGAACCTGCCAGCCATCAGCATCGGCCTTCCGCAACAGATGCCTCCATCCCTGTCCATCATCTCATATCTGATGCCGGCTTTTGTAAGGACGGATTCGACAGCTTTGCGTATCTGTGGCGTGAGGGCCGTCATACAGCCTGCGAAATACAGGACTTTGCCATCCTCCTGGCCTCCGAAGGAGCATTCCCGGACAAGGGCGTCAGTATCAATGCAGGAATAGTCTGGCGTGATATTGTATTGCCTGAGAGATCTCTGGGCTATTCTCAGCCTGTCACCCTCCACGCCTACAGGACATACGGCCGTGCATTTTCCGCAGAGCAGGCACTTGTCGCTGATTTCCTCGATACGGGTCTCGTTGTGTCTGCGTAACTGGCGGTTAAGATATACGGTCGTATCTTTTATGTGGGTCTTCATCACCCCCATTGGACAGGCATCGATACATACCCCGCAGCTCGGGCAGGCATAGACTTCCGCTTCCGCATAGCCTTTGCGGGGATGCCGTATCTTCACTCCTGCATTGCGGAGCGGTATAAGGAGTATCTCTGTCGGGATATGCATATACCTTGTGAACGGCAGGGCACAGAAGAATACGCACAGGGCGAGAGAATAGGCCCACCATGTCGGCAGCATGTTCACGTGGTTGCCGAGGAATGCATGGAATACGCTGTTGAGAGACTTGGTGAGGAACGAGCCTCCGCTGATATCGGCTGTAAAGCCTTCTGCAAGAAGTCTCAACGGGAAGATGGACCAGAGCGAATACAGTCCGACAAGATCCATGAAACTCGGGTTTGTCGTCCTCCTCATTCCGAAGAACTTCGAATGTATCCTTTTGATTATCGCCAGCGCTATGCCGCTGAGCACTACAAGCAGGAAGAAGTCCATCAGAAAGAAAAAGAAAGCCCCTCCCATAGTGCTGTCATCCTCCGCCATGAAATACCGGAAGAATATCGGGAAATATAGCAGTTTCGCCCTGTGCGGTGCATAGAAGAACACCTCTATATGCCCGATGACGATGAGCATGAACCATCCGAATGCTATGCTGGAGTGCATATAGCCCAGAAGCTTGTTCCTTTTCCAGAGCTTGACGTGGAGCAGGCAGTCGCAAATGATATCCTTTATGTCCTTGAGAAGTATCTTCGGGTTGAGAAAGGAAAGGAAGAAGCGCCGTCTGTCCTCTCTCGGCAGCCTGATGATAATCCGTATCATGCCCACGAGACACCAGGTGAGGATGAATGCCATCCCGAACAGGAACGGCAGCACGAAATCGTTATAACCTGTCAGAAAGCGTTCTCTCACTGCTGCTCTTTATTATATATCCTACATATCGACAGTATCAGATGCCTTGTGTTTATGCCGCGCGGACATACCATGCTGCATTTGCCGCAGAGCATACAGCCCTTGAGCATCCCTGCTGCCTCCTTCTCCCTGCCCCTCTGGAGGGCGAGTATCACCTTGCGCACGCTCATTCCTGAAAACCGTCCTGCCGGGCAAGTGGAACTGCAGGAACCGCAAGCCATGCATTTGTACACATCCGGCTCAATCTCGTGCAGATGCTCGAACATTGTCCGGTCTACCTTGTCGAGATTGATTGTGGAACTTGGTGTTATGCTGAATCCGAAATTCATAATGATTCAATGAAATTGTGGATGTCCAGGGCAGCGGAACGCGCTTCCGCCAGTGTCTCCGGGACTGTCTTGGGACCGGTACATGCTCCGGCGTAGAAAATCCCGCTCCGCGAAGAGGAGGTGATGTCCATAATATTGTCCTTGCTCTTGAGGAAGCCATCGCTGTCGGTCTGCAGGGAAATCATCGATGCCACCTTCGTGCTGTCCGGGTTGCATACCATCCCTGCCATCAGGACGAGCAGATCAAGCGTGACCCTGACCGGTTTGCCCGCCAGCGTGTCTTCTGCCTTCACCACTACCTTGCCTTCGATGTTCTCGCTTACCTCCGATACCCTGCCCCTGATGAAGCGTACTCCGTAATCCCTCTGGGCCGAAATGTAGAAGTCCTCGTATTTTTTCCCGAACATCCTCAGGTCCATATAGAAGCAATAGACCATAGCTTCCGGGAACTTCTTCTTCATTTCTATGGCCTGCTTTACAGCCGTGATGCAGCATACCTTGGAGCATTGCGCGTTCCCTGCCTTTTCATCGCGCGAGCCTACGCAGTGCACGAATCCGACTGCCTCCATCGGCTTGGAGCTTATCCTCGCGTCTTCTCCGGTATTGAACCAGTGTTCAAGATCCCTGTTGGTTATCACCTGATTGTATATACCATAGCCGTATTCCTCTTTTCTGGATGCCTCGAACAGCCTGAAACCTGTGGTGAACAATATGACTTTGGTAATGATGGAGATTCCGTTGGACAGCATTACATTGTAGCTGTCCTTTAGATGGTTGATGAACAGTATCTCGGTGCTGGTGAAGATATTGGCATCCGAGACTTCACCGACAAGGTGCGCCGTTATGTCCGAGGCTGGTGTCATATCCGGAAACAGGCAGTGCCATTCGGCCAGATGTCCGCCGAGATGGTCCTGTTTCTCGACAATGATAGGGGAGTAGCCCAGCCGGATAAGCCGGGCGGCTGCTTCGAGTCCAGCCACGCCCCCTCCTATGATTACTATGTTCTCTTTCATCGGTTCAGGTTTATGTGGACATCAGCAGCATTTCAGCACACTCGGCAGTTCAGGTCTCATGATGTCCTTATGGTTCAGTCCTTTATATTTCTCGTCAGGGTTGTAGGGAATGCCTATCTTGTCCAGCAGGGGCTCCACGGCAACCTGATGCAGCTGGAGTCCGATGTCCCACGGATCATATCCCAGCACCAGGGATGCCACTTCCTCGTATGTGAATACGGGGATGCCGAAGCCGTTCTCACCGTATGTCTTACCCTCCATTTCAGATATGGCGTACTGCCAGCGGTCCATAAAATACGGACAGCCGGGACAGTTGGTGATGATCATATCCGGATGATATGGCTCCATGGACTCGAACTTCTTGTGCGTGTTGGAAATGGAATAGCCTCTGTTGGCTTTCACGTGGTACTGGCGGAAACCGTATCCACAGCAATGGCGTCGTTCCGGGTAGTCAATCACATTGCCTCCCCAGCTTTCTATCATACCGCACAGCACGTATGGATATTCCGCCCCTCCGACTCCTTTTGAAGGGAACATTTTGGAGTAGTGGCAGCCTATATGCTCCACGACCTTGAGCGGTTCCCCTGTCTTTCTGTTCACAAGACGGTATTTTGCCTTTGCGGCTATATCGTTGCGGAACTTGTAGATAAGGTCGCTGGCATGTGCCACATATTTCGGCTTTTTGAACTCCCTTCTGCATGCTTTCCACAGCAGTTCCCTTATCTTCGCCTCCACTTCAGGGAATTCGTTCCACGTCTCGAGAATCTCTATATAGTTGCCGAATGAAGTTATGCAGCTTGCGGCATAGTTCTCGTACCCTGCCTCTGTCATAAGGGCGAACTGCCTGGCTACTATGGTCATCACCGTCTCCTGCGGGATGGTGTCGCAGTGGTAGGCGATGCCTCCGCATGTTGTATGGTGCGGAGTTTCATAGATATCCTTGCCGAGTTCTTCCCTGCATATCTTCATAAACATCACCTCTGCCCCTGGAAAGAAATTCTGACGGATGCAGCTCCTGACATAGAACCAGTGGTCATCCGGAATCTCCTTCTGGTATTCGGACCATATTTTCTGCTTTCCCTGATATATCATAATCCTTGTCCTCAATATTCATCCGCTTTCGCATTGAGGTGCCCCGGAGAGGCTTCCTCGAATGTCTTGCGGAAATATTCCTCCATTGTAAGTCCCATCTTTTCAGCGACTTCTTCCGAACATCTGTTGACCGTCTCTATCCTTTCAGTCGCACCGGTCACATCGAAGATACGCTGCAGCTCATCGAGTGATTCCTGGGGAATCTTCCTGAGCACCCCGGGTCCATCTCCCTGGTAGTTCGCCCCCAGCCTTTCGAAATTGTCTTTCAGATGTTGTGTGTGCCATTTCCATACGGGGCCGGATTCGATATGGTCCTCCCAGCGGAATGTCTCCGGATACACGCAGTAGCCGTATTTGAGAATATTTCCCGTGAGCATTTTGGTAAGGGGATAGAGCTGGCGCCCCTTTTCCGAATACACGAAATATCCGAGTTTGGCGGAAAGGTTTCTCAATGCCATTATCACCAGTCCCGGGCCGTTCTTGCGGGGACACCTTGTCACACACGACATACACTCTCCGCAATACCATATCGTGTCGCTCTTCAGGAGCTTCTCTATCTCTTCCTCATCCTTGCTCTGGACTATGTCGACAATCTTGCGGGGGTCATATCTGTAGAATTCTGCAGCCGGACAGATAGCCGTGCAGGTGCCACAGTTGATGCAGGTCTTGAGCCCTTCTCTGACCCGGTAATCCTTGCTGAGTTCGTCAAAAAGTTTCCCCATACATAAAGCCAAATCTTTGCAAAGTTATAAATTTATATGTTAATTTTGCAAAAAACATAGTCTGATGTCGATATTGTCACCATCAACGGTAACCCTCATTGTCCTCGCCCTGTCGTGTATATTGTTCGTGAGCGGCAAGATACGATCCGACATAGTGGCTCTCGGTTCAATGCTTGTGCTCCTGCTCACGGGAGTGCTGACTCCGGAGGAGGCTCTTTCCGGATTCTCGAGTTCTGTCGTCATTATGATGGTAGGGCTTTTTGTCGTGGGCGCGGGCATCTTCAGAACCGGCCTTGCCAAGATGATAAGCGGTAAGATAATGAAAGTGGGCGGAAGCAACGAGAATGTCCTTTTCCTTCTGGTCATGCTTGTCACTGCTGCAATAGGAGCCTTTGTCAGCAACACCGGGACAGTGGCAGTAATGATGCCTATAGTGATGAGCATGGCATCAGCTTCAGGCATCAGTGCGAGAAGATACCTGATGCCGATGGCGTTCGCCAGCAGTATGGGACTTTTCACCCTCATCAGCACGCCGCCGAACCTCGTCATCCAGGATGCGATTGTGAGCGAAGGTCTCGAACCTCTCGGGTTCTTTTCTTTCGCCCCTGTCGGGGCCGTGGCCGTGGCTGTCGGCGTCACCATCCTGTTTTTCCTCAGCCGCCTGCTCGTCGGAAAGGAAGGAAAGGCGGCCGGAAAAGGGAAAAAGATGAGCAGGTCGGCAGCGGAGGTGGTGGATGAGTACAATCTGTCCCACCAGAGTTTCAAGGTGATGGTCCCGGATGGCTCATCGCTTGTCGGCCGTACCCTGCATCAGCTCAGGATAGGGTCTGAATACGACCTCAGCGTGGGCAGGATAATACATGCCCCACAGAGGCGTTTCAGCAGGGCGGGCACGGAGGAGGTCGCAGGTCCGGACAGCGTGGTCAGGGCAGGGGACACCCTCATAATGTACGGCAAGAAAGAGAATGCAGAGAGATTCGTGGAGGAGAAGGCTCTCGGATTTGACAGGATAGATCTCCAGGCGGAAGCAACGACTGCGGAGACAGGATATGCCGAACTGTATATCGTCCCGGAATCGCATCTCATCAACCATACTGTGGCGGACAGCAAGTTCCGGGAGCACTACGGTGTGAATGTCCTGGGTATCAAGAGGTCAGGAGAATACAACATCAATGATGACATAAAGGATGTCAAGCTGCATTCGGGAGATGCCCTTCTTATACAGGGGACGTGGAAAAACATATCCGCCCTCGATGATTTCACAGAGGACTTTGTCCTGGTGGGACAGCCGGGCAAGAGGCTGGCCAAGGTCACCCTTGACAGCAAGGCCCCTCTGGCTGCCATTATAATGCTGGCTATGGTCATTGTGATGGTGCTGGACATAATCCCTTCAGTGGCGGCAGTGCTTGTGGCAGCCGTGCTGATGGTCGTGACGGGATGTCTCCGCAACATGGAGGAGGCATATTCGAGTATAAACTGGAGCAGCGTGGTGCTGATAGCATCTATGATACCGATGTCCGTCGCCTTTGACAAGACAGGAATAACAGCAGCCATCTCCGGCTTCCTGCTCGACGGATTCGGGGATGTAGGGCCGAGAGGGCTGCTCGCCATCGTGTATTTTGCCACGTCCCTCGTGACAATGTTCCTGAGCAACACAGCTACGGCGGTGCTCTTCACCCCGATTGCGATGAGCGCTGCTGTCAGTATGGGGGTCAGCCCGTATCCGTTTATGTTTGCGGTGGCCGTGTCTGCAAGTATGTGCTTTGCATCTCCTTTCTCCACACCTCCAAATGCCCTGGTGATGAGCGCCGGCGAATACAGGTTCGGAGACTATGTCAAGGTGGGGCTGCCGCTTCAGCTGATCATGGGTGCCGTGATGGTGTTCGTCCTGCCACTCATATTCCCTTTCTGACCAGGGCCACTACATTTTCGACATGGTGGGTGTGCGGGAACATGTCCACAGGCTGGACCGCTGTTATGGTGTAATGTCCGCACAGTATTGAAAGATCCCTTGCCTGAGATGCCGGATTGCAGCTGACATACACTATTCTGTCCGGTGATGCCTCAAGAATCACTTTAGCGACATCGGGATGGATTCCTGCACGGGGAGGGTCGAGTATGACTACATCCGGATGTCCATGCTCCTCTATGAAGTCCCTGTCCAGCACATCTTTCATGTCGCCTGCGAAGAACAGGCAATTGGTGATGCCGTTGGCCTCCGCATTCGCCTTGGCATCTTCGATGGCTTCAGGGACATATTCAATTCCGATGACTTTCTTCGCCATCCCCGACAAGAACTGGGCTATCGTCCCTGTTCCGGTGTAGAGATCATAGACGGTCTCATTCCCGTGCAGGTCCGCGAACTTCCTCGCCACGCTGTAGAGCCTGTATGCCTGGAGAGTGTTTGTCTGGTAGAAGGATTTAGGCCCTATCCGGAACTTCAGCCCCTCCATTTCCTCACAGATTGTTTCCTCTCCTTTATATAAAATGCATTCCCTGTCGGCAATCGAGTCATTCGCCTTGCCGTTTATCACATAATAGATGGATGTTATCTGCGGAAAGGCTTCCGCCACAGCATCGAGCAGACCTTTTCTCGCCTCGGGATCATCATAGTAGAAACACATTATCAGCATCGTGGCTCCTGCTTCGGTCGTCCGGATTATCATATTCCTCAGAAGCCCCCGGTGTTCCCTGATGTTGAAGAAAGAGAGGCCGTGAGATACGGCATAGCGCCTTATGAACAGCCTGATGCTGTCAGATGGCTCTTTCTGCAGATAGCAATGCTTTATGTCCAGCACCTTGTCGAAGAAACGTCCGACATGGAACCCGAGTCCGACCCTGTCTTCGGGAGCGATTTCATCCGGGTTTTCCCAGGTCTCTATCCAGCGCCTTTCCGAAAATGTGAATTCCAGCTTGTTGCGGTAGTGTTCCGTCTTTTCGGAAGGAATGATAGGGGAGACTTCCGGCACTTCGAGATGGCCGATCCTCACAAGCTGGTCATATACCTGCTGCTGCTTGGCCTCAAGCTGCATCCTGTATGGAAGCGGTTGCCATTTGCAGCCTCCGCATACGCCGAAATGTCTGCAGAAAGGTTCCAGACGGTATTCCGAAGGTTTGACAATCCGCAGGATATACCCTTCCATATAGTTCTTGCGCTTTTTCGTCACCTTGACATCAACGATGTCCCCGGGCACAGCGAATTGCAGAAAGAGTACTGCCCCATCTATATGGGCAAGGGCTTTCCCCTCCGCAGCTACGGATTCAACAACCACATTCTCGAGTATCGTTTCCTGATGTTTTCTTGACATAAAGGCCGGTTTTTGTAGAATTTTTTCTCAAACAGGCTGCAAACATACGCAAAAAATTTCGTAAATTTGCATAATTCGCGTCTTCCGGACAGGGGGATGCAGTCACAGAAGTTAGTAGTTAGAAAGGATAATTATGAAAAAATCAGATCAAGAAGCTCTGGAGTACCACAGAAGCTTTCCGGCCGGCAAGACCGGCATCAGTCCAGTAAAGCCGACTGCCACCCAGCATGACCTGGCAATGGCATACACTCCCGGTGTGGCGGCTCCTGCGGAGGCCATCGCAGATGACAGGGAGAAGTCCTACGACTATACGAACAGGGGCAATCTTATTGCAGTGATTTCCAACGGAACGGCTGTCCTGGGACTCGGTAACATCGGCCCTTATGCAGCAAAGCCTGTGATGGAAGGCAAGGCATTGCTGTTCAAGATCCTGGGAGGGGTGAATGCATTCGACATAGAGCTGGATGCCTCTGATACTGAGATATTTATCCAGACTGTGAAGAGTCTTGCCCCTACTTTCGGGGGCATCAATCTCGAGGATATAAAGGCTCCCCAGTGTTTTGACATAGAAAAAAGGCTGATTGAGGAGCTGGATATTCCTGTAATGCATGATGACCAGCACTGTACGGCGATAATAACTGCCGCTGCCCTGGTAAATTCCCTTGAACTGGCCGGCAAGAAGGCGGAAGATGTGAAGATGGTTGTAAACGGTGCAGGTGCTGCTGCCATTGCGTGTACAGACCTGTATATCAAGGTAGGGGTGAAGCCGGAGAATATTGTAATGTGCGACAGCAAAGGCGTTGTCAGGGAGGACAGGACAGACCTGAACCAGTATAAAAGGAAATTCGCCACATCAAGGGATCTGCATACTTTGGAGGAGGCCATACGTGATGCCGATGTGTTCGCCGGCTTCTCCAAGGCGGATGTGTTGAGCAAGGAGATGGTCAAGACGATGGCAGACAAGCCTATAATTATGGCACTTGCCAACCCTTATCCTGAAATCAGCTATGAAGATGCGCTTGAAGCCCGCCCGGATGCACTCATGTCTACAGGCCGGAGCGACTATCCTAATCAGGTCAACAATGTGATCGGTTTCCCGTACATTTTCAGGGGGGCACTCGATACAAGGGCGAGAAAGATCAGCGAAGAGATGAAGCTTGCCGCAGTATATGCGATAGCTGAACTCGCAAAGTCTCCTGTCCCGGAAGAGGTGCTCAAGGCATACAATGTATCCGCCCTGTCTTTCGGTCCGGACTACATCATACCTAAGGCGCTGGATTCCCGCCTGCTTGAGACTGTGTCCATAGCGGTCGCCAAAGCGGCAATGGATTCCGGTGTGGCGCGCAGACCGGTCACAGACTGGGATGCGTACAGGGAATATCTTGCGAAACTGCCGAAGAAATGATGCGTGGCAGACCACAGGATGCCAATGAAAACAGCCGCCTCGTCCGGGGCGGCTGTTTTGTAACCACGCTTCACTATGGAAGTCTCTATTTCAGAAGTTTTCCGATTTTGGAAACCGGATGTTCGAAGAATTCTGATGCAGGTTCGTATCTGTATGGGATATATTCATAGACCTGGAGGAACGCCTTTCCGTTATGTTTGCTGTAGAAAAGGTCGAGCCTGAGTCCGTTCCCTTTGTCTTCATCCTGAATGTCAATGTTTTCGATGTCTTCTGATACGGATTTGATTATCCTGTCCTTGCTGCTTTGAGGGAAATAGAACTCTTTCTTGTGGTATTTCTCGCCTGTCTCCTTGTCTTTCCAGGCAGACCTGAGTATGACAATCAGCAGGATTCCTGCAAAGATGGAAAAGATACCCACTATATTGATTGATGCAGGCGTAGGGATAATTACTATTGCGCAGCCTATGATAAGGAGAGCCAGTGATATCGTGTAGTCCAGTATACTGCGTACGCGGACGAATTCTTTGTTCATAATAATATTAAATTATTGTAAATCAATTAATTATAAGAATAGGGGAGACCTGGCCGGAACAACCGGCCAAATGACACTTGCCGACATCTTGCGTGTCAATCCAGTGTTGCGTAAATGCCGGTTATCAGATTGTCAGCCGGCACAGCTGGATAAACCTGTGGCTGTCCGACTGCAGCCCGGAAGGATGAAGCAATATAGTCGACAGGAAATTGTTCACGGCTGATTCACAGCAAATTTTGCCGGAATGCAACTCTACTATCTGGCTGTCGGACTCATTGCATCTTTTCCAAGCTCCCGGATTTCTCGGGATGCTGCTGTTGCTGTTTGACCTCTGGGCCGAGATGCTTGTGCCTGATGCGGCGCAGAATGCATAGTTGTAGTCTACATATCTGTCTGAAGTCTCTCCGTTTCCTTTAAGAGTGTCTTCGTGCTGTCTGGCTGTGATGGCATTTTCCTTTTCCTGCGGATGCGTCAGGCAGTCTAAGGTGTAGGAGAGTCCCGCAGCCAGAATTGCTATGATTATGTAGATTCTGAATTTCACAGCGCAAATATAGCAACAATCTCATTTATTACAAACATTACTTAACATAATATCTATTGTATGACAAAAAATACCGAAAGGGCAGTGTGGCGTAATTCTGTATGGATTTTGCGCTCAGGCGAAGTCTTTAAAAAATTTTGTCTATATTTGCAGGGATTTTAATTAACTCAAAATAATTGGATTATGAACCTTGAAAAACTGTCAAGGATGACAATGCCGGCTCTTGTGGCCGGGATGGTCATTGGAGGCGTTTCGTGCGTAAATGAGGCGTACGATCTCAGCAAAGGCATCGACTTGACCATCGATGTCAACGGAGACATCAGCGCTCCGGTCGGCAGCACCCAGAAGATTCTGATAGGTGATTTCCTCAAGCTCGATGACACTGAAAATTCAGTGATCACACAGGATGCTGACGGAAATTATCTGCTGTCTGTGTCCGGTGACGAGATAACGCAGAACATAGATGTACCGTCAATCGAATTCTCGGATATCCAGATCGGAAATGATGACAATCAGGGCGGATTCAAGGTGACAATGGATATTCCGGATAACGAGCAGGTCGGACAGATTCCGATTACTGCAGAGAGATATGATTTTGAAGTAGATGGCAGCAGAGAAACCGAAATACTGATTTCAGAGGATGTGCCTGATTATGTCTCCGAAATCGGTAGGATTGATCTGCAGGCTTCGCTCGCGATATCGCTCACACTTTCGAGAAACGATGAGGATACCAGAGGTGAAATAACAATAGCCAAGGGATTTACACTCAAATTCCCTGACTATATAACAATTGCTGGTGCTTCTGGAGACGGTTTCTATGCAGTGGAAGATGGACATGTCGTGAAATTCATTCAGGATGTCAATCTGAAAGTGGAAGAGCCAAGACCTATCGAGCTTTCCATTATATCCGTAGACTTTAACCAGATTCCTGAAGGTCAGGGACTTGTCGGAAACAAGATACAGATAGAGGATGCTATCGTTATGGACAATGTGGCCATCAGTGCGATTCCGAAGACATTCGGGACATATACATCCGATCTCCCTCAAAGTCTTGCAATCGACATAGATATGACTGTCAGCGATATAGCTGTCAGGACAGTACAGATGAAATTCAATCCTGAAATAGAGGTCGGGACAATCGAACCGGTCGAGCTCGGCGAGATGCCGGAATTCCTTTCGGGAGAGAATACCACAATCGACATCTACAGCCCTGTGATTTCGATGCTTGTGACCAATACTTCCCCGGTATCTTTGACTTTCTCTGCCGATATCACATCATATTCAGGAGACCAGACTGTCAAGTCCCTGCAGATAGGCAATCCGGACCAGACTTCGGAAGATGCCATTGCCGTCGGTAACGGTATCACCCCGATATATATCGTAAGAAGGGCGGAAGATGTGCCACAGGGGCCTGTAGCTGCCACAAACAATCCAGTGGTCATCGTGAAAGAGGATCTGGCTGAACTTGTTGCCACCATGCCGGATAGGATAGAGGTAACAGATGTGAATGTGGAGGTTCTCCAGGAGATGCTGACGATAGACATTCCTGAAAACCCGGGTGCGCAGTACTCGTTCTCTTTCGACTACAGCTTAGATGCCCCTCTTGCTTTCGGCGAGAATCTTTCCATCGAATATCCATACGATATCACCGGACTGAACGACACCCTCAACTCTTCAGATAAGGGCAGCGACGGACAGCAGGGCGAAACATCCGACGGGAATCTGCAGATACATCTTACGGAAGCATCTGTCTATATGACATTTGTCAATGAGATTCCACTGACGCTTGCAGTCTCGGCCTCCCCTATCGATGTGGATGGCAACGTGATTGACTCTGGTGTTGAAGTCTCTCTATCAGATGCCTCTGGAGCATCTCCAGTGACTGTCAAAGGCGGAGATACAGGCTCTGCCACCACGACTCCCGCTGTCATACATATCAATGCCGATCTTGAAAGTCTCAAGCGTCTGGATGGGTTCAGGCTCAATCTCAAGGGAAGCTGCGACAGCGATTTCGCCGGAGTTGCCCTGAACAGCCGGCAGGGTATCCAGCTTACAGATATCAGTGTAAACATCAAAGGAGGGATAAGCACACAACTTTAACCTGGAAGAATCATGAAAAAGATATATATAATACTGTTTTTAGCAATAGCATCCGGACTTGCAGCCTCTGCGCAGACCAATTCTGCATATTTTATGGAAAGCTACAAGTTCAGGCACCAGCTCAATCCGGCTTTTGCCAGTTCCAGAAGCTACCTCTCCCTGGGCGTAGGCAATGTGAATTTAGACCTGAGAAGCAATATGGGTATCAGCACGTTCCTGTATCCGCGAAACGGCCAGCTGACAACTTTTATGAACGGGGCGGTGAGCTCTGATGAATTTCTTGGAAAACTCAACAGACAGAATATTTTAGGTCTGGACATCTCGGAAAACCTGATTTCAGTAGGTACTTGGGGCAAGCACGGATTCACTACGGTAGAACTGAACCTGAAGTCCAGCAATGCGCTCAATCTTCCGCGTGACCTGTTCGATTTCATGAAGAATGCCGGGCAGAAGCAGTCATACGACATCAGCAATCTCGGAGTGAGGACGAGGAACAGTCTTGAATTGGCAATAGGACACTCGCACAGCATCACGGAGCGGCTTAATATCGGAGCGAAAGTGAAGTTCCTTGTCGGGCTTTTCAATGCGGAAGTCAAGGTCGACAATATGAATATCAACATGAACGGAGACCAGTGGAGTGTCAATGCCGATGGTTCCCTCTATGCAACAAGTATCGTGGATATAGGGACAAAGGCCGGAACGAACCAGTTGGATTTCAACCAGATTTCTTTTCTGGAGAACGGAGTCCAGGACATTTTCAACGGAATAGGCTTTGGAGGAGCGATAGATCTGGGAGCAACCTACGAGGTCATTGATGGGCTTACGGTGTCAGCCGCCATCCTTGATCTTGGATTCATGTCATGGGGCAGGACAATAAACGCCTATACTGACAATACTGCGTGGGTGTTCGACGGATTCGACAATATCGCGGTCAACAATCCGGAAAGCGAGAACACTATTGACAGCCAGCTGGATGCTATGGGTAAGGACCTGGAAAACCTTCTGGTAATGTACAAGGAGGATGGAAGCCGCCGCAGGCTGGAGATGCTGACCGCGACCCTGAACATCGGTGCTGAATACAAGATGCCGTTCTATGAAAAACTCTCGGCCGGTTTCCTGTATTCGAACAGGTTCGCCCGGGCGTACTCAAAATATGAAGGCCGGTTCTTTGTGAATATCCATCCGGTCAAGTGGTTCGAGTTTTCTACTAACTATGGCATAAGCAACCACGGTTCGACTTGGGGCGCGGCTCTCGGCCTCGATTTCCCTGGAATCGGAATCTTCCTCGGGACAGACAATATCTTCTGGAATGTGACCAGTCCTTTGAATATAGGGGGTATTGCTGTAGGACTACCGTACGGAAAAGCAAATGTCAACTTCACTTTCGGACTGACATTCAACCTGAGCAAGCTCAGGCATCTCGGAGACAGGAGGTAAGTTCCTCCTGTCCGTGCTGCCTGTGTATGTTTATCTGGCAAGGAGGTCTGCCGCTGCAGACATGTCGCATTTTTCAGCGGAATATCCCTGGGCGAATGCAAAGCCCTCTGAAAGAAGCTCAAAACCGAGGTTTTGGGCTTCTCCGTTAAGCAGCCTCACACTTCCTCCTGCCCAAGTGTATGACCCGAAGGCAAGGAATCTGCGGTTCTTCAGTGTCCTTGCACAAAGTCCCGCCATGAATGCTGCCACCGGAGGGAATATGCAGTTGTTGTATGTAGGAGAACCTGCAGCTATGGTGTCGAACCTGAATGCATCCCTGTATGCATACGAGACATTCTCCTGCGCAAGATCATGGATCGCATAAGGCACTCCCCTTGCGGCCAGTTCGGACTCGAGTGCCCTGGCTGCCTTAGCCGTGTTCCCGTACATCGATGCATACACTATGCATACGCCGTGTTCCCCTTCATACCGGCTGAGCCTGTCATAGAGGGACACGACTTCGGTAATCTGCCTTTCCCATACCGGGCCGTGTGTGCTGCATATTCTCGAAATCGGCAGGGATGACAGCTTTTTCAGGGCATTCTGCACCGGAATGCCGTATTTGCCTACAATGTTTGAATAATACCTTGTCATCTCGCTCTTGAATTCCGGGAAAGTGTCAGCCTGCATCCCGAGCCAGCCGCAAAGTCGGGCTCCGGCAGTATCTGTGACCGGCCCATCCACTGCCCCGAACGACCCGAAAGCATCTCCTGCAAACAGGGTCTTCTCCTCGATAAGCCAAGTCATCATTGTCTCCGGCCAATGGACCATCGGCGTCATATAGAAAGCAAGTGTGGCATTCCCGAGCCCTAATGTTTCTCCATCATTCACTGTCTTTATATTGTCAGTAAGCCCGTAGTAGCCTGCAATCATCGGGACAGCCTTGGCGTTGGTGACTATGGTAATGTCAGGGTACTGCCTTCTGATGAAGTCCATGCTGGAGGAATGGTCGGGCTCCATATGATTCACTATGAGGTAATCAATCGGCCTGTCCCCTATCGCTTCTCTGATCTTGCCGAGGTATTCTTCCGCGAATTCCGCCTCTACGGTATCGATGAGTGCTATAGCGTCGTCCCCAACTACCAGATATGAGTTGTACGATACTCCGAAAGGAAGCGGCCACAACCCTTCAAACAATGTCTTGCAGTGGTCATTCACTCCTACATACCTGATCCTGTCTGTAATTTTCATGATTAGATTCTGTTATAAAGTTAATCCTATTCCAATGCTGATTGCATTCAGGAAATTGTCGTTCCTGTTGATTCTGTCCCCGGTCACAGGCCCTGCATAGTCCGAAAACGGAATTCCGGCGTACGCAAACCTGTATGACAGAAGGAAGTCCATCTTTACACTCCGGGAGAAAGATACCCTGTACCCTCCCCCGGCCTTGGCGAGGAAACATCTGCTGTCTCCCTCCGGCCTGAACCCGTAACCGGCATCCAGATAGCACAGCCATCTGGATCTTTCAGCCCGGCTGCCGAAAAGCCACGTGGTTCTCAAAGTCACCGGTATCACGCAGAATCCGTCCCCTATGCCTTCATATCCCGCATACAGAGACAGGTTGAAGTGTCCTCCGAAATTGACACCGGCATGTCCGAGAAGATAGCCGTTGCCTCCGTACATTGCATTCGAACCTTTATCGTTCACCCTGTATCCTTCCACGGCCCTGTAGTTGCGGTGGTAGAAGCAGAAGAAGGTCGATACATATCCCCATTCGGCACCGAATGTAAGTCTCGGGAATCTCCTTTTGTATTTCGCCGGTTTCTCCCCATGCATTATGCCGTCTCTTTTCTCTCCGACCCTGTAGCGGATTCCGAGCTGAGGGGCCAGAGACCACAGAAGGCCGTTGATATATGTGCCGAGCTGAAGCCCGCTGTCCGTATTGTGGAGATGGATGCCCACTGTCGGTGACAGACTCAGGGATATGGTCACTGGGAAACGGAAATCGTATTCATACCCCACATTGCCGGAGAGCCCTGCCATCCCTCCATACAGAAGATCCTTGTCCGGCACGTATCCGATGCTGATTCCCGGTCCGGAATATATTCTCGAACGGCCTTCACCGTGATCTTTCTCCCAGACTATGAAGTTGTAGCCCAATGAGACACGCGCCCCGGGCAGGACATCCTGACCCAGTACACAACCTCCATAATCCACTGCGACATCAATATTCCAGAAGGTGTTGTCACGCAGGAAACGCTGATGGCTGAACCCGGACCGGTCCGGGGCGAAGAACACTCCGAGGCTCTTGGTCTGCGCATCGGCTTCACTTGTCATGACCAGAATCATGAAAGCGGCGGCTATGGTTCCGGACACCTTCATCCGGCATTATACGTACTTGAACTCCATATATGTGGCACCCAACTCATCGTTGAAACTGCCTCCTATAAAGCCCACGAGATCGCCCGCCTGCAGACGGCCATCCTCCTCCAGTATTCTGATCGAGTTGCGTACCATATCCTCCTTGCTCTTCTGGATGTCGAACTTGTATGCATATATGTCGTAAGTCAAGTTCAACTCTCTCATTGTAGAGGCGTTATAGCACATTGCATAAATAGGGACTTTAGGTCTGGATTCAGCCAGATATCTGCCGGTGCGTCCTGTCCATGTGTCGAAGATAATGGCTTTGACAGGCAGTTCTTTTGTCGATGCCACCAGAGAGCGGGCGAGCACCGCGGCTATCGGCTTGTGGACTTTCTCGAGATGGAGATCGAGCGAGATGTCGATGGATTTCTCTATCTCCTTGGCAATCCTGCTCATTGTCTTGACGGCCTCGACAGGATATTTCCCGCTTGCAGTCTCACCGCTGAGCATTATCGCATCAGTGCTCTGGAAAATGGCGTTGGCGACATCGGTCACTTCCGCCCTGGTCGGGCGCGGATTCTCTATCATGCTGTGGAGCATCTGCGTCGCAATGATTACAGGTTTTTTGCGTGCCCTGCATATCTGGATGATATCCTTCTGGATGATGGGGATCCGCTCCGCCGGAATTTCCACTCCGAGGTCTCCCCGAGCCACCATCACACCGTAGCTGTGTGTAAGTATCTCCTCGATATTGTCGATACCCTGCTGGTTCTCTATCTTGGATATTATCTTGAGATGGCTGTCCTGCTCATCCAGTATCTTCTGAATCTCCAGCAGGTCATCCTTCCCCCGGACAAACGAATGGGCTACGAAATCTATGTCCGCATCTATCGCCCACCGGACAAATCTTTTGTCCTTTTCCGTCAGGGCCGGCAGAGAGATGTGCACCCCGGGTACATTCACGCTCTTTTTGCCTTTGATAACACCGCTGTTCTGTGCCTCGCACAGAAGCTTGTCCCCTTCCTTGCCGGTGACGAAGAGGTCGATTGCGCCATCATCTACGAGGACATGCGCACCTACCGGGACATCGCTCACGAAATCCGCGCATGTGGTGTATAGGATCTTGGATGTGCACGCCATGTCAGGTCCGTTGTGTATCTCTATCCAGTCCCCTTCATTGACCACGAATCCCACAGCGGACTCCATGGCGGTAAGCCTGACTTCAGGTCCCTTGGTGTCCACCAGGATCGCTATCCTGTCCGAGACTGCACGTACATTGTCCACAATCCTCTGGGCCCCTTCCAGCGAGGCGTGGGCGGAGTTTATCCTGACGACATTCATCCCGCTTTCATACAGCTTCCTGATGAAATCCTCATCGCAGTTGATGTCCGAGATGGTACATATAATCTTCGTCTTCTTTTCAAACATAATCCAAAATCCATTTTACCGCCGCGAATTTAGCAAAAAATATCGTAACTTTGTATGTTTGAAGTCGGCAAAACACCCTGCCAGGTTGCTTTGCCGCATGTTTACCGGATATGGCCGTGACAGACAGCAATGTAATGAACAGAATGCTTCCCCCTCTTCCTGAAAGGATGAGGCCATCCACCCTTGACCAGTATGTCGGACAGAGGCATCTGGTCGGCGAGGGCAGCATATTATGGAACATGATACATACAGGCAACCTCTCTTCTTTCATCCTGTGGGGGCCTCCGGGAGTGGGCAAGACAACCCTTGCGCGTATTGTGGCGCATTCGACGGGGAGGGAGTTCCATACACTTTCGGCTGTGAGCGCAGGTGTCAAGGAGGTCCGTGAAGTGATAGACAAGGCGAGGGGCAGTTCGCTGTTTTCCAGCGGCCTGGCTCCGATACTGTTCATCGATGAAATCCACCGGTTCAGCAAATCGCAGCAGGATGCGCTTCTGGGTGCAGTGGAGGATGGCACTGTAGTGCTGATAGGAGCTACTACAGAGAACCCCTCGTTTGAGGTCATCACTCCCCTGCTGTCGCGATGCCAGGTGTTTGTGCTCAAGCCTCTTGATGCGTCTGACCTTGAGGAACTCTTGAACAGGGCTATACACACGGATGAGATACTGCGCACAAGGGATGTCACTGTGGCCGAGACCGGAGCGCTCTTCCGGTATAGCGGAGGGGATGCGCGCAAGCTGCTGAACATACTGGAGATTGTAGTCGGGGCTTACGGTCCGGATGAGAAGATAACAATCGACAACAGGACAGTGGCTTCCTGCCTCCAGGAGAATATCGCAGTCTACGACAAGGGCGGCGAAATGCACTATGACATCATATCGGCCTTCATAAAGAGCGTCAGAGGGTCTGATCCGAATGCGGCGGTATATTATCTGGCAAGGATGCTCAACGGAGGCGAAGACCCGCTGTTCATTGCGCGCAGGCTGTGCATACTCGCCGCAGAGGACATAGGACTTGCAAACCCGAATGCCATGCTCCTGGCTAACGCCTGCTTCCAGATTGTACACAACATCGGGATGCCGGAAGCACGTATCCCCCTCTCGGAGACCACAATCTATCTCGCTTCATCTCAGAAGAGCAATTCCGCATACCTTGCCATTGACAAGGCCATAGCCCTCGCAAAGGAGACCCCGGTGGCTCCGGTTCCTCTGTATCTGAGGAATGCTCCGACAAAGCTTATGGAGGATCTCGGATATGCCGATGGCTACCGGTATGCCCATGATTTCCCGGGACACTGGACCGACCTCGAATTCATGCCCGAAGAGATTGCCGGCACTACTCTCTACGAGCCTGCCGATACAAGCAGGACAGAACAGAACATGGCCGAAAGGCTGGCATCGCTGTGGCCCAAATACTATCAGAAGCAGGATAAATGACAGCGCGCCATGGCCGGTGGCTGGACCCTGCTGTGGAACATTCCCTCTTTCAGAACGCGGCGGTGAAGTTGCGCAGAAGCCAGAACAGCAGCACGACAGCGAGGACAATCCATGCCGCCCTGCCATGGTACAGGATGGCTACAGTCCTGGAAATCCCATGCGACACTTTGTTTTTGATTTTCTCCGGGACATTGAGATGCAGCAATATATGGCGTGTCACCTCAAGTGACGCAAGCAGTCCGAGATACGGAATCGCCAGGACAAGGAGCAGATTGTAATGTGCGGCGGCACCTATATCTCCGTTCAGCAGGCTGTGGATTGCGCGCTGGGAGCCGCAGCCAGGACATTCCAGCCCCGTAAGCAGATGGAAAGGGCATTTCGGGAAAAGGACAGATGATTCCGGGTCAGTCTCCGTATAGAGCAGGACAGCGGCCAGAAGCAGAACGGCAAGCACGATGAACATGCCTGCCGTAAGCCTGTATCTGCCTTTGTCTGCACGCATCAGAAGTTGTGGCAGGCGGCCATTATGTCATATACCGAACTGCCTCCGCTGAAGAAGTCCTCTGTCCAGAATGCGGTCACCGCGCCGAATGCAAGCAGCAGTATATACACCACATAGAACAGCGCGACCAGACCTATTCCCCACAGCGCCCAGTTCTTTGCCTTGCGCGAGTTCTCCCGCGCCTCTTCATCCTGGCCGTTGTTCCAGCGTGAATCCACCTTGGATGCATAGATTATGGAGACTATCCCGAACGGGATGCAGCAGCATACCGTGACGATTATGGCAAGGGCGAGATGTGAATTCGGGCGGTCACGCCTGTCAGAGAATCCTGAAACAGGCTGGGCCGAAGAAGAAGCCCCTGTGTCTGCCGTCAGTCCGTGTCCGCAGTTTGTGCAGAACTTCGCCCCTTCGGGAAGTTCCGCACCGCAATTCCTACAGTACATGGCAAGTGTCAGAATAGAGGGAACGTCTTGTCGGTGTCGACATATTTCTCGTTGAATGCCTCATCGGACATCGTGAGCATCATTATGCCCTGTATCAGCATCAGCAGACCCCATATATAGCATGAGCAGAGACTTATGACTATCGTCAGTATTCCGGCCGTGGTCTTGCCGAGGTAGAAGTACTGTATCCCCCATCCTCCGAGGAAGATAGCCAGCAGTCCGGCCACGGTCTTGTCCTTGCCGCTCTTCGCTTCTGATGCGGATGGCACGATGGCGTTCCCGCATGTCGGGCAGAACTTTATGTTTTCCGGAACCTTGGTCCCGCATTTGGGACAGTAGACATCCTTCACGACCGGAGCCCCGCAATGAGGACATGTCTTTGCGGCATCAGAGATCTGTTGTCCGCATTCTTTGCAGTTTATCAAAGCCATATCAAATCGGTTAGTTATCTTGATCAAATCAAACCGTACAAATATAATGAATAATCGTTAAAAACATATCCCCATGGCCGGAAATCTACATTAAAATGTCTGAAACACGGCGGCCAGCATCGTGACGGATGTCAGAAAGGATATCCGACACCGAAATGCACTGCATATCCATCCCTGCGCAGCCACCCTGACGGCCCGACCCATCGCTGTTCCCTCGCGGGGTCGTGTATCTTCATGCCCATGTCCACACGGATGACAAGGAAATCAAGGTCAAGCCTCACGCCGACACCCCAGTTGGCTGCAATGCTCTTTGCAAAGGTGGCTGCGGTGAGCATTGAGGAACGTTCCGTCGTCCCGGATTCCCTGAATGTCCATACATTGCCGGCATCGATGAAAGCTGCACCTGCAAGTTTCCAGAACAGGTGGAACCTGTATTCCACATTTGCCTCCAGCTTCATGTCTCCTGTCTGGTTCGGGATGATGAATGTCCCGTCCATAGGGGCGAGGCCTGGACCTACTGTCCTCGCCTGCCATCCCCGCAGGCTGTTGGAGCCTCCGGCATAGAAATGTTTTTCAAACGGGAGGACTGTAGAGTTGCCGTATGCGTATCCTGCTCCTGCAAGCAGTCTGGTAGCTATCGCCTGGCCGTTGTTGCGTCCGAACCTCCAGGTCCTGCCAAGAGTCAGCTCCGCCCTGACATACTGTGAGAACGGCGTGTTCCATATCATTCCTGCCCCGTCCTCATCCTTGTCCATCAGGGGCTTGAAGGCGCTCAGTATATTGCCGGAGATGTCGAACTGGAGCCTTGTGTAGAAATAGGATGTAGCCGGATTGACATCTGCATTAGTAGTATAGTAGAATGTGCTGCCAAGCCCGAGGTCGAAGTGGTCCTGGTAGGCATTCCTCATGAACGGGTCGCTGTAAAGTGAACTGTAGAAGCTCGGGTCAAGGTCAAAAAGCCTGACTATGTTGAGCTGCACCGGATAGACCTGGTAGAAGAACCTGCCTCCTATGCTGCCGTTGTATCCGAACGATGTGGAAATTATGTTCCTGGTATATTCCGGCCTGCTCTGATAGTTGTACGAGAGGTTGATATCCGTCCTCGGTATTGCAGGCCCGTCGAAGAGCCTGTAAGGAAGTCCGAGAAACTTCGGAAAGCTCAGGCCTGCGGACACACCGAATTCGTTGGACCTGACAGGACTGTCGAACATCATCTGGAAATTGCCCATAAAACTCAGGTTGAGCCATTCTCCTCCCCTGAATATATTCTTGTGATAATACGACAGTTGTGGGGAGATTCCGAAAAGGCCTGTAGAGTTGATAGATGCCTCCAGATTCACCTTGAACCCCTGCAGTTTGGACTGAGACAGGTCTATCGAGCAGTCCACGAGACTTGAGTCGGCCTGCTCCATCCTGATATTGATGCCATTGAACATCCTGAGTGATGACATCCGTGAGTATGTGTTGCTGATGTCTGTCTCATTATAGATGTCCCCGGGAGAGATGGTGTTGAGATTGCGCAGCACTTCCTCCCTTATTTTCAGCCGTTTCGGATAGGATATTGTCACATCGTTGATCCGGAACCTGCGGAAAGGTCTGGCATCCTTCGCGGATTCATTCCTCGTATATTCGTTGATGCTGAAGTCTATGGCCGCATACCCCGGGACTGAAAGGGTGTCAGCCTCGAAGGAGAAATAACTTTTGGAAAATGTGTAGAAACCCTTGTTACGGAGATATCTGCTTGAACGCTCGCTCTCGGCCTCGAGAGCGCTTTCCGACAGGAAATCTCCTCTCCTGACAGTGACATTTGCCGTGTCGAGACAGAATTCCTCAGCAAGCTCCCCTTCAGGAAGGTGATATGTTATCCTGTTGATAGGATATCTCTTGCCGAGCCTCACCTCATACTTTACTGTAACATTCTTGCGCTTGACTTTGACTTCTGTATTTATCTCCGATCCGTAGTAGCCGAGATATTCGAGGTGGTTCTTCACATTCCCGATCGAGTTCTCCACCTGCTCTGGATCATATACCACCGGGGCTACCCCGATCTTCCTTATGAACCTGTCCCAGCCTCCGTTTTTCCCGTTCTGCCAGTTGTAGACATTGAGAAAAGGGTTCCATCCGAAGATAAAATAGGAATTGGGCTTCTGTTTCAGGTACGGCTCTATCTCGGAGAGGTTGAACCTGCTGTCATTGGTGACCTCCACACGGTTGCGGGCCAGACGGTATTCCCCTTCCTGCAGGACCCGTGTAGTGCTGCAGGAAAGCGCCGCCAGCAGCACGAGACCTGTCAATGCAATCCTTCTGAAGCCTTCCATCACCAGTTGAAACAACTTACAAAAGTATCCTTTTATGCCGTAACCGCAAAATTTTAGATAAATAATCCTGCAAAAAATCATCGACAACGATAGAATAACGAATTAATGTGATATATTTGCGCCCTGAAACGGATATCCGGGCGAGCCGGAATGTATTATTGCAAACAAAGTAACTGAATTGGATTAGCGAAAATGAAGGACAAGTACATCGATCTGATTGACCAGACATTTGAATTTCCGCAGGATGAGTTCCGTGTAGAGGATGGGAAACTCTATTTCCATGACATCAACATGATGGACATAATCAACCAGTACGGCACTCCGCTCAAGATAACCTATCTGCCGAAAATATCCTCGCAGATACAGCGTGCAAAGAGAATGTTCAATGTCGCCATGGCAAAAGTGGACTACAAAGGCTCTTATCATTATTGCTATTGCACCAAGAGTTCGCATTTCGAGTTCGTGCTCCGGGAGGCGATGAAGAACGACATCCATCTTGAGACCTCCTCTGCATTCGACCTCAATCTCATCGAGGCCCTCGAGGCCGAAGGAGTGGTCAGCAAGGACCTTTTCGTCATCTGTAACGGCTTCAAGAAACTGTCCTACATAGACAATATATCCAACCTGGTGAACGATGGCTGGAGAAACATCATACCTGTGCTGGACAACATGCACGAGTTCGACCAGCTCAACGACCTGATAGATCTCCCTATCAATCTGGGTATAAGGATTGCATCGGAGGAGGAGCCGACATTCGACTTCTACACCTCGCGCCTCGGCATCAGATACAGTGACATAGTGCCTTTTTACACGAATGTGATAAGCAAGAGCAGCAAGTTCCATCTGAAGATGCTGCATTTCTTCATCAACACAGGCATCAAGGACACCGCATACTACTGGAACGAGCTGTCCAAATGCGTCAATGTGTACTGTGACCTCAAGGCAATCTGCCCAGAACTCGATTCTCTGAACATCGGTGGAGGCTTCCCGATCAAGAATTCCCTCGCCATGGATTTCGACTATGAATATATGGCGGAGGAAATCATCAGCCAGATCAAGACGATGTGCAACGCCAGAGATGTCCAGGAACCGAATATTTTCACTGAGTTCGGCAGCTTCACCGTGGGAGAGTCAGGGGCGACGATATTCCAGATCCTCGATGTCAAGCAGCAGAACGACAGGGAGAGGTGGTATATGATAGACAATTCGTTTATGACCACCCTTCCGGACACGTGGGGTATAAAGCAGCGCTTCATACTTCTCCCGATAAACAAGTGGAACGAAAAATACCAGAGGGTGTTCCTCGGTGGGCTGACTTGCGACAGCCAGGACTATTACAATGCAGATGCCCACGCCAACGCCATCTTCCTCCCGAAGATAGAGAACAGGGAGGATCCTCTCTATATAGGTTTCTTCCACACAGGAGCGTACCAGGAATCCATCTCTGGATACGGCGGGATACAGCACTGTCTGCAGCCTGCTCCTAAACACATTATCATCGACAAGGATGAAGACGGTGAATACTACACCAAGCTTTTCAGCAAGGAACAGACTTACAAATCGATGCTGAAGATTCTCGGTTACTGACAATGGAATCATCTATATCAGCAAATGAGATAAAAAGGATAAAATCCTTGTCACAGAAGAAATTCCGTGATGAGTACGGACTGTTTGTCGTAGAAGGGGAAAAACTGGTGGATGAAGCCGTGCGGTCCGGATTCACCGTAGATGCGGTCTATCGCAGGGAGGACATCGGGGATAAGGCGATGCGTCGCATATCCCAGCTGAACACACCATCCCCGGTGCTTGCCGTAGTCAGGAAACCGGGGCAAGACATCCGGATGGCACTTCCTGAGCGGGGGCTGTATCTCGGGCTGGATGCCGTGCGCGACCCGGGCAATCTCGGAACCCTGATAAGGATAGCCGACTGGTTCGGAATAAATGCTATCTTTGCCTCACGGGATACGGTGGATGTATTCAACCCTAAAGTTGTCCAGGCGACAATGGGAGCAATATTCAGGGTGCGCTTCCATTACTGTGACCTTGCGGAGACCGCTGCGGGTTTCGTTTCGCGCGGCGGTATGGTGTACGGGACATTTCTGGACGGGAGTAACATCTACGGCAGGGAGCTTGACACGGGTAATGACCGTCCTGTCATGATAGTTATGGGCAACGAGTCGGAAGGGATATCGGACAGGGTAGCCTCGACTGTCTCTGACAGGCTATATATCCCTCCTTATCCTCCGGGAGCCCCAGGGTCGGAATCCCTCAATGTGGCTGTGGCGACGGCGGTCACTGTGGCTGAATTCAGAAGAAGGACAATATGATGCCGGCAGGCCTGGCCTGCCGCACTTGAAAAGGACACGCATAATGAACACTATTGAACCGGTGAGCCTGAAGGAGCTGAAGACTCCGGACTATGCTTCCCTCATCAAGCACAGGATCAGGAAAATCCTGATAATATGCAGCAACTACGATGCATTCATCCTCGAGGAGGACGGGCAGATAGAGAGCCAGATATACAGGGAATACATCGACCTGAATATCAGCAATCCACCCCGTTTCATCTGGGCTACCACTTCAGCTGAAGCCGAAGTAGTCGCAAGCCAGAACGAGGACATCGACATGGTCATCTGCATGTACAATACCCGGGACAGGAATGTGTTCTCGTTTGCGGCCTGGCTCAAGGAAAAGTCTTCCTCTATCCCGTTCGTGCTTCTCACCCATTTCTCGAGGGAGATATACAGGAACATCTCGATGCAGGACACCTCCTGCGTGGACTACATATTCAGCTGGCACGGCAATGCGGACCTCATAGTGGCAATCATCAAGCTTCTCGAGGACCAGGCCAATGCGGATGATGACATCCTCGGGGTCGGTGTGCAGGCCATACTGCTTGTGGAGGACTCGGTACGCTATTATTCGACCTATCTTCCTGAACTTTACAAGCTCGTGCTCAAACAGAGCGTCGAGTTCCTGAAAGACACATTCAACGAGCAGTACCGCAAGGTGCGCAAACGTTCCAGACCAAAGATACTTCTCGCCACCAACTATGAGGATGCGATGCGGCTGTACGGCAAGTACAAGCACAACCTTCTCGGTGTGATATCAGATGTCGGCTTCGTGCTCCATAAAGGGGACTCCCCTGACACAGAGAAGCTGGATGCCGGGATAGACCTCGTGAAGACCATCAAGGCCGATGACCCCAACATGCCAGTGCTGCTGCAGTCCTCGCAGGCGAGCGTGGCGGACATAGCCCGCAGCCTTGGTGCAGGATTCCTCAGGAAATACTCCAAGACCCTTATGCTCCAACTTTCGGAATACATCAGCGATGAGTTCGGTTTCGGGGATTTCGTGTTCAGGGATGCCGACAGGGTCGAATACGGCAGGGCATCCAGCCTGAAAGACCTGGAGGACATCATTGACACCATCCCGGACAATGTGCTCCTTTACAACACATCCAGGGACAAGTTCTCCAAATGGTTCTTTTCCAGGGGGCTGTTTACCCTCGCCCACAGTTTCAAGGCCGTTCAGGACAGCCATTTCTCATCTACGGATGAGCTCCGGACATATATTGCACAACAGATACACGACTACCACGTCCTGACAGGAAGGGGCATTATAGCACATTTCGACAAGGAGACTTACGAAAAGTACATCTGGTTCGCGAGGATGGGTGATGGCTCTCTCGGGGGCAAGGCGCGCGGACTGGGATTCCTCAATTCCCTTGTAAAGAAATACGACCTGTCCAAGAAATACGGCAATGTGAAAATATCCATTCCGAGGACAGTGGTCGTGGCTACAGAGTATTTCGACCAGTTCATCATCGAGAATGACCTCCAGTATGTGATAGATTCGGATATCAGCGATGACGAGATTCTCTCGGACTTTGTCGCCTCAAGACTGCCATCAGCACTTGTGGATGAGCTGAAGATATTCATAGCGACAGTGAACTCCCCTCTTGCAATACGCTCCAGTTCCAAGCTCGAGGACAGCAACTACCAGCCGTTTGCAGGAGTGTATTCAACCTATATGATACCTCTGATCGAAAACAAGGGGCAGATGCAGAGAATGCTGGAGAAGGCCATCAAGAGTGTTTACGCATCCGTGTTCTTCAGCGGCAGCAGGGCATATCTGCAGACCACAGGTAACCTCTTGAGTGAAGAGCAGATGGCTGTTGTCATCCAAAGTATATGTGGAAGCAGTCACAATGGCTTCTACTACCCGATGCTGTCCGGAGTGGCGCGTTCTGTCAATTTCTATCCCATAGGAGGGGAAAAGCCTCAGGATGGCATTGTGAACCTTGCTTTCGGACTCGGCAAGACTGTCGTGGATGGAGGGAATACCTTGCGTTTCTCGCCGCGCTATCCGCGCAAGATACTCCAGCTCTCGGATCCGAAACTTGCCCTGCGCGACACGCAGAAGACCATGTATGCCCTCGACCTGCGTCCCGGAGCCTTCAAGATATCCAGAAATGACAGCATAAACCTTGCTCTCAGGCCTGTGACTGAGGTCCTTGAGGAGTTCGACCATCCTGAGATTGTCGCATCCACCTACAGGGCATCCGACCACAGGATAGTGCCCGGAGTAAGCGAGGACGGCAGCAGGATAATATCATTCGATGCCATCCTCAAATATGGCAAATACCCTCTTCCTCTGATACTCAAGGATATCATGGATATATGCAAGAAGGAGCTGATGAGCGATGTAGAGATCGAGTTCGCGGCTGACATCATACCTGAGAGCAATGGATCCGAGTGTGTGCTCAAGCTGCTTCAGGTCAGGCCGGTGAGTGAATTCGCGTCAGATGGCTGCCAGACAATGGAGCAGGTGGAGGCTGAGGCCGGCAGGATTGTCATAAGGTCCGAAAAGGCCCTCGGCTGCGGCAGGATTGATGGCATGAGGCATATAGTGTATGTCCCGGCGGAGAGGTTCGACAGCGCGCACACCAGGGAAATGGCGGAGGAGATATCTCGCATCAACGCCGAGATGAGGGCTTCAGGGCAGACCTATCTGCTGATAGGGCCGGGACGCTGGGGCTCATCTGACCCGTGGCTCGGGATTCCGGTGCTGTGGAGCGACATCTCGGAGGCGAGGATGATAGTCGAATGCGCGATTCCGGGATTCCGGATAGAGCCGAGCCAGGGTACGCATTTCTTCCAGAACATCACATCCCTCGGCATAGGATATCTCAACATCGACACCGTAATCAGTCCGGAATCCTTCGATGCCGAGGCTCTTTCTGCCCTCGAGGTAGAGAAGCAGTCTGACTATGTCACAGTCTACCGCACAGATAAAGACATAGTGGCATTCATTGACCGTTCCTCTTCCCGTGCCATCGTAGGAACTTGTTGAAAAGCAATAGTTTTTTCAGAAAGCATCGTAGGCTTGGTTTTCAACTTTAGGCGGGTTCTTGAACTTGCCGAACTCCCAGTAGATGGACAGCTGGAAATTGCGTCCGATTCTCTGGGCGAGACTGTGCTGGACGAATCCGGACCCTCTGATAGTACTTTTCACCGGCCTGCTGGAGTGCAGTATGTCATCCGCAAAGAGGGAGATGCCGAGGTGTATCTTGCTGAAATACCTCGACAGGACTACATGCCAGTTGGGATAGAGTTCGTATGCCGTGCTCTGCGCAGACAGGACTGCCGGGTTTACACCCAGCACCGAATGGCAGGATATCCCGAAGACAGTCCCCGTGATGCCCAGAGATGCATTGAACGATTCCACACGGTTCGTGCTGCCGTCCGCGAAACCGTAAGTCGAGATGCGGTAATCACTTTGGGCACTTATCGTCATCCTTTTAAGCGGACGGAACCTTATCATGAGACTGATGCTGTGGCTGCGGTTCGCACCGAGATTCTGCCATGTCGTGGTGGAGATATTGTCAGCATCTATGAATGTGACGCTCTCGATGGCATTGTCAGTGGTGCTGTACCGGTAACTCGCGAGAATTCCGCTGAACCACCCTCTGGAATCATATCCCACACTCCCTCCTGCACTGTGTGTGAACTCCCCTTTCAGCTCCGGGTTTCCTGTCCTCAGGTTCTCCGGGTCTGTCTCGTCAATATACGGATTCAGCTGGGATACGTTCGGCCTGCGGACACGGGTGCTGTAGCTGCCGCCGATACTGAACCCCTTGAGACTGAATTTTGCCGAGACTCCGGGCATTACATTGAATTCGTTATAGTCCAGAGGACTGCCACCATTACCAAGGAACATTCCCCTGTTGTTCAGGTTTTCCGCGTGGAGAGTCGCCCCGTACCCGAATTTCCGCTTCAGGGCTGAACCCATGAAGACCGCTCTCGCGAACGCCACCTGCTGCCGGTAGTCCAGACCATCGAACCTTGCGGTCTCGCTGACATATCCTCCGCAGGCAGGGTCATAGAGCATATAGTCTGTTGCGCTGTCATAGTATCTGTTGATGTATCCTGCCTCCGCACTTATCCCCCATAACCTGCGCGGCCCCGGGTCACGGAGCGACAGCTTGAGGTTCAGGTTATGTTCCCGTGCCCCGGAGGTCGATGAGACCCTCCTGTCCTCTTCCGAGACTGTCTGCATTTCAGCAGTAGAGTAGAGCATGTCCTGATCACCGTTGCTGCGGCTGTCCCTGTAGGTGTATTTCAAGGTGTACCTATTCAGCTTGCCGTTGCTGCCTCCCCACTGCTGAGAGAGAGACATGCCGGCATTGAAACGCATCGGCGACCATGTCTTCGAAGCTGATGAGTTCGCCGTAGTCCTGACGACATTTCCGGACTCATCCGTCATGGACGAATGCGCATCGGTGAAACTCTCCCCATCCGACCTGCTGGTGGAAAGGGTGATGTTCAGGTCCACCTTGTCATCGAAGAACGAGCGGAAAAGGTTCATCCCGAGATTGTGGTTCATGGACCTGTTCCAGGAAGTGCTGCTGTTGTCGAGCCTGTAGGCAGACTCCCCGTATGATTCCCTGCATGTCGAATTTGCAAGTGCCGGAGGAGCGGAATATCCGAAAGAATAGTTCACTCCGACCCCTGTCCACGGGGTGTTCCCTACGAGGTCGATACCGGGAGAATATGTCCCTCTCGTGTCTCCGTCCGCATCTATCCTGCCTGCAAATCCTAATGGCAGAGGTTCATCGAGGGTGATGAGCAATATCGGCCGTTCGTTGTTGTATTCCGGAGACCCCGGCAGGACAAGCTCTATCTTCGACATATAGCTCGCCCTGATGAAATTCATCGGATACTGCCGTCCCGCATTGATCATCCCGTTCTCCTTGTCATCTATCAGGATTTCCGCTATCTGCTCCTCCCTGAACTGGAGTTTCCCGTCGGCGGAATTCCTCTCGAGTTCAGGTATCTTGGACATGAAATCCATCATCTCCATCCTCTTCGCATCAGGATCCGCCTTCACATCATATACAAACCTGTCCGCTTCCCTGCTGAAGAGCTGAGTCGCCTGCACCGAAGCCCCCTCCAACTCCTCTCCCTCTTCCAGGGCGACCGTTCCGAGGGACAGGTCTTTTCCCTGCGCTGTCATGTCTTTCGACCAGCTGCGGTATCCGACAAATGTCACCCATACCTTATACTGTCCTGCCCCCGGCAATCTCATGGAGAACTGCCCGCCTGGATGGCTGATGGCGGATGCCCTCAGGTTGCCGAGAGTGTCGAGGGCTGTGATGTTCGCATATTCCAGAGGACTGCCATCCGAGGCATCCATCACCTTGCCCCTGACATAGATTCCGTTGTCGGATAGCACTGCAGCCTCCTGCCTGCAAGAACGCGAACCTTCTGCCTCCAATGGCATGGAGATTAGAAGAATTGCCGCAGAGGCCAGTGTCAGGATACAGGTTTTCATGGCATGTAGGTTTAGGTTTCTATTCAGTATCGAAGTCGTATGGCCTGTGCTGCACGTTCGGAGTGTTGCGGAATTTGCCGATGCTCCAGTTTATGGAGAAATACACCGACCTCCCGAGCCGTTGCGACAGCATTGTCTGCATGAAATTCTCCCCTCCGATGATAGACTGCCTTGGGGAACGGCCGTGCAGGATGTCATCGCAGCCTATGGATGTCGTAAGCCTGATCTTTTCCCAGTATCTGGAGATACCGAAACTGAGCTGGGGATCCATCCTGAATCCGCGTGTCTGGGCGGAAGTCAGTGTAGGGGTCAGCCTGAAATTCTGGATAATCACGAACCATTTGAGCCGTGCCACGCACATTTCGTTCATGGAGAACGACCAGTATGAATTGTCCTGTGTATCTGAAATGCTGTAGGAGCTGTTGCCGGCCTGGCCTGACAGTTTGACCGTGACCTTCCTCGCGGGCCTGAACAGCATGGACAGGCCGATTTGACTCGACTGCTTCCTCCCTATATTCATATATGTCGTCGTCGTGACATTGTCGGCATCGGTGGCCGACACTCTTTCAATCGCATTGCCTGTGATGCGGTATGAGCCATCGAGAGATATGTTGTCAAACCATTTCCACGGCAGGTTCTGCGTTATGGATGCCCTGGCGTGATGAGTCAGTTCTCCTTTGAGGTCCGGGTTGCCGACAGTGATGTTGTAGGGGTCCGAACTGTCCACATACGGGTCGAGATATTCCTGTGATGGTCTTCTGCTGTGACAGGAATATCCGGCACTGATCCGTGTCGTGCGTGAGACCCGCCATATCATGCTGGCTCCGGGCACGATGTTGAACTCATTGTAGTCCAGCGGACTGCCGCTTCCGAGATTCTGCCCTCTGCTGGCGATATGCTCCAGGTTGACACTGAGCCCGTACATCAGCTTGCGTCCGGCAAGGCTTCCTGAGAAAGAGCCTCTCAGATATGCCACGCCCTGCACATAGTCAAGTCCTCCGATGTAGCCGCTCCCGTATGTGTCCCTGTCATCATAGTCCCTGAAGATATATCCTGCAGAGGTGTTGAATGACCATGTACCCGTGCGTTTTTTAGGTCTGAGCCTGAGCGACAGTTCGGCATTGTGCTCCTTTGCGGAGGATGTGCCGAAGTTGTGCAGCTGACTCCCATCCGGTGAATAGTCAAGATATTCATCCGTCGAGCTGTATCTGTTGTAGTATGTGTATCTGAAACCCAGCATGTTGCTCCGGCCCCAGCTGTACGAGGCCTCCACTCCGGCATTGAACCGGAACGGTGAAACATTAGTATTTGTCGATGATGAGCCGGATTCCGTCCTTGTCCCGTCAGAGGCTGTCTCTACGGAAGATGACTCCGAGCGGGTCTCCGACCTGGAATAGTCGGTGTTCATCGAGAATGTCACATCGAGACGTTCCTTGAAGAATGACCTGAAAAGGTTCACCCCTATCCTGTGGCTTTGAGACTCCGTCTGCGACATGTCTTCGCTCTCCCTGACGCTCAGAGGCACCGCCGTGCCGGATGCTGCATCATCATAGACAGTCCTCTCCGTGCGTGTGCCTGTCGCAGGATTCCCGGTGAAATTGAACCTGTAGTTCACCCCCACGCTCATCACCGGGATATTTGCCACCGCATCCGGAGAGACAGAGTATGAATTGCTGCTCGATGCTTCGGCATCTATCTCCGCTGCCGCCCCGAGAGGGAGTTCCCTGTCGAGGGTGATAAGCAGGACAGGTGTATCATTGCCATATTCCGGAGAGCCGGGCAGCACTAGTTCTATCTTAGACATGTAGTCCGCCCGGATGAAATTCATCGGATACTGCCTCGCCGCATTGACAAGAGGGCTGTTCTTCTCATTGACAAGCACTTTGGTGACGGCTACATTGTCATATTCCAGCTTCCCGTCCCTTGCGGACTTCTCCAGTCCCGGTATCTTGGACATGAATTCCGACATGTTGAGCCTCCATGCGTCCGGGTCAGCCAGCACATCATATACAATCCTGTCCGCCTCCTTGCGTATCGGAGACCTGTCTGTGACCTGTGCCGCGTCTATCTCCTCGCTGCTGCGTCTCAGGCGTATCTCTCCAAGTTCAACCGCTTCACCTGTAAATGCCATTTCCCGTTCATATACCGCATAGCCGAGGAAGGAGATGTTCAGCCGGTACTTCCCCTCCCTGTGTACCCGGAGCGAAAACAGCCCATCCCGGTCTGTTGCACAGATGGCTGCAATCTTCCCCTCGGCATCCAGAGCAGCCACATTGGCGAACTCCACCGGCTGTCCGTCCTCCCTGTCCGTCACCTTGCCTGTCACGACAGTCACGGCCGCGGACAAGCTGACGCTTCCCGCCGCCAGGACGGTCAGCAGGAGTATCAGCCTCCGGATTGCGTATGTTATTGTGCAAGTGGTCATCCGAATGTCAACAATATGGTCTGCCTGTACTTTCGATGTATATGTGCTTGTTTGTCAGAACTATATATAGTCTTTGTAGTTGTCCTTTGTCACGACGGAGAATCCGGCATCTGGATATGCCTCGCGGAATGATTTCGGCACATTTGGCGAGGTATCATTCCACTTGAACTCCAGGGCAGTCAGCCCGTCATCTCCCGTCTCGAGAAGGTCGATTTCCTGTTTGCCGTATGTCCTCCAGAAATGGAATCTTTTCTCCTGACCGGTGTTGAACGAAGCCTTTATCCTCTCTCCGACAATGAAATTCTCCCACAGGGCCTCCACATCCCGCCTTTCATTAAGAGGTGAATAATCACTTGTCAGTGAATTCCTGACACCATTGTCGCAGAAATACCACTTCTTCGCCTTGACCATCTCCTTGCGCATACTGTGGGACCATGCTCCGACATGGTAGATGATGGAGGCTCTCTCGAACATCTCCATATATTTCTCCACCGTTATCCTGCTCATCCCGAGTTCATGGCCGAGTTCCTCGTATGTGACCACCTTGCCGATCCGGACTGCCACGAGACGCAGAAGTTCCAGCATCTTGCCCGCACTTTTCACATCCTCCAGATAAAGTATGTCTTTCAGCAGATAGGCTCCGCATATCTCCCTCAGCCTGTCGGACTTCCCTTCTGGCGTATCCTCAAGCAGCACTTCCGGATATGAACCGTATATCATTATAGATTCGAGATTTGATGACTTGCAGCCGGAATCGCACGGGCCATTGTCCCGGTTGGTGCAAGCATTGTCAATCTCTGCCACAGACAGAGGGGGCATGACAATATGCGTACATTTCCCTGCCGTCTCTCCTGCACATCCGCTTCCGGACTCCAGGCACTTATGCCTATCAAGCCCTGCCGGATACGAACCGGCGGCAAGTATCCTGATTGCCGGAAACCTGTCAAGTACGGCTTTCAGGACTCTGCCGATCTGCGGAATATACTGGAACTCATCCAGCACCAGCAGGTCAGTCTCGGCCAGAATATGCCACACATCGCCATCAGCATCCTCCGTCACATTCCTGAACAGCACCTGTGTCCCGTAATCCTCCCCGTTCAGCATCACAGACCGTCCCTGGAACGATTCCGCAATCTTGCGCAGCAGTCCCGTCTTGCCGGCTCGTCTCGCTCCGGTCACCAGCACTATCCTCCCAGGCTCCAACGCCCGGGTAACCCTCTCCTCCGCTATTCTTCTGATGTATGGCATTGATAATTAGGGACTGTCGTTTAATTCCGTCATTATGAGTCAATCGGCAGACTGTCCCGGTAATTTTTCCGATCGAACTCATCTTTTTATATCTTCGGCTCCGTTTCGGAGCCCCTTTTTCATTTTTGGACCCAACTGGAGCCAATACTCCAGTGAAAGGGCCGTTTCTC
>CALVAC010000026.1 GCA_944325435.1 uncultured Bacteroidales bacterium | reverse complement strand
CGGAAACGTATGCGGTGAAATCAGCCTTCACGGGAACCGTGAGTTCGCCGTCCTCTTTACCTTGGTCACACCGAAACTGCTGCCCCCATCCGTAGGCTTCACGAACATAGGAAGCCCGAGTTCCGCGACAGCACGTCCGGCCAGACCGGCCAGACTGTCTCCTTTTCTGATGAAAATGTCCTGCGCACATTTGACCCCATCAAGTCCGCGCAGATAGTTCTTGCAGGAAAATTTGTCAAAAGAGATGGCCGACACGAACGCATTGCAGCTGCTCTTGGGAATGCCGAGCATCTCCAGGTAACCCTGCATAAGGCCGTTCTCTCCCGGAGTCCCGTGCTGCATTATATATGCATAGTCGAACCGGACCTTCTCCCCGGACACCATCACGGAAAAATCTGTCTTGTCCACCTGCGGCCGCCGGTCTTCGGGAATGATGACACGCATGGAATTGCGTCTGCGGTAAGCCACAAGAGACCATATCCCGAACCTCGCGAAAATCTCGTACACATCATATCTTGCACCATCGATACGGGAAGCCACAAACTCTCCGCTCCTGCATGAAACCTCCCATTCGGATGAATCACAGCCGTATATGACGGCTATACTGTTGTATCTGTCCATATTTTACCAGAATTTCATTTGCCAGATTCTTCGCAACCTTCAAAACGACAATCCGGAACCACTCTGCTCCGGATAGCAGATCAGGTTGCTATTCAAAGAAATAATCCCCGGTCACCTGCTCCGTGCTGCGGGCATCATTGTCGCTGCCATCGCAGTCGAGATTCAGATGCATCCCGGCAGGTGCTATGAACCTGTCATCTTCCGATACACCCAATGTGCCGTCTTCGAGAACTTTTTTCATGAATATTCCCCATATCGGCAAAGCCATATTCGCCCCCTGCCCGTATCTCATTGTCTCGAAATGGATCTGCCTGTCCTCAGCACCAACCCATACACCACCTGTCAGGGTCGGGGTATAGCCGATGAACCATCCATCCGAATGGTCGTTGGTAGTCCCTGTCTTGCCTGCCATCTCGCCTTTCAGACCATATTTCAGCCTGAGCCTTATGCCTGAACCGCTGTTGACGACTCCCTCCATCAGATTTGCCATAAGATATGCGGTCTGCTCGCTGACTGCTTCCCTCTTGTGGTTGGTGAACTCCCCTATCACATTTCCCATACTGTCCTCTATCCTTGTCACGAAGATAGGCTCGACATAGACTCCTCCCGAAGGGAAAGTGTTGTATGCCGCTATCATTTCATACGGAGACAGGTCGCATGAGCCCACGCACAGCGACGGGACTTCCGGCAGATAGCTTCCAATCCCCATCTTCCGCATCATCTCTATCATCGCTGCCGGACCGAACTGTTTCATCAGATAGGCAGAGATATTGTTGGAACTCTTTGTCAGCCCCCACTTGAGAGTCACTGTCTGCCCGATCCATTCATCTCTGTCCGTCGTCTTCGGAGTCCAGGTGTCCTCAGGCTTGTCCCCCACGATAAAGGTCTGCGGCACATTCACGACCTCATCACACGGAGACATACCCTCCTGCATTGCAAGAGTGTACAGGAAAGGTTTGATGGTGGAGCCGACCTGCCGTTTCCCCTGGCGCAGATTGTCATACTTGAAATAGCGGTAGTCAGGACCTCCCACGTATGCCTTCAGATGGCCTGTGGACGGCTCCAGAACCATAAATCCTGCCCTGAAGAACGACTTGTAATACCGTATCGAGTCATCCGGAGTCATAAGCGTATCGAGATACCCCTTACCGTTCCACGAAAAGACCCTCATCTTCGTCTTCTCCCTGAAACTCCTGTCTATCTCCGACTCTGATGCTCCCCTGGCTTTCATCATCCTGTACCTGTCGCTCCACCTGCGGGCCTGCTTCATAAGCATATCCACGGTAGCCTGGTCCACATCGCTCGCAAAAGGTCTGTTACGCGCCCACTTCATCTCCCTCCAGAAAGCAGGCTGGAGATCCTTGCCGAGATGCTCGGCCACGGCCTCCTCCGCATATTTCTGCATCCTGTAGTTGATGGTCGTGTATATCTTCAGTCCATCCTTGTCAAGACTGTATTTCGACCCATCCGTCTTCCTGTTCTTGTTCAGCCACCCGTACAGCTCATTGTCAGCCCACTGTAAAGAATCCACACGGTAGTCCTCATACTGGCTGTAGGATGAGCGTTTCGGTTCTTTAGCATTCATCGTCCTGCGCAGCATGTCCCTGAAATACGGGGCGATACCCGCATTGTGGTCAAGCACCTGATAGGAAAGTGTAATCGGAATCCCGCAGATGGAATCGCATTCTGCCTTTGTCAGATATCCGGCCTTCTCCATCTGACCGATCACGAAATTCCTGCGCTGCAAGGCCTTGTCCGGATTCAGCACCGGATTGTAGCGGGTCGGCTTGTTGACCATCCCCACCAGCATAGCGCTCTCCTCCACCGTAAGATCGCCCGGGTTCTTGCCGAAAAATGTCCTGGATGCAGCCTGTATGCCATACGCATTGCTGCCGAAGAAGATAGCGTTCATATACATGTCCATTATCTCCTCCTTGGTATAGTTCCTCTCCAGCTTCACTGCCGTAATCCATTCCTTCAGCTTTATCCAGACCATTTTCATCTGCCAGCCGCCTGGAATCCTGCTGCTCACATCCTCCCTCGGATAAAGGGTCTTTGCAAGCTGCTGGGTGATTGTGCTGCCTCCTCCCTGGCCGCTGTCACCCATCAGCAGAGTCTTGAACAGCACCCTGCCGAGACTGACGAAATCGATACCGGAATGCCGGTAGAACCGCACATCCTCTGTGGCTATGGCCGCATCGACCAGATGCGGGGACAGGTCCTCATAGCTTACGTATGACCTGTTCTCTATATGGAAAGTGGTCAGCACCTCGCCATCCTCGGCGATGACCTGTGTCGCCAGCTTGCTTTCAGGGTTCTCGAGTTCCTCGAAAGAAGGTATGTCGGCGAATGCCCATACAAGCAGGAGAAGCAGTATGAACATGGCGATGGGCACTGTAACAATAACCCAGAACCACTTTACAATCCTTTTCCTTGTAATATCTTTCATTTGATCCGTTTTCTACGAAACTGCAAAAATAACAAAAATGTAGTAATTTTGCAGGATATGACGGTCAATACGGACATCATCATACTCCATACGACAAAGGTCGGAGAGAATTCCCTGGTGATACACACCTTGAGCAGGGAATACGGGAGACGCGGATTCCTTGTCAGGAGCATCGGCAAAAGGATGCCGGCATCCTTCTTCCTGCCTCTGAATATGCTGGAGGCGGATGTGAGCGAGAACCCAAGGTCCAGCCTCCACTCCATACGGAACCTTACCCCCAAATATCCCCTGATGGGCATCCGGAACAGCGTTTTCAAGAACGCCATCTCTATGTTCATCAGCGAAGTGCTATTCAGGGTCATAAAAGACGGGACAGATGAACAGGGACTGTTTGGCTGGTGCGAAAAGGAGATACTGCTGCTTGATGAACTGGATTCCGGCTTCGGCAATTTCCATATAAGGTTTCTTCTGGAACTGTGCGTGATTCTCGGGTTCTCCCCCGACCGTCAGGACATCGCCCCGTTTGCCGGCGACAGGATAGAGACCTTGGACCGGTTTCTGAAGACTTCATTTGAAGAAGCGATGATGATACCCCTGTCCGGGGCAGTACGGAATGAACTGGCGGAAGTCATCCTGCGATACATCGAATTCCACAGCGAATCCTCCGTCAATGTAAAATCCCTCCAGGTCCTCCGCGAGCTGTTCAGATGACCCGGCAGGACGGAGGCCACATGACAGGATACAGACCTTACCATATTGTTGATGACATGAGACTGAATGCTATTCTACCAGCTGTTCTCCTGACTGTACAATCTGCGGCAGACATGGCCGCAGATGACATTTATTCAGATGTCTTCGGGAAGTACATCAACCATGTCAGCGCCTCGGAATACAAGGGGGAAGACCAGATTTGGGCGGTCGAGACCTCTCCTGACGGCTATGTTTTCATTGGAGCAGGTAACAACCTGTGCGTGTGGGATGGCTATATTTGGGACAGCTATACGATAGACGGATATTCCGTCATACGGGATCTGGCATACGACGACGGCCGTCTCTGGTGCGCGGGAGACAACATCTTCGGATACTGGAAGGAGGATGCATACGGAGACTTCAGATTCACTGGACTCTACAGGAATGAGGACAGATCCCGCAACGAGATATTCTGGCAGATAATCCCGGCCGGAGACAGACTGTATGTCCGGACATACGGCAGCGTTTCCGTGTTCGACAGGTCATCCGGGACGAAAACCGATATCTACGGAGGATACTGCCAGAACATATTCAGTTCAGGCGACAGGATATATGCCCAGACGGACGGCCGCATCAGCGTCCTCGGCAGTGAAGGGTTCATCCCCGTGACAGGACCGGTCGATGAAAATATAGTATGGTTCGAGACCATGCCTGACGGATATCTTATGATTGGGACAAAAAGCGGATTCATCGGCTGGGATGACAGGACGGGGTTCCAGATGGACCTGTTTCCGGAGACGAACAGGATATTGAAAGAAGCCAAGATATTCTGCGCCGCGAGACTGGGGGACGGCAACTATATCATAGGCACCGACCAGGACGGGGCTAAAACATGTTCCCCGGACGGAAGAATCATCAGCGAATTCGATGCTTCACGGGGACTCCGGTACACATCTGTGCTGAGCATTGCAGACAACACAGATGGGGACATATTCCTCGGACTGGCGGGAGGGCTTGCAGTGATACGCAACAGCATGTCAGAGAGATATTACATGTCCCCTGGAATAAATCCCGGAGCAATCTATGCCATAGCCATCCACAACGGAAAGCTGCTTGTAGGCACAGACATGGGGCTGTACAGGATCGGAGTGGACGGGACACCGGTGCCGGTACCGGGAATGGAGGGAAGCCATATATGGGATATATGTCCACTCGACAACGATCTTGCGATAATAAACGGAGAGGGGCTGTATGTACAGGACGGAGATTCTTTCAGGATGCTGCTTCCTCACACATGGAAAATGACCGGAATCTACGGCAAGCCGGACCTGTTCTGCGCATCCGGGAAATTCGGGCTTTGCATCCTCCGCCTCGATGATGATGGACTGCATATAAGGAACCGCATACGGAACTACGACAATCCGGACAACTCCATCAGTTCCGATGAATACGGCAACCTGTGGGTGGATGGGCTGAACGGGAAAGTGAAGCGACTGATACCGGACAGCGGGTTGACCGGAATCATGGAAGAAAAGGTATATGAGGTGCCATCGGAAGGAACCGGAATCATAAAAGCCGCATCCATTGACGGCAAGGTCGTATTCACATCAGGCAAAAGATGCTTCTCTTACTCGCCTGCCAGAGATTCGATAGTTCTGAATGAATATTACACCAGGATCTGCAGCAGCTTCACATCATCCAGTCTGAACCTGTTCCAGAAAGACAACTGGTTCTTCAACTATTCCGATTCCGGACAGATAGAGGCCATCTGCAGGTCAGGCAATGGCTTCATCAAGGCTCCGGACCTGTTCCTCGATGCCGACAAGGTCCATATCCCCGAATACTTCAGGAAACTGACCGCACTGGATGACTCCCTTGTCGCATGTGGCTTCATAAACATGGCAGCCTGCATCAATATCTCCCAGCTGTCAACAGACAGGCACAGACGAGACAGTGTAAGGGTAAGGAAAATAAGCTATGACATCAAAGGGGAACAGCATAAGATGGATATGCTCCGTGGCAGACTGGTCCTGCCGCACGAGGCAGATGACCTCTGCTTCAGGATAGCATCAGGGCATAACTCCAGACTGCTCTACCGGTTTGATGAAACGGAATGGCAGCCGGTCCCCCACGGGATGCCCATAACAGCCGACTATATGAAAAGCGGCAGACATGTCCTTGAAATCAAGGACACCGGCAACAACATATCCCGGTTCCCGTTCACGATAAGGCAGTCTTTCATTGCAAGATGGTGGATATGCTTCGCAGCCGCCGCTGCAGGAGTCATAATATATGTCATATCACTTTGGAAAGACAGACAGCGCACCAGAAAGAAAAGCGAAATGCTTGAGGAAAAGATCAGGGAGATGGAGAAAAAACTGCTTGTAGCCACACTGAAAGACATAAGCGACAGCCGTTCCGGAGAAAGCGGAAACTGGAACACGTTCGAAATCTACTTCAACAGCATATTCGATGGTTTCCTCGACAGGCTCAAGGACAGGTATCCAAAACTTACGGCAAATGATCTGAAGATATGTGCATTCATCCGTACCGGAATGAGCACCAAGGACATCGCTGCCATGCTGCATATCAACCTCGCAAGCGCAGAGTCTGCCAGATACCGGCTAAGGAAAAACATGGGCCTCACTCCGGATGAATCCCTGAAAGAGGTTATAATGGATATATGATGCATGGGTAAGACTCCATTGTAAACCAATTATTTAAAGAAATACTCAAGCATATTTGCAGGGGCAGATGACAGTCAGTCGAATGTCCCTGCATAGTTTTTATACAGGTCATGGATTGCCAGAAATGTCACACCATTGATATTTTTGTATTGCCTTATGGCAGATTAACCACAAAATAACCAAACTATTTCACAATGAACAGAATTATTCTTCCGCTTATTCTGGCATTCCTCTCATCTGCAGCCTTTGCGCAGACCGCAGTGATAAGAGGTACTGTCACAAGTGCAGATGACAGCCAGCCGCTGGCCGGAGCCGCTGTGCTTATCGATGGCACGGCCACAGGTGAAATTACCGGGGCTGATGGCAGGTACAGCATTTCTGCAGCACCAGGAGATGTGCTTGTATTCTCTTTTCTGGGGATGGAGTCACAATCCATAACAGTCGGAGACCGGACGGAAATCAATGTGACCCTCGCCCCAGACACCAATACTCTTGAAGATGTGGTAGTGACGGCTCTCGCCATAAAGAGGGAAGAGAAAGCCCTGGGATATGCCGTCCAGAGACTTGATGAGAACTCTGTACAGCGGGTGCAGGGTCTCGATGTGGCAACTTCACTCACGGGAAAAGTGGCCGGCATGACCATCTACAACTCTTCCGATTTCGGTACCGAATCGACGATTTCACTTCGCGGGGAGACGCCTCTGCTTGTAATCGATGGTGTACCTTATTCCAACATGTCACTCAGGGATGTCTCAGCCGAGGACATAGAATCGATAGAAGTCTTGAAAGGTGCCACTGCATCAGCTCTCTACGGCTACAGGGGAGCGAGCGGAGCCATCATGGTCACCACCAAGAACGGGACATCCGGAGACGCAGGGCTTACGGTTACACTCAGTTCCAACACTATGTTCGAAAGCGGCTTCCTTGCCATTCCCGAGAAGCAGGCCGTATATGGGCGAGGATACAATTATGTATATGACATGAACTCGGATGGAAGCTGGGGCGCGCCTATGGACGGGAGTATCAGGACCCAGTGGGACCCTATAGCCAAGGAATACAGGGACTATCCATACCTTCCTGTGGGTAAAGACAATTTCAAGAATTTTCTTGAGAACGGCTACGTGACCAACAACACTCTCAGCCTGGCATACCAGGGGAATGTGGCATCGCTCAGGACATCGTTCAACTGGTCAGAGAACAAAGGTATCTATCCGAACAGCATATATGACAAATATGGACTGACATTCGGAGGCAGCATCAACATGAAGAGATTCAAGATGGATGTCAATATGGCCTATCACAAGCAGGTGTCACCGAACATCGGATTCAACGGCTATACCTCATACGACCCGATGTACACCCTCCTCATCTGGACAGCAGCCGACTACGACATCAGGGACTACAAGGACAATTACTGGCTCATCCCTGACGAGAAGCAGAATTTCACATACAAGAGCACCCATAACAATCCGTACTTCGACAGATACGAGAAAGTGAAACCTGTCAACAGGGACATATTCAACGCATCGATAGGCATGACCTACGAATTCACCCCATGGCTGAAAGCGGTCGTAAGGGCAGGTCTCGACTTCTATGTGCACAGGGAGGAGCTGAAAGTCTCCAAAGACAGCTATGTGTCTACAGGTAACACAGGAGCCGGAGGAGGCGGCACATGGAACGGCAAAGACACTGGAGCATACTCCACCGGGCGCAATACAGGATACAGCATAAACACGGACTTCATGCTCATGGCAGACAAGACTTTCGGCAGATTCACCGTAGAGGGTATGATCGGAGGGAATATCTACTACAGGCAGGATGAATCAATCTACGGAAGCACGATGAACGGACTGTCTCTCCCGGGATACTTCTCGCTGAAGGCATCTGTCGACCCCGTAGATGCAGGATCGAGCCTTGAAAGGAGCCAGGTCAACTCCATTTATGGAAGGTTAGCCCTCTCATGGGACAGGATGATATATGTGGATGCCACTCTCAGGAACGACTGGACATCCACCCTACCTGCATCGACAAGGTCTTATCTCTATCCTTCGGTATCGGCAAGTTTTGTAGTCTCGGAACTGTTTCCGGAAACGGTGCGTTCATGGCTGGACCTCTGGAAATTCAGGGGGTCGTGGACCGTTTCCAAGACCCCTCCGGGAGTGTATGACACTAATGTGAACTATTCCATAACCAACCCTGCATGGGGAACTACGGCATCGGCCACCATGCCATCCTGGCTTTCCGAGTCCGCTGTGGATCCGGAGACTGCATCCACGTGGGAAGTGGGCACACAGGCCTGGCTGCTGAAGAAAAGGCTCGGAATCGATGTCACATATTTCAACAAGGACATGTACGACTTCCTCGTAGAAGGACCGGTCTCGGAAGCATCTGGATATTCCAGTTCGTATGTGAACTCGAAAGAGAGGATTGCACGCAGGGGCTGGGAGATATCCCTGACAGGAGTGCCCGTCCGGACAAAGGACTGGGAATGGACAGTCACAGCCAACTGGTCGAAATATGCAAGGTACTACACCCGGCTCGATGACAAATATTCTTCCAAGGACCCGTGGGTGCAGATCGGAAGCCGCGTGGATGCGTACTACCTCTATGACTATGCCCGGGATCCGGAAGGGAACCTTATCTTCAGCAACGGAGACCTGCAGTTCAATCCGTTCTACAGCTGCGTGGGCTATTATGACCCTGACTGGACATGGGGTATCTCGACCACGCTCACATGGAAAGAGTGGAGCCTTGGCATCTCCATAGATGGCCGTGTAGGAGGACTTGCCAACACCATGACGGAAAGCTATATGTGGTCTTCCGGCTCGCATCCGGACTCTCTCACACCGGAACGTGCGGCGGAAGCGGCTGACCCGGGAAGCAAGCATTATCTCGGCCAGGGAGTGAAAGTGGTGTCCGGCAGCGTGCAGTACGACACATACGGCAATGTCCTCTCTGACGACAGGGTGTTTGCTCCAAACGATGTATACACCACATATGAAAGCTATATCGAGACCCTCCATTCAGGAGTGGCATGGGGAGGCCAGGGTACTCCTGCTGACCTGTATTCCACCACATTCCTGAAACTCAGGGAACTCTCCCTGACCTACACGTTCCCTTCAAAGCTTCTGAAAGGCTGGGCCAAGGGCGCATCCGTGTCATTCGTAGGCCAGAACCTCGCAATGTGGGCCAAGGACTTCAAATATTCCGATCCGGACTGGGGTTCCGATGACTTCCTGGATCCATCGGTCCGTTATCTCGGCTTTAATGTAAAACTCACATTCTAATCCATCCATGACAATGAAACGCCTTATATACACGCTTGTCATAATGATAACCGCCATATCCTGCGGCAAGTTTGATGAATACAACACCAACCCTGACAGCACGACCGAAGCAAGCGCCGCCCTCCTCGCCACCGGGGTGGAGCTGGGGACATTTGAGCACTCGGGAGATGCAGTCGCGTACATAAGCAACAACGCCCTCCCGAAATATGTCGCATATCTGAACGAATCAGGGACAGCGACGCAGTACAACGAGATCGGGAGATGCAGTTTCGGCAGCTACATCTGGTGGCCGACTCTCGAGCAGATGGTGAAGTATGCGTCAGGGACAATATACGAGCCATCATACCGGGGGCTCGCGGGCTTCATCAAAGCCTGGAACGCCTGGTACCTTACCATGCAGACAGGCGACATCCCCTACTCCGAGGCAGGACAGGGCGCATCCGGCAATGTCACCCCGAAATACGACACGCAGGAACAGGTGTTCGTCCAGATTCTCGCCGACCTTGCCGAAGCAGAGAGACAGTTCGCTGCCGGAGAGACCTTCACAGGAGACATAATCTACAACGGGGATGTGACGAAATGGAGAAAGGCCACGAACGCATTCCGCCTGAAAGTCATCATGTCTCTCGGAGAGAAAGCATCCCAGGCGCAGAAGGAGGAATTTGCAGGAATCGTGTCTGCAGGCAACCTTATGGAAGACAATGCGGACAACCTCCAGCTTGTCTATACATCAACTGAAGGCACATGGCATCCCCTCTACAACCAGACTCTCTTCAATCCGTACACAGTACTCAGCGAGACAGTGGCGGAAAGCCTTAAAGAACTGCAGGACCGCAGGCTGTTCTACTTTGCAGAACCGGCAGAAGAACAGCTTGCGGCAGGACTGGAAGAATCGGACTATGAGGCATATACCGGAGCAGACACATCGGAGGATTTCGAGAAGCTGACAACAGCCTTGAGCACATCCGGAAGTTTCTCCGTCATCAATGACCGTTACATTGAAGTCCAGGGCGGAGACCCGTTCATCCATCTGAGCTACGCAGAGCAGGAGCTGATACTTGCGGAAGCCGCGGAACTCGGTTGGATCACAGGCTCTGCAGAAGGATATTACATGAGCGGCACCGAAGCGGCCTTGCGCATGGTAGCCGCATTTGACAAAGATAATGCATACTGCCACGGAATGCCTATCGATGAAAGCTACATATCAGGCTATTTCAACGGCGAGGCAGCTTTCGCATCCACACAGCAGGAACGGCTGAAGCAGATATGGATGCAGAAATATCTTCTGAAATTCCTGCAGGACGGCTATGATGCCTATTTTGACTTCCGCCGCACAGGTTTCCCTGACCTGCCGAACAATCCGGACACCAGCATGAACATCGATGACAAGACGGCATTCCCTGCCAGATGGCAGTACCCGGCATCCGAAACAGAGACAAACTACGGAAATCTCACCGAAGCCCTCACCCGACAGTTCACCAACGGATATGACGGCATCAACGAAAAACCTTGGATTCTGAAATGAGACCGCATTATCTGATTATCACTTCAATCCTTCTGCTGACAGGCACTGTCCTGTCGGCAGAAAGGATAAACATAACCGTACATGGCACAGTGACTGACAATGAAGGGAAACCCGTCTCCGAAGTCCAGATCACGGATGGGACAAATATTACGGTTACTGACAGGAAAGGGCGCTATATTCTTGAAAGCAATTCAGAAGCCGGATTTGTCTACTATACCCTGCCATCCGGATATGAGCATTCCTCATACGATGGCAACATCCCCGTCTTCTACAAGGAGATTGACAGGGACTCCTCAAGGCAGAAGATAGATTTCCGGCTGGAGAAGAGTCTCCAGGACCAGACTAGGCATGTATGTATAGTGTGGGCCGACCCGCAGGTGTTCAGGGAAGAAGAATTCGCAGAGCTGGACAAGGTGGTATCAGACCTTGACAGCACTGCATCATCCTACGATGTGCCTGTAATCGCAATAAGTGCCGGAGACAATGTATTTGACAAAGCCGGGCTTATCGGAAAGTACAAGGACTGTATATCAAGGCTTCAGATACCGTTCTACCATGTAATAGGAAATCATGACATGGACTATAACGAACGCAGCGATGAAGGCTCCGGGCTCACTTACGAAAGTCATTTCGGACCGGTACACTATTCATTCAATGTTGGACAGCTTCATTATGTCGTCCTCAAGGATGTATTCTACTATGGAGAGACGTATCAATACATCGGATACATAACCGAACAACAGCTGAAATGGCTTCAGGACGATCTCTCTCATGTCAGGAAAGGAAGTACGGTCATACTTGCCATGCATATCCCCACCTGCTATGGAGATACGCCGGAAGCATCGGGCGTCACGCTGATGCGGAATTCCGTAATGAACAGGCAGGCACTGTATGACATTCTGGATGGGTACAATGTGCATATCATGGCAGGACACAGCCATATACAGTGGAACACGGTCATTTCCGACACGATATTCGAGCATACCCACGGTGCGGCGAGCGGTGCATGGTGGCAGGGACCGGTATGCCTTGACGGGACTCCGAAAGGATATACGGTCTACGAAGTTGACGGCGATAATGTCAAATGGTATTTCAAGGGGGCCGGACTTGACAGAGAAGACCAGTTCCGGGTATATACATACGGAGACAGCTGCATCGTGAATGTGTACAATTATGACCCGGAATGGACTGTGGAACTGTTCGAGGACGGTGTTTCCAAAGGCAGGCTGGAACCGTACTGGGGAGCGGATCCATACTCGGAAGGGCTGTATCCGCCGGGCCGGAACAAATTGCACCCGTGGCTGTCATACGGACTCACATCACACCTTTTCAAGGCAAGGATATCCGATCCGGAAGCCGACATCACAGTGAAAGTCACGGACAGGTTCGGGAACATCTATGAAAAGACAGTCCCGGGCTGGGAACCGGTATGGAATGATGAATTCGGATATGAAGGGTTTCCGGACCCGGGCAAATGGACATCAGACACCCTCGGCAATTCATACGGTTGGGGGAACAATGAAGCCCAGTTCTACACTTTCGAGGATACGGACAATGCCACAGTCTCTGACGGGACATTGAAGATAACCGCCAGACGGGAAAAGGTAGGAGGGAAAGAATATACATCCGCAAGGCTCGTGACGAAGGGTAAAGGAGACTGGAAATACGCCAGGGTGACAGTAAGGGCAAAACTGCCGGGCGGAACCGGGACATGGCCTGCGATATGGATGCTCCCGACAGACAGCCCGTACGGAGGCTGGCCGGAAACGGGAGAGATTGACATAATGGAACAGGTCGGCTATAATCCATCGGAAGTGTTCTCCACCGCACATACAGGCAAGTACAACCATGTCCGGGGCAACCAGTGGAGCGGGACCCTCGACCTGCCGGACTGCACAGACACATTCCATGACTACACCCTCGAATGGGATGAATATTCATGGAGGACATATATCGACGGGCAGCCTGTCTATGCATTCTGGAACGAACAGGAGGGATACCTCAGCTGGCCTTTCGACCAGAAGTTCCACCTGATACTGAACCTTGCCATCGGAGGCAACCTCGGAGGAAAGCATGGAATAGACAATTCCTCGTTCCCGCATACCATGGAAGTCGACTATGTCAGAGTCTGGCAACGCCGGTGATATCAGGCAGATGATTACCGGTATTTGGTCTCGTCCTCGAGCATCCCGAGATAGGAGGAATAGCGTTCGTAACTGATTGTACCGTCCTCTACGGCCGCCTTTACGGCACAGCCGGGTTCATGGGTATGGGTGCACGGAGTGAAACGGCAGCCCTCTGAGGCCTTGAGCATTTCAGGGAAATAGAGGGCTATCTCCTCCCTTGCAAGGTCCACAAGCCCGAACCCTCTTATGCCCGGAGTGTCGATGATGAAACCGCCTGATGCAAGCCGGTACATCTCATAGAAAGTGGTAGTGTGCCTGCCCTGCAGATGTGCATCGGATATCTCTCCCACCTTCGGGTCGAGAGAAGGGTCAAGCGCCCTTATCAGGGAGGATTTCCCCACTCCTGAAACTCCAGAAAACAGCGAGACCATCCCTTTACAGGCATCCCGGATGGCATCTATCCCCATCCCCGTCACCGCAGAGACATCCATGACCGGATAACCGGCTCCTTCATAGATTGAATGGAACACCTCCACCCTGTCCCGATACTCCTCCCCGTAGAGGTCGCATTTGTTGAGGACTATTGTCACAGGGACATTGTATACTTCGCAGGTCACAAGCAGCCGGTCCAGGAAAGGCAGCTTCACCTCCGGAAAATCTATTGTCACCACTATATATGCCCTGTCGACATTGGCAGCGATGATATGGGACTGGCGGGACAGGTTGGTGGACCGGCGTATGACATAATTCCTGCGCGGCAGTATCTCTGTTATCACGGCTGGATTCTGCTCCGTCGGGACTTCTTGCCCTGGCGCATCATTCCCTCCTGATTTATCTGAAGGCACGGCCTGCGGAGTAATCTCATACCTGACACGGTCTCCTACGGCCACAGGATTGGTGGCATTGCTGCCTTTCAGACGGATCTTCCCCCTCAATACGGCAGGGAAAAGATTCCATTCAGGAAGGGAGGAAAGCAGGTAGTGGCTTCCGGTATGTTTGACTACTGTCGCTTCCACATTATTTCCTGCCTTTCCTGGCAGCCTTCTTCTTGGATGCCGCTATCGCCTGACGTACCTTCTCTTTTCTGGACATCTTTCCGGCACCCGTTTCCGTCACAGACCGGCTGTCCGGACTGTCTGCAGTCCCGGAGTCTGGGGAAACAGTTTTCATGCGGGTCTTTTTCCTGACAGGCTGTCCCGAGCCTCTTCGAGAGCGTCCTGCAGCACCCTTGCCTGCCTGCTTTTCCTCTGACGGTTTCTCCCGGGTCTCCAGACCGGTTTCAACCAGCTCGTAATCAAGCAGTTTCTGCTCCAGATTTGTCTTCTTGACCCTTATCTTCACAGGATCCCCGAGGGTGTAGACGACATGGGAATGCCGTCCGACAATCCGGTATTTCTCCTCATCGAACTCGAAATAGTCCGAACGGATATCCCTTAAGGCAACCATTCCCTCGATCTTGGTCGGCTCTATCTCCACATACATCCCCCACTCCGTCAGACCGGAAATATGGCCCTCGAACTCATAGCCGACCTTGTCCTGCATGAATTCCACGAGCTTGTACTTGATGCTCGAACGTTCGGCCTCCGCGGCAATGACTTCCCTTTCCGAGCAGTATTTGCATTGCACATCATAGAAATCCTTCTTCTGCGACTCCGCACCGGCAAGATATTTCGCCAGAAGGCGGTGGACCATCATGTCCGGATAACGGCGGATAGGGGAAGTGAAATGGGTGTAATACTTGAAAGCAAGACCGTAATGCCCGATATTCTCCGTATCATAGCGGGCCTTTGCCATTGTCCTGAGGGACAGCAGTTCTATGGCGTTGAACTCAGGTTTGTCCTTGGCTGCGGCAAAAAGTCCGTTCAGCTCTTTCGATATCTCCTTGCCGTTGCCTGTAGGGCCGAGGGTATAGCCGAAATTATGGACAAACGAACGCAGATTCTCCAGTTTCTCCTGGTTAGGCTCATCATGGACACGGTAGACGAATGTCTTCTTCTGCCTTGCCACAAATTCCGCCACGCTCCTGTTGGCAAGCAGCATGAACTCCTCGATCAGCCAGTTGGCCTCCCGTGAAATCTTCTGGTAGACACGCACCGGACGGCCTTTCTCATCCACCTCGACCTTCATTTCCGGCCTCTCGAAACTGATGGCACCAGCTGCAAACCTTTTCTTGCGCAGCTTGAGGGCCAGGCTGTTGAGAGTGAGGATGGCGGACTTGAGTTCATCCGGTATGACCATCCCCTCGGTGACACCTTCTCCCATTGCAGAGCCGTCCTTGTCGGTGACATGGGCGGAACCTGCATCTCCGGTCCGGCCGTCAGTCCCTCCGCGCAGCTCCATTTTCATGGCTTTCGGCCCCGCATCGATTATCTGCTGGGCAGTCTCGTACGCGAACCTGTAGTCCGAATTGATGACCGTCCTGCCGAACCACTGGGATACCACCCTTCCGAGAGGGGTGATCTCGAACACAGCCGAAAAAGTCAGCTTCGGCTCCCCCGGACGGAGAGAGCAGAGCTTGTTGGAGAGTTTCTCAGGCAGCATAGGCACCGTCCTGTCCACAAGATATACGGAAGTGCTGCGTGTCTTGGCCTCCTCATCCACTATCGAGCCAGGCTGGACATAATGCGTCACATCCGCTATATGGACTCCCACCTCATAATTGCCGCCATCAAGTACCCTGAAAGAGAGTGCATCGTCAAAGTCCTTGGCATCCGCCGGATCTATGGTGAAAGTCAGCACATCCGAGAAATCCCTGCGTTCCTTACGGTCCTTCGCCGTTATCTCCTCAGAAATATCATCCGCCGCATTCTCCACTTCCGGCTCGAAACGGTACGGCAGAGCATACTCGGCCAGAATGGCGTGCATCTCTGTGTCGTTCTCCCCCGGTTCTCCGAGCACATCCACGATATGCCCGAGAGGGTTCGGGGAGCCTTTAGGCCATCCGTCCACAACGGCAGCGACCTTCATTCCGGACACAGCTCCCTTTTTGGCCGCATCCTCTACAGAGACCCCGATGTCGTACGGCATGGTACGGCTCTGCATCAGCACCCATGCCTGGTTTCCGACGACATGCAGGATGCCCACAAAAGGTCTCGGAGAGCGGGACACTATCTCCAGCACCTTGCCCTCCATACGCATCCTGTCCGTCTTCTCCTTGGTCACGGCTACCCTGACGGTGTCCCCGTTCAAAGCCCCCATAGTCTTGGAAGCCTTCACGAACACATCATCTTCAAGGTCATCCACTATCACGAAGATATATCCCTCTCGGGTCATCTGAACCCGTCCGGTATATTCCGGGAAGACCCTCTCCCTTTTCTGTCTGCCGGGACGGAACCGATTGTCTTTCTTGCCTCTGCGGCCTTTTCTCTCTGCCATAACGATAAAAGATTTACTGCCGGCCCCCGCATTCAGGTCCGGCCGGACGCAAAGTTAATCCTTTTTTTACTTATATTTGCAGCGCTTGATAGAGAAAGTATAAATTACAGATATTATGGACAAGAAAGTTCTTCTAATGATCCTCGACGGATGGGGCGAGGGCAAACACGACTGGACAAATGCAATCTATACCCAGGGGGCTCCTTATATCGACTCCCTCAGGGCAAAATACCCTTTCGGGCATCTTCAGGCTTGCGGAGAGTATGTCGGTCTGCCTGACGGACAGATGGGCAACTCCGAAGTGGGGCACCTCAACCTCGGTGCAGGAAGGGTCGTATATCAGGACCTCGTGAAAATCAACAGGGCATGCCGTGACCACAAACTGCTGGACAATACAGAGATCAAGGCTGCATACGACTATGTGAAACAGTCAGGCAAACAGCTCCACCTTATGGGGCTCGCCTCAATGGGAGGGGTGCACAGCTCTCTCGCACACGTCTACGAGTTCCTTGCGGTGGCGAAGGAATACGGACTCGACAAAGTGTTCGTACATTGCTTTATGGACGGACGCGACACCGATCCTAAGAGCGGCAAGGGTTTCGTTGCCGAACTTGAGAGCAAAATGGCCGAAAGCACAGGAAAGGTAGCTTCAGTGTGCGGACGCTATTACGCGATGGACAGAGACAAGAGATGGGAGCGCATCAAGCTGGCATACGACATGCTTGTCAAAGGAGAGGGCAAGAAAGCGACCTCTGCGACCGATGCGATCGAGGAATCGTATTCTGAAGGCATCACAGACGAATTCATCAAGCCTGTAGTAATCACAGGAGCCGATGGCAGTCCGGTCGGTACTGTCCAGGAGGGCGATGCCGTGATTTTCTTCAATTTCCGCAACGACAGGGCAAGAGAAATCACCGCAGTCCTCACCCAGCAGGACATGCCGGACTTCGGGATGAAGACCCTTCCGCTCTACTATTGCTGCCTTACTCCGTATGATGCATCATTCAAGGGGCTGCACATCCTGTTCGACAAGGAAAATGTACAGAACACCCTCGGAGAAGTGGTTTCCAGGGCAGGCAAGCACCAGCTACGCATCGCAGAGACAGAGAAATATGCCCATGTGACATTCTTCTTCAACGGAGGACGCGAAACACAGTTCGAGAACGAAGACAGGATACTGGTCAATTCACCGAAAGTCCCTACCTACGACCTCCTGCCGGAAATGAGTGCACAGGAAGTCACCGAGAAGCTCGTGGCAGAGCTCAACACAGGGAAACAGGACATGATCATCCTCAACTTCGCCAATGGAGACATGGTAGGACATACAGGTGTGTTCTCTGCTATCTGCAGGGCAGTCGCCAAGATAGACAAATGCGTCAAGGAAGTGGTGGAAGCCGCTGTCGCAAACGGTTATGCCGTTCTTCTGACTGCTGACCACGGAAATGCAGACCATGCCTACAATGCAGACGGCTCTCCGAACACAGCACATTCACTCAATGAAGTGCAGTTCATAGTCATCAATGCCGGAGTCGACCAGGTCAAGGACGGCAAGCTCGCCGATGTCGCCCCTACCATTCTGAAGCTGATGGGCATCCCTCAACCAGCCGAGATGACCGGAGAACCGCTCATCTGAGAGAGGCACAGGACGCCAGACAATATCGCCCGACAGATAGCCGAAACGCTTCTGCCGGGTGTTTTTTCAGATCCTTCACTCCGTTCAGGATGACAGGACGGCATCAATAGTCAAGCCCGAAAGCCCAAAGAGGAATGATATTCATATAAGCATGTTCGATATCATCCTTGACTATATAGGCATCCCCGACATCCTTGACCTGTTTCCCTGTCTTACCTTTGCCCCCGACTTCAAAAGTATGCCCATCCACAACAAAATCTGCCACAGGAGATGCCGTCACAGTGTGATTGACAGACATTGCAGACAAGAAGAAAGTCTCCCTGACATTGCCGGGATTCTGCATCCCGTCAGAAAGCGCATAAATGAAATTCGTATTGCCGAGATAAACCTTCTCCGGTTTTTCAAAAATAGACATTCCACCTCCTGACATATTCAGCTGCCTTGTCAGTCCTGATTTCTCGATATACACCATATAATCCGCCACCGTTCCTCTGTCCATAGACAGAGTCCTTCCGATTTCCGAAAAATTCGGCTTGAACGGGACATTCCGGGAGATGACATAAAGCAGCTTTTTCAGTTTCCTGGATGTCGCTATACTCATGCCTGCAAAAGCCGGTATATCTATTTCCATAGTATGGTTTATGACATTTTCAAGGCGGATGAAATAATCATCCTGGCTGAAAAACGGGAAATATCCCTTGGCAAGATAATCCTTGAAATGCACGAGAGGATGTCTGATCTCCTGAGGAAGGGCAATATTGCCGGCAATGATATCATCAAGAGAAAGCGGCTCAATATGCAACCCAAGAGAGAAATTCAAATACTCGCGGAAAGACAGTCCCTCCATCGTGTAAGGTATTGCACGGCGGCTCAAGTCCGCATCCGTACCCTTGACTATATCAAGAACAGACGACCCTGTCACAACGACTCTGAGATCCGGAAGATAATCATACATCATCTTCACTTCCCTCGACCAGTCAGGATATTTATGTATCTCATCTATATAAAGCATCTTGCCTCCTCCTTTCACAAATGCAGATGCAGTGTCAAAAAGAGTATTGGTAGAAAAATATGTGTTGTCCGCAGCGATATACAATGATTCTTTAACCGCATCAGTCAACAGAATATGCTGGAGGACCATGGTCGTCTTACCAACCCCTCTGGCCCCTACTATGGCTATCAGCCTTGAATTCCAGTTTATCCTGTCATGCAGATAACGGACAAACCCGGCATCTGTCTCGGACAGTTTGACAGAATACAGATCAAACAGTTGACTCAAATCCATATTTCCTTACATTTTTGCAAATATACAAAATTGTGGAACAGAATCCGCAATTTTAGTTAAAAACTGCGGATTTCATTCCACACTTAAGCAAAAAGTACCGATAAAAGATAAATTGCGGAGTAAAATCCGCAATTCTATGCAAAAACTGCGGATTCTGTTCCGCAGTTTATCGATTATGACTTTCTTGAACCGGTTTTCAAAGCTAATCGGCAAGGCCCCGGGCACGGAGAAGTGCGGCAGGGTCAGGGTCAGCTCCACGGAAGCGTCTGTAAAGGATCATCGGATCTTCACTGCCGCCTTTCTCGAGGATATTCTTCCTGAAAGACGCGGCAGTGCGGCCGTCGAAAATACCCCTCTCCCTGAAAAGTTCAAATGCATCCTTGTCAAGCACCTCGGCCCAGAGATAGCTGTAATATCCCGCAGAATACCCACTGTTGAAGATATGGTTGAAATATGTCGTGCGGTAACGTGGGATTATCTCATCTATCAGTCCCATCCGCTTACATACATATTCCTCGAACTTCAACGGATCCAACAGCATCCTGCCATCTCCCGCTGGAGTCTCTGATGCATACGGACTGTCCGCATCCACTTCGACAGATGTCAGTTCATGCCATTTCATATCCAGTATTGCTGCCGCTGCGAGCTCTGTCGTCATGAAACCCTGGTTGAACTTCGCGGCAGCATTGATCTTGGCCACAAGCGAATCCGGAATCACCTCCCCTGTCTGCCAGTGTCTTGCATACGTGGCAAGCACTTCCGGCTGGAAAGCCCAGTTCTCGTTGATCTGCGACGGCAGCTCCACGAAATCCCTGGCCACAGCCGTCCCGCTGACAGTCTTGTATGTACACTGGCTGAGCAGACCGTGCAGGGCATGACCGAATTCATGGAACATAGTGGCCACTTCATCCAGGGTCAGAAGAGCCGGAGTGTCTCCGGACGGTCTGGAAAAATTGCCCACATTGACAATCACCGGCCTGTGGTCATCTCCATGCCTGTCTATGTACTGAGGCAGGAAATTGTTCATCCATGCCCCTCCACGCTTCGTAGGTCTCGGGAAATAATCCGTCAGCAGATAGCCAACGAGAGAGCTGTCCGAATCGGTCACTTCAAACGCCTCCACATCCGGATGATAGACCTCCACGCTGTCGAGTTTCCTGAAATTCAGGCCATAAAGCCTGCCTGCATTGGAGAAGACCCCTTCCCTGACATTCTCCATCCTGAAATAAGGCCTTGTCTCGGCTTCGTTAAGGTTGTATCTCCTCTCCCGGACACGCTCTGCATAATATGCCCAGTCCCACGGACGGATGATGGAAGTGGAATCGTCAGGAAGAATGCCATTCGCCACATCTTCATCCATTATCGCCTGCATATCAGCAATCTCCTTCTCTGCCTTCGCAACAGCCGGACGGAAGATTGTCTCCAGGAATGCATCCACCGTCGCGGCATTATGGGCCATCTTGTCAGAAAGAATCTGGTCCGCAGGACTGTCATACCCCAGCAGGCGGGCCTTTTCAATCCTGAGGCGCATTATGTCAAGCACGAGTCCCCTGGTATCATTCCTGTCTCCCCGGCATCCGCGCGAAGCATATACCCTGAACATCTCCTCCCTGCGCTGACGGTCGGCACAAGACGCCATTTCAGATGCATATTCCGATACCGTCACTCCGAACCTGTCCGCAAAGGCATTGTTTTCTGCAAGAAGCCTGTTGCCGAATTCATACTCAAGAGAAGAAAGCTCCCTGTTTATCTCCCTCAACCTGGCCTGGCCTCCCGCATCCAGCGAAATGCCGTTGTCCGCAAACCGGCGGTATATTTTCTCCAGTACCATATCCTGCTCCCGGGTAAGTCCGAGACCGTCTTTCCTGTCATAGAGATATTTCACCCTCTCGAAGAAATACGGGTTCATGAATATGTCATCATTATGCTCTGACAGTAGAGGCAGGACCTTCTCCACAATCCTCTGGAGAGATGGAGAACCATCTGTCTCCGACAGATTGAACAGGACACCCGTCACCCTGTCGAGAGTAGCCCCTGAGCGGTCGAATGCCGCTATTGTGTTCTCGAATGTAGGTTCATCCGCATTCGCGATAATCGCATCCACATCAGAAGCCTGCTGACGCATACCCATCTTCACCGCCAGCATATAATGGCTCTCCCTTATCTCATCGAAAGGAGGCATCCCGTAATTCGATTTCCATTCGAACAGGAACGGGTTCACCTTGTCGCATCCCGCAATAGACATCATCATTGCCAGAATTATAATTATCCTTTGCATATTCCAGTACACAGTTATCCTGCAAATATACTCAGAAGCCGAGAGCAATGCAAGTTTACTTGCAATTGCCGAGGCGATACAGTATATATGGCCGTCAGGCCAAATATAATAAAAAATCCGCGCCCTGACGGACGCGGATTCAAATCTCCGGACAAACTACAGACCAGGCCAGTCGGACCTTTCGTATGACTGCTTCACCTGCTCCGGAATCTCGGGGAAGAAACTGAATGACTTGCCTATCTTCTCCTCTATCTCAGACACCGTAAAAATCCATTCGCTTTCCTGAGGTTCGTACTCGCTGTTTCCCGGGAACCGCTGAGGATACCAGAACCCTATCGCAGTCAGCTCATCTGCAGAACACTCTGCGACAGGCTTGCCGGTATTGCCCGACTTTGTCTTGAGGATTACCCTGTATCTCGCCACTGGCACGACACAGGTCTTGGATCTGCCCTGGAACATCTCCCCTGCATTGCTTGCATCGACCGCCGTGTAGCTGTCATCTCCGTAATAGCAACCAGTCACTACGTATGTCGTGTCCCGGTTGCCTGTCCACTCTTCGGAAAGCAACCCTTCCACAATTCCCCAAGTGCTTGTCTCCTCACCGTTCTCCTGCCATACATGCAGATACATTTCAGGAGCGATGTTGGTAGGATAGAAAGTCTGGATATTCATCTCGCTCCCCGCCCCTCTCCTGTCATCGGAACGCAGCAGATGTCCCTTGGTGAAATACTCGTCTGTATAGTCCGCAGTCCAGAAATAGTATCCATCTGACGGCCGGCCTCCATTCGCTGTCCACGGCCATTCCTCCCAGTCCGATGGGTAAATGATTGACTGTTCCTCCCCTGTCATTTCAGGATCCGGTCTCCACGGGTCCGGGTCTGTCCTTCCCCAGCCCTCCAGATAGCAGCCATGATGCACCGAAGCCACCCACATAGGGTTATGTCTGCCCGTATCATAGCACGCGACATAGTTCCTCACCCTCTTGCCGCTTTCTACTGTGGTAGCATAGTGGGTGATATATCTGTAATCCTCGCTCGGAATGAGCGTAACAGGCAGTTCCGGCCACGGATAAGCTGAAACCGGGCCGAAAGTCACAGTCTGCCCGACATTCCCTGACAGCACGCACAGCTTCAGGTCATCTACCCTGACATTCCACGAACCCTCCAACCTTATGGAGAGTTTCTGAGGCAGCTCCCCGCCTATCCTGAAATCCGCCTGGGCAAAGCCCCAGCTTGTCGATGTCCCTGGCCGCTGATATGTCACCTGACGGTAATCTCCCGTGGCAGAATTGCCAATCAGGAGCACCAGGTCTTCATTTGCCGTAAACGACCTTTTCTCCACATTATCCCCTGCAACACCGAAAGAAATCCTGAAAGTAGAGATTCCAGCAGGAAGTTCTATGCCGCTTGCGACAAACCATGAATCGCGTCCGAAATAGAAAGCATTGTCACCTGAAGCGTCCTGATATCCCGTAGAACTGTAGTTGTTTCTTATGCCGACGGATAAACCAGAATACTCGACGGAAGCAGCACCGCTTCCCGTCTTGTTGATATAGTCATTGCTCTGATCAATCCAATAGTTGTCAGAAGTCACCACGGCATCCAGATCATCATAGTACACCACCTCGCCTTCTTCCGGTTCATCCGGCTCGTCCGTCCCCGATGGATCATACCTCACGGTCACGGATTTCGATATGATACGGTCTCCATCTCCACGGGGCACCGACATCACGGAAATCTTAGACTCGCCCTCCGCAGCGGCAGTGATACGAACCTCCGTAGTCCCTGCCTCGCCGGAAACCACATCCGTCACGGTCATATAATGCGATGTGCTTATCTTCCAACCCGCATTGGACTCCACCGTGAACACATTGGACTCCGGCAGGGATGGATTGTACTCTACCACCTCAGGAGACACGGTCAGTTCCGCATCCTGGAATGTGCCGTCTCCGGTCTTCTCACACGATACTGCCGACAGGCACAGTATGGCAGCTACCGCTACATAGTTGTCAAAAAGTCTTTTCATAGCAAGGATTTGTTAAGCCGTAGAGGCTTTGTCAATAACTGAAATTATCCGGTTTACACCTCATCATTGTTGACGTGGATACCGGTCTCATCTATCAGAGTGATCTGAGGTTCATCGTCATACAGAGTCAGGATGCCGGTGAAATCCACCGTAGCCGACCCATCCCGCACCTCTTTAAGTATCTCATGGTCCGAGAATTTGGAATAACCGCTCGTCCTCACGCCGACAGTCTGTCCATCCGCCTCAAAATACTGGGTCACGGAATATGCCGTAGTCCCGATTCTGCCCTGGGCACGGAGTTCGGCTACAGTATGGGCATTGTCACCGGTAGTGGCGGTGTCGAAGTTCCCCGCATCGAGATACTCCTCGAACTTGGTGTCTGACATTGCCCAAGTTATGACTCCCCACGCTTTCTTGTTATCCTCGTCAAGAAAAATCCTGTTGGACTGATCCTTGTGGTTCAGGTTAGGGTCCACGTATGCCAGGCAGAAAAGAGTATTGGTATATGTGACATCCCTGATAACCACGTATTTGCCGATAAGTTCCTCATCCGTCATCCGGTCTGCGGTAATCTCTATCGGAGACAGAGGCTGCCCCGGCTCTCCCTTCAGGACATGCGCCTCCACAAGGAAACGCACTCCCATATAGGCGGTCTCGTACTCCCCGGTAAAGTCCTCGTACCCGACCTGAAGAGAACCGTGATAATCCCCGAGCGTAAGCCCATTGAGTTTCACATAGACCCACTGTCCGAGTTTATATTCATTATAAAGTCCTGTCAGACCAATCTTTATCTCTATCCCCGATGTCTCGTCCTGGATATAGAAACTTCTGTAGAAATTCCCCTCCTCATCAGAAGTGGTCACCTGCCCGGCAACCGCAATGTCTTCCTTGATGTTCAGAGGCATGGAACCGTTGTCATAATACATCTGCTTCAGTTCCCCGATAGAGATGAACTCTATGCCTTCCGCCTCTATCTCTGCCTTGGTATATGTCCTTGTAGCCTCCGGCTCAGCGTACTTGCCCGTAAATACAGGCTCGAACTCATCGCAGGAGACAAAGGACAGGGCCGCTGCTCCGGCAACCAGCATATATAATATATTCTTCATATCTGAATGCATTAGAATCTAAAGTAGATATTCAACATATAATTGACTCCCACCATATAGAAATATCTGGAATCAAACCTGTAGTACCTTGTGAAATCCTCGGAGTCTATAAGTCTCGTCTGCTCATATCCTCCTGTCTTTACAGACCTGTTGTTCAGGATGTTCCTGACCTCGAGAGAGAAACCGATATTGTACTTTCTCTGGATATACCAAGACTTGCCGATATTCGCGCTCAGCACGAATGCATGAGGGAACCTCTCCTGGGCAGCCATATATTCCTCCTCTTCCGGAGTCCATCTGACATCCGGCCCCATCACCGCCATATCTGTACGGTACAGAGGATTCATATCAAGATACATCTTGTCGAAATACTGGAGCTCTATGCCTGCGAACAGATAGTTGAAGCTATAGTCCAGACCGAGGCTTGCAGCTATCTGCGGTGTGCTCGGGACATAATGCTTCTGTACCTTGGAGACGACATACTCACCGGAAGCATCCGTGACATAGTTGCCTGCCGCATCCTTCTGGTAGATATTGTGCGCCTTCCAGTACGGCACGGTCGCATCCATCACAATCTCACCGTTGTTGTCGACCGTCTGTATGACATGAGGCGTGGTCGTATAGATATAGTCACCCCAGTTCAAGGCTCCTACGACAGACAGACCCTGCACGGGAACCGGGACCTTGAAGCCCAGCTCGACTCCGGCGTGTCTCTGGCCTATGCCTGTCATGGCGAAGTTCGTGAAAGAATTCTGGGAATCATCATAGAAACTCATCAGGTCCGTCTGGTCGGATATGTTGGAATAGAACCCTGTGACCCTGACACTGTAACCGTTCTTGTTGAAAGCATAGCTCAGGTCCGCCGAGAATGTCTTTTCCGTGGTGAGGTTAGGGGTGAGGGAATTCCTTGTCCTCGGAGACACGAATGAGGATGCAAAATACGGGGCATCGTTGTAGTATCCCACATTGGCCCATACCCTGTGCGGCCCGTTGATATATGTCGCACCTGCCTTGGCCCTCCAGGTGAAGAAACCGGCCACATCCGACTTGCCGTACGAATTGTCAGGGAAGAGCCCTTTCTGTACATTTCCGAATCTCCAGAATGTGTTGTATCCTCCCTGGGCAGCCAGATATGCCTTCCAGTTGCCGTGCTCGAAGTCCAGGTCAGCCCACAGACGGGCATCATGCACATTTGCCGTATAGTCATAGCCGTATCTGTCCCCTTTCTGGAGCATCTCGGCATGTCCGTTGATGAGATAGTACTGCAGGTCATTCTGTATCTTCTCCTCCTCCATAGCAAAATCCCTCTCCGCAAACTGGTCTATGTTCACATAGTAGTCTCCGCCGAGCAGGTCCTTCACTATCTTATAGTACTGTGTCCTGTTGAGCCTGTAGTTGACACCACCCTTCAGGGTAAACCACCGGTCGAAACGGTACTTCACCTGGGCGTTCAGGTTCAGGTCATTCTGGTCTGTCCTCCTTTCCTCCTGGATATATTTCGATCTTTTCAGTTCCGGGTCATACTCCGCATCGATATTGTTGCGGTTGACATTGTAGAGCCTGTCCCAGTTGATATGCTGTGTATTGTTGTAGTTGTAGATCCATGCCTCTTCAGCCCAGCCTGCCAGATACGGGTCATCCCTGTTGCTCATATTCGATTCCGGATTATAGAAATAGGATGGCAGATTCCTGTAGTAGTCAGGTCTCGGATCCGGGGCATCGTACCAGTCGAGTGCGGAATACCCGTTGCGTCCTGTCCTGTAGATGGCAGTGACATCCAGCCCGAGCCTGTCATCCGGAGTCCAGGAATATTTGAGCACCGCAACCGGTTCGTGGTTGTTCCTCACCCTCGCATTGCGCACCTTTCCGTTCTGATATCCCCAGTTGGAGTTGTAATAGTTGCTGCCGACAAGGTCATAGACCTCCTGGGTAGACCCGTTCTGTGCCCCGCGCTGTACCGGGGAACCGAAAATGGCAAGACTGAGCCTGTGGGTGTCATACCAGTTCTTCTCTGCACCGAGATAGTATGCAAACGCCCTGTAGTACATACCTTCCACCCAGTCGTTGCCTCCGATACGGGCAGACACATTGACCGCGAATGACCAGCCGTTGTCCATCTCTCCGGTAGCATACGACCCCATCAGGCGGAGACGGTAGAAAGCGCTGTTGGTCAACACGCTGAATCTGTAGCCCTTGCGCATTGTAGACGGAGTTGCAAAGATATTGGTCACACCGTTGTATCCCCCGACACCGTAGCCGGACATATCCAGTCCGTTCTCGATCTCCTTGTTCCTGGTGGCCTCGTTGAGTCCGCTCCACAGAGACCACGGAGTATATCCAGTCAGCGCATCGTTGAGACGCACTCCTGAAAGATACACGTCCTGTGTCCTGGAGTCGTAGCCACGCTGGCGGAACCTTATCTGGCTGAAGCCGTAACCGGCGATATTGCTGTACACATCATTGCCATAGATTATGGACGGGGCATCATCATAGCCCGAATCTATCATATCGAACTCAGCGAAATTGGAATCATCTATATCGATTGCCAGAGCCTCGGTAGCCACAAGGGATACGAACATCAGGTCTTTCATAAACCCCTCTACAGTCACATTGACCACGGAACGCTCGAATCCGGGAGACTCCACCGTCATCCTGTAGATGCCATCAGGCAAGTTCCCGAAAGAGAAATATCCATCAGATCCCGCCTGGGACTGCTGAACCACTGTCTCACCTCTGTACAGGGTTATCGCAGCATCCGGGACAGGGACTCGGCCGTTCCTGTTGACCACAGTTCCCTCCACTCCGCCTTTATTTTCCTGGGCAAACGCCGGGAAAGCAAAGATAGCCGCAAAAAGAATTGCCAATAGTTTTCTATACATATTATTGAATTTAAATATTTTCATATATCAGATCGCCATTCCGGCAGAATGACAATAGGGAACCGTCATTTTTCCAATACTATATAGGTAGGGAAATGGTCACTATAGCCACCGATAAAAGCTCCGCTGGAGAAAGTCCTGAACGGGGTGCCCTTGTACTGGCCGCTCTGGGTTATCATAAACGGCTTCTTGAATATCACCCCATAGAAGCCTTTCCTGCCCACCGGACGGATCTTCAGCCCGCCATCAGGGGCATTCAGGAGAGACTCGTTCACAAGGATTATGTCATAAATGTTCCATACGCCCTGATATGCCAGCGAGCCGTATCCAGCCTTGAGCATAGCCCAGAACGGAGAGAAGAAATCCTCCTTGCCTACCTCCTCCGGCTTCTCCTTGCTGTGCATGAACTCGACCATACTCCTGTCGGTAGGGTTGTCATTCATATCCCCCATCACCACTATCTTTATGCCCGGATATTTTTTCTCCATCTGCAAGGCGTGGCTGTATATTATCTCTGCGCCCCTGCTTCTCAGATCCCAGCCCTTGCCGCCGATACGGGATGGAAGATGCGCCACATAGACAGCGAACTCCTCCCCGTCCAGCAGGCCGTGCACCATCAATATGTCCCTGGTCTTGAATTGCTTCTGACTTTCCTCATCCATAGAAAACTCTATGAGGCCGCTGTTGAAGTCGAACGGTATCGACTCGCTGTCGACAAGGGTGAAATTGTCCGGTCTATAGAGAAGGGCCACATCCACTCCGCGGGTATCCGGTCCATCATAATGCACTATCTGATAGTTCGCGGCTGCAATCTCGGGCTGGCTCACCAGATCCTCAAGGACGAGACGGTTCTCAATCTCACTCACTCCCAACAGTGTGTGGAAACGGCCGTTGGTCTGCGCCATGGAACGGATGACAGTCGCCATATTATGGAGCTTCTTCTGGTATTTGACATCCGACCACTGGTTCTTGCCATCCGGCAGGAATTCCTCATCGTTCTTGGCCGGATCGTCATAAGTATCGAACAGGTTCTCCAGATTGTAGAACCCTATGATATAGTTCTGCTTCTTCCCGGCATCGTTCCCGCCGAAGACGGCAATCCCTGCAATCAGGAGAAAAGAGACAGACAAGAAAATATGTTTCTTCATGTTCCGTTAATTGTTAAAATGTCCATTTTGAAGATATGGTCTCCTCTGCAGAGGCGTACTCAGCCGGCAGATTGACAAACAGGTCTATGCCCAGGAAATGTTCCAGGTCAGATATGGATATGGCCATGTCCCTTGTAGGGTTCTGCTGTCCAGGATCCCCGTTAGAGAAATAGAACGCAATACCCGCATAGCTTTCAGGAGAAATGCTGTACCCCAGCAGAGCCTTGAAGTATGCATCCGGGACATTGACCTCATTCCCGCCCCTGTCCCTGTGGAAATCATTCTGTGACGGCACGCAACCGGACACGACATACAGGGTATCGAACGAGTTCATCCATACCCTCACCTTGCTCTCCAGGTTCTTCCACAACCCCTGATTAAGAGAAGAAGACTGGACAGTCATATTGGTAGGGTAGAATGTCGCACGGTTGGCATCGAGTCTGAGCCTGTCGGCAGAAGGGATCTGATGCCCCCTGTCATAACCGCTCTTCCCCCACCCCTGCCGCGTATAAGGCTGGTATTCTGCAGGCACTTTCGGATCGGTCTGTTCCCAGTCATCCGTCCTGTCTCCGGACCCCACCAGGGAACTGTGCATAGGGTATGCGACCCATCTTGCAAGCATGTTCCCCGCATCATAATACATAGAATAATTTCTCACCGCATTGCCGGAAACGGTCATGTCGTGGTATATCCAGGCACAGCCTTCGTCCTCCGTCACCGCAGGAAGTTCCATCCAGCCGCGCACCACATCCGACTTCAACCCAGGATAATCCGGCCATTCAGGGAGTTCTGTCCCCTCACCGCCTTCCACCTGCGCCAGTTTTCCGGTCTGCACCAGCCGTACGGACATTGAACTGCCGCCGAACTGGCCCGCTATCAGGGCAGACCTCGGATCATCCGCAGGATTCTGCGTATAGGAAAGTATCACACTGTTGGTACTGCCTGTCCCGGATGTCCTGCTGAGTGTTATCCAGTCTTGCTGCTCTCCTTCATACTGCACTGACAGTGTCCACGGTCCTTCAGCAGAGACTGACACGAACATCGACCCGGCAGACAGTTTCACCTCCGTCTTCGTCAGCGAGACCGAACCATCCGCCATATCATCTGTGCAGGAAAACGACAGCCCCAGAGACAGAGACAGCAGAAGAGTGATATGAATCCTGTAGAACCTCATCTTCTACTGCAGTGTCACCGGCTCTCCGAGTTCATACTCCGTTCCGGCAGACCAGTCTACCGGATTCTCCCCTACCTGGTCGGATGCGGTCACACAGACATCATCCAGCCTGTATGTAGATGCCACTGTCGTCGTGAACCTGACATAGAAAGTCTCTATGGCATCAGCAAAAGTCACCGACCCTGAACAATAGGACCACACATCGTCTCCCGTCGGAGCCGCAACATATTCGAGCGGAAGCCATACCTGCCCGTCGCAGCTGACATATACAGGGAATTCATCCGGATTCACGGAATTGTCGATAGTCCCGGTCTCGTCATACTGGTTCCTCAGAAGGCCGAAAGACACCTCCACCGTCCTGATATTCGGATGCATCTTCAGATTTCCTATGGTAAAGGATGGCATATCGGACCCGAAATGGATATGGTTTCCTCCTGTCGCCCCGGGATAACCCTCGCTGTTCGTAGATGAACTGTTGCGGACAGTTACCCTAGTTGAAGAGGCATAGAACTGTCTGGTGTCAAGGGCATAGCCGGACTCGTAATCCGGACCGTACCAGCAAGATGATGAGCCGAGAGCAGGATTGTCCCCATCCAGCTTTATCCCGAAGCTCGAGAAATATATGTCCTCCGGGGTCTCTTCAGGATTGAGAGCCTGGGTCACATCCACAGATGCATACACCGCCCTGGTATTGAACCTCACATTTGCCTGCCGGCTGTTGCCGACATTGTTCCGCAATGCAGTCACAGTCACGGTGTACGACTGCATATCCCCTACAGAGCCACCCTCGCTCGGATCAAAGGCAAGCCAGTCCGCAGAAGACTCCACCGACCATTCCCTGTTGGTAGTGACGACTATCTCCTTCTGTCCGACATCGTAGTCGAACGCCAGCTGGCTCTGGTCTACCGTTATCTCAGGAAGAGGCGGCTGCTCTCCCTTGTCCGTACATGATACGGAAACCGCCATGACGGCCACCGCCATAAAAAGAAACCTAACTTTCATAAATACAATTTATACTCGATTATCACAGTCCGCTTCCTTCTGTCACACTTGATACCCTTCCCTCGGCGATAAAAACATCTTGTAGGTAAAATTAACCGGAACGGGATCAGGTGACTTGCGGATCTTCACAGATTCCGGTTCATCCGCAAAGGGAATACTCTTGTACCCGAAAACAGCCCGGAAAAATCGGGAACTGCATCCACAGGACCGGCACCGGACCGACAAAGCCGTCTATTGCATGAACCTTTTTACAAAGGCAAATGCAGGCGGGCACAATGTCCGCCTGCATAAATTGAAATAAACGGCTTTATTCGTTTTTCACATATGAGATATTCAGATAATTCACATATAACCTGTGAGTCTTATCTGCTCCCATACAATAAAATTTAACAGATGTAGCTGATATTCCAGAAACTTCCAAAGTTCCATTTTTCTTTATATCTTCCTCATCTGATTCTGTCCCGGCATCTACGACATAGACAACGGTTGTTTCCATTCCGGAACCAATCGTAACCGAGTTGATAGTATATCCCTCTTTTGCCGTAATGGTTATAGAACCGCCTTTCCCGCCTGTATTACTCTGATATAATCTGATTTGCCCATCGTTGACTGCTGGAGGAGTAGTTCCTTCCTCTTTCGCAGTGGTATAACTAATGTTTTCATCTATATTGCCTGATACGGCAGAAAATGAATCCATTGAAATAGTTATAACCCCCGATTTTTGCTGAGTAAGAGTAAATGTCTTTTCTACTCCACCGCCGGAAATCTTGAATGTTGCAATCCTGGCATCCTGAGACTCATTTGCAGAGAAATCCAGCTCTATATTGCCATTATTGCTGCCAGATTCAGTAAATGAAGTCACCCAATCTGCACTGCCTTCGCGTGAAACTGTCCACTCTACATTAGAAGAAACCTCTATGGTTGCGGATGTTTCAGAAGCGGAAACACTCTTGGAGTTCACCTCTATATAAGGTTCGCTTTCAACAGAGACAACCACGATAGCCCATGCGTATGGCTCTTTTGTTTTTTCATCCAAAAGATAATTTGTAGTATAGCCCAGGACAGTCACTGTCTTGCCATTCATGGCATCGTAATTATCTATGGTATAGGTCATGCTTACCCTCAGGTCACCACCGCTTACATCAACATATCTGCCATTGTCCAGAACTCCGGTCACCTTGACAAGTTCCGGCTTTGTGATTGAATAGGTATTGAATGCTTCTGAAGTAGTCAGATCCGTAAAATTATCATAGGATGGAACTGTCTCGCCAGAATCAGTAACAGTCACAGTCGGGGATTTTATCTGATGTCCGCTATTATAGACATCCTTCGTTCCGCTCACTTCAACCTTGTTGCCTATCTTTACTCCAGGCATCTTGTTTTCGTAAATGTAAATCGCCCCTGTCTCATCTGCGATAATGAAACCTTTCTGGCAGATTGCCATAACGGTTCCGGATGTGCTGACAAGAGAATTGGCTTCAGCAGCTATCACATGGTCAATGGTGGTGCTTTCCACCTGCGGTTTTCCGTTGTCCTTAACATCCACTGCCAGGATATTCCTATAATATTCATTGTTTCCACCTGCAAAGAATCCTGTAACCGTAATTTCGTGTCCCTCCATTTCGGCCAGACCGAGGTCTGCAACAGGATATGCTATCGACCCCTTGACACTTGTCCCTGGAATGGTAATGTTGTGATGTATGGTATTCGGGTCTTTGGAATCCGGACTTGTCGCGTATATACCTGACATCTGGATATATGAGACTTCAGTGATATCAAAGGTGGATATATTGTCCGCATCGATGACTGTCGGTGTCTCCGGATATGAGACAGGCTGTCCGGAAGCAGTGACCTCGCAAGATGTCGGTTCATCTATCTGTATAAGTTCTCCATAAAGAGCGACTGGCCCCTCTACAGTCACCTCATCCCCGATTTTGGCTCCGGCTTCCGTAGCATCATCGCCTCTGTATACCATAAGGTAGCCGGTCTCATCGCTGATAATGAAGCTTCTGGTGCTGACTCCTACCACAAGGCCTGAAGTCTCAACGACAGTACCTGCAGTAGTCTTGTAGACATCCTCGATCGCCATCTGGTTGCCGAGGGCACCTGTTACAGTCACATTGACAGTAGCCTCAAGATTGTTCCCGCAAGAGAATGTGACAACGGCTGTTCTGGTCTTGCCGTCATTTTTCTCGGCATTGATTGTAATGGTCTGAGGATCATTGGATCCTGATCCAGATTCAGGACTTACAGTCACTCCGGTTCCGGAGACTGAAGCTGTCCAGTCTCTGGTAGCAGTCAGGGAAACCGTCTTTGCCCCCCCTGACACATCAAATGTGAGAGTAGTCGGATCTACAGAAATCTTCGCTGCAGACACCAGATCATTTTCCTTGTCGCATGAAGCAAAGGCAACCAGCGCAAGCACTGATACCAATGCAAAGGTTAATTTCTTCATCATAATAATATAATGTTAACGAATTGTTACAACAATATCCACATTCGGGGGCAAATTTAAACAAATAAACGGTTATCGCAAATCTATGTCAATTAAATTTTGTTTACACGGCAAAAAGTCAAAAAACATATTCTCAAAAGAGAAATGTTTCCAAAAAAGAGAAAAATCGGACTCAAAAAGAGAAAAACATGTGCCCCGGGTCTTGACATGTCCCTCCGGTTTCCATTATTTTGCAGCGGTGACCGGGATGTCCATAGAGGAGATTTCCAGACTCTGATCCGAAAACGGCGGCGCAGTTCTGACCTGAAACAACACCATGCAGGAAAACAAGATACCGCCCTCGCATTTCTCAACGCAAGGGCGGCGCAATTCTAACCTAAAACTTAACCTATGAAAAAACTATTCGTTTGAGAAATATTGCAAAGCCTGTGCCAAAACAGGCCGTCGCTGCGATTAAAAACAAGTTTTTTAATCAAGATCTGGGTAAATCCTGATTATCCTGACATCATTGAGAGGACAGTCCCTGCCATCTGTCGCGACGGCGGCAATCTTGTCTATCACATCCAGTCCCTCTACAGTCTCTCCGAATACGGTGTATTGTCCATCCAGCTGGCTGCACGCCACCTCATCCTGGACAAGATAGAACTGGGAACCTGAAGATGCCCTCTTTGGATTGGCGGCATCTCCCCTGCGTGCAGCTGCAAGCGCACCTTTCTTGTGGGTGTATTCAGGAACGAATTCTGCCGGGACCGTATATTCTGGACCACCTGTCCCGTAAAGGTTTCTCTTGGACGGATCCTTGGACAGAGGGTCTCCTCCCTGTATCATGAAACCGTTTATCACCCTGTGGAACAATGTCCCGTCATAGAAATGCTCATGTGCGAGCTTTATGAAATTGTCCCTGTGTTTCGGGGTCTTGCTGTAGAGCTTTACCTTGATTGTCCCGAGCGTGGTCTCGATATTGAATACCGGCTCTTCTGGAAGATCTGCTGGATTGAAATTCATGTCATCTGCCTTTACGGTGTCTGCGGCCGGCAGGGCATCGGCATTCCCGCCCTTGGACTTGTTGCCTGAACAGTTGCAGGATACAGCCAGCATGACCGCTACGGCCAGCACACCTAATGTCACAAAAATATTTTTCATTGTACAGGATTATCAGATTATGTTGTCTTTCTCTATGTCCTTGAAATAACGGTATGTGGAGACTTTTAGCTCCTCGGCCGCCCCTTCATCGCAGACCAGGATGCTCTTAGGGTGGACCTGCAGGGCAGTAATGGTCCAGGCGTGGCTGTATGCACCTTCGACACACTGCTGGACAGACTTCGCCTTTTTCTCTCCGAGCGCGAGAATGAGGACCTCCCTCGCATCGAGTACCGTTCCCACTCCGACAGTAAGAGCCAGCCGGGGCACCTTGTCCACATCGTTGTCAAAGAATCTTGAATTGACCACTCTTGTATTATAGGTAAGGGTCTTGATCCTTGTGCGGGAACTGAGAGAAGAGAACGGTTCGTTGAACGCAAGGTGGCCATCTTCACCTACTCCTCCGAGGAAAAGGTCAATTCCCCCAGCCCTGCGGATGCGCTCTTCATACTCATCGCATTCTTTCTGAGGGTCCTCCGCATTGCCGTTGAGTATGTTTACATTCTCGGGGTTGATGTCTATGTGGCTGAAAAGATTGTTCCACATGAACGAATGGTAGCTCTCCGGATGCTCCTCCGGAAGTCCCACATACTCATCCATGTTGAATGTCACCACATTCCTGAACGAGACTTTGCCCGCCTTGCACATTGCAATCAGCTCCCTGTAGGTCGAAAGCGGCGTTGATCCGGTAGGCAGGCCGAGCACGAAAGGCTTGTCTGTGACTTTCTGGTGCGCATTGATCTTGTCAACAATGTAACGGGCAGCCCATTTCCCGGCATTCTCGTTAGTGTCTTCAATAATAAGTCTCATTATATAAACAAGTTTTAAGGATATCTTTCCATGCCGCACAGGCAATCAACCTACAAACATACAAAATTAACTGACAACAGGCAAGTGCCCGGACCTGACGGGACCATTAAAATTTTGCCATTTTGATTTTTATGGAATATTTTTGCGGACATTATGGGAAATCCTCTGAAACAGCTGGCAGGAGAGACTGCCATATACGGGCTGAGCACCATTCTGGCAAGGATAATCAATTTTCTGTTTGTCCCGATATACACCCGTTGCCTGACCACTGAAAGCTATGGAGTCGTCACGGAATTCATGGCCTACATTGCCGTGCTTCAGGTAGTTCTTGTACTGGGGCTGGAAACCGGCTGCTTCAGGTTCGCAAACCGTGAGGGAACAAGTCCGAAAGCGGTGTATTCCGATGCTCTTGCAGCCGTCACGGGAGTAAGTATGGCTTTTCTCGCGCTGATGGTAGCGTTCGCAGGGCAGATAGCCTCAGGTCTCGGATACGGAGGATACGAAAACTGCATCGTCTATGTGGGAGGCATTCTTGCCATAGACAGCATTACCGCAATCCTTTTCGCGAAGCTGCGGCAGGAACACAAGGCATTCAGGTTCGCAATCTTCAAGACCATAAAAATCATTACAGAGACCACCGCGAACATTCTGCTTTTCTTCCCGTTCGCGAACTTCTGCTCCGGAAAGGCGGCCGCCCTCGGTATCGCCGCGGCTGAACTTACCCCATCCGATGTGTGGCTCCTGCATTTCGTATCGCCTACGCCTGATTTCTCATACGTCATCTTCGCGATTTTCGTCAGCTGCATTGTCTGCGGACTGCTTTTCCTGCCGACTCTGATACGGTTCTCCTTCGAATTCGACGGCCGGCTGCTGAAACAGATGCTGGTGTATTCGCTTCCGCTTATGGTGGCAGCCCTGCCTGGCATCATCAATGACTTTCTGGACAGGATCCTGTTCCGTTTCTTTGACACAGGCTCCGAAGCATGGAGATCAAGTCTTGGGATATACCAGGCCGCAGTGAAACTTTCCGTGATAATGTCACTTTTCATACAGATGTTCCGTTTCGCGGCTGAACCTTTCTTCTTCCAACGGGCCGGGGACAGGGAATCAAAAGCCCTGTATGCCAAAGTTATGGAATATTTCATGGCTTTCTGTGCCCTGGCGTTCCTCGGAGTCATGCTGTATATGGATGTCATTTCTCTGATACTCGGCAGGGACTTCAGGGAAGGGATCGGGATAGTTCCCATAATGCTCATCTCCTATATGTTCCTCGGGATGCTGTTCAATGTCTCGATGTGGTACAAACTGTCCGGCAAGACAGGTATGGCGATATATATAACACTTGCCGGACTGGTCGTTACGATGGTCATCAATATGGTTTTCATGCCGCGGTATTCCTACTGGGCATCCGCATTCGCCCACCTTGCCAGTTATGTGGTGATGTTCATCATCAGCGCAGTACTCGGGCAGAAATATTATCCGATACCATACAGATGGGGAAGGCTCGCGATGATTTTTGCGGCAATGCTCGGGATATACGGACTTTCCGCAGGCATAGACAGCCTTCTGTTCGAAAATGTGTCCATCGGAGCTTCCTCCGCAGGGTCCGTCATTGCCAGACTGGCCGTGCACACTGCATTGATAGCAGTATATCTTGTCCTTGCTTATCTGATTGTCAGACAGAAGCCTGACAAGGAGCGATTTTAGCGGAATCGCTAAAATATCAGCAGGATAATCTGTATCGATATCACCCTCAGGAAAATGGAGAAAGGATAGACTGTCGCGTATGCCACGGATGGCTCATCCCCCTCGACAGTCGTGTTGGCGTAGTCCAGGGCTATAGGGTTCGCCATGCTTCCGCAGAGCATTCCTACACTGCCTGCATAATCCACCTTTGTCCACTTCATGGCGATGAAGCCGATTATAAGCACAGGCACCACAGCCAGGGCGAAGCTGACGGCTATCCATACAAGACCCTCTGTCCGGAAGACAGTCTCAAAGAAATCCTTGCCGGCTCCGAGACCGAGACCGGCGAGATAGATGATAAGTCCGAGCTGGCGGAGCATAAGGTTTGCACTGCGGGTCGTATATATGGAAAGGTGGAATCTCGGCCCGAACGCACCCATCAGGATTCCCGTCATGATCGGGCCACCGGCAAGCCCGAGCTTCACGGGCATGCTCATCCCCGGTATGGTGAACGGTATCGACCCTATTATCAAGCCTATGGCCAGGCCGATGAAAATCGCGAACAGATTGGGGTTGCGCAACTGTTTCTCCTGGTTTCCGAGAATGGTCGCGACATTGTCTATCGCCTTGGTCTCCCCCACTATCGTCAACTTGTCTCCCAGCTGCAGTCTCAAGGATGGGGATGCAAGCAGGTCGATTCCTGCCCTGTTGACCCTTGTGATGTTGATGCCGTATGAGTTACGCAGCCGGAGAGATCCGAGCTTCACGCCGTTGAGGCTCGGTTTCGTGACAAGTACATGACGGGACACCAGCTCGCTGTCTATCGAGTTCCAGTCTATGTCCTTCTTGTTCCAGTCTATGTTCTCCTGATCCCCGAACAGTGTCCTTATCGCATCCACATCGTGCTTCCCTGAAATTATCAGCAGATGATCATCCTTGTCTATCACCGTATCGGATGCCGGGATGCTGACCTTGCCATCTTTCCACACCCTGGAAATCACGAACCTGCGTCCCGAGAGAGGCATGATATCCTTTATGCTGCGTCCGAATACGGCCGGATTGCTGACATGATATTCCGCCACGAACGTATTCTCGAGACTGTCATCCTTATGCCGGCTTCCGGCCTGGCCTTTGCCGGACATGGCCTTGAGTACAATCACGGCCAGAATCACACCTATGACTCCGAACGGATATCCTACGGCGCATGCAAGAGCCATCTCGTTGCTCCCATCAATGTTCCCCGGCTCAATCTGCAGCAGGGTCTGCTGTCCAGCCCCGAGCATCGGGGTATTCGTTACCGCCCCGCAGAGAAGCCCCATCATTTCCGGAAGTCCGATGCCGGTCAGAGGCACAAGGGCGACAGCCATCGCGGAACCGAGCACGAGCAGGCTGGTAGCCAGGATGTTCAACTTCACCCCTCCCTGCTTGAAAGATGTGAAGAAACCCGGCCCGACCTGGACCCCGAGTGAGTAGATATACAGCACAAGACCGAAATTCTGGGCAAAGAGCAGCATGTCCTGGTTGATCATGATGCCGAAATGTCCGGCAAGGATACCGGTGAAGAAGACAAAAGTCACCCCGAGCGATATGCCCCACAGCCTGATCCTGGACAGTGCAAGGCCTACTGCGCATATAATGCAAAGCACCAGGATAGCCTGGGTGAATGTCTGCTCGGTAAATATGCTGTTTATCCAGTCCATGAAATCTCTGTTACAGGGGCTCCGGCATCATCAATAAAGGAAATATCCCGCGACTCCTCCGGCGATTATCACGAGTATAGGGTTCGCCTTCAGCACAAGAGAGACAAAGAACGCTGCCAGAAACAGCATCCAGCTGGTCCAGTCTACAAAATTGTCCGGTGTCATCAGCACAATGGCAGCAGCACCGATAAGACCTATGATAGCCGGTCTCAGCCAAGACATTATTCCCTCGAAGACTGTATTGCGGCTGAAACGCGCATACACATGGCACAGAGACAGCACTATGATGAACGAAGGGAGAACCGCCGCCACTGTCGTGGTGAACGATCCGAGCACACACAGGAATTCAGAGGCGCCCGTCGCATGCAGTACGCTGTACCCGATATATGTGGCGCTGTTGATACCTATCGGCCCCGGGGTCATCTGCGAGATGGCGATAATGTCCGTGAATGCCTGCTCATCTATCCAGTTATGGACAGTCACCACCTGGGCCTGGATGATAGACAGCATGGCATAGCCGCCTCCTATGGTGAAGATGCCTATGACAAAGAAAGTCATGAAGAGCTCCAGATATATCATCTCCCCTCCTCCTTCCTTTTCTTGAGTTCCTTGATATGCATCTTCCTCTTATACCGTTTGTCGTTATATATCGTGACTGCTGCTGCCACGACTATCACGCACAGCATAATATATATAGGTGAAATGTCCAGGAATGCCGTCATCGCCAGAGAGGCAAGCATTATTGCCCAGTGCCACCATTTCCCGTTGTTCTTCATCGCCATCCTGACCATCGGGGCGGCGATGAGAGCTACAACCACCGGCCTGACACCTTTGAATATACGCACTACGACCGGATTGTCCTGATAGCCGGTGAAAGCCATCGCAATCACAAGGATTATCAGAAAAGACGGGAGAATGCTTCCGAGAGTCGCCACCACGCTGCCCATAGTGCCGCGCAGCCTGTAGCCCACAAAGATGGAAATGTTGACCGCAAGTATGCCCGGAGCTGTCTGCGAGAGTGCTATCAGATCAGGGAACTCCTTCTCATCCAGCCACCCCCTCCTGACCATTTCATTCTGGATCAGAGGAATCATCGCATACCCGCCGCCAATGGTGAAAGCCCCGATCTTGGCGAAGATCATGAAAATCTTGAAAAATGTCGCCTTTTCTATGTCTTTTTCCTCTGTCATATCACCGTCCAGAAACGATTACGCCGCAAAAGTAGAAAATAATTTCAAAAAAGTCACAAAAAAGTTTGGAGGTAATCAAAAAGTGCGTATCTTTGCAGCCCGTTTCGGAAAGAAGCGGTCTGTTCTTTGAAAATAATGAAAGACTTTTAAGTACAAGGTTAAAAGTACAACTAAGTACCGAGAAACAATGAGAGTAGCGTTAATTCCTTAATAGGATTTAAATGAAGAGTCAATGGATCGCTAAGACATATAGAAATATACAATGAAGAGTTTGATCCTGGCTCAGGATGAACGCTAGCGGCAGGCTTAACACATGCAAGTCGAGGGGCA
>CALVAC010000025.1 GCA_944325435.1 uncultured Bacteroidales bacterium | reverse complement strand
AGGAGGAAACCTCCGTGAAGATTTCCTCCTTGACAACCGTTCTGATGCGGTTGAATGTTCGTATGTACGTTGTCTGTTCATATCTTGACAATAGCCCTCCAACCTTGGATTTCAAACAGGATATAATCGTGCAAAATAGCCTCCATTTCTTGTCGGGGTACGGAATGCATCAGCAGTTCCTCAAACATCGTGAACATCCATACCGTATGCAGGTGAATGATGAAGTCCGATACAGATGCGTTTATGTCACGATGCTTTTCCTTCATAGACACAAACCACGCCTTGACCACTTCTGTAGAACGGTCAGTGTAGTTTTCCCGGAAACGTTCCAAAGATGAACCTTGCGCACGAAACAACAGTATTTCCATTAGCGAACGGTGTTTGTCTATAAGCGAAACATATTCGTCAATGCAGGATTTCAGATACTTTTCAGACCGCATCACCATAATATCCTCTCCCCGTATGCCATGATGTTCCTGAAGCATCGCTTCCAGGGCACGCAAAACCGGCCGGAGCACTTCACGGAAAAGTTCGTCTTTGCTTGTAAAATAATTATAGATATTCCCTACACCGATACCGGCCGACTCCGCGATTTCACGCATGGAAGTCCTGGAATATCCACTCTGCCTGAAATGCCGCCGGGCGACCGTCAATATGCGGCCGCGTATGTCTTTCTTCAGAACTTGCATTTATAAAGAGAAGTATCTGTTTTGAGTTTTTTGCAAAGGTACATGGCTTGAAATCCTGAGCAATACCTATTTCTGGGTATTTCACATTGACAGGCTCACTTCGATTTTCGCTATTGTTTCTCTTCATTCCCATTCCGAATGGAGCACACCTGCGGTATGCCGGTTCCACCAGATGGGATATCCGATGAAAATGATGTCATAGTCAGCGATATCCGCTTTTGCGTCCTTCAATGCAGGACGAGACTGCGGATCGTTCATTTCCACCGAGCTGCGCGACCGCCTGTCATTCCAGTCAAGGTCATCGGAAGTATAGGCCTGCTGCGGAACAATCCCGTATAATGTGCCGCCTGTAATGTCAGCAATCATTCGGGCTGCACGGGCTGTCGTGCCGGTAGCCGAGAAATACACGACCAATGGTCTGTTGCCTGTCTGCATACGCTTTTCTCCTTTGTCCTGGGCGCAAGCGGCAAAACACATTGCCATTGCCGCTGCAAATGTCAAAATAATCTTGTCCATAAAACGGTTGCTATTTTTTATAGCATACAATGATAATGATTATAAACTTTTGCCCAACCGGTAAGCCTGTTGCGGATAGTCCGTATTCCACACGCTGCCGGCAGTCCAGACCCCCGAAGCCACCACCTCGCCTACGTTGGTCCAGCCTAAATAGTCCATCAGAGTGCGGTAGTGCACCAGCATCGGTTCGGCTTCCCTGGCGGCGGTGTCGGCATATGTCATCAGGAATGCGGCTTTCTTCGGTGCGCCCTTTATCTGCCCGTTGATGGCATAGAAGCGGTCTATCACCCGTTTCATCTGCGCCGAGACGCCGAAGTGATACATCGGCGATGCAAACACCACCATATCCGCCTCGATCAGTTTCGGACGGAGTTCGAGAAAATCGTCGTCGAATATGCAAGTCCCGTTCATACCGCAGCGGTTGCAGGCGCGGCATGGCTCAATATGCTTGAATGCGCAGTCGAAACGGTATATCTCATGTCCTTTTTCCTGCGCCCCTTTTATGAACTGCTCCGCAAGACAAGCGGAATTTCCGTTGGCTCGGGGGCTTCCGGTCAATACTGTTATCTTCATTTTCTCTGTTTTTGGTCCGTTGATATGGTTGAAAGCCTGCATTAACCCCGTGCCTGCCACGGCAGTGCCCAGGGCGGTCAATACAGACTTTTTGATAAAATCGCGTCTCTCCATAATGTCCACCAACTATTTCGATACTGCCCTTACTTCCTGTATTCTTTCCCGAAACTGGTGCATTTGCCGATGGTCCCGCCTGTACGCAGATAGGTGTAGTTCGGCATCTCGAACAGCACGGGCTTCAGCCTGTCATAGTCTGGTTTGCCTTTTTCGTTCAGGCAGTCCTCGTCCACATAGGTATTCGTTATCTTGCAGATGAAGTTGTCGAAGGTCTCCGTCTCATAGTTGTCCACCACCTCACATTCCATTACCAGCGGGCTTTCGTTGATGACCGGCGTCCCCGCTTCTCCCCTGTGCCAGACAAACACCTCCGACTTGTCCGCTTTGGCACCGCTTGCGCAGCCCACATAGTCGGCACGTTCCAGCATTGCCTCGCTGACCATATTGACGGATACCTTGCCCGTCTGCTTCACGCCCTCGTTGGTGTAATGCTTCTTGAACATACTGAGCATAATCCTGTCGTGCCCGATAATGCCCACGTGAGCCACGAGCAGCCAGTTGACCTTTCCGTTCACTTCCGTACCCACTACCACGGCAGGCGTTGGGTACAATGCCAATGTGTTTCCGATGTTCTTTTTCATTTCTTTCGTTATTTATTATTGTACGGGGTCATTTTTTTGAAAATTTCATCCATTCCGTCGGGATTCATCAGGTCCATATCCACCAGGTCAAGCGATTTGACCATATGCAATGTCCCTTGCTTGTAGGTCTGGAAATGCTCTGAAGCGATATGCTCTTTATAGGCCTCCTGACCGGCATATATCTCAAGGATACGGATCTGGCAGGAATCCCTTTTCTGTACCATAGGATAAATGCATATCACTCCAGGTTCCTTACGGACTGATTCTGCGCCCACATTCCGTGCGAACGCCAGATACTCATCCAGATATTCAGGATAGACCTCTATCTCGGAAATGCGTACCAGCATTTCATCATCCCCGGCATCCTTTTCAGTTTCAAACAACTGCCCGGCGTTCTCCCGCAGGATTTTATCTGCATACGGCTTCAGATCCTCCTCTGTTGCGAGCGTCTGTTTCAGCCTTTGCAGATTGGACTTCAGCACGGCATCCGGCTGGTAGGGATAGTCCGAGCCATAAAGGATATGATCCGGAGAGGTGACTGTCAGCAGCGAGCGGATGACCTCCGCCGTCGGGTTGCCGGCCAGGTCGTAGTATAGGCGCGACAGGTTGCCTTCCAAGTCTATCGGCTGCATATAGCCCTGCCTGACCATCGTCGGGAGTATGGCCTGCATCCTCGGCAGGGCGAGCGGAAGGAACGAACCGCAGTGCGGCACGACTATTTTCAGGTTCGGATAGCGCACCGGCACGTTATGGGCCAGCATGTTCACCACCGCACGGGTGGTCTCTGCAGGATATTCGTACATTGCCAGAGGTGTGGTTTTTACAATATCCCCGGAGTATGGCGTGGGACGGTGCGGATGGATAATGATGACGGCATGCCGCTCGTCCAGGACCTTAATCAGAGGCTCCAGCGCCTCGTCGCCCAGATATTGTCCCCGGCTGTTGGTCGCCAGTTTGACCCCATCAGCCCCCAAAGTGTCAAGTGCATAGACGGCTTCTCTGATGGCTGCATCCACGTCAGGCAGAGGCAGGGCGGCACAGAAAAGAAAGCGTCCCGGATGCTGCCGCTTCACCTCTGCCGAAATCTCGTTCACCCGGCGGATGCACACCGCACTTTCTTCCGCATCACCGAAATAAGGCTGCGGGGCGGGCATAGTCAGCACAGCTGTACGGATGCCTGCACTGTCCATAAAGGCGATGTGCCGCTCCGCATCCCATACCGGCAACGGGAAAGTCTCCTCCAGTTCCGCTCCGTGTGCCTTGAGCACTTCCACGTATTCAGGCACAATGATATGCGTATGGACATCCACAATCCTGTGATGATCGTCACAGTATGCTGATACCGGTGCAAAAAATGACAGAAACATTAATTGCATTAAATACTGTATTTTCATATTCCTTTCCATTTATAATGTCTATCCGCATTATTACCCCTAAAAACAACAGACCGAACTTTTAGGTATTTTTGCGGATATCCATATAAACTTTTCCGTTGTCAAGTTATTGTCGTTCAAATCTCATTTTGTCTGTCCTGATACAGGTATGTCTTTTACAGAATTGATTTAATGAATTTTGCAGGCACTCCGCCGACTACCGCATTCGCCGGGACATCTCTGGTCACTACTGCACCGGCTCCCACCACGGCATTGTCACCGATGGTGACACCCTGCAGAATAGTGGCATTGGAACCGACCCAGACATTTTTGCCCAAAACGATAGGGGCAGGAATTGTCGAGGCGCGTTCTTCCGGTGCAAGTCCGTGGTTAAGTGTGGCAAACACGACATTATGTCCTATCTGGCAGCCGTCACCGAGTGTCACCCCTCCGTGATCCTGAAAGTGGCAGCAGGCGTTGATGAATACGCCTTCTCCTACATGGATGTTCTTTCCGAAGTCCGTGTAGAACGGAGGGAAGACCCTGAATGTGTCCGGCACCTTGTAGCCGAACAGCTCGGACAACACTGCCCGGACTTCACCGGGTGTATGGTAGGCGGAGTTCAGCCGGAACGTGATACGCCGCGCCTCATTGCTCATGTCGTCCATCAGCTGATGAATCTCGGCTGTGTCAAGCGGTTCTCCAGTTTTTACTACTTCTAAAAAGTCATTTAATGTCATAGTCTATTTCTATGTTATTGTTTTTCAAATCGTACTGTAATGTCATCGGGTACATTAAAAGTTTCAATGCCATTGTCGTCAATATGGCCTATTTTTATCAGGCTATTGCTCTGAGACCAGTCCCGGCAGAATATGGCGACATTCCCCCAAGGTTCATAAATGGTAATATCCCCGGGAACGGGTGTACATCCGCGCGGCGTATCGTCAAGGCTTAATTCCGGGTCGGGATAGAATATCTTTTCTGTACCGTTATTGTAGTCCTCCAAAGTGACCTCCAGCGGCAGACGGGCAAGAAAGTCACGGGCTGCACCGTTATCCTCCATTGTGGCAGTAACAGTCTGGTCGCCAGCGATGATATTGATACCCAAACCTTCAGTCGCATCTTCCTGATTGTCTTCACGGCTTGCGCCCAATCCTTCCAGCCAAACCGGAATACGGTTCTCCATATCGTCAAGTGTGCTTGATGTGAGCAACAGGGATTCTTCAAATGTAGTGTCAGGAACAAGCGAAGCGGCATCCCTCTCGGAAGTGCTTATGAGGCTGCTTCCGCTGCTGGCGAAAAGGGCTATCCGTTTCCCGGCCAACAGGTCTGCATGGCTGTGCAGGAATGACTGCATCGGTGTTGCCATATGCCCGTACCAGACAGGATAGCCGACAAACACGATGTCATAATCCTCAAAACTTTCCATAGAGGTGGCAATGGCAGGATAAGTACCTTGCCCGATAGCGGCAAGCTCCTCCCGTGCCCGCTCAAGCATGGAGTTGTAGTCGTTATCGTAGGGCGTTTCGGGCACAACTTCAATCATATCACAGTCCAGTGTGGACTGGATAGTCTGTGCCATACGTTCCGTGTTGCCTGTGCGGGAGCAATAAAGGACAAGGTAGCGTCCGTTCGTTCCGTCCACATTTCCTCCTTCTTCCCCGTCATCTTCTCGGGAGTGGTCTGTTCCTGTCCGTCTGTCATCGGTTCGTCTTCACTGCACGCCGTTGCCATCATCAGTGTGGCCAGCAGCATCAATGGGATTGAAAACAACTTTTTCATATACTTCAATTTATTGATTCTTGCCATATTACAAAGGTACAGAGACACAAGATGAAACAGATAGACATATTCCCTGCATTTGTAACAATTTTACTGAAAATGCAAATAGTTTCAGAAAATTTCTTCGGTCCATATCATTACCTGTTTAGAGTCTGCACTGTCAGCACATCCTTGGTCAGTCCCCTCATTATTTCCATCTCGTTATCTTCCAATGTGAAAGAGGCAGGTTTTCTGTCCGCGTCCTCAATTCTTCCATCTTGCACAAGGAAACATTGCACAATTTTATCCGGTGTGCTGTGATAGCGGTCTGCCAGAAAACCGATTACCTCGTCTTCATACAATTCTGCAGGTATTCCCATTTGATTTTCCATCACTTGATTTCATTTTTCGTCTGTCAATGCAAAGTTACCGTGACAAACGGAAGCGTATGTAACGATAAGTGGGAGCTTCGTGACGATTTTACAGATTTTCGGCTGTGATGGCCTCTGTCTTACAGAAATTCGTTACATTTGCAGCAATGGAACAGGCAGGCATCAGGATGACGAAGATAATGGAAATCAAGAATGTAGGTGACTACAGCCGCTATCTCGGATGCGGGGAGCAGCATCCGCTGGTCTGCGTCATCGACTATGCGGAAGTGTCTCCCGTGCGTCACAGCCTGAACAATTACAGCGTGTACGGCATCTTTTTCCACGATGAGGCGGAGATAGACCTGGCATACGGCTGCGGCAAGTACGACTACAAGAAAGGAACGGTAATCTGCGTGGCTCCGGGACAGATAGGCGGCAAGGAGGACAATGGGGAGAAAGTGATGCTGACAGGCTGGGCTTTGCTTTTCCATCCCGATTTGCTGCACGGCACTCCGCTGGAGAAGTCCATCAGGAATTACTCTTTTTTCGACTACCGTGTCAATGAAGCCCTCCATATGACAGACGAAGAGCACGACATCCTTGCTTCGCTGATGCGCCAGATACGCGAGGAACTGCAAAAGAAACACGATGAGCTGCAGGATACCATCATAGTCGGCTATATCAATCTGGTACTGAACTTCTGCCAGCGTTTCTACAACCGGCAGTTCATTACGCGCAAATTGGCGAATTCAGATATACTGATACGGTTCAACAATCTGTTGCAGAACTATTACGAGGAGAAACTGCAGCTGACGCTAGGTCTGCCTACCGTACAGTATTGTGCAGACAAGCTGTGTATGTCGCCCAACTATTTCGGCGATATGTTCAAGAAGATGACTGGAGATACCGCCAGCGACCATATCCGGAAATATGTCATCCAGCTGGCAAAGAACGGGCTTGCAGGAGGAGCGACCATTGCACAAGTCGCCTATGAACTGGGATTCGAATACACTCAGCACTTCAGCCGGATGTTCAAGAAGCAGACGGGAATGACACCTTCCACCTATTGCAAAGAATTACGAAGACAATAGCAATTCCTTTCAGCACGCTTCCGGCGGAGATTGTTACTTTATTCTAAGCCATTTTCCGTATGTCAGCATCCGCCATATCCATTCCAGCGGTCCGAATTTGAAACAGGAAAGCCATAGACGGCTGAACACGGTCTGGAACAGGAATACTGCCAGTACAATTACTTCCGTCTGCAACAGTCCGACCCTGCTTCCCAATCCCAGACCTATGCCGTAGAACAGGTATATGCCGATGACAGATTGTCCGATGTAATTCGTCAGTGCCATCCGTCCCGGAGCCGCCAGCCATTTCCATAAAGCCAGATTTTTCATCTGTATGTACAAAAGGCACAAGCCTGAAGCATACGCAAAGCCGAGCGGGTAAACGCTGATGAGATAGAACACGCTGTGCAGGGTATCGCCCAGAGGATGTCCATCCATACAGCTCCAGGCATAAAGGAGCGAACAAGGCAGCCCTGTGAGCAAACAAAGGCGGAAGACCTTCACCAGCCACTGCCTTCTGGAGTCCAGGTCGGCATAGATACGTTGCCTGCCGATATAAAGGCCGATCAGGAACAGTCCAAGCACCTTGAAATAACGGTTTCCAATGATGAACTCCTGCATCCTGACGCAAGCCCCTTGCACCAGAAACTGGAATACCGTACAATAATCTTCCGCATCGTGCAACCAGTAGGGAAAGTTGGCTTCATTAATGCCATATTTATCACAATATGTCTCCTGCAGAAGGATGAAAGGAAGAGCAAGGTTCGTGCGGATCATCTCACACACGAAGTCCACGGCAACCGGCAGAAACAGAAAAAGTCCTGCCCACAACAACAGTCTTTTGTCCGATGTGCGGCGGAACAGGAGCAAAAGCATTCCAAGCAAGGCATACAGCATAAGGATGTCGCCGCTCCAGATGAACATAAGATGCAGGAAACCAAACAGCAGCAGCATCCCCATCCGCCGGTAGAATATGCGGAACCCGTCGGCTCCTTTCTGTTCCGCATTGCGGATGATAATGGAAAAACCTATGCCGAACAGCAGGGAAAACAGCGTGTAGAACTTGCCGTCTACAAAGAAGTACAGCAGGAAGCGGGTTATCCTGTCCTGCATCGCCGCAGGCATGGATGCAGTTGCTTCCGGAGAAAGGAATGTGTAAAGGGAAAATTCCGGGAAATTAGCCATACAGATGCCCAGCAAGGCAAAGCCACGCAAGGCATCGAGAATGACAAAACGCCCGGAAGCCTTCACCGGGGCAATATCATTTGTTCCAACCATATTTGCTGTCACTTTCCAATCCATCTATATGAATATCGTTACTGTACATAAACGGATAAGTACCGCCATGCAGTTTCAGATTCTTGACTTGAATGCGATTGCATCTCCTATGAACAGTTATTGGCGGCATTTATTTTCCCATAACCTCCTTCACCTGTGCCAGCAGTCCCGGGATATCAAGGTGCTGGGGGCACTTCGCCAGACATTCGCCGCAGTTCACGCATGAAGAGGCCGGGTCGCCGCGCTGAACGGGAGACATCGAGACGGTATAGTCGGCAATTGCCCGCTCCTTGTTGCGGTGCAAAAGGTAGTTGTTGTAGACATAAGCGAAGATGTATCCGATGGCGACATTGTGAGGACACGGGATGCACTGGTAGCAGCCAGTGCAGTCTATGTGTCCCGGCGTATGGCGGTATGCGTATATGGCCGCTCCTAATGCCTCGCGTTCGGCAGGTGTAAGCATATTCGGTTTCGCCTTGGCTGCATATTCCAGGTTTTCCTCAACATCCTCCATCGAGCCCATACCGCTGACCGCTACACTGACTTCGGGAATATCCCAAAGGTAATCCAACGCCCACTCTGCATCGGGTTTATGGATGCCCGTGGATGCAAGGGCATCACGCATCACTTGCGGCAGATTGGCCAGGAATCCTGTGCGGACGGGCTTCATCACTGCCAGCCCCATTCCGTTGGCAGCGGCATACTTCGGTCCGAGCACCCCGGCTTCGTACTCGTAGTCAAGATAGTTGTGCTGGATAAGGCAGAAATCCCACGCAGGAGTGCATTCCACCACTTTCTTGAAGAGCTGCAGATTGTCATGGAACGAGAAGCCCATGAAACGGATCTTCCCCTGGGCCTTCAGGTTCTCCATCTTCTCGATAAGCCTGTAAGGAAGCACATAGTCTTTCCACGCCCGGTGCATAATCATATGGATGTGGTAGAAATCGATTTCATCGGTGCCTATGGCCCGGCGGGACTGGTCGAAGAATTTCTCGAAGTCATCCGCGCTGCGCATCTCCCACCACGGCATCTTGGAAGTGACATATACCCTGTCCCTCCATCCTCCGGCAAGTGCCTTGCCGACTGCCTGCTCGCTTTCACCTCCCATATAGACACGTCCTGTATCTATGTAGTTCACTCCGCCTTCGATGGCACGGTGTACCATCGGGGTGGTACGGTCGAAATCAACATGGCCGTCCTTCATCGGCAGGCGCAACATTCCGAAGCCCAATGCCGACACGTTCACACCCGTGCGCCCCATCGGGCGGTACTGCATCTGCGGATTGTAATTAAGGATGTCTTTCGACAACTGTTCCCTCACCGCTTGCCTCTCGGCTTCCTGTGCGATAGCTTTCGGACCGGTCATTGCCCCTACTGCAGCGGCAGACAGTCCGCTCTTGATGAAATCTCGTCTGTCCATGGTAACTGAAAATCAAGAATGATGCGGCAATCCTACCAGCCATACCGGATTACGGCGTACCAAGAGGTCAATGTCGCCTTGCGGCACTCCCGCTGCCTGCAGTTTCAAGATGCAATCCCTCATACCCTCAACGGGGTGCGGCATCACGGCCTGCCCCAAGTCTGTGGATATGAAACTCCGTGACGGGTCGATGCGGACAAATGAAGCAAATTCTTCGATGCTTTGCCGTCGGTATCGGGGCATCTTTGTCCCCTCGCCCCAAAGACAAGGCAGATAGCAATACTCGATATATGCACCAAGGTCTATACATCTCTTGATCTGGTCTTGCGTCATCGTCCAGATTGACGAATTGGCATGAGTGACAACGATACGCTGCACGCCAATTTCTTGCGCCTTGCTGACAAGGACAATGCTTTCTTCCGGAGAAGAATGTCCGGTTGCAAAGACAATGTCCGCGTCTGCGCATATCTCCATAACCTTCACCACTTCGGGCAGCACCTTCCCGTTCACGTCCAGAACAGGGATGCCCTTCTCCTTGCGTCCTTCGCTCCGGTACTGATAAGCTGCATCCAGTGTCGGCATCCAGATGCAGCGGCACAGGCCTCCGCTCGTCTCGACGGCTTTCCGTGCGGCAAAAGGATTGACTCTGTCCCCATGTACCCGGTTCATGCAGAAGCTGCCGAAGCATTCCGCTCCAGGCAATGCCTGGCGGATAATGTATGCCCGGTCGTGGCAGCTGAAATCGTTGGATTTGAACATTACGGCCCGGTAGCCCGCAGCCGTTGCATCGCGTACAAGGCCGTATTCATCCACTGACCGTTCCCGCGAATCCGGACGGCAATGCAGATGAATGTCGCACACGCCTTTCAGCAATTCATCACTTGCAAACCCGGAAGCGCTTTTCTGCTCCTGCAACAGACTCATCGCCTGTCCCGGTATCGCTGTGGAAGCAAGCAATGCTCCACCGGTTACAGCGGAAGCACGGATGAAATCCCTTCTGCTCAGTTTATTGTCTGCATTCATATACTGTTACTTCTTTCGGTACAAAAGTAGCGTCATATTATGCAAAAATGTGTAACAATTCCACTGAGGATTGTGACGGTTTTACTGATTGTCAGAAGGAACCGTATAAACATCATATCCGGACAACATCGTAATGCCTGCCGCCAAGCCCTATCGCTCTGCATATTCTACAACAGGTGCTCCTCCACGGCTTTCAATACGCCGGATAAGAGGCCGGTTGTCATTTCCGTCGGAGGGAGTCACTGCATAGACCAGATCAAGGCAGGCCTGATCCAACGCTACCGGCTATTCATATCCGTTCCTCCTTTTGAAATTTATATCTTAACCATACCACACCGTCCTGCAGTGTTTCAGCTGACAGCAGTTCAAGGCTTTGCCCCCGTGCCGGCGCGTGTTCTTTCCCGATATACTCGAAGACAGAGGGGGAAGATGCCGACCCGTCTATGCCCGGATAAACTACAAGGCTCAGTTCGTCAATCAGTCCGGATTGCAGAAAAGCGCCATCAATGATACCGCCGCCTTGCAGAGAGAGCGACTCCACGCCGAAGGTTTCCAACAATGTCTGCATTGCCGTATGTAGATTGTCTCCCTTTGTTCCGGCGAACAGATAGGATATACTTTTCTTCTGGAGATACTCCAGATAGAACGCAGGTGCTGTTTCAGGCAAGATGACAACGATGCTGTCGCCTCTTACAGCAGAGGATTCATAGAGAATGTCCGCTTCCGGGTCAGCAACCACAAAAAGGCGGGAAGAAGTCCTTCCGGCAACATACGGTGCCGGATGGGCAATCGGCGTGATATCCCTCGTATGGAATTTATTCGGGAAAAAGTCTTCACACAGCGTGTTCTTGCCGAACATCCATGCATCTGTATTCAAGCGGCGGCCAACGGCGGAATAGATACCCATCAGTTCGCCTTTGCTCTTCCCGTTAAACGGTTCTGTCCAGCGGTCGGGAAGCAACCGTCCATCGACAGAACCCATTATGTGACAAATAATCTGCGGATACATATCGATATCAATTCAGTTTGTAATCTGGAGCCGGCATATAATGTTCGGACTGCTGTCCGAATATCTGCCTGTACAAGAGAGCCAATATGCGTGGCTGACGGAAGCCGAACTCTCCGGCTACCTGTTGAGACGGTAATTGAATGTCTGATAGGACACCAGCTTTGGGAACCACTCTCGCAGGTACTCTTTAGCGAAGTTGTGAATATCCTTGATGAGGGTGTACTTCTGCTCATGACCGACAAAGAAATAAATCGTAAGAATTTCCTCGTCGGAGAACAACGGTTTCGAATTATTGCTGTATCTTTGGCAATGGTATTTGAGACTCTGTTCGTACATATCGCAGATATACATATAGATTTTTATTAGTCTATACTCTTTGTCCTTGGGAATCATAACAAGCAAAAAATAGGGGTATTTTTTACTTTAAGTTACTGATTTTCAAGGACTTTTACAAGTAATTCATCCCTTGATTTTCAAATGTTTACAACTAATTTTGAGGCCTGAATGACCTCGGTTAAACTTATAAATTACAGCAGTTCAACTGCTGATTGGAATAAATCATTCTGTTTTAATTGTTCTGAATGCAAAATTACGGTGCAGGCAATCGTCCGTCCATACACAGATTACAGAATGAAGCACCAATATCAACGAACACCCGTCAATACAACTTCCGTCCAATCAGTCGCATAACACATATTACCGAATTTCGCACCCATTTTACAGATTTGAGTTCCGGCGTTGCGGGAAAAACGCAAAAAAGATTAATTTTGTCAAATGGAGAATGGAAGGACCAGAAATGGATGACATCATAAACATCAGCAGTATCCACGATTACAACGAGTTCTTGGGAATAGAGACGCTTAACCCGTTAGTGACCTTCATCGACTTCCGTCAAGTCAAGGTCCTCAAGCATAAAAAGAAACTCTATGGTTTCTATGGCATCTACCTGAAAGAAAAGATACACGGGGAACTGACTTACGGCCGCAACCGGTATGACTATCAGGAAGGCACATTGGTGTTCGTGGCTTCCGGACAGGTTGCCGGCATTGGCGATGGAGGTGAGACACCCAATCCCGAAGGCTATGCCCTGCTGTTCCATCCCGACCTGTTGCGTGGCACAAGCCTTGCCCGCAAGATGAAAGAATATACATTCTTCTCCTACGAGGTGAACGAGGCTCTGCATATGTCCGGGCGTGAACGCCAGACCATCTTCAACTGTTTCACTGAAATACAGGAAGAGCTGCGCCACAGCATCGACAAACACAGCCGCAGCATCATCACCTCCAACATCGAAGTCCTTCTCAACCATTGTCTCCGTTTCTACGACCGTCAGTTTGCCACCCGCGAAGCAATCAACCGCGATGTACTCACCCGGTTTGAGGAACTGCTGGCCGGCTATTTCGATTCCGGCAAGCCGAAGCAGATCGGCCTGCCCACCGTAGCGTGGTGTGCCGACCAGCTCCACTTTTCTGCCAACTATTTCGGCGACCTTATCAAGAAAGAGACAGGCAAATCAGTCATTGAATACATCCACCTCACCGTCATAAACCGTGTCAAGGATCTGCTGGCAAGCACTGGCAAAACCGTAAGCGAGATAGCCTACGAAGTCGGATTCCAGTATCCGCACCATTTGAGCCGGATGTTCAAGAAGGTGGCAGGGTGTACGCCCAACGAATACAGGAGTGCCAATTGACAGAAAAATCGATGATGCAGGCAGATCAGTCGAGGGTCGTGTAGGTGCCTCCTTCGGTCTGGCCTGCCACAATGTTGCGCACAAGATAATGGAGATACATCTCCAAATCCGTATAACGGCCCTGGATGTCGATGGTCTTGCCGTCGGGAGCGAGATTTCCATCCTGGCCGAACATAGTCTCGAACCAGTCAGGAATGCCATCGCCATCTGAATCCGTCTTGTCGTTCGCCTCGTTCTCCGTGGCATCGGAATACGTCGGCCAGCCGCCGACAATAGACTGGGAATCAATCATTCCGCCGGATGAAGTGCTGCCGAGAGCCGCACTTTCAAGGGTAGTGCCTTCGGGATATGTCACGGTACCGTTCTCCGCCTCACGCGCTATCCTTTCATCCACATCATCCCTGACAAGGGATGCACCTGCATATCTGGTCACTACCGAGAATGCAGCATCGGCCTGATGGGTCGTAGTATAGCATACCTTGCTGTCATCCGCCATTATCGGAAGAGGATCATATATCTTCCTTCCTTCCGGATTGTCCTTCCCTGAATCCTTTCTCTGGTCGTGATAGTTGATTCCGGCATAGTTGTCCTTATTGATTGTCCCCGGATCGGAGCCTGCATAATAATTTCCCTCCATATACAGTTCAGGGTATGAATCAGTGGATGAGCCGTCATCCATCTCGTGATACCAGTATGCATCCACGAAATATTTTCTCTCTGTAGAGGCAGGCCCGGGTTTGTAATAGTTGCCGACAATGTTGAAATGGCCGTCCTCACCACCGTATGTGGAATTGTTCCCCCAGTTGTATATCACATTGTTGCGGTAATCCACATTGCCTCTGTGCGAACCGAGATACACGCCGTATATCTGAGGATGGTCGATACGGGCGTTCCGGCTGTCGTTGTTTGCAAGAAGGTTATGGTGGAAAGATGCGTTGCGTCCGCCCCAGATGCCGCCATAGCCGTGCTCTTCCTTGGAATGCTTGCCGGAAAACCTCAGGGCTTCTGCAACAGTACACCACTGCATGGTGAAATTCTTGTTTGCATAGAATGAAGCGACCTCATCTATTGACCATGACATTGAACAGTGGTCGATGATAATGTTGCTGCAGTATCTGCCCCAGAATGCATCCGAGCCATCATCAAGTCCGTTTCCCTCGTCTCCGAGACGGAAACGGAGAAAGCGGATGATGATATTGTCTGCCTGCTCTGCAATACGCACTGTATTGTCAGCTATGCAGATACCATCTCCAGGTGCAGTCTGCCCGGCTATGGTGAGATCACCGTTCTTTATGTCGAGCCTCGACTGCAGGTGGATAATTCCGGCCACATCGAAGACTATTGTCCTCGGGCCTGACTGGCTGACCGCCCAACGGAGAGAGCCCTCCCCGCTGTCCGCAAGGGTCGTCACATGCAGGACCGAGCCTCCTCTGCCTCCGGTGGTGTACATTCCGCCTCCCTCTGCCCCCGGAAAAGCCAGAGTCTCCTTGTGCACATCCTCGGCCGCTGGGATCAGCATTGCCTCGTATGCCCCCTCCACCGGATCCGGGTCAGGGTCCGTACCGGGATCCGTGCCAGGATCTGAAGTTCCTTCAGCGACAACCGGTTCCGAAGAAGCGAACTGAGAATATTCCATCCCTGCCATTGCCCTGACCTTGCATACATACGAGACTCCCGCCTCAAGGCCTTCAAAGGTAGATGATGCCACTGTCTCGTACTGGAGTTCGACCAGACCTTCATCTTCTGCGGTCACAAGCCTTACGGTATATTGTTCCGCCCCCTGAACCTCATCCCATTCGAAAGTAAGGGCATTGTCCGCATTGACTGTGCAGCGGATGTTCTCCGGGGCAGGCATTACCATCCCTGTCTGCGCTTCCGGTTGCGTACAGGATGCAACAAGCAGGGCCATCCCCGTTATAAGCAAAATCAATATCTGTTTCATATTACTTTATATTTGTCTTCCATTTGGCATACCTTCTCTTCATTCAGGATGACATCAGCAGGCCGGCAGAACCAGTCCTCAAAGTGCGGTTACAGGACATCGTTTTCCGAGTCGATGATACCCGGTATGCCTGTCACCGAACCGATGAAAGTCGTTGTCCCTTTCTTGAACTCCTTCACTATACGCGCATCCGTGTCATCTCTTTTCTTCGATGCACCGACACCTTTGAGAATCTTCTTGTATTCACTGTCTATAGGTTTGGCCTGCACCGGGATACGGCACGGGAACGGAGCCGGTCTGGTGATTGTCCGGTAGAGTTCATCGTTCATGGCTATCTTCTTGAAATCAGGCTTCTTCCCGAGATAGTTCCCGTCCATCACCGGAGCGATGTCATACCAGTTGCCGCCGATGTAGAAAGATCCCGGGATGAGTGAAGTCTCCTCCGAAGTGTACACCTCCAGGTATCTGCCATCGATGTTCTTCGTACCTTTCCCCGCCTTGAACATGTTGCCAATGACATTGAACCAGCCTTCCTCGCCTCCGTAAATGGCCTTCATACCCCAGTTGTAGACTATGTTGTTGACGAATTCGACAGTCCCTCTGCGGAAAAGCCTGTCATCCCCCTCATAGACAGCAGGATGGTCAAACCTCGGGTTGCGGCTGTTGTTGTGGGCTATCAGGTTGTGGTGGAACGAGACATTGCGGCCTCCCCATATCCCGCCGTAGCCATGCTGCCCCTTGTGATGGACAGAACTGTTGAGAGCCTCTGAAATGATGCACCACTGGATGGTGGAATTGCTGTTGGCATAGAACGAGGCATTCTCATCTGTCGCCCAGCTGATCGAGCAGTGGTCGATGATAACATTATCGGAATGCCGCGCGCCAAGGGCATCATTCTCATCCTTGGCACCGGAACCCATTCTGAAACGCAGATATCTGATTATCACATGGTCAGCATCGATATACACACCGTGGTCCCTGACAGTTATCCCCTCTCCCGGAGCAGTCTGCCCGAGAATCGAGATGTAAGGGTCCTCTATCTTCAGGGTCTTCTTCAGGTGGATATCCCCGGCTACCGCAAATTCTATGATTCTCGGTCCCTCCTGACCGACAGCCCATCTCAAAGACCCTTCATCCTCCGTGTCATCAAGGGTAGTGACCGTATAGACCTTGCCGCCCTTGCCGCCTCTGGAATACATTCCCCCTCCCTCGGCGCCGTTGAATGCAGGTTCTCTGGCAATCTTCTCCTCCACAGGCTGTCCGTCTCTTATGCACAGACCATCAAATATGTAGTCGATATTGTTCAGGGCCTCATATTCGAGGGATGCCCAGATGAACGGACCGACCCCCTTGCAGTCATTGTCAATGACAGGTTCACTGAGATAATAGGCATAGTCTCCAGCCCTGTTCTGCTTGCCTCCGAGACCGCCTACGGAACAGCAAGATGTCAGGGATATTGTCCCGTCACTGTTCTCCCTTACAAAGGTGTCCACCATTCTGCCATACTGCTCCAGGGCATATTCCCTCCATTCAGGAGAGAGATAGCCGCATCTCACTCCTTTGAGGGCTGCATATACAAACATTGCGGAACAGGTAGACTCCAGATAGTTGCCTTCCCTGCCGGGACAGTCCAGCACCTGGTACCACATCCCGGTCTCGGGGTCGGCATATTTCCTGACAGCGGACAGCAGATACTGGAGCTGGGCAATGAGTGTCTTGCGTCCGGGATCCTTTTCCGGGAGATAGTCGAGGACATCCACAAGGGCCGCCGCATACCAGCCATCCGCCCGCCCCCAGGCATGGTCCGACTGACCGGTAGCAGGGTCTGACCAGAACATGGAGCGGGACTCATCCCACGCATGGCGGAAAAGCCCTGTCTCCGGATCCCTTGTATTGCGTGCAGCCTCCACGAACTGGTGCACTATATCCCTGTAGAGGGAATCCCTGTCCTCCTTAGGCCCGAAACGTCTGGCATACTGCGTATAGAACGGGAGAGCCATATACAGGCCGTCCAGCCATACCTGATGCGGATATATCTGCTTGTGCCAGAACTCACCGCTCTCCGTCCTGGGCTGGGTGTCAAGCTGTTTGCGTATCTCCCTGAGGACACGGCGGTACTTCTGGTCCCCTGTCATCGAATACAGGTCGAAATATATCCGGGCCGGACATATATGGTCCAGATTATAATTCTCCATTTCATATCCGTAGACCTTGCCTTTGTCAGTAGCCATCGTGTCCGCCCAGTCACGCACATAATCCACTGCATACGGGAGGTCATACCTGTGCGCCACATCGAGGAAGGACTTGAGTTCAAGCCCTGTGGTATAGTTCCACTTGAGCCTGCCCTGCCGTCCATCAAGCCAAGTTGCCTGCGGGTTGCGGAGCATCTCGCTCATCATCATCTTCACCGAATACGGACGGATATCCCCGATAAAGGCATATTCCGCCCCGTTTTCCGGCACGCCTGCCCGTGCCGGTGACGGGAATGCATCACTGCAGGCAATCATCAGACCCGCAAAGACCAAGGCGGTTGACAATATCTTTCTTTTCATCTTCTGTAATTTATATCCATTTTACCAGATTCCTCACTCCGTTCAGGATGACTGGGCCGCATCCGTCTTGTGCTCCTTTATGTAGTCCGCAGGTGAAATCCCGAAATGCTTCTTGAACGAGCGCGAGAAGTATCCCGGATCGGAGAATCCGACCTTATACGAAGTCTCGGACACGGAATACTGTCCGCTCCGCAGATAATAGGTGGCCTTCTCCAGCCTGAACTCCTGGATCAGTTCCACAGGAGACTTCCCTGTCAGACCCTTTATCTTGTTGTACATCGAAGTGCGTCCCATCCCCACGTATGCAGCCATCTGGTCTACCGTTATTTCCGAATCGGAGACATTTTCCTCGAGCCACCGGCGTACCTTCGCAATCAGCTCCTCATCCCTGTCTGTAATGACCACTTCCGCCGGAGCCAGGCTGACCTTTGCTTTCTTCCCTGCACCCTCCGTGACTGCGGATGCCATATTGGCGATTATCCTTCTCCTGCTGTCAAGCAGATTGTCTATCCTCGCCACCAGAAGCTCCATAGTGAACGGTTTGGCCATATACCCGTCAGCTCCGTATTTCATTGCCTTGAGGTGAGTATCCGACTCATGCTTCGCAGTGAACATTATTATCGGTATATGGCTGGTGCTGAAATCATTCCTTATATGGTTTATCAGTTCTATCCCATCCATTTCCGGCATCATCAGGTCAGTGACTATCATATCCGGCATCCATGATTCGGACATCAGCTGCAGGGCTTCCCTGCCGTTGGCGGCATCCTTGACCTCAAAACGGTTGACAAGGTTGTTGTACATATAGACCCTAAGCTCGGCATTGTCCTCAACAATCAGCACCTTGACAGCCCCTGCCGGATAGGTCGGCGTCACCTTATATTTGCTAAGCCCGTATGATTCAGGTTCGGATGCATCAGAATTCAGTTCGATGAATTCGGCTGTCTCGTTGGAGAAATGGTCCCTGTCTATCGGCAGCCGTACATAGAACTCGGATCCGCCGCCTTTCTCGCTCTCGACCCAGATTCTGCCGCCGTGCATATCCGCAATCTCTTTGCAGAACGACAGTCCGATGCCGCTGCTGCCCATACCCTTGAACGCTTCGTTCGAAGCCTGGATGAAAGGCTCGAATATGGCCTGCTGCTTCTCTTTCGGCACTCCTATACCGTTGTCTTTCACCATTATGGTGAATTCCTTGTCTCCATCTCTCCAGTAGATTGCCACCTCGATGCGTCCTCCATCCGAAGTATATTTGAAAGCATTGGACAGAAGATTGTATATGAGGGCTTCGAGACGCATCTCATCTCCCCATATCATCAGGCTGTCGACAGAGTGCGTGAGAAGCATTTCGATCTGCCTGTCCGCCGACATATCCTTGAAGTCATCATAGACACGTTTCAGCAGGCTCACGATATCTATCTGGCTCACCTTGAGGCGTATCTTCCCGCTCACTATCCTCCTGATGTCAAGCAGCTGGTTCACAAGCGTCATCATCCGTTTCGCGTTCTTATAGACCATATTGACACTGTACTCGTTACGGTCTCCCGCAGGAGTGTTCTTGCTCACTTCATCAATGCCCCCGAGAATGAGGGTGAGAGGGGTGCGGAGTTCATGGGAGATATTGGTGAAAAACCTGACTTTCACATCGTTGAGATCCTGCTCCATCTTGATACCGTTCCTCAGTCTGACCGATGTCGTGAACATCCTCAGCAGGATTGCCACAAGCAGGACTGCAAGCATTACATAGAACACCTTTGCCGGGACGGAATTCCATAGTGATGGATGAATACGCAGGCCGATGCTGGCCGTCTCGACAGCCGATGCCCCTTCGTACGGAGCTGCCGACACCATAAAAGTATATCTCCCTGGAGGTATCCTCGAATAGGTCACGCTACGGCTGTCTGAATTGGTTATCCAGTCCTTGTCATATCCGGCAAGCCTGTAGGAATAGTTCATCTGGCCCCGCTGCCTGAAATTGAGGGAGGCGAAATCTATCCTGAAGAAAGAATAGTCATGCGGGATGTCTATCCTGTCCCCTGACATAGGCATCCTCCGGTCATTGATGCTCACTCCCGAAATGACCAGTCTGCTTGGTTCCGGGGCATATCTGAACGCGCGCGGGTCAATCCTGTACACATTGTTCAGAGTACCGAAAAGCAGGGTGCCATCAGGAAGGGCGGTACAGGTCGCCTCGCTGAATGTCGTCGGCATGATACCATCGTATCTTGTATAATTGACCACCGCCCCGCTGCTGCGGTCTATCCTCGACAGTCCTGTCTCCGTGGCCAGCCATATATCGGAATCCTTGTCCACCACTCCGGAGAGCACGATATTGCTCGAAAGGCCCTGCTCAGTGCTGATGATGTCGAACCTCGCCTGACCAGTACTGTCGAAGAATATCCTGTTGAGACCGCCGCCGAACGTGCACAGGTAAGTATTGCCGAGATTGTCCGGGAAAATATAGATGATATCGTTGTTGCCTATCGAATGTATGTCGCCGGGAATCTTTCTCGTGGAATGGAAGACGGTGACCTCCGGATTTTCGGACGGGTCGAACCAGAGAAGGCCGCCGACCGTAGCCACAAGCATCCTTCCATCTTCCATACAGTGCAGATATCGGACTCTGTCCCCGTATTCCACCGGATATCCCGGAAAGCTGTTGTACATATTGAGAAATTCATCTCCATCCGGATCCTTGAGCATCGACAGGCCGCCGCCGAAAGTGCCGACCCAGATCTTGCCCTCCATATCCTGCTCGATAGAATATACATCATCCGAACTCAGGGATGAACTCTCCGCCGGGTTGTGCCTGTATCGCCTGATACCGTAGCCATCTCCTTCAGGCACGAGCCTGACAAGGCCATCGCCCTTGGTACCCAGCCAGATGCATCCTGCCTTGTCTTCAAAGATGGTATATATCACACCGAAATCGCCTGATATACGGCGGCATGTCTTCATATCTGGAGAATACAGGAAAAGCTCCCTGCTCTTGGTAGCGACCCATACCCTGCCGCTGCGCTCACGCATTATAGCCCTGACCTCGGAAGAGGCAAGGCTGTCGTCCGACCTGGCGGGAGGGACAATGACATCCACTTTCGGGGAGATGACCGTCACCCTCTCCAGACCTCTCTGGGCAGTGGACATCCACAGCACTCCGGACCTGTCCACCTCAAAGCAGGCCACACCGTTCATGAACCTGCAGTCAGGCTGGCTCTTGACATTGTTCAGCGGCACTACCATATCATTCTCCCTGTCATACCATCCGAAACCATAGTCGTTCATCTTTATCCATGTGGTCCCTCCATGCTCCACCACCCTCGCAAGGGTGTCGCTATAGTACGACATCACATTCCTCGGATGCTCATACCTGCGGAAACTGTCCTTCTCCGGATTGTATGAATATATCCCGGTACGATCCGTAGCTATCCACAGCAGCCCTCCGCTGTCCGGAAACAGATAGCGGACCCTGCCCATATCATATTTTCTGGCAGAAATCCGCATCGAAAGAGTGTCGAGCCTCGCTACTGTTCCGGAACTGAACCCGAGATAAAGGCTGCGGCTGTCTCCGCCTCCCGTCACAGTCATGGATGTCAGCTTCCCTGTGCTTTCCGTATCCAGAGCTATCCTTGGAAGCAAACCTTCCTCCCTGTCGATCACTACAATCTCATCCGGCCCGGCAAAATAGAGCCGGCCTCCGAATTCGCAGAAAGATTCAACATCCCTGGTACGCGACACCAGCACGGGGCCGTCATCCTCAACCGCTGCAAGTCCCAGTTCAGACACGACATATACAGCACCATCCGAAGACTCATAGATCCTGCTTATATCCGTCCCTATGGGACTTGACACCCCGGATGGGATACGCTTCACCTCGAGAGACGGAGAAATCCGGAAGAACCCGGCCCCCGGGACTGCAATCCAGGCATTCCCCTGCCTGTCGCTATGGAAACAGGTCACCTTCAGATTGGCTCCGGAAAAGCCTTCCAGTTCATCCGGTATGGCGACGAATTTCTCCGCCTCCGGATCGAAACGGTACAGTCTGTAGTCGTAGGTCCTGAGCCAGAGATATCCGCAGACATCCTCGTCAAGCGAAAGCATCCTGTTGTGGGTGAGATTGGTGAAATCACCGGGCAGCATTATATAGTTGACGAAAGTATTGCCGTCGAACCGGCTCAGACCGTACCAAGTGCAGACCCAGATATACCCCTTCGCATCCTGATGTATCTCTGCTATGGAATTGTGAGGAAGCCCGTCATCGGTGGAGTAATGCTCGAACACATAGTCAAATCCGGCAGTCTCAGCCATTGAGACAGCCGCCGGCAGCATCATTGATGCCCAAAGTACAATATGTCGCACAAATCCCATATCCTGCCGACCCTTCACACCATCCGGGATGGAAGAATCTGAAAAACTTTAAAAATATAAAGTTAATAAAAAACCATCAAACTTCATCCGCGGCTCTTTGTTTCACCTGAAGGTTTTCACCTGAATATCCTGTCTGCAAAAAACCACTTCACCGGCACCGCCACCCCGTTCTTGTCTATCTCGGTCCCGGCATCCAGCACTTTTTCCGGCTCATAGTCCTTGAGAGTCCGGGGCTTAAGCTGATGGCTCCATTTCACCCTGTCCTCCGGTGCCGCCCCTGGCCCTTCCGAACCGTACTCCGCATAAAATGCAGTCTTCTCCGCATACTTCTTGCCCCAGTTGTGCCAGCCCTCCGGCCTGATATGGGCTCCCATCCTGCAGTCTATGAATACTGTCCTGGCGTATGGTCGCCAAGGCCGTCCGAGATAGACCCGTGTCACCCCATCGGCCGCAACAAGGTCGCAGTCACGGAAGACATAACCGAAGTCCTCATCTTCAGGTGTCGATGCCGCCGTGATATAACTGTCTTTCCTGCTGAATATCGTGCAGCCCTCGAACCACACGGTGGATGCTCCGAAAATGAAATCGGTAGTCCCCTCTATCAGGCAGTCACCGAAATAATGGTGCTGCCCTTTCCCGTATGTATATATGGTATCCTGATTGGCAATGAACCTGCAACCGAGAAATGCCACCCTGTCGGCATCAACCGTAATTGCGCAGGCCTGCGCAATCTCCTTCCCTTCCCCTGCCGTGTTCTCGAAAGTTATATTTTCCGCCAGGAAATCATCTCCGTAGACAAAGACAGTGGAAGTGGCGGAAGTCCCCATCGGATTGCCGTGGAAATCAGGTTTGAGGGCATAGTCTCCCCAGGATATCACTGTAACGGATGCATCATCCCCGGTCAGATGCAGTTTCTGCCTGTTGGCAGGGACAGTCACCTTCTCCCTATAGATTCCCGGCCTTATACGGACAGTCGTCTCCTCCCTGCTGTAACAGGGAGCGGCATCAACCGCCTCCTGCACGGTGAAGAAATCTCCGGACCCATCCTTGGCCACCACGATGTCATACTCCCTGATATGGGAGGAGAGTTCCGGAACCGCATCCCCGATTGCAGGAAGCAGAAGCTCCACAATCCTGCGCGCTCCCGCCGCATTTGTGTGCGTATTGTCAATCTTCCCATCAGGGTGCCTCGGATTCGTTCCCTCCGGAATCCACATATAGTATTTTCTTGAAGCTTCGTCCCCGACCGACATCAGCCATTCCTGTGTAATCCCGTTGGCATCTATGAACGGCACCCCGAACTTCTCCGCCACTTTCCTCGCCGCTTCCGGATAGTCTCCGTGGCAGTCCCTCTTCAGATTCCCATCGGCATCGAACCATCTGCGGGAGACCGGAGAGAACACCACCGGCTTCGCCCCGACTGAAAGTGCGTGACTGACAAACAGCTCCAGATTCTCCGTGTACAGCCCGTATGCCGGAGCATACCGCTCCGGGTCATCTTCCTTTGAATCATTGTGGCCAAACTGGATGAACAGGTAATCCCCCGCCTCAAGGTCTGATTTCACCCTGTCCCATAATCCCCGGCTAATGAAACTTTTGGTGCTCCGCCCGTTCTGGGCGTAGTTGACCACGGTGACACAGGTGTCGAGATGAGACGGCAGCCTCTGGCCCCAGCCTCTTTCAGGATTCCGGCGCGAAAGGTCCTTGTCCGCCATTGTGGAATCCCCCATAAGCCGCAGGACAAGCTTCCCGTCTTCCGAACCTGATACCGGAACCGGACATAAGAGGGAAAGAGTCACAGCCGCAATGGACACGGCGGCAAGCATATAGAATCTTCTGTACATCTTATTTCCTGATATCTATTTCATCTGAATTGTGGCGGAAGACGGAGAAATCCTCTGCTCCGGAATCCCCCGTACAGCCATCAACGGTGACCTTGCCGCAGTTCGCGAATGTATATGCCGCCCCATTGGTCTGGGAAATGTGTACATCTTTCAGCTCCACCGCTCCGGAATACCGTATGTCCGCACCGTTGACTGACACTATCCTGCAGTTCTCAAGAGTCACACCGGTTATCGGCTTTTCCGGAATGCCGTTGAAATACATTGCCCTGCCTGCACCTTTGCATACTATGTCGCTGATATGGATGTCCCTGAACTCAGGAGTTGTCTCATCCGCCGGGAGAAAGTCTATGTCATACGGAGCGGCTCCATCCCCGGCAGACTCGAGCGCGGACTTGCCTCCATAATGGAGGTCGAACAGCAACGGCTCCGTAGGGATGTCCTTCATCACAATGTCGCTGATATGGATATTCTCCACGACTCCTCCCCTGCCACGGCAGCTCTTGAACCGCAGCCCCACATCCGTCCCGAAGAAACGGCAGTCCGAGACGGAGATGTTCCGGACATCACCGGACATCTCGCTGCCTACCACAAAGCCTCCGTGACCGTGAAATACCGTGCAGTTATGCACTATCAGATTCCTGCATGGCCTTGCCCTGAGCCTTCCATCCTCGTCCTTGCCGGACTTGATGCAGATGGCATCATCCCCTACATCGAAATCCGAGTCCAGCAGCAGGACATTCTCGCATGAGTCTATGTCTATCCCATCCCCGTTCTGCGAATACCACGGATTGCGTACAGTCACATTGTCGATTATCACATTCCTGCAAAGGAGCGGATGGAGATTCCAGCAAGGAGAGTTCTGGAAAAGGCAGTCCTCCAGCAGGACATTCTCGCATTCCGTAAACTCCAGCAGGACAGGGCGCAGATAGGTCTTCACCGACTCCCAGTCTTCGTCTGTCTCCATCCCCTGCGGGACATTGAAGGCATCACTCACGAGAGAGCCGCGATACGAGGAAGAGTCAGGATACCAGATTTCCCCTGCGCTGTCCGTGAAGCCCCCGCCAGCAAGGAGGTCTTTCCACTGTCCGGAAGTCATCTTGGAGCGCTTCACCTGTCTCCACGAATCACCGTTTCCATCTATCGTACCCCCTCCAGTCACTGATATGTTTTTCGCTCCGACAGCATTTAGCGGGGCTATGCAACGCCTGGTGTCGAGCCCTTCGAATATTGTCTCGACTATCGGATAGAGATTCCTGTCAGTGGAGAACAGCAGGACGGCATCCTCCTTCAGATGCAGGTCTATATTGTCCTTGAGGGTAATCGGACCGGACAGCCATATTCCTTGAGGTACAATCAGATGTCCCCCACCTCTTTCCGAAAGGTGGTCTATCGCCAAGGCAAAGGCATCAGAATTGAGGGTCACACCATCACCTACTCCTCCGAAATCGGTGATATCCACAGAATACTGCGGTATCTCCGGTCTGGAGACCATCTCCATTTCAAAAGGAAGGTCCTTATAGAGATATGCGAATTCTGATTCTGCGCAGCCTGTGGCAGAGAACAGGAGCAGCGCGACAGCCAATGGTTTTCGGTCCAGCATAATATTACATGGTTATTCAGGATGCAAAATTAGAAAGATTACATACAGGCAGTTAGTAAATTTTGACGCAAATCCTTGAAATTTTATCATACCTTTGCGGCCATGGGAATCATCCGGACATACGGCAGACGGCACCTGCACCGCACAACTTCTTTGAAAGCTGTCGCAGCGGTGCTTCTGTCCTTTACAGGCTGCACGTGCCTGTCCGCAAGGAACCAGGGGAGCATCACCGGCAGGCATACAGACACTGCGGTGACCGCATCTGCGGCAGCCACACCGCCGGACAGCCTCGACAGCGCCACCATCACGGCATGGAAAACGGCATCCGCACCCCCGGTGGACAGCATATCCGGAGCAAGGCTGAAGGCTGTACAGAATGTGGCGGATGCCGTAAGGATGTTCGGAGGGGTCCAGCTGAAAGACTACGGAGGAGCCGGAGGACTGAAGACTGTCAATGTGAGAGGAATGGGTAGCGAACACACGGCCGTGTTCATCGATGGCATCCAGATAGGGAATGCACAGAACGCCCAGGTGGACCTCGGCAGATTCTCCACGGAAGACCTTGCTGCCATTATCCTGTACAGCGGACAGCAGGACAATCCCCTGCAAAGTGCCAGGGAATATGCCGCCGGCGCCGCACTTCACCTTGTACCGGTCCGGCCTGATTTTTCCGACGGGCGAAGATATCATGGCACGGCAAGGCTCAGAGGAGGCTCGTTCGGGACAGTGTCGCCATACATACGATGGGAGCAGAAGCTCGGAAGCAAAGCAAGCATATCCGCAAGCATCGAATATCTCGGAGCATCCGGAAGATACAGGTTCAGATGCAGGAAAGAATCGATGACCGCAGAGGGAACACCGGCGGGATATGACACGACAATGGTACGCACGAACAGCGACATACGGGCTTTGAGGGCCGAAGCCGACCTGTCCGGAGCCATCACAGGAGGGGAATGGGCAGTCAAGGCGTATTTCTACGGGTCGGCAAGAGGACTGCCGGGCGCGGTTGTCCGCAGGCCGGAACTTCTTTCATCAGCCAGCGAGAGGCAGGAGGACCGGAACATCTTCGTCCAGGGGAGGATATCAAGACAGGCAGGCAGGACCTATTCTTTCCGTATATCGGCCAAATATGCCAATGACCGTATGCGTTACTGGAACGACCCCACAAAAGACATCTCTGCAATGCCTGTGGACGACTCCTATCTCCAGCAGGAGGCATACCTGTCCTTTGTACAGTCATTGCAGCTGTTCCAGTGGTGGAGGCTGTCCATAGCCACGGATGCCCAGTACTGTTCACTGGAATCCGACAAGATGGACTTCGCTTGGCCCCGCAGGGCAGCCTTCTGGGGTGCCGCATATACAGCATTCCGGTTCAGGAAAGTCTCGGTGACTGCCGGAGCGGTATACAGCCTGACCGCTGATTTTCACAATACCGGGGACAGCGCATCCGGAGGCAGGACACGGGATTTCCGCAATGTGGTATCCCCTGCCCTGACATTCCGCTATTCACCTTTCGGCAGTTCCCTGCTGGCCATAGGAGGGTCTGTAAAGAGATCATACAGGATGCCGACTTTCAATGACCTGTATTATTCAGAGTTCGGTAATGTGTCCCTGCTTCCTGAAGATGCCATCCAATACAGCCTGAGGATTGACAGCGAAATCAGCCCTGCCGCAGGCTGGACACTGCACGCCAAAACGGAAGGATACTACAATAATATAAAGGACAAGATTGTCGCCGTGCCGACTTCAAACCAGTTCCGCTGGTCAATGTACAACATAGGACACACCCGTACCACAGGGGCGGAGGGAATGTTCGGCTGGGAATACAGCTCCTCTGACAGACATCCTGCAGCAGAAGCCGGCCGGAAAACCGGCTGGCAGTGCGGGATGACAGTCCGCTACACTTTCCAGAGGGCAACGGATGTATCCAGCCCTGACAGCCAGACATACGGAGGGCAGATCCCGTACATCCCCAGGCACAGCGGATCCGTCTCCGCAACCGTCTCATGGCACGGCTGGAGGGCGGACTATTCCTTCATCTTCACAGGAGTCCGGTACACATCTTCAGCCAATCTGCGGTCCACGATGATGCCGCCCTGGGCAACCCATGACATATCCCTGTCCAAGGCCATCCCTGCCGGACTTACTTTCCGTCTGACAGTCAACAACATCCTCAACAGGCAGTACGAGATTGTCCCGAACTACCCCATGCCTCGCTGCAATTTCTTCCTTGCCATCGGATATTCATTCTGACAGACATCTGCCCCCGTTCCCGATAAATTCACTATATTTGACGATTATTCCGATTCCAGTTGTACAGACATGAGAAAAATCCTTGCAGCAACATCCATCTCCGCAGCCATACTGACGGGCTGTTCCGACCTCGGAAACGAGACTCTGCCGGCCATACCTCCGGCATCCGGAGACAGGCTATATATCCTCAACGAAGGACAGATGGGAATGAACAATGCCTCCATAGACTTCTATGACTTTACGGACGGGACATATATCAGGGATGCATTTGCAGCCGTCAATCCCGATGTGGCCCTAAACCTCGGCGACACAGGCAACGACCTTGCGGTCTACGGAGGCAGGCTGTGGGCCGTGCTCAACGGCTCCGATCTCGTGGAAGTCATGGATGCCGTCACTCTGGAACACATAGGGACAGTCAAGATTCCTTCCTGCAGAGACATTGCGTTCAGCGAAGGCTATGCATATATCACATCCTGGGCAGGAGCATATTACGGAGGAGAATCGAGACCCGGAGCCGTATACAAGGTGAATGCGGATGACCTCTCCGTATCAGGAAAGATAGATGCCGGCTACCAGCCCGAGGGGATAGCAGTAGCGGACAAGAAAATCTATGTTGCAAATTCCGGAGGAGTGACGGATGGATACGACAACCGGCTCAGCATAATAGATGAAGCCAGCTTCACTCTCGAGCGCAATGTCGAGATAGCTGCCAATATATGTGACATCGCCGTGGATGGCAGGGGCATGATATGGATAAGCTCTCCGGGAGACTATGTGTCAGTCCATTCAGGCATATATATATTCGATCCGGAATCCGAGACAGTCTCCAGCAAAGACATAAGAGTATCATCAATGTATTCGAACGGAAGTCTCGTTTATATTCTCGGCAATGAGAAAGAATGGGACTATACGCCTGGAAGCGGCATATATATGCTCACCGTGATAGATCCGGCCGGCGGGACCGTGACCAGGACAGTACTGGACACTTCCGGAGCAGCTGCCGCGGAAGTTCCGTACGGGATATGGGCATCAGCCGATGGTGAGACCATCTTCATTTCAGACTCCGGGGACTATATCAACCCGGGGACGGTTTATATGCTGGACTCATCCCTGAATCTTGTCCGGACTTTCTCTGCAGGGGTCATCCCGGGACATTTCGCCTTCCTGCCTGTATGACAGCCATATTCCGCCGCACCCCGGTCCGTGCCGGAATACGGGAATTGACCAGAAACTCTGAAAACAAACTATGCCATGAAAAAAATCGATATCGGGAACTGGAGCAGACGACAGCAGTGGGAGCATTTCAGCAAGCTGGGCTTCCCTTTCTACCATGTGAGCTTCTATATTGATGTGACCCAGGCCTACAGTTTCGCCAAACTGCACGGGGTATCATTCTACCATACCATCTGCTATCTTGTCACTGCCACGATGAACGACATCGAGAATTTCAGATACAGGATACACGAGGATGGAGTATATCTGCTGGACAGATGCCATCCGAGCTTCACGGTTCTGCAGCCCGGATGCACCGAATTCCAGATAATGAACTGCCATATGGAGGATTCGGTCGAAGAATTCTGCGCCAGGGCCGCAGCTATCTGGAAAGAAATATGCAGCAGAGGACCGCAGGAAAGGGAATTCCTGTGCGGAGACACGGACATTCCGGAAGAAGAATGCTATTTCCTGTCGTGCCTGCCATGGATCGATGCCACAGGGATGTGCAGCGAACGTGGTCTGGATACTTCAGATTCAATCCCGAGAGTGTCATGGGGACGATATACGAGGATGGACAGAGGTGATGACTATACCCCGAAACTGAAAGACTGGTTAGGGCTTACAGGACAGGAACATCCCGTACGGCAGGGCAGAAGACTGTGGATAAACATGACCGTGGATGTGAACCACCGTCTTGTGGACGGATACCACATCGGGCTGTTCTCCACCCTTCTCCAGGAGACCATCGACCGGCTGTGACCGGCCCATCCGCCTTTATTGCCGTACACTCCATCGCCACAAAAGTCACGGCAGGAGGACAGACACTCCCTTAAAAATTCACGGATTTATGGCAGGGAAGCATCCTGCCATTTCTTATAAGGACATTCCGACAACATTGAATTATAATACCTCCTGTCTCCGGTGACTTCCTCCCCGAGCCAGGAAGGCCTGCCGAATGGCTCATCCTCGCTTCCAAGTTCGATCTCCGCCACTACCAGACCCTCATTGTCCCCGTGGAATTCATCCACCTCCCATTTCCTGCCCCGGATAGCAGGATTCCCCCCGGATTCACCACAGGCGGCACAGTCATCCTTTGCCGATATACATCCATCATTGCTGTCGGGGGTCTTGTGGCGCAAAATCGAATCTGCATCCCTGTCACTATGGCGGCAAACGGAGCTGGCCGCAGCAGATGCCGGCACAATATACCTTGTCTTGTCGATTGTACCTCCCTGGCATAGCGGCAGGAGGCTCAGTGCATCAGCCACGGGAATCTCCGTTTCCCATTCGAGACGGCTCATCCCGCTGTCAGAGCTCCGTCCCTTGATGGTAAGATACGCCCTGTCATCCGCAACCCTCACCCTCACGGTACGCCCGCTCTCACGGCAGATGTACCCCTGCACCAGATGATGCGACTCAACAGCCTCAGCCTTGAAGCCATCATCTTTCACCAGGAATTTCCTCTCAATCTCTATACCTGTCATCTCCCTGCCATTAAAATTTTTGCGGATAATCATATTAAAATTCTCAATCGGGAACATCATACGGCCGCAGGCTACATCAGATATGCGGAAGCATCAATTCCGGCAGCGAAAGCGGCTCTAAGTTCGGATGATGAGATGTCTACCTGCGGGGCATCCTCCATCAGCATAATCCTGTAAATACCCCTGTCCGGCAGGAAGACATTACTGTCTGCCTCCCGGTCCGGAACAGTTACCTGCCCTGAAGCTTGTTCCCCGGCAGCTCCGCATTCAGCCATCAGGGCATCCCTGGCCGCAGCCATGTCATAACCTCTCCTGGGATAGACAGCCACCCCGTAGTCAGACAGTATCCTGCCGTAGTCCCTCCAGCGCCGGATATCCGCCAGATTGTCTGCCCCGAGCACAAACACGAACGAATTGCCCGGTTCTCTCGCAGCCAGGGCATCGAGAGTCCTGATGGTATATTGTGGTGCAGGCATTTCCAGCTCTATGTCATCCACTTTCACTTTCAGTTCCGGATGCCTCCCTACGGCAGCGACCGCCGCTTCATATCTCTCCATCCCTGTCTCCGCACTGACTGTAGACTTTATGGGATTTTTCGGAGAGACGATGAGGTACACCATATCGAAGCCTGCACTCTCGGTCAGATATCGCATTATGGCAAGATGCCCGATATGGAGAGGATTGAATGATCCCGAATATACCGCTATTTTCATTATTTTGCAATGAATTCACTTACAATCCTCTCCGCTTCCGCAAACGCCCTCTGGAGGTCGTCGTTGACGAGGACATGGTCGAATCTGCCTTTTGCGAACTCCGTTTCCGACTGTGCCTTTGCCACCCTGCGTTCTATCGCCTCCGGGGAGTCTGTTCCCCTGCCCTGAAGGCGTCTGCGCAACTCCTCGACTGATGGAGCCTTGATGAATATCGACAACGCTTTGTCCCCGAATATCCGTTTCATGTTTACGCCGCCCTTGACATCTATATCGAACACTATCACATGTCCCTTTGCCCAGATTCTCTCGACCTCCGATTTCAATGTCCCGTAGAAAGAGCCGGGATACACCTCCTCATATTCCACAAAGCTGTCCTTCGCTATGAGGTCCCTGAACTCCTGCTCCGAAAAGAAATAGTATTCGACCCCATCCTGTTCGCTTCCGCGAGGTGCTCTCGAAGTGGCGGAAATGGAAAATTCCATCTCCGGATGCAGACCGAGGATGTGGTTCACGATTGTGCTCTTGCCTGCCCCGGACGGAGCGGAAAATATAATGACCTTATTCATATCCGATTTCCTAATTTCGTGCAAAAATAGTATTTTTGCACTGCTTTTTGAAAAAGTATTGCGCTTTTCGGAAACTGCATCGGTTTTTATGTCCGTGCCGGCCATGCAGGACAGCTGTCAGCCGGCAGGATGGAGCAGAGGACGAGGACTATGGCAAAATTATTGCAGGTAAAAGGCGGCTTTTTCAGGATAATTTTCTAAATCATTATAGATTATGGTATCTTACAAAAATCTCGGTCTTGTAAACACAAGGGAAATGTTTGCAAAGGCCATCAACGGCGGTTATGCAATCCCTGCATTCAACTTCAACAACATGGAGCAGCTCCAGGCTATCATCCAGGCTGCAGCCGAGACCAAGTCTCCGGTCATCCTCCAGGTTTCCAAGGGAGCGCGCAACTATGCCAACCAGACCCTCCTCCGCTATATGGCAGAAGGCGCCGTGGAATATGCGAAGGAACTCGGCTGGGAGAAACCTCAGATCGTTCTCCATCTCGACCACGGTGATTCTTTCGAGCTCTGCAAGAGTTGCGTGGACATGGGCTTCTCATCAGTGATGATCGATGGCTCTCACCTTCCTTACGATGAGAATGTAGCCCTCACGAAGAAAGTAGTTGACTATGCACACCAGTTCGATGTGACTGTAGAGGGTGAGCTCGGAGTGCTTGCAGGCGTAGAGGATGAGGTTGTCGCAGAGCACCACACATATACCCGCCCTGAAGAAGTGGTAGACTTCACAGGCAAGACCGGATGCGACTCTCTCGCAATCTCCATCGGGACTTCACACGGTGCATACAAATTCAAACCTGAGCAGTGCCACCTCGATCCTGCGACCGGCCGTCTCGTACCTCCGCCACTTGCATTCGATGTTCTCGACGGTGTGATGAAAGAACTTCCTGGATTCCCTATCGTTCTCCACGGGTCTTCATCAGTTCCACAGGAATATGTGGATATGATCAACCAGTATGGTGGAAAGCTCGAGGCTGCCATCGGAATTCCTGAGGAAGAGCTTCGCAAGGCTGCCAAGTCGGCTGTCTGCAAGATCAACATCGATTCAGACTCACGTCTCGCAATGACCGCTGCCATCCGCAAGGTGTTTGCAGAGAAGCCTGCAGAGTTCGACCCTCGTAAATACCTCGGTCCTGCCCGCGACGAGATGAAGAAGCTTTATATGCACAAGATCATCAATGTCCTCGGTTCAGACGGAAAAGCTGAATAATCAGGAGAGACACTGACATGCCGCAGGACAACTGCAGGCTGTAATACAGTTGAGGGAGATCCAGAATTCCGGGTCTCCCTTATTTTTTACATCGGATACAAAAAATCAGTATCTTTACCTCCCGTATGGGAAACATGAAATATATTCCACAGAACCAGAGGGACGAGCTATGGGGGCTGACGGTCTGCTCTGTCGGATACCAGAGGGTGCAGCCCGGGGAAGAATATCCTCCTCAGGGACACAACCGGGAATATATGTTCGACCCCGCTGCCGGACGGACACTTGCCGAATACCAGCTCCTGTATATAACAGACGGAGGAGGCAGTCTCGAGACAATGCACGGAGGGAAGCACAGGATAGAGGCAGGGGATATGTTCCTGCTGTTTCCTGGAGAATGGCATACATATATGCCTGACATCAGCACCGGCTGGAAAGAATACTGGATAGGTTTCAGCGGAGTCAATATAGACAACCGGGTCAAGGCGGGATTCTTTTCCGCAGACAGACCGCTCTACCATATCGGCTACGATGAGATAATGGTGGAGCTGTACAACGTGGCCATCAGGACCGCCGCCCGCCAGGAGCCGTATTTCCAGCAGCTCCTGGCCGGAATCGTAAACCATCTGCTCGGACTTATGTTCATGACCGGGAGCAACAGGATGCTGCGGAACGGCAACAGGATGGCAGCACTTGTAGATATGGCGAAATCATTCCTCCAGGATTCGGTGGAGCAGGACATCTCGATGCCTGAAGTTGCAAGACACCTTAACATCAGCTACACAGGGTTCCGCAGGATGTTCAAGGAATATACAGGACAGGCTCCTGCGCAGTACTTCCTGAACCTGAAGATACACAGGGCAAAGGAAATGCTCAGAGGCACACGGATACCGATAAAGGAGATATCCTACCTCCTGCATTTCGAGACCCCTGAATATTTCGCCACCCTGTTCAGGAAAAAGACAGGCATGTCCCCCTCCAGATTCAGGAAAGAATAGCGTCATTTCGGCAGTCCGAACACATCCGATATCTCACGCATCTGGACATCTGTCATCCCCTCCGGCTCGAAGCCCATGTTCCTGCCTGCGATATAGATCTGCGCCGACTTTTCGAGCACATCCACCTGGTCGAACGCAGACATGATGTCGGTATCCACCGCGAACACCCCGTGCTTCTCCCACATCACCACATCATAGTCATCATCTATCGCCTCGATTGTAGCCCCGGCAAGCTCTACGCTGCCCGGAAGCATATACGGGACTATGCCGAGTCCCCTCGGGCAGAATGCCTTTGTCTCAGGAATCATTGACCACAGCAGTCTTGTAGCGACATCCTTACCGAGGAAACGGCTGCAGTGGGACAGTGCCACAAGCCCTATCGGATGAGTATGGAGGGATGCCCTGTACGGAGAACCTTTCGCTATGAGGTAGTCATGCACGGCAAGATGCGATGGCAGTTCGGAAGTCGGAGCCACAGGACTGTCTGCCACTATCTCGTAATGTGCACAGTCTTCAGTAATCCTTATCACAGACCCGTTCGCCATAGGGTCGCGGGCAAGGTCCCTCATCCTTTTCTGTGTCCCCTTGCAATAGAACCAGCATCCCTTCAAATGCGGCAGGACCGTACCGGCAGGGAGCAATGGACTGATGGCAGGCAGCTTCCTGATATCGTCGTCTATATATTCTGTGACATTGACAGTGATGTTCCCCCCGTTCCTTTCAGCCCAGCCTTTCTGCCACAGATAGCCTGCGGTCTCCGCCACCTGGCCTACCGTATCGGCAAGCCCGGCGCTCATTTCCAATATTGATGTTTTCATCTGATTCATCTGTTTTACCCGCCACCGGCAGACACGTATTATCTCTTTGAAAGCACTTCCTTTTCATATTTCTGCACTTCAGGGATAAAATCATCCCCAGCCGGGACCCCGTTGCGGAGGCAGAACATATCCCACACTGCACCCCACGGCATTGACTTGCACTCTTCAAGAAGAGCCAGCCGCTCGAATCCCATGTTGCGGGATTCATAATCACGCAATGTGTCAAGCGGCTCAAGAAGAGCCTGAAGAAGGCATTTCTGGGTCGCCCTGCTTCCTATGACGTATGCCCCTATCCTGTTGATGCTTGCATCGAAGAAGTCGAGTCCGATATGCACCTTGCCGAGCGCATCGCACCTGACAATCTCCTTGCAGAGGTCAAGGGTCTCATCGTTCATTATCACCACATGGTCAGAATCCCATCTCACCGGACGGCTGACATGCAGCATCAGTTCCGGAGAGAACAGCAGCAGCGAAGACACCTTGTCAGCCGTGCTCTCGGTAGGATGGAAATGCCCTGTGTCGAGGGTCACTATCTTCCTGTTCCTCGTGGCGTAGGCGATATAGAAGTCATTGCTGCCCACAGTATAGCTCTCGAGTCCGATACCGAACACCTTGCTCTCCAGACAGTCCCTCATATTGCTGTATTCCGTCCTGAATATCTCATCGAGGGAATCCTTCAGAAGGCTGCGGTACTTCATCCTGCACACAGTGATGTCCTTGCTGCCATCGTGTATCCAGATGTTCATTATGCACGGGTCCCCCTGCGCCTTTCCAATCCCTTCCGCAATCGCCCTGCACCTTTTCGTATGCTCTATCCAGAAATTCCTGATCCCATCATCCGGGTTGGCGAGCGTGAGGTTTCCGCTCTTCGGGTGTGAAAACGATGTGGAGTTGAAGTCCAGCCTGATACCATGCTCCTTACCCCAGTCGATCCAGCTCCGGAAATGTTCCAGCCCGACCTGGTCCCGGTCCACAGCCTCGCCTGAGAAATCACCGTATATCTCATGAAGTGAAAGCCTGTGCCTGCCCGGTATCAACGACATCGCCTTGAGGATATCTGCCCTGACCTCATCTATGTTCCTGGCCCTCCCCGGATAGTTGCCTGTAGCCTGGATTCCTCCCGACAGCGGACCGGAAAGCTTCTCGAATCCTGCCACATCATCTGTCTGCCAGCAATGCAGGGAAAGGCTTATCCCCCTGAGAATATCCAGCACCCTGTCGGTATCTGTCCCTGTCTCCGCATAGCGTTCTTTCGCCATCGCGTATGCCTGTTCAACTGTTTTTTCTTTCATTGCATTATATATTTTACTATCCTTTTACATTCTCTGTGCAGTCCCCATCATTACGGATACGGCAGTATATACCCTGTATATCGAGGAAACGGGAATATTCCATATCCCACTCCTCCTGATCCTGCGGCAGGTATTCCTTTACCGTGACAGAAGCACGTGAAATCTGCCTCATCCGCTCCAGTCCATCTGCAAGCCCTGCTGCCTTAAGCTGCAGAAGCACATTCCCGAGAGCCGTACATTCTGACGGTCCCGCAATCACCGCGATGCCGGCAGCATTGGCCGTGTACTGCATCAGATGGGCATTGAGCGACCCTCCTCCTATGACATGGAGGGTATCAATCTTTTCCGGAGCCATCTTCTGCAGCACCCCCAGCACCTGTCTGTATCTCATGGCGAGACTTCGGAAAATGCAGCGGACATATTCGGCAGGAGTCTGAGGAGGAATCTGACCCGTCGCCCTGCAATAGCCGCATATAGCCCCGGTCATCGATACCGGATGGCTGAAGCAATGGGCATCGGGATCAATGAGGCTTCCGAAATCCGTGTCTTCACACAGCGATGCCAGGTCGCCGACATCAGCCGGAGCATCCCTGAATTCTTTCCTGCACTGCTCGAAAATCCACAGTCCGCAGATGTTCTTCAGGAATCTCACAGTCCCCTCCACGCCACCTTCGTTGGTGAAATTTTCCCTGAAACTGCTCTCATCCACAATGGCATCCCCTGTCTCTATCCCGAGCAGAGACCATGTACCGCAGCTGAGGTAGGCATATCCCTTGCGCGAAGCAGGAATGGCTGCCACCGCTGATGCTGTGTCATGACCTGCCACGGCGACAACAACCGCATCCATCCCTGTCTCCTGCACAACCTGTTCCGAAAGTCTTCCTGCAACGGATCCGGGGAATACAATCTTCCCGAACTTCTCCCTGCCGATTCCGATGGCAGCGAGTATGTCAGGATCTAAATCCATAGTCCGCACATTCAGCATCTGCGATGTGGAAGCCACCGTATATTCACAGAGCTGGCTGCCGGTGAGCATATAGATAAGTGCATCCGGTATGAACAGGATCTTGTCTGCAGCATCCAGAGCCGAACACAAGTGCATTTTGAGTGTATCGAGCTGGAACAGGGAATTGAAATCCATGAACTGTATCCCTGTCTTCCCATAGAGTTCCTCTTTCGGCATCTTCCTGAAAAATCTTCCGGATGCGCCATCTGTATGGCTGTCCCTGTAGCAATATGGCAGGGACAGCAGCTGGCCGTCCCGGCCGAAGAACGCGAAATCACAACCCCACGTGTCTATACCGATGGATGAAAGGCGGATCCCAGCCTCCGCAGCCTTTCTGAGGGCAAGCAGAATTTCATTGTACAATGCTGCAATATCCCAGAACAGATGCCCTCCGCACGGGATTATACTGTTGCAGAAACGCGTCAGCCCATCCATGACGACCTTCGTACCATCGTATGAAGCAACTATCGTCCTTCCGCTTGTGGCGCCGATGTCCACGGCCAGGAAATACCTCTTTTCCATTACGGTTATCAGTTTTCTTGCAGCCGTCAGTTCGGATTCATTTGACAGATTTCCCGCCATCTGACGGTTTATGACAAAATTAGGCAGAATCATCGGATTCACCCTGCGGAATTTGACAATCCGCCTGCACATTCTGTCCGATGACACCACATAAATGCTGGCGCCACATATACTGTATCGCCTCGGCAATTGCAACCACGCTTGCATTGCTCTCGGCTTCTGCGTTATTTGGCTGGCGCCACATATACTGTATCGCCTCGGCAATTGCAACCAGGCTTGCATTGCTCTCGGCTTCTGCGTATATTTGCATTACGAAAATCGGACGGCGGAGCCGGCCACGGTAAATAACGGTACAGATGAAATACAGATATCTCCTTGCTGCCTTGGCAGCACTTGCAGTGACATTCGGTTGTGATGATTCCCTTATGGGTCCAGACAATAACGGAGAGGAACAGACCGGTCAGGAGAATCCTGGAGAAGGCGATGATAATCCTGATAGCGGAGAAGACCCTGCCAGTTATTTCTACAGTCTTGTCGTGACCGACACGGAAGACTGGAGCGGGGACTATCTGATAACCAGCGACAACGGAGACGGATATGTAGTCTTCGACATGTGGGGAGACGAGACAGCCGGTGCTAGCAGCAATACTTTCGGGAAGGAATATGCATCAGACGGCATTCCTGCGGAACAAGGAGACCCGCTGAAAGCAGTATTTACCAGGACAGGAGGCGGATATTCCATCTACATTACAGATATCGGCTATATAGGGCTCGAGAGTAACAAGAACAGCCTAAACCATTCTGAGACACAGCCTGACGGAAACACGAAAGAATATCTGTGGAAAATCAGCCTGTCATCCGTCGGGCAAGGGATCTGTACGATAACCAATATGGCGTATGAAAAGCGTTCGCTCAAATGGAACAGCGGCGCATCAATGTTCCGGTGCTACGAGTCAGGGCAACAGGAAATAACATTGTTCCGCAGGAATGCTTCGGACATCACGGACAATCCTGGAGAAGGCGATGACAATCCGGATGGCGGGGAAGACAAACCCGATAACCCTGATCCTGAGACCGGAGGACAATACGCGTGGTTTGAACTCCCTGTCATACCTGACGAAGATAACGACAGGATAGATGACAACAATCCATCCCTGTACTATGCCTACCATTTCTGCGCAGGAGGAGAAAAAGACAACAGAGGCAGGACGGCCCGGAACTACACCGTATGCTACAGCGCGGAACACCACTGTCCGGTATGGGTAGCAGCCCCGAGACATGATATGTATTCAGGAGAGGCCAGACGCACTGATGCATACGGGAAAGACCCCGACATTCCGGCAGACATCCAGTATAACTCCAAAAGTACTGGTGACGGCTGCAACAAGGGACACATGCTCGGCTCTGCCGAAAGGACATCATCGTCAGCCACCAACAGACAGGTATTCTACTATACGAACATTGCTCCCCAGCTCTCTTCTACATTCAATACCGGAGACGGAGCATGGAACAATCTCGAAGACCATATAGACAACCTGGTATGCAGGGACACTCTCTATGAGGTAGTAGGCTGCTATTTCGAGGAATACACCGATGCCTACGGAAAAATCTCCGCCCCTGTCACCATCAGCTTCGGAGGGAGGGACGATGTCACGAGACCGACCATGTTCTACTATGCTCTGCTCAGGACAAAATCCGGCAACCTTGGCAAACCGGTCACGGAATGTTCTGCCGACGAACTGCAATGCGTAGCCTTCTGCATTAGACATACTATGGAAAAAGGGCATCAACCGCAGTCCAAAGATATGATTTCGATATCAGAACTGGAAGAACTGACAGGGTTCAGCTACTTCCCGAATGTGCCGAACGCACCGAAAGACAGCTTCGACCCTTCAGACTGGCTGTAAGCCAAACGGAAAGAATCCTGCAGTAACCTACATATAAAACATACAGGGGAATGGACAGACTTATCTATATCGATGCGACTATGCGCGCTGAATCACGCACAAGAAAGATTGCCAGACCGATCGTCGCAGAACTTGCAAAACGATATGAGATAGAGACAATCAGCCTCGACGGAGCTGGTTTTCCGGCCGTGGATGGAAAAATACTCGAAGACCGGAACAACGGGATAGTTCCGGAAGAATATGCAGAGATGGCAAGGAGAATCGCCGCTGCCGACAGGATTGTCATAGCCGCACCTTTCTGGGACATGAGTTTTCCTGCCGCACTGAAAGTGTTCTTTGAAAACATGTCCCTCTTCCACATTACATTCGACAGCGACAATACACATTGCTACGGACTGTGCAAATGCAGCAAAGTGCTGTATATCACCACGCGCGGAATGAATATCCACACAGGCGATCCGCTGGAACAGGCAACTCCGTATATCAAGGCACTTAGCTGCCTGTGGGGGCTTGGAGATGTATATGTAGTCTCAGCCGAAAATATGGATTACAGCACACCTGAAGAAATCGAACGGAAAATCGCAGCCGCGACTTTCGAAGGGCTCGACATCTGCAGAACATTCTGAGATATGATTATCCGCAAGAATAGCCACTCATATAACTAGACCGTAAAAGTTCGGTCCGGGAAATCCCTCCCGCGCCGTAGGCGGTGGGTCTCTCCCATTCACGAGGCCACGGCAACCACACCGTCCGAACTTTTCGTGAGGTGCATGGATATATCCGGACGCAATTCCGCCACTCCGTCCAGGGTGACACGCTCCGGACAGGACAGCCATGCCGGAGGGAGGGGCACAAAAAAAGGGGAGCGGCATCCGAGCTCATCGCTCTTCTGTCGCTCCCCCTAGAACACCGGCGGTAACCTACTC
>CALVAC010000024.1 GCA_944325435.1 uncultured Bacteroidales bacterium | reverse complement strand
TTATGGTATCAATTCGCAGGTATTGTAACTTTATAAAGTTGATAATTAAATATGTATAGAGTTTTATTCGGTTCAAGCGTGGAACTGATTTCATTTATCTGTCAGGATGCTGCGGTAAAACCTTGAAGAAAATAAATTACATCCAATACCCCACTGATTGCTCGGTACCACAAATATGGGAAACATTTCCGTCATAATGGACAACACTCAAGGAGTATTGAATGTCAAATTTCGTCTTGAATTTTTTACTTGACAAGCGGAACGGACTCGGATTAAGGATAAAAATAGTTATATTTGTGTCCGTTTGGAAAACAGAAAATGAAGAAGATTATACTTACAGGAGACAGGCCGACGGGACGGCTGCATCTCGGACACTATGTCGGTTCCCTGAAAAGAAGGGTGGAGCTCCAGAATTCCGGAGAATTCGACAGGATATTCATTATGATCGCCGATGCCCAGGCGCTCACGGACAATGCCGACAACCCGGGCAAGATAAGAGACAATATCATAGAGGTTGCCCTGGATTATCTGTCCTGCGGACTCGACCCATCCAGAAGCACCATATTCATCCAGTCGCAGATAGCCGAACTGTGTGAACTGACATTCTACTATATGAATCTTGTGACGGTATCGAGACTGCAGAGGAATCCTACAGTCAAGTCGGAGATTCAGATGCGCAATTTCGAAACCAGCATACCGGTAGGATTCTTCACATATCCTATCAGCCAGGCATCAGACATAACTGCTTTCAAGGCCACGACAGTACCGGTAGGAGAAGACCAGGAGCCGATGATCGAGCAGACAAGGGAGATAGTCCGGAAATTCAATTCCGTATATGGAGAGACCCTTGTAGAGCCGGAAATCCTGCTCCCGGACAATTCCGCCTGCCTGCGTCTGCCGGGGACCGATGGAAAGGCAAAGATGAGCAAGTCGCTCGGGAACTGCATCTACCTGTCCGATACTCCGGAAGATGTCCGGAAAAAGGTGATGGGTATGTTCACCGATCCTGGACATATCAAGGTCGAAGACCCGGGACAAGTCGAAGGGAACACGGTCTTCACATATCTGGATGCGTTCAGCAGACCTGAACATTTCACTGAATTCCTGCCGGATTACGCCGGTCTGGATGAACTGAAGGAGCATTACCGGAGAGGAGGCCTTGGAGATGTGAAGGTGAAAAAGTTCCTTAACGCCATACTGCAGGCAGAACTGGAACCTGTCCGTCAGCGCAGAAAGGAGTTCGAGAAAGACATCCCGGGAGTGTATGAGATGCTCCGGAAAGGGACGGAGACAGCCCGGACAGTAGCGGCGCAGACTCTTGCCGAGGTGCGGAGCGCAATGCGGATAAACTATTTCGATGATGAGGAACTGATACGGTCACAGGCCGAAAAGTTCAGCAGATGACATTGCAGAGTCTTCACTCCATCCAAAGACACGGTTCTGGATTCCGGCTGGACGAAAGGACTGAATAAAGATTGCAGACAAACCATTAACAAAATTATGGGAAACATCATGATAGAATGTCTGAAGACCAGACGCAGCATAAAGGCATACGATCCGGACAGGATGCCGTCAAGGGAACAGATGGATGCCATACTTGAGGCCGGGATGAACGCTCCTACAGGAAGAGGGGCTCAGTCTCCCGTCATCGTGGAGATTACAGACAGGGACACGCGGGATATGCTCTCTGGTATGAATGCCGCAGTGCTCGGCTCAAACGGTGACCCGTTCTACGGCGCTCCGGCCGTACTTGCCGTACTTGCCGACAGGACTGTCCCGACATACCTCTATGACGGTTCGCTTGTTATGGGCAACCTGATGAATGCAGCCCACGCATTCGGTCTCGGCAGCTGCTGGATACACAGGGCAAAAGAGATTTTCGATTCTCCCGAAGGCAAGGCGCTTCTCGACAAATGGGGAATCAAAGGAGACTACGAAGGAATCGGTTTCTGCATCCTCGGTTTTGCCAAGGAAGGTTATTCGCCTGTAGCCAAACCCCGGAAACCGGGATACATCATCCGCGTAGAATAACAATACAGATATTATACAGCGGCAGTGCTTTTGCAGACATTGGCTCCCGAAAAGGGAAGGGACCCACGAAGTGGGGAGGATCTGCAGAAAGCACTGCCGCTGTATATGCTATCAGGAAATTATCTGTTCCATGCCGGCAGATCCTTTTTCGCATAGAGCATCTCCTTTGATACTACAGGGTTGGCGTAAATGTGCAGGAAAATGTCATTCAGTGCGGCCCTGTCGAGTTCCGGTTCCACCGTATCGAGCTGATGCTCCTTGTAGTCGACGAACCATTCCACATCCTCCGCCGAATAATGCTCCCTGTATCTGTCTCCTGGATTGAGCATATCGTATGCGATATAGTTCGTCTTCCATAGCCGGTATCCATCTATGACGCGCAGGTCGACCGCATGGCGGATCAGCTGGTAGCGGTCATTCTTGTCGCAAAGGGAAGCCTCGGCAATCTCTTCATCCGTCAGCTGTTCGCCAATATGCAGATGGATGTTGCCCTTCTGCTGCTTAATGCCGGTTATGATGCTGTGGAGATCCTCTCCATCGGCCTTGACATATTTCTGCGTACGTGAGATAAGCAGTTCGCGCGCCTTGAGGACATCGCATGGCTCGATCTCGTAGGAGATGCTGAGCGGAATGATATCCAGTTCCTTGAAATTGTGGAGGAAGTCCGCCTTGCCGCTCATATCCAGCATCTTGAGCAGTCCCTGCTCGGTAATGTCTGCTCCATCCTTGGTCCTGCCCTGCCTCTGTGCCAGCCAGATAGAGCTCTTGCCGGTAGTGATGTTGAGCCTGATATATTCGGAAAGCAGTTGTGATGAAAGATACAGTTCCCGGGCCGATATGCCGCGGACAACCTTGATCATCCTGTTGGACCGGATAAGATATTCTATGAAAGGGTTTGTCAGCAGATTGTCCCCGACGGCAATCTCCGTCATTGGGATATTGTTTCTGTAAAGCACCAGCTGGGTGATGGCCGGATCGAGTATGATGTCCCTGTGGTTGGACATGGCAAGAAACTTCCTGGATGGGTCGATATGCTTGATGCCATCGTATGAGAAATTGTGTGCGGTATGCGCCAGCACCCATTCCACAACCTTGGACATCACCAGTATCTGGAACTCGTCAACGCTCTTGACACTTTTCAGCAGTCCGGTAAGGAATCCGGGCTCCTTGTCAGGGAAAAAATATTTTGAAACCTGCGCCACAAGAGGATTGTCCGCCACTTTTGACAAAGCTTCCACCGCCTCTGCATCAGTATATGGACTGATGCTTTCGAATTTAGACAAATCGACCATACTCTATAATAAGGTTATTCCGCCGGATGAGACCGTGCGGAAAAATTGTTATCAGTTCCTTGTACAGAACACTACACAAATATACGCAGAAACCGAGAGCATAACAAATAAATTTGTTAAGAATTCGCGTCTCAATGTCTTTTTTCACCTGTCACGCCGATAGAGAAGAGAACTGTCACCATAGCTGAGGAACCTGAAACCGTGCTCAAGCGCATAGTCGTATATAGGTCTCCATCCACCTCCTACAAATGCGGAAATAAGCAGCAGCAATGTACTCTGGGGCTGATGGAAATTGGTCACAAGCACATCCACCACCCTGAACCTGTAGCCGGGTACGATTATTATCCTTGTGCCGGTGATGTATGTGTCAAGACCGGCAGAGTCCATATAACCGAGCAAGGCATCCATGGATTCCTTCAGAGTGTAACCATATTCCCTGCCATACGGCTCCCACTGCCCTATCTCACCGGGATGCCCCTTTTCGATACATTCCACCCCTGCAAAATACAGGGACTCCAGAGTCCTTACGGATGTCGTACCTACCGCCACCACAGGACGGCCTCCGTCGCGCAGTTTGCAGACAAGCTCCCTTGTGACGGCAAAGGGCTCACGGTGCATCGTATGCTCTGCCACATCAGAGCTTTTCACCGGCAGGAAAGTCCCGGCTCCGACGTGGAGACAGACAGTTGCCGTCTCTATGCCCTTTCTCCTTATCGCATCCAGCACCTCTTCCGTAAAATGCAGGCCTGCGGTAGGAGCTGCCACAGACCCGCTGTAATGCGCATAAAGTGTCTGGTACCTTTCCTTGTCTATAGTTTCCGTCTCGCGGTTGAGGTACGGAGGAATCGGGACGGACCCGCAGAGTTCCAGCACCCTCGAGAAGGGGATATCCCCGCTCCAAGAAAATTCCACGATGGATGTCTCGCCTGTTCGCGACACAAGGCCGGCCTGCAGCCCAATATCTTGTATTTCCGTGTCATTGCCGGGATTATAGAGCGACAGGATATCAGATTTCCACCGTTTGACATTACCGACAATGCATTTCCACCGGCATCTGCCCACTGCAGAGAATATCCTGCTGTATTCGGCCGGCTCGACAGGTTCAAGACAGAAAATCTCTATATGTGCCCCTGTCGGACGGCAGAAATGAAGTCTGGCCGGAACTACTTTAGTATCGTTGAAAACCATCAGCGCATTTTCCGGCAGAAGAGAAGGGATATCGTAAAAATGATGTTCCGATATCTCCCCGTCACGGTATTCAAGCAGTCTGGACTCATCCCTGCGTTTCAGCGGATATCTGGCTATCCTTTCATCTGGAAGAATATAGTCGTAGTCTTCGATTCTTATATGAGGTATCATTTCTTGTAAAAATAACGGTGCGAATTTACAAACATATCACGACTATTGCAATTTACTTTTGTTAATTACATATATTACCAGCATTGGTTATAATTGTAAATTGACCGACACTCCAACAAGTATGCAAGGGGACATTTGTCAAAATGACACAAGTGTATCATAATCGTTTCTTATCGCATTGGATAAATATGGATTAATATAAAGAAAATCAGATATTTATCGATTACGAACTATAGCGGTACATCTGTTCGGTAAAGTAAATTCTGCCACAATTGCCTGTCCTGACGGACAAACAACAATAATTTGGATATATAACAGTAGTTAAACCAGATATTTGACCACATTGACATAAAATATTGCTACAGTATGCTCAGCCTGCCTGCCGGAGTGTTTTACAAATGTCAACCGCAGGTTATTTACATTTGTTAAAAATATTTTCGCTACATTTGTGAATCAAATGTAAACAATTATGAACACTCGGCTTCAGCAGTTTCTGGCAGCGGAAAACCTCACCCAGGCTCAGTTTGCGGACTCCATCAAAGTTGCGAGAGCCAGCATATCGCATATCATCGCAGGGAGGAACAATCCAGGATATGATTTCATCATCAACACAATGAAACGCTACCCCGACCTGAATGTAGAATGGCTGCTGCTGGGTAAAGGCAAGATGTACAAATCGATGAAACAGGACAGCACGGCTGCAGCGATCCGGCAGGATAATTCTCCGGAAATATCTCCAGGCGTTCCGGAGCTTGACCTCGGGCTTTTCTCCGAGCCGCAGGATGGCGCGCCTGAAATTGCCGTATCCGCCCACAATGCTGAGGAGACAACCGCATCACGGTCCGATATTGGCGTACAGGACACAGGTCCAGTTCCGAATATCGTAACCACGACCGATATGGATCCTGCAGGTAACACATTCCAAACCGCTGCAAAACAACGCAAAGCATCAAAAATAATCATCTTTTACGATGATGGCACATACCAGGAATTCTGAGAAACTTTCAGAAAAACCGGTATGCTTCTGAAATTTTGATTAAGTTTGCAGACGATTTGAAGAATCGAGCCAATGTATAAGCATCTATTGAGACCTGTACTGTTCCGGTTCAATGCCGAGACCGCACACAACTTGATAATGTCCGCCCTGTCGGTCATCAAGCATATACCTTTTGCCAGGACACTCATCAGACTCCTCTACTGCCGCGCCACACCTGAACTGGAAAGGGAGGTCTTCGGATTGAAATTCAAGAACCCGGTCGGTCTCGCAGGCGGACTTGACAAGAACGGGGAATACTACAACGACCTCGCTAATTTCGGGTTCTCTTTTGTCGAGATTGGATCCCTCACCCCTGAACCTCAGGGAGGGAATCCTAAGCCGAGACTGTTCAGAGTCGTGGATGACGGAGCCATCATAAACAGGATGGGAATTAACAACAAAGGTGTGAAAAATGCAGTCGAGCACCTTAAAAAGGAACACCCCCATGTCATAGTCGCGGCCAACATCTCAAAAAACAGTTCCAGCATCAACGATGATGCGGCCAAGGACTACGAATCCGCGTTCGCCCTGCTTTATGATTTCGTTGACATGTTCGTCATCAATATCTCCTGCCCGAATGTCGTCGGGCTGACAGACCTGCAGGACATTTCATTCCTGTCAGACATTCTGGACAAACTGATCAACCTCAGGATGTATTTCGATGAATACAGGCCGATTCTCGTGAAACTCTCTCCGGACATCCACCAGTCACAGCTGGATGAGATACTCGACTACTGCATGATGTCAGGAATAGACGGCGTGGTTGCAAGCAACACGACACGCAGCCGTGACGGGCTTACCATAGACCCGGAAAAGGTGGAGGCCATCGGGGCGGGAGGGATGTCCGGAGCCCCGCTTTTCTCCAAGAGCCTGAAAATGGTGAAATACATTCACGGCAAGACCGGAGACAACCTCCCTATAATAGGAGTCGGAGGAATAATGTCTCCGCAGCAGGCTGCAGAAATGCTGGATGCCGGAGCATCGTTGGTCGAGATATACTCCGGATTCATATATGAAGGTCCGGCCATAATAAGAAGAATACTGAAATACCTCCAGAAAAGGACATGCACAGAGAACTGATACAGGCATCGGTCTGCACAATAGGGGATGAGATACTCATCGGACAGATTGTCGACACGAATTCATCACATATCGCCTCCGCTCTTGAAAGCATCGGAGTGAAGGTAACAAGGATGGTGTCTTTCGGGGATGTGCGCGAAGACATCATCGGTACACTTGAAACCGAACTCAGACAGAACGACATAGTGATAGTGACTGGCGGTCTCGGCCCGACAAAGGATGATATCACAAAATCAGCGCTTGCAGAACTGTCTGGAAGCACGGGATATGTCGAGAACAAGGAACAGCTGGAGACAATAGAAAGGATACTGCATTCCAGAGGGCTTGATGTCCTGGACATCAACAGGGCACAGGCGCTTGTGCCGGACAGGTGCGAAGTCATCCAGAACAGGCTCGGGACAGCGCCGGTTATGGTATTCCGGTTTACCGGCACTGAATTCGGCCATCCTTGCACTCTGTATTCCCTGCCCGGGGTACCGTATGAGGCTGAAGGAGCATTGCCCGATGTCCTTGGTGACATAAAAGGACATCACAGCCTGACAGAAATCTGCCACCGCACTGTCATGACATACGGCATAGCCGAATCAGCCCTCTCGAAAATGATTGCAGAATGGGAAGACAGCCTGCCTGACGACATGCATCTCGCATACCTTCCTGACCCTGTCAAGGGAGTGAGGCTTAGGCTGTCGATATACGGAGGCGTGCGTGAAGAACAGGACAGCAGGATAAGCAAAGAGCTTGAAAGACTGAAGCCGTTGCTCGGAGATGCCATATACGCCGGTTACGACACAACCCTTCAGGAAGTGATCGGCAAGATGCTCAGAATGTCAGGCAAGACAGTAAGTGCAGCCGAATCGTGTACAGGAGGAATGATATCCAGACTGCTGACTTCCGTGCCAGGAGCATCCGGATATTACCTGGGATCGGTCACCTCATACGCGATAAGTGTCAAGGAAAGGATACTCGGAGTCTCCCCTTCCGTCATTGAAGAATACGGTGTAGTCAGCAGTGAATGTGCAGCACAGATGGCACAAGGAGTCAGGAGAATCACCGGGAGCGACTTCGCCATCTCCACCACAGGGATAGCCGGGCCCGATGGCGGGACAGATGAGAATCCGGTAGGTACAGTATGGGTCGGAGTCACATCGGAAAGCGGTACAGAGACAAGAAAATTCCGCTACAGCAGCGACCGGACACGCAACATAGAGCGTTTCGCCTCATCCGCCCTCGATGTCCTGAGAAAAAAGATTGAATCTGACACCGGAATCGTTATGTCAAACCTAAATAAATGAGCAGCAACTGATATAACAAAGTAGTTTTAATCAATAACATTTTTGTTATATCACATAAAGGCCCAATACTGCCGTTTCTCAGTCTGAGATGGAGCTGAGAAAAAGAGACAATTAGGATTCAAAGATATGAGCAGGCTGGAAAGCAAGACAAGAGGCATAATAGATGCCATCATATCCTCTTCGACATTCGGGTTCTCCCCTTTTTTCAGCGTATCTCTTCTCGCCCTTGGACTGGGCACGCTGGATATCCTCTCGTACAGATGGGGAGTCGCTGCACTGGCATTATGCATCATAGCTGCAGCCGGCAGGAAATCATTGAGAATTACCGGCAGGGAATTCGGGAAGATATTTCTCTTGAGCATATTCAGGGCACTTACATCTTTCACCCTCCTGATAGGTTACGCAAACATAGCGAGCGGAGTAGCTTCTACAATACACTTCTCATATCCCGTCGTGGTAGCATTCTGTATGATGTTCATCTTCGGAGAGAAGAAGTCTCCGGTGATCATCATCGCCATCATACTTTCAGTCATCGGAGCATTCTGCCTTGCTTCAGGAGATACTGCGGAAGTCCAGGGAGGGGACAAGATGAAAGGGATACTGGCCTCAGCCGCATCCGTGCTCTGCTATGCCGGATATGTGATACTGCTGAGGAAGACCGGGGCGGACAGCATTGAATCCACAAAACTCACAATCTATGTCCTTGGCTTGAGCGCAACGTATTTTATCATCGGCGGAAGCATGACAGGCGGGATACGGATCGTGACAGAAGCGGAAGGATGGCTCTATATACTTGGCATCAGCATAGTCTGTACAATGGTATCCAATTTCTTTCTGGTCAATGCCGTCAGAAATGCAGGGCCGACACTCGCCTCGGTATTCGGAGCACTTGAACCTTTCACTGCAGTACTGACGGGAGTACTGTTTCTGAATGAAAGGCTTTCACCTCTCAATATTGCTGGCATCGCCCTGATATTGTGCACAGTGACTATAGTAGTGATATATCAGAAACGGCAAGCGCACTCCTGATCCGACACGGAAAGAAAATACGGAATGCAGTCAGAGCGAAAGTACACTGTCCCAGACACGGAGAAAATTGCCTCCGGCAATCTTCGCTATGTCTCCATCGCTGTACCCCCTGAGCTTCAGTTCATCGAATATACGGCCGAAGCATCCGGCATCCTCCATACCATCAGGAGTGACCTCTATCCCATCGAAGTCAGACCCGAGACCGACATGATCAATACCGGCAACCCGGACAGCATGGTCAATATGGTCGGCAATTCTTCTGTATGATGGTCTCGGGAGATCAGCGAGCTCATCCAGGACAGAATACCACGCCGCACGCCTTGCGGGGTCGGATGGATCCGCTATGAAATCCGCCTCCACTGGCTCACCCTTTTCCTGCAGACCGCTTGCTGACAGTATCTCGGCAAAGCCATCATCCAGAAATACCGGAAAGAAGTTTATCTGGACCACCCCTCCTGCACCGGCTATCGCCCTTATCATGTCATCAGTAAGGTTTCTCGGATGGGAAGCCAGGGCCCGGCAGCAGGAATGCGTTGCGATGACAGGCGCAGCGGAACAGCGCAGCACATCATAGAATGCCTCATCCGATGCATGGGATACATCTATCATCATCCCGAGCCTGTTCATTTCCCGCACCATCTCCTTGCCGAAAGGGCTGAGTCCGTGCCACGTGTTCCCCTGGGCGCACGAATCGCATATCTGATTGTCCTTTGAATGGCACAGGGTCACATATCTCACTCCATCGCGGAAAAAACCGCCGAGAATATCGTAATCCCGTATCGGAGAGCCGTTCTCTAGCCCTATGCATACCGCGAATTTCCCGGACGACTTGCAGGCTTCCACTTCAGCAGGAGATGTTGCGATGGAAGCGATGCCGCTGTTCGCATCCACAGCATCCCGGACTTCCGCAAGAAGCAGCCGGGCATAATCAGCCGCATTCTCAACCGGCATGGCTGCAGGGACATACAGTGCAAAGAATGCAGCATCCACTCCCCCGCGTGCAAGTTTCGGAAAATCGACCTGGGCATGGTCATTGTCCACTGCCAGATTCCTCAGACGGTGAATCTGTGAAGGGGTGTCGCAATGCGAGTCAAGGACAATCATATCAGTCCTCACTATGCCGTTCCAGCGATATCTTCGCACTGCCTTCAGTAGAGACAGTCATAGAGACAGCGTTGCCGAACAGCTCAACGGAAGCGAAGCTGTCAGCATAGACAGAAAGGTTCCTGACATCTATCCTCAGTTCCGCCATAGTGTTGTGCGAACTCTGGACATTCAGGGACTCCGCTTCCACTGACATATAGGCCTGAGCCCTGTTGTCGAGGTCGATCAGCACTTTCTCCGCCTGCACATCAAGCTTCTTCACCGCAGCTGTCTTCGAAAGCATAAGGTTGAACGAGTCGGTCACCAGGACGGAATCGCAGTCTATTACGGAATTGCCTGTTATCCTGACCGACCTGGGGGCAGGAGAATATATCTCGACATGCGGAATGGCAAGGACAGGATTCTTGGCCTTGAATATCCGTCGGATATCGGATGGCATTGCCTTCTCATCCACATCCAGATACAGGGTACCTTCCTTGGCGTATGCCAGGATATAGTTCTCTATCATAGAATCGGTGACTATGCTTACCTTGTATTCATCGGATGGGATGAAGGATATCTCGAAAAAGTTCCCCGCTTCCACAGAGGTGAATCCGGAGTAGCTGTGCTCGACCGCTATCTGTTTCTGTGCAAACGCAGTAGACACCGCCAGAGCGGAGAATATGAAAAAAGCTGTAAACCTACGCATATCAATTGTCCTTATCTGTTCTCCTTTATCAGTCTCTGTCTTACCGCCTCGAACAGGACTACCGCAGTCGCCGCCGAGACATTGAGAGAGGATATCTCTCCTGACATGGGAACGGATGCCCTGACATCCGCAAGGGTCAGGACCGACTGAGATATTCCCTTGCCTTCCGACCCCATTATTATGGCGCACGGTCCAGTCATATCCGTATCATAGATTCTGACATCCGCTTTCTCTGTCGCTGCTACAATGCTGAATCCGCTCTGCTTCAGATAGTAGACGGCATACCTCAGGTTCGGCACCTTGGATATGTCGATTCTCATCAGTGCTCCGGCAGATGACTTGACGGCATCCGCATTGATGGCAGCGCCTCCCTTGGCCGGGACGATGATACCGTTACCGCCCGCGCATTCAAGAGTTCTGGCTATGGCTCCGAGGTTTCTCACATCGCTGACCCCATCAAGAATCACTAAAAGAGGGTTTGGAGTCACAGCAAGGGCCGTATCCACCATCTCTTCAAGCGACACATAGTCCACTGAAGCAATGGACGCGATGACCCCCTGATGCGCCCCACGTACAGTATGGTTGAGTTTCTCCACAGGCACAAACTGGTATGGTATGCCGTTCTGCTGGAGAAGGTCCAGCAGTTCGCGGAACTGTGGGCTTTCAAGTCCCTGTTTGAGCAGGACCTTGTCAAATTTCTTCCCTGCGCGTACAGCCTCCAGCACAGGATGCATCCCGTACAGGTATTGTCTTTTTACATTATCTTCCATAATATATGCATATTATTCGTCCAGCGTCTCTACGAGTGCCGCCCATTCCTCGGTCCTGGCATCAAGCTCCCGCTTGCACTCGAGATAAGACCTGGTAAGTTCCATTATGTCATCTTTCTCCCCGGGATTCGCCAGAACGGTTTCCAGTTCCTTCATTCTGGACTCGATATCGCTTATACCCTTCTCAAGGTATGCAATCCTGTTCCTCGTCCTGCGCTCCTCTTTAGAGATGTACTTCTTTGCCTGATACTCCTCCTTTGCGGCAGTTTTCTTTTCCTGCTTCTCGGGAGCCTGGACCGCATCTTCCCTGATATGCCGCTCCAGTTCATTCAGGTTCTCTATCCTGCGGCTGTCGAGGAACTCCCGGATACCTCCGAGATGCTCCTTGACACGGCCATCCCGGAACTCGTAGAGCTTGTCAACCAGGCCATCGAGAAAATCCCTGTCATGGGACACCACTATCAGAGTCCCATCGTATGCCTGCAATGCCTGCTTCAATATATCCTTGGAACGGATATCCATATGGTTCGTCGGTTCATCCAGAGCAAGGAGATTATAGGGCTTGAGCATCAGTTTGGCCATGGCAAGCCTTGCACGTTCACCGCCGCTGAGGACAGCGACCTTCTTGTCTATGTCCTCGCCTTTGAAAAGGAAGGCCGCAAGGATATCCCTAAGTTTCGTACGGATATCTCCCACTGCAATCCTGTCAAGCGTACCGAAGACAGTATCGTTCTTGTCGAGTATGTCCTCCTGGTTCTGGGCATAATACCCGATATTGACATTGTGCCCGGTCCTGGCTTCTCCAGCCATCGGCTCAAGCTCACCCATAATCACCCTCATAAGGGTGGTCTTGCCCTCACCGTTACGGCCGACCAGAGCGACTTTCTCCCCTCTGCGCACCTCTATGTCAGCATCCGAAAACACGACCTTGTCCCCATATCCCACCTTCAGTCCTGTAGCTTTGAAAGCCACATCTCCAGACCTCGGTGCAGGAGGGAACTTCACGCTCAGGACAGACCTGTCCTCCTCATCCACCTCTATCCGTTCCAGCTTCTCAAGAGCCTTGACCCTCGACTGTACCTGATTGGACTTCGTAGGCTTGTACCGGAACTTCTCGATGAACTCCTCTGTCTTCTCGATCATCCTCTGCTGGTTCTCGTATGCCGCCTTCTGCTGCGCTATCCTTTCCTTGCGCAGCTCCATATATCTGCTGTACGGCACCTTGTAGTCATGGATATGCCCGAGCATTATCTCCACTGTCCGGCCGGTCGTATTGTCCAGAAACTTCCTGTCGTGGGAAATCAGCACCATAGAGCCTCTGTAATCCTTCAGATATGCCTCAAGCCACTCTATCGACTCTATGTCGAGATGGTTGGTCGGCTCGTCAAGCAGAAGCACATCCGGACGGGAAAGCAGTATCTTGGCAAGTTCGATACGCATATTCCAGCCCTGGCTGAAAGTCTCCGTGGCCCTCCCCAGTTCCTCATATCTGAAACCGAGCCCCATCAGGGTCCTCTCTGCCTGCACCTTGGGCGATTCGGCCTGCCTCATCGCCAGGGCATCATTCAGATCGTTGAGCCTGATGATGAGATCCTGATACCCGGCGGACTCATAGTCATCTCTCGAAGACAGCTCCTCAGTCACCTTCTGTATCTCATCCTCCATCCCGAACAGTTCGGAAAACGCCGTCATTGCCTCATCTATGACGCTCCTGCCCTTATGGTGCTCCATAATCTGAGGCAGATAGCCGATTCTCGTGCCGGAAGTCATGGCAATCTTGCCTGAAGTCGGTGTCTGCAGTCCGCAGATCAGCTTCAGGATGGTAGACTTGCCGGCCCCGTTCTTGCCCACGAGCCCGATCTTGTCATTCTCGCTTATATGGAAATTGATGTCGTCCAGAAGGGTAAACCCTCCATAGGCGACAGTCAAAGAATTGATCGATATCACTACTTGTCTTCCTTTTTATCCGTTATCCGGTGAACGGCATCATCCCTTTTCTCTTCATCATCCCCTTCTTTGATGCCTTCCTTGAAATTCTTGACCCCCTTACCCAGGCCTTTCATCAGTTCAGGGATCTTGGATCCTCCGAATATCAGCAGAATCACCAGGGCTATTATGAGGATCTCCCAACCGCCCAGACCGAAAACCATTGGCTGTACCATAATCAATCGTATTATCCTGACCTGCCTTCCCGCAGGCCTGTTGTTAAACTGTTATCGCATATCCTGTCCGGAGCCGTCAAGACTGGCTTCTATTATCGCAGCCAGCTTCCCGGGGCATCTTACAGGATGCCTTGTCTCCGCATCTATGAAACCGAGGGTCACCTTGCCATCCGCCAGCAGGTCGCCATGCTGGTTATAGACCTCGTTCCAGACCACCAGCTTGGCAAGAGGAACCCTGTCGATGCTTGAAACAATCTTCAGGGTGTCTCCCATCACGGCGGATTTCCTGTAATGGCATTCCACAGATATGACGGGCAACATCACTCCTTCCTGCTCGATTCTCTCGATAGGCAGGCCGTATTTCACCATCATGTCCGACCTTCCGCATTCAAAATACCTTATATAGTTGGAATGGTGGACTATACCCATCTGGTCAGTCTCGTAATATCTGACCGCAAGTTCAAGTTCCGAGCGCATATATTATCTATCTGCTTCTACTTCAGAGCCGCAAGGGATGCCTTGATGCTCTCTATCTTGGATATCGAGTCTGCCTCTTTCTTCCTCTCTGCTGCCACTACCTTTTCCGGGGCACCGTTGATGAATTTCTCGTTGGAGAGTTTCTTCCTTACAATGGCAAGGAACTCCTCCTGATACTTGAGGTCAGCCTCCAGTTTCGTCCTCTCCTTTTCCGTATCGACAAAGCCTGCGGCAGGTATGGACATCTTGACTGTCCCGACCATGAACGGGATCTCGGCTCCGGCATCGGAAGCCGCACCGGACACGGTCTCAACACTGCTGATGTTCGCCAGCCTGGTCACTACAGGGAGCATATCCTGAGGGAATCCGCCGTATATACGCAGTTTCAGCGACTCTTTCGGAGAAATGTTCTTCTGCTGCCTTATCGCCCTCACGGCCACCACCGCCTCCTTTGCCATCTCGAAATCGGTGATACAACCGCTGTCATAGCGTCCAGCCACAGGCATCCTCTGAAGCATTATCGTCTCCTTGTCTCCGCGCGGGGCCAGACTGTGCCACAGTTCTTCAGTGATGAACGGCATGAAAGGATGTATCATCTTCAGCAAGGCATCGAAAAATCCTGTCGTGGCATCGTATGTCACCCTGTCAATGCCCGCCCCGTAGGCCGGTTTCACCAGTTCGAGATACCACGCGCAGAAATCATCCCAGAACAGTTTGTATATCCCCATCAGCGCATCGGAAAGACGGAATTTTCCATAATGGTCCTCCATCGTCTCCAATGCCTCATCGAGCCTGTTGCGGAACCATTTCACGGCAGCTGCAGCCGCTTCAGGCTGGGCGGCACCTTCATCCACTTTCCACAGCGACACAAGACGGAAGGCGTTCCATATCTTGTTGCAGAAGTTCCTGCCCTGCTCCACCTGGGACTCATCGAACAGGATATCGTTGCCTGCAGAGGTACACAGCAGCATCCCGAGACGCACTCCATCCGCACCGTACTTCGCTATGAGGTCAAGAGGATCAGGGGAATTGCCCAGAGTCTTGGACATCTTCCGCCCGAGCTTGTCGCGGACAATACCTGTCAGATATACATTATGGAAAGGCACATCTTTCATGAACTCGTTACCTGCCATTATCATTCTCGCCACCCAGAAGAACAGGATGTCCGGACCAGTCACAAGATCATTGGTAGGATAATAATACGCAAGATCCCTGTTCGGGACATGCTCCGGATGTCCAGGCATCTGCGGATCGAAAACGGATATCGGCCACAGCCAAGACGAGAACCACGTATCCAGCACATCCTCATCCTGCTTCAGGTCTGCGGCCGTAATGTCAGGATTGAGCTTTCGTGCCTTTTCCAGAGCCTTTTCCGCTGTCGGAGCCACGACATACCGTCCATCAGGGAGATAGTATGCAGGTATCTGCTGTCCCCACCACAGCTGGCGGGAAATGCACCAGTCGTGTACATTCTCCATCCAGTGACGGTAAGTGTTGCGGTATTTGTCAGGAATCAGCCTGACGCGGCCGCTCTCCACTGATTCAAGGGCATCCTTAGCCAGGGCATCCATCTTCAGGAACCACTGCATGGAAAGCCTCGGTTCGATAACCGCATCGGTTCTCTCCGAATAGCCCACAGGAGAAGTGTAGTCCTCCACCTTGACCAGGTTTCCGGCTTCTGCCAGCATTTTTTCAATCTTCCTGCGGGCCTCGAAACGGTCTTCCCCGACAAGAATCCGGGCCTTTTCATTCAGTCGGCCATGGTCATCTATTATGTCAAGGACAGGCAGATTGTGCCGCAGTCCGATCTCATAGTCATTCACATCATGGGCAGGAGTCACTTTCAGACAGCCGGTACCGAAATCCATCTCCACATAGCTGTCCTCTATCACAGGTATCTCCTTGTTGATGAGAGGGATAAGGACCTTCTTGCCACGCAGCCAGTGATACCGCTCATCCGCCGGATTGACACAGATTGCGGCATCCGCCATTATTGTCTCCGGACGTGTGGTGGCAATGGTCAGGAAATCCTCTGTCGGATTGCCGTTCCCGTCCGATATGAAATATCTCAGATGATAGAACTTGCTGGTAGTGTCCCTGTGGATAACCTCCTCATCGCTCACCGCAGTCAGACCTACAGGGTCCCAGTTGACCATCCGCACTCCCCTGTAAATATAACCCTTGTCATAGAAATACACGAAAGTATTGATGACAGCCTCGCTGAGATCAGGATCCATTGTGAATCTCGTCCTGTCCCAGTCGCAGGAAGCCCCGAGCTTGCGCAGCTGGCTGAGTATTATGCCTCCGTGCTTCTCCTTCCATTCCCATGCATGCTGCAGGAACTCCTCCCTGGAGATATCCTCCTTGCTTATTCCCTGCTCCTTGAGCTTTGCTACCACCTTGCTCTCGGTTGCGATGGAAGCATGGTCGGTCCCGGGCACCCAGCACGCATTCTTTCCGTCCATCCTTGCCTTGCGGACAAGCACATCATTAAGCGTATTGTTGAGGACATGACCCATATGCAGTATTCCGGTCACATTCGGAGGAGGGATGACTATCGTGTAAGGCTCCCTCTCATCCGGCTCCGAATGGAAAAACTTGTTCTCCAGCCACCAGGCATACCACTTGTCTTCCGTCTCGGCCGGATTGTATTTAGCAGAAAGTTCCATAAGACTTATTATTTTCTTTTTGCGCAATATTCTGCAAATATACGCAGAAGCCGAGAGCAATGCAAGTTTACTTGCAAATTGCCGAGGCGATACTGTATATGTGACGCGCCTGCGTCAAATATCGCAGAAGCCGAGAGCAATGCAAGTTTACTTGGTTTATACGTGAACAATTTATTTGTAATTGCTATAGAATTATCGGAATTTTGGATGGCAATCAGGAAAAGACTGCTATATTTGTAGAATTTAACAGTATTTTCAATAAAAACATGGACAACAACAATAACGGCAAAGGCCTGAGCTTTGAGATAAAGCAGGACATCGCCAAGGGGACATATTCCAACCTTGCAATCATCACCCACTCCAAAAACGAGGTAATCACCGATTTCGCGGCATCGCTCCCAGGAATGCCTAAACCGGAAGTGGTCAGCAGGATAGTAATGACACCGGCAAACGCGAAAAGGCTGATGCTCGCCCTTCAGGACAACATAGCAAAATACGAGAACGCTTACGGGACTGTCGACCTCGGTGAGCCAAAGGCGACATACCATATAGGAGGTTTCGGCAGCGGGAACGGGACCAAGTCATAGCAGAATCCATTCGAGGAACAGGATATGGCAGGAAACGGGACTACAGGCAGCATCGCTTCAGGCAGCGACAGGCATACAATTGCTGGTCAGGGATATGATGAGAAAGCGTGGAAGAAAGTCAGGGCATTTGCATTCGATGTGGATGGGGTCCTGACAGATGGAGGTATCTTCGCCCATTCTTCAGGAGAACTTTTCAGGACATTCGACTCCAAGGATGGATTCGCATTCAGGATGGCATCCATGCACGGCTACCATCTGGCAATCATTACAGGGGGGCGGGCGGAAAGCATCAGGAAAAGGTTCCTCACTTGCGGGGTAGCACCGGAAGATGTATATCTCGGGTCGAGAAACAAGATGAAAGATTTCAATGACTTCTGCAAAAGACATTCACTGTCTCCGGAAGAAGTCATGTATTTCGGGGACGACATCCCGGACATTCCGGTAATGAAGGCATGCGGAGTAGGTGTCTGCCCGTCAGACGCAGTGGAAGAAGTCCTGGAAGCGGCCGACTACATAGCTCCTTGCGCAGGAGGGAAAAGGCTGGCACGCAGCGTTATAGAAAAAGCGATGAAACTCCATGGCACCTGGACGCTGGACATCTCTCTCTACGAACAGCGTTTCTGAACCGTTATCCTGTCCTGAAGGCTTTGAAAATGAATAAAGGCAAAAAGATAATCCTCGCAAGCGGATCTCCGAGAAGAAAGGAGCTGCTTACTGGTCTTGACATTGATTTTGAAGTTGATGCGCTCAACAGCTTCGAGGAGCACTATAGCACCGACACACCTCACAGCCAGATACCGGTGCTGATGTCCGAGGGAAAGTCATACGGATTCCACAGACCTCTCGAGAAAGACGAGATACTCATAACTTCCGATACAATGGTACTGTGCGGCGATGAGGTTCTCGGCAAGCCCAGAGGCGGAAATGACGAAGAAAAGGCAGAAGACGCCGCAAGGATGCTGCGCATTCTCTCAGGAAAGACACATGAAGTCATTACGGCCGTCACCATTAGGGACTGCAGCCATCACGAGACATTCTCCGACACCACTGCCGTCCGGTTCAAAGTACTTACCGAAAAAGAAATCAGCTATTATATCGGAAAATACAGGCCATTCGACAAGGCAGGGGCCTATGGAGTCCAGGAATGGATCGGATATATCGGCATCGATTCCATCAAAGGCTCGTTCTACACTGTAATGGGACTTCCGGTCCACCTTCTCTACAGCCACCTGCAAGACTTCATGACATACAGGCCTCTATGAGGGAGGGGTATATAAAACAAATGAGACGCGCCTCTCACGAGGGGCACCTCATACTAACCACATAATTAATAACACTAAAACTAATAACCAATAAGTCGAGGTGCCAAGCAGAATCGAACTGCTGTAGCAGGTTTTGCAGACCTGTGCCTAACCGCTCGGCCATAGCACCTTGCTAACGGAGTGCAAAGGTAGACATTTTTTGTTTATCTGCAAACTTTTTTAGCAGAAATTTGCATTATTTTTTCATGTCACGATTGTCCGTTAACTGTAACACACTAATAACTAACGCATTGTAATTCTCAAAGAACCGAATGAAAATATAGCATAAAGCGTGCCAAACTATTCCACATACAGCAGAAGCCCCTTCAGGTACTCCCCTTCCGGATGATATATGTTTACCGCGTGGTCTGACGGCTGGTTGAGCTGGTCAAGAATCCGGACACTTCTCCGGGTCTGGGCAGCTGCAGAGAATACCGCAAGGGAAAACGACTCTTTGTCGACCACCTGCGAACAGCTGAAAGTGAACACGAGTCCGCCCGGAGCGACCTTGGAAATGGCTGCGGCGTTAAGCCTCTGATAGGCACGCAAAGCATTCTTGAGTGCTCCCCTATGCTTGGCGAATGCGGGAGGGTCGACTATCATAAGGTCATATTTCCCTTCCGGAACGGATTTGAGGAAGTCAATTGCATCACAGCACAATGAAGAATGGCCGTCTGCCGCGAAACCGTTCAGCGAGACATTTCTGTCAACCAGAGCCATCGCCTTCCTGGAGCTGTCTACAGAATCTACATGCCGGGCCCCTCCGGCCAAGGCATAGATTGAGAAACCTCCTGTGTAACAGAAGAGATTAAGGACATTGCGGTTCCGTGAATACTTCTCTACCATAGCCCTGTTATCCCTCTGGTCCAGGAAAAATCCTGTCTTCTGTCCCTCCGTCCAGTCCACATAGAAACCATGCCCGTTCTCACGTACCGTAAAACCGGTATCATCAAACCCTGACCGTCTGTACAGATATCCATCCACTGGATCCAGCCCGGCCTTGAAAGGGACAGTACCGGAACTCTTGTCATAGACTGCCTTGAGACCATCACCGTAGACGGCCTGCAGGGCATCGCATATTTGCCTGCGCGAGCGGAACATACCCGCTGAATGCGCCTGCATTACACATACTCCATCATAATAGTCTATCACAAGCCCGGGAAGATTGTCACCTTCACCGTGTACCAGACGGTAGCAGTCTGTCGCAGCCGTACGACCGGCATATTCATATACGGAATCCTGCCCGGCAGCAGCCAGCCCCATTGCGACACGCACATTCAACGCCCTTGAAATCATTATTTTCCAGAAATCGGGATCGTTGCAATTCTCATCAAAACTGAGAATCCGCACGGCAATCGAGCCTATCTGATAATGTCCGGATGCAAGGAATTTACCATCGTATGAATATACACCGACCACATCGCCTTCCGCAGGATTTCCCTGAATCTCCGCCACGGCTCCGGAAAACACCCACGGATGGAAGCGTAGTATGGATTCCTCTCTGCCTTTTCTCAATATTACCTTTATCATGTGTTCTTATGTTAGCGGATTCCATAGACCTATTCTGACTGCGGAAGAGGTGATTTCTCGGTCACAATCAGTTTAAGGAACATCTCCCGGCACACCCACGCATCGGTAGCGGCATACCTTATCTGCGATTCGGACAGTTCATCCGCCTCCCAGTTGGAAAGCTGCTGTGTCTTGGATATCTTGAAACCGAGAATGATGGCCGACATCTTCTTGACGCTCTTATCCCTTATTCCCCATTCCCACACTATCTTCTGGAGATCCACGAAAGAGGCGGGGGTGAACATCGAATACTGCTGCAACCCCTTGATGTCATCATGGACAGCAGCACCGACCTTTATTATCTTCGGATTGCCGAGCAGGGCACACAGCTTTCTGTGCATCCCGAGCGACTTGATCCTGAAAAGGTATGCCTTCCCCGCCCCGGCAAGCTGAAGGAGAGACACCCCGTATCTCGGCTGGGATGCCGAAAAACACGGACGGGTCTCGGTGTCGAATCCGATGATTTTCTGACGGCCGAGATACGCAATCGCTCTGGAGAACTCCGGTCCATCTGAAGTGATGACATGAATCTCCCCCGGAAAAGCAGCCATCTCCATCTCCGACAGCTGCTCCTGAGAAATGGAACTAATGAACATATATATGGTTGTACTCTATATACTTAATATCTGCATTCGCCTCCGGAGAACGGACTATCGCATACTCCTCCGACAGCGGATAACGTATAATGTGCGTAAAGAGATTCTCTTTCCTCAATGTCCTGTAGCAGGACCTTGCGATTGAAGACACGGCATCTATCACCTTGAAATCATCCGCAAGGATAGCCCTGTAGACAGCATGTTCATCTGTTGTGGATGACCTTACCCTCGAAGCTACTTCATTGATGGATGCTGCATAGCCTGACAGACGGAAGTCATCTATGACAACCGCAGACAGAGGAACCACCTCTCCTGTAGACATATACATGTCAAGAAACCGGAAAAAGCCCTCCTCGGCCGTGGAGAAGCCATCGGGGCTGAACCCGACGTAGTCGAATCCCCTGTTCCAGTTCCGGAACACTCTGGCATACACTCCGGAAGCAAGGACATCATTGTCCGCCCATATTCCAATCTTCCCCGCGACATGTTCCTCCTCAATCCTCTGGGCAATCGCCTCGACAGGGGAAACCAGCCTCACTGTCTTCCCGAACAGAGAGAAAAGGGTGTCCACATCCGCTGTCCCCACTTCGGAAAAGGAAGAGGAAAAGACGATAATCTTGGCAGGAGACTTCTCCACCGACGGGACATTGCTGAATGCGTTCTGATAACATTCACCGGCAGCAGCCGCCACCGCATTGCGGACAGTCACCTCACGGAGGGCATCATCCTTCCCATCCCTGACAAGGCCCGCATAGGAAGTGTCTGCAAGGTCATAACAGGATGCGAACAACTCGCCTGCGAAATCCGGAAGGCTGTCACGGGACTCCCTGGCATCTATGTTGTCAAACATGTCACAAGCCATCAGGTATGCCGCAAGCTGCCTTGTGCTTTCCTCGGGACCGGCCACGGCTATCGAGCCATACCTGTCAGCCGGGTCGTAGCCCGCAAGTACCGAATATGCAACCGACGATGTGTCCGCCAGAACATTCCTGATATACGGAAGCACATCAGTATCCGCAGTCACGCTCCTCGCACAGGAAAGAGACATGACTGCGGCACACTGCAATATTGCAATACATTTAACCTTCACTTGAATCTGTTTTGGCTGCGGGTCAGAAGAAAAGGAGTTCACGGTATTTCGGAAGAGGCCACATCTCATCATCCACCAGCATCTCCAGATGGTCCGCACTGTCTCGCACCTTGTCCATCCAAGACTTGACATCACGGGAATAGACCTTTGCCCTCTGGGCGATGTCCGCTATCCTGTTGGCCTTCTTGCGGGCTTCCACAAGTTCTTCCACATCCTTTGTTATCGCATTGATATAGGAAGATATCTTTTTTAGCGTTGAGAACTCGGACTGGCACAGTTCCTTGTACTCGTCCCCGAATATCTCCTTGACACCTTTCACATTCTCTATCAGAATATTCTGGTATTTCACAGCTGCCGGAAGGACATGGTTGAGACAGATGTCACCGATGACCCTCGCCTCAATCTGGAGCTTCTTCACATACGTCTCGTTCAGCACCTCATACCTGGCCTCGACCTCGCTTCTGTTGAGCACACCTGTCTCGGCAAACAGGTCGACGGTCTCCTTCTCGTGGTATACATCGTAGGCATCCGGGACATTCCGCACTGCACGGAGCCCTCTCCTCCTTGACTCTTCTTCCCATTCCTTGCTGTATCCGTTGCCCTCGAACATAATGTCTTTCGACTCCACAGTGAACTTGCGGATAACATCCATAATGGCCTTGGACTTCTCTACCCCGCTGTCAATGAGCGTATCCACCTCGCTGCGGAACCTCTTGAGACTCTGTGCGACGGCGCTGTTGAGAATATATATGGCTGAAGCCACGTTGACGGATGACCCCACGGCCCTGAACTCGAACCTGTTGCCAGTGAATGCGAACGGGGAGGTACGGTTCCTGTCCGTATTGTCAGGGAAGATTTCCGGAATGGAATTGACTATCTTGATGGACTCGAGTCCGGCCTCATCCTGCGGAAGATCCTGCATGTTCTCAATGGCCTTGAATATGCCTGAAAGGGTGGAGCCTGCGAATACCGACATCACTGCAGGCGGAGCCTCGTTCCCTCCGAGCCTGTATGAATTGCTCAGGTTGGAGACGCCGGCCATCAGGAGATAATGATGCCTGTAAACGGCATTGACCACGGCCGAGAAAAAGGACAGGAACTGGAGATTCTTCGTAGGGGTTTTGCCAGGAGACAGGAGATTGACCCCAGTATTTGTACAGATGGACCAGTTGCAGTGCTTCCCGGAACCGTTCACCCCATCAAAAGGTTTCTCGTGGAAAATCACCTTGAGATGATGTTTTTCAGCCACCTTCTGCATCAGAATCATCAGCATCATGTTCTGGTCTATGGCCGTGGTGGCATCACAGAACACCGGTGCGCACTCGAACTGGTTAGGTGCCACCTCGTTATGTCTGGTCTGAAGCTGTATACCCAGCTTGTATGCCTCTGTCTCGAAGTCTTTCATGAAAGCACTTACCTTCAATGGAATCGCTCCGAAATAGTGATCTTCGAGCTGCTGGTCCTTGGCCGATGTGTGGCCTATGACAGTCCTGTTGCACAGCACCATATCAGGACGGGCGTTGAACAGAGCCTCATCTACAAGGAAATATTCCTGCTCTATGCCGAGGTTCACGCCCACTGATTTCACATTCTCATCAAAAAGATTGGCTACGGATGTCGCAGCCTCGCTTATGGCCTGCATTGACTTGAGATTCGGCACTTTCGTGTCGAGGGCCTCTCCGGTATACGATACGAAGACCGAAGGGATGCAGAGAGTCCCGTCAAGTATGAAGACAGGAGAAGACGGATCCCAGGCGGAATATCCTCTCGCCTCGAACGTGTTCCTGAGGCCTCCGTTGGGGAAACTGGATGCATCAGGTTCCTGCTGTACCAGGGCGCTGCCGTTGAATTTCTCGAAAGCCTTGCCGTCCTTTACCGAGACGAAAGCCTCGTGCTTCTCGGCAGTAGAATCCGTGAGAGGCTGGAAAAGATGAGTGTAGTGCGTCGCTCCCATCTCTATTGCCCATGCCTTCATCCCGGAAGCGATCTCGTTGGCCACTCCCCTGTCCAGCTGGGCTCCATACTTCACTGCTGACAGCACCGCTTCGTATGCCTGCTGGGATACATATCCTCTCATTTTTTCGATGTCAAGGACATTCTGTCCGAAAAACCGGGAAATGGGGCCCTTTTCGACAAAGAAGCGCTCAGGCTTGTGAGTCGCCGACTCATTCAAAGCCATCTGTCTAAATGTTGCCATAATTAATTAGAATTAGATTTGTCAAGTACGGCCGCAAAGGTAAAAAAAATATGCTATCTTTGCGAACCGTAGTTATATTTTTAACATAAAAAAGAAAATCACAATGGCAAACATCTCTCTAAAGGCACAGCAGATGCCGGCCTCCGCCATAAGGAAGCTCGTTCCGCTGTCTGACGCGGCAAAGAAGCAGGGAATCAAGGTCTATCATCTCAATATGGGCCAGCCGGACATAAAATCTCCCGAATGCGCTCTCAAGGCGGTCAGAGAGAATACGCTCACCCACGTGTCATATTCCAATTCGGCAGGTCTCGCAGAACTGCGCACCGGTCTGATCGAGAAATACTACAGGAAAATCGGCATAGACATAGACATGTCCGAGATTATCATCACCATAGCAGGCAGCGAGAGCGTCAACCTCGCCCTCCAGATAGCCTGCAACGCCGGGGATGAGGTCATAGTGCTGGAGCCGTTCTACACCAACTACAACACTTTCGCATTTATGAACGGGCTTACCCTAAAGGCAATCCCTACCGACATCCGTACCGGATTCCAGGTCCCTGACATCGAGGAGTTCGAGAAGGCTATCACGCCTAAGACCAAGGCCATACTAATATGTAACCCGGGCAACCCGACCGGTACGCTGTATTCAAAGGAAAGCATGCTCGCCATCGGTGAAGTAGCAAAGAAGCACGACCTTTTCCTCATATCGGATGAAGTGTACAGGGAATTCTGCTATACGGATGAGCCCCACTTCTCTGCAATGCACATCCCGGGACTTGAGCAGAACGTGATTCTCGTGGATTCGGTATCCAAAAGATACAACCTCTGCGGTGCGCGTGTAGGATGCATCGTCTCCCACAACCAGGAAGTGATGAAAGCCGCCCTGAAATACGCCCAGGCAAGGCTGTGCCCTCCAGTCCTCGGACAGATAGCGGCAATCGGTGCGCTCGACACCCCTGACTCGTATATACAGGCAGTCAGGGAGGAATACATCAAGAGAAGGAACTATATGATAGAGGGGCTCAACAGGATCGAAGGCGTGTACTCCCCTATGCCTATGGGAGCGTTCTACACCGTAGCCGAACTGCCTGTGGACAACACCGAAGACTTCGCAAGATGGATGCTGGAGACATTCAGGCTGGACAACTCCACGACAATGGTAACACCGGCGGCATCATTCTACAAGACACCTGGAAAGGGGATAAACCATGCCCGTCTGGCATACGTGCTCGAGATTCCTGAACTTGAGAAGGCCCTTCACGTCCTTGAAGAGGGACTCAAGGCTTATCCGGGCAGGAGAGTGTGATCAATGTAATCTCCGGAGGGACTCCGGCCCTGGCCGGGAATCCGGTCTCTCCGAGTCCGGTATTTACATACAGATATTGCGGACAACGGATGTTTCCATTGGAACAATCCTTGTCCGTTTTTTCTGCCCTGTCCTGCTCGCCGCACCCGTTCCAGGACGCAGGTCTCTCATACAGTCCTGAATATTCCCTGTATATGAAGGATGCCGGTGACCAGCCGAAGATGGCAAGCTGCATCGCGTGGGTATGCCCGGACAGCATAAGGTCAATGTCATCCCTGTACACGACCTCCTGCCTCCAGTGTGTGGGATCGTGGCTCATAAGTATCCTGAAACTTCCGGATGCACGGGACAACGCCTTGCTCAGATTGCCATCGGACGGGAAATGCGGATAGGCGGATATGTTCCTGACCCCTGCAACGGTGACAGTGTCTCCGCCCGTGTGTCCCGCAGTATCACGGGGCGGCATCCGGACAATGTTCACACAGCTGTCCAGAAGGACTGTCCATCCCATCTGCTCCTGTTTTCCGATCAGGGTCTCCAGAGCGATACGCCTTTCATCCTCTGAAGCATATTTCGTATATGTGCAGTAGTCGTGGTTGCCGAGCACAGAATACACGCCGTCTTTGGCCCTGAGCCGCGACAGCACGGCTGCAAGCTCACTGTTCAGTTCATCAGGAGAGAATGTTATCATATCCCCTGTAAACAGGATCAGATCGGGATCAAGGCTTTTGACTTTGTCCACTGCACGACTCAGGGAGCGGGCCCTGCCCTGGAATGAACTCAGATGGATATCCGACAGCTGGACTATCCTGTAGCCATCAAAAGTCCCGGGGATACGGCTGCTGGAAATCTCCACCTCTTTGACATCGTATATGTTGCGTTCAACAAGACAGCCGTACGCAAAGACAAGCGGAGGGACCAGCAGAGCCCACATCCCCCTGCGGAAAAAGACACGGAACCTGACACCGAAAACGGCTGCAATCCCTCCGGAAAGCACCACCAGCAGAAAGACCGCCAGGTCTGCAGCGGCAAGAACAAGCAATGTAATCAGGAAAATCATGACATAAGGACAGTTACAATCTTTGGTAACAGCTTGGAAAGGACGTGCTCCTCCTCCATGAAATGAGTGCCTGGATAAGTCTCCCACGTGCCATCGCCGAAATATTTCCTCCAGGTACGGATGCTGACTATCCCGCTTCTGCGGTAATGGTCACGCTCACCGAAGAATGCAAAAAAGCCGCCTTCATCCCTCATCCGGCCCGGAAGGGCAGCCCTGCGGTGTGCGATATAGCGGTACAGTGTCCTGAAAGTGAAATGCAGCCGCTGACGGTCGCCCGGCTTCGGCCGGTATATCATATCCAGCAGCCAGGTAACTCCGGGAATTAACGTAAGGAAGGACAGATAGCCAAGGTATAATGGGGCGTTCAGGGACGGGGACACGAAAATGTGCGGGACTCCCCTTATCCTGAGAGCCTGCAGAGCGCCGAGGGACTCCCCTATGACAATGGATGGATTCAGTTCGTCCACCCAGGAGGTTATCTGCGCATGCCCCTCCTCAGGGTCAAACGAGTATGTGCGTACTACAATCCTGACCCGTCCGCGCATCTCCACGGGAAGAGCAGCATCGATATTGTCGTTCAATATGGCCGGTATGCGGCTGTCTCCTCCGCCTCCCATCCCGTGTACATATAATATGATTGTGTCACCTTGTCTGCCCTGTGTTTCCATGGACTCCTGTTTCTTTGATCCGACCGGCAAATTTACAATTTTTTGCTATCTTTGCATCCCTGTCCTGCAAATGCAGGGCACGACAGATGGATATTAACTCAAAACAACTGGTATAATGAAAAGATTTTTTCTGGCGACATGCATCGCCATGTCAGCCGTATGCGCGTCCGCCCAGGACAATGCAGAGACGCCGAAACAGCCTGCAGACTACGAGTTCACTGTCATAAAGGAAGCTCCGGTCACAAGTGTCAAGGACCAGTACCGTTCCGGCACATGCTGGTGCTTCTCGGCTCTCTCTTTCGTCGAATCAGAGATCCTCAGGACAAAAGGAGACACCCTCGACCTTTCGGAAATGTTCGTCGTAGGCAAGTCATACCACGACAGAGCAGTCAAATATGTCAGGGTCGACGGTGCACTTGGTTTCAGTGCAGGAAGCTCTTTCGGGGATGTCTTCCACGTAATCTCGGACTACGGCATCGTACCGCAGTCCGCCATGCAGGGTATGAACTACGGTACAGAGAAGCCGGAACAGTCAGAGCTTGATGCCGTACTTCTCGCATACGTGGAGGCTATCGTGGAGAACCCCAACAGGAAACTGACTACTGCATGGCTCAATGGCTATGACGGAATCATTTCAGCATATCTCGGAGAATACCCTGAATCTTTCGAATACAATGGACAGACATACACTCCGGAATCATTCAGGGACTACCTCGGCATCAACACAGCCGACTATGTCAATCTCACATCGTTTACCCATCATCCATTCTATACATCCTTCCCTATCGAGGTGCGCGACAACTGGCGCTGGGACAGTGCATACAACCTTCCTATCGATGAGCTGATGGAGGTCATGTACAATGCAATCGACAAGGGCTATACGATAGCTTGGGGCTCCGATGTCAGCGAGAGGGGCTTTACAGGAAGCGGCATCGCGACCGTTCCTGATGTTGACATCAAACCGGGTGCTGGCTCTGACCAGGAACGCTGGGTAGGCAAGGACACGGAGAAAGAGGCCACAGCGGAAAAGAGCACCGGAGAGAAGAAGATCACCCAGGAGCTGCGCCAGACAGAATTCGACAACAAGCTCACCACGGATGACCACGGAATGCACATCTACGGGCTCGCCCAAGACCAGAACGGCAACAAGTTCTTCATGGTCAAGAACTCTTGGGGAGACGCAGGAAAATACCAGGGAATCTGGTACGCCTCAGATGCTTTCGTGAGGTACAAGACACTCAACATAGTCGTACACAAGGATGCCCTTCCTAAAGACATAAAGAAGAAACTCGGGATCAAATAACGGAACCTGAGAATGTCATGAAAGGTATCATCAGACATATTCCCAACACAATCACATCCATGAATCTCCTCTGCGGAGCCATGGGTGTGATTTGTGCTTTTGACGGCAGGCTGGAGGCATCTTTCTATTTCATGCTGGCTGCCGCAGTCTTCGATTTCTGCGATGGGCTTGCAGCCAGGGCACTCAATGCATATTCAGACATAGGCAAGGAGCTGGATTCCCTTTCAGACATGGTCAGTTTCGGCCTTTTGCCGGCAATTATGCTGAACAGGCTGATGGCTGAAGCAGGAAATGTCAGCGTATGGAGCTATGTACCCCTTGTAATGGCGGTCTTTTCCGCACTCCGGCTCGCAAAATTCAATATCGATGAAGAACAGAAAGACAATTTCATCGGACTTGCGACTCCGGCATCGGCAATGCTGTGTGGCGCTCTAGTACACTATATCTGCAAAACTCCAGACAGCTTCTTGGCTCCATTGATCGGGACAAGGCTGTTTGTCCCCATACTATCCATCGTATTGTCCGCTCTGATGGTGAGCAGGATACCGATGTTCTCCCTCAAGTTCAAGGCAGGACAGAAAGACAGCATTGTCTACAGGATGAGGGTCGGGTTCATCGGCTTCTGCGTCGCTGTGTCCATCGCCATATTCCTGTTCGGTCTGCAGTTCTCGATGATCTTCATTGTAGCAGTGACAGGTTATATCGTCATGAATCTTGCAAACTGGCTAAGCCGACGCAAATGACAAGAAAAGGGGACGAATTCCAAAAGAAATTTTTCCTCTTTGAAAATTGAATATTTGGAACCGGACTCCATCAGGAGTACGAATAAAAAGAGGGCGAGTCTGACTTTTGACCCGCCCTCTTCTCTGTATGAAGCCGGACATCATTCCAATGCCGGCATTCAGTACCGCATCAATAATTGGTAGCATGAATCTTGAAATAAGCCTTAGGATGCTTGCAGACAGGGCAGAGTTCAGGAGCCTTCCTGCCTATCACGATATGCCCGCAGTTGCTGCACTCCCAGATTACATCATTGTCCTTTGAGAAGACAAGATCCCCTTCAACATTTGCCAGAAGCTTGCGGTAGCGCTCCTCATGCATCTTCTCGATGGCCGCCACTTTCTCGAACAGGATGGCAATGTCATCAAACCCTTCCTCCTTTGCAGTCTTTGCAAATCCTGCATACATATCAGTCCACTCATAGTTCTCACCTTGGGCAGCATCCAGAAGGTTCTCAGCCGTGGAAGGGATCTCGCCACCCTTCAGCAGCTTGAACCAGATCTTTGCATGTTCCTTCTCGTTGTTTGCAGTCTCCTCGAAAAGCTGTGCTATCTGCACATATCCATCTTTCTTTGCCTTGGACGCATAATAGGTGTATTTGTTCCTTGCCTGAGACTCACCGGCAAACGCTGTCCACAGGTTCGCTTCGGTCTGTGATCCTTTCAATTCTTTCATTTCTTTACAATTTAGAATTATTAAAATTTAAATCCTGTTCTGCAAAGGTAGGCAAATTTATTCTAAATCCAACCTGCAGGATGAAAAAAAAGAGCCGCCTTTCGGCAGCTCTTTGTCCATATATCTGCAATGTACAGATTATTTGCTGATGACACGTGCCATTTCGCAGACCTTGTTTGAGTAACCCCACTCGTTGTCGTACCAAGAAACGACTTTAACGAAAGTAGGATCAAGCTGGATACCTGCCTTCTCATCGAAGATGGAAGTGTGGGCATCGCCACGGAAGTCAGTTGAAACGACAGCCTCGTTGGTGTATCCGAGGATACCCTTGAGCTCACCCTCTGAAGCCTTCTTCATTGCAGCGCAGATCTCCTCGTAAGTAGCTGGTTTCTCAAGCTCTACAGTAAGGTCAACTACAGACACATCTGAAGTAGGGACACGCATTGACATACCGGTAAGCTTGCCGTTGAGTTCAGGAAGAACCTTACCTACAGCCTTTGCAGCACCTGTTGATGAAGGGATGATATTCTCGAGGATACCGCGGCCGCCTCTCCAGTCTTTCTTTGAAGGACCGTCAACAGTCTTCTGGGTTGCAGTTGCAGCGTGCACTGTAGTCATAAGACCTCTCTTGATACCGAATGTCTCGTGAAGAACCTTGGAGATAGGAGCAAGGCAGTTGGTTGTGCAGGATGCATTGGAGATGATGTCCTGACCTGCGTATGTCTTGTCGTTTACACCGTATACGAACATAGGAGTGGCATCCTTTGAAGGAGCTGACATAATCACCTTCTTTGCGCCGGCCTCGATATGCTTGCGGGCTTTCTCATCTGTAAGGAAAAGACCTGTAGACTCTACGACTACATCTGCGCCTACCTCGTTCCATTTGAGGTTTGCCGGGTCCATCTCGGCTGTCAGACGGATCTTGTTGCCTGCAACTACGAGATAGCCGTTCTCGACTTTCACTTCGTGGTTGAACTGACCGTGCACTGAATCATATTTCAGCATGTAGGCAAGATACTCAGGATCGAGGAGGTCGTTGATACCTACCACCTGGATGTCGTTTGAGAAATTCTCGATTGCTGCACGGAAAACCATACGGCCGATACGGCCAAATCCGTTAATACCAAGTTTAATCATTGTTTTTAAATATTAAAAGTTATACAAACTTATCTTCAAATCCGCGCCCCTTTCCTGCAAAAACGGTGCAAAAATAGAAAAAATAATTGATATTCCTCCTTTTTATGACAAAAACACTGACATTCTGACATAAAGCCCCCCGGCAAGCCAACAGACCGGCCGGGAGGCACACTGAATATGACATTCAGATCAAGGCAATCATCTCATTCAGGCTCTCATCTCAGATATGACGGGACAAGAGAATCATAGTTGGCACCCTCGAAGAGGACCACCGGTTCACCTTCATAACCGAGCTGGGTCATGAAGCTCGGGAAATCCGTCACGTAAGGATTCTCTACCGACTGACCGTCTTTCTGCTCCGGAACATACTGCAGGTTGAAGCAGATGATGGACTCATGGCCGTTGTTCTTCTGATTTGCCAGAGTGGTGCCGATCTGCTCTAACCTGCCTTCGATACCGGCATCATTATCTCCCAACTGCCAGAATCTTGCCGCATGCTGGATCTTTCCCGTATAGCTGTCTATCTCGAGACTCATCTCGAACGATGCCTGGCCGTATTTCTTCTTTGCCACCTCTTCTGTCATTCCTGCTATGCAGACATCCTCCGAAGAGAATCCGAGACCTGAACTGCGGTTGTAGGCATCACCGCGCGCATAGTTCGCATTCCAGATATAGTCGAAGAGCCCTCCCGCCTCTATCTGTGAAATCTCGTCTATGACCGCCTGGTTGGCTTCATCCTGAACCCACTGGCGCAATGCCAGCCTGTCGGCCGTTATGGTGTTGCCGTAATAGTCATCTGCCCAGATGGTTTTTTCCTTTGCGGTCCTGATGTTCTCGAAATTGTTGCTGAAAAGGCCCCAGCCGCCGCCACCTGTCACAGCATTCGAGTGAGGGCCTATATTGTACAGGGTGATGAGATTGTGCCTGTCTTTCCAGGCCTGACCCTCTACCACCGGCATCAGGTCGCGCAGAGCCTTGACCAGGAAATGGAAACTTCCGAGCTGGACCATAGGCCGTCCCGGCTGCTGGCTTTCAGGGGTAGTCGGATAGTCCGCATACTCATCATCAAACATCACTCCGTCAAGCCCGTACTGCTGCAATGCATCGTGCAATTCTGCCGCAAAACCATTTATCATACCCCTGTCCCCGCTGATGTCGAGGTTGGAGAAACCGATTCCCTGATGGTTCGGCATCACTGAAAGGAGGACCTTTATGCCCTTGTCCTGGAGAGGCTGGATGAAGATGTCCCTGTTGTCCAGGATGCGGCGTATGTCATCATTGAAATACAGCACCGGCTTCCCCTGCATCTCATCGTAGTTGATGTTGGCAGAGAACAGGACAACCATATCAAACACAGGACGCTTCGTCTGTGGAGAACCCGTACCATCCGGATAAAGGATGTAGTTCCCCGCATTGCGGATGTCATTTTCAGTTGCCTCGATAATGGCGACAAAACGAGGCTCCTCTACCGATGGTGTCCTGTCCAGCCAGTCCATATTGATATCCGTCTCCGGCGACACCACGACCTCGATGAACTGCACTCCAATCTCATCTTCCCCGCTCATCAGCACAAGAGGGAGAAGAAATGTACCCGGTCCGGGAGTGCTGATGGATATGGTGATGGAAACGCTTTCGCTTCCTGCGTCAAGCACGGCTTTCTGTGGAAGTTCATATCTGTCTTCCGGGAGCAGATCATATATCCCCAGATTCCTGCTGTCAGCATACCTGTCCACCATAGCCTGCAGTATCTCCCTGTCGGAAACGAAAGATGCCGACAGGGCATCTGAACGGCCCTTGCCCTGGCGAAGTTCGAAAGTCATGTCGCTGCCTTGCCAACGGTGGCATATCAGGGATTCCTCGCCCGGATACACGAACGATGGGTCGGCACTCAGCGGAGAACCTTCCTCCGGCGGCACATCCGCCACAAGAGGGTCCACCTCGCATCCGTAGAGAACCGGGAGCAACGCTGTTGCAGCAAGGACAAGCAGCCTCCCCGCAACCTTTGTAATATTGTGTCTCATACGCATTCTATCTGATGTTAATATCTATATCGTTGTTTATCACCACAACCGGTGTAACCGTACCACCGGATGCGCCCTGGCGCGCGACGATCAGGTCGTTGCCGTTGCCGGTCTCATCCGCTATCCTGGTATTGCCGGAACCGGTCATCGCCTCATTCATCTTCCAGTATGCAAGCAGGCCATCCGAAGCGGCATCCTCGAGCCACAGCATATTGTCACGCAGTTCTTTGGAGGATCGCGCCACATTCCATACTCGCACTTCCGACATCATGCCGTTGAATCCCCTCCACTGGTTGTAGGTCTGTCCGAGATGGAAACTGCCGCCGGTCGAGAGGTTCAGTGTACCTGTCATCCCGACAGACATTCGCTCCCTGCCGTTCACATAGAACCGGAGATTGCTGCCATCGTACGTCATTGCTATATGGTACCACTGCCTTGGACGGAACGTGTAGTCAATCAGATATTTCTCATCGGATACGATAAGCTGCAGCCTGTCAGGGGAAAGAGCCGCATCCCCGAAACGGAGAAGCATATCCACTTTGACCCCGTGTGCCTCATATCCCCAAAGCGAGGAGATTCCGGCAAGGGTCCCATTGCTCCTTTCGCTCTCTGCCTTGAACTCGTCCACATAGATAAGTCCTTCGATCGTGCAGGCGGAAAGTCCGGTGAAATCATCCGTCGTAAGCGTGTAATACAGATTGTTGCGGTTGATTCCGAGGTCAACCCCATCTGCATCGAGCACATTGTCACCTGCCATAGGTCTGAAATCAGCCGCCCCGACAAGTCCTCCTGATCCTCCTGCACGCTTGACGTGGAGATAGAGCATACTGTTTGTCCCATCTATCATATAACCTGCCTCAGGGCAGAGTTCAAGCACCGCAAGATAGTCCACACCCTCGGACAGGCTCTCGCTGTTAATGAGACGGAGCACACTCTGGCTTACGGCAGCCTGTCCGCCGCTCTCCATACTGATAATGTCAGTCAGGAGGATGAACGCGGCTGATGGAAGCTGCTCCACTTCATAGCCGTATTCCTCTTCATATTCCCGGAGCACAGTCTCATCATCCAGCATCCGGACCGTGAAGTTGCAGTCCTGACGGCTCCTGCCGTCAGCCATTCTTGCAGACATCGTGATGTCTCTTGTCTGGCCTATGGGCTGGATAGAGGAGAAGATCACATCTACAGGTTCCGCTGTAACCGGACTCCCATCCTGACCTGCATCGGTCATGTTCAGGAATACCACAGTCTGGTCCGCATCGCTCTCCGGTGCGACAGTCCTGTCAGGGCCGAGCAGCTTCTCTCCGAACCCGTCGGCACATCCGCCCAGAAGGGCAAGCGCAGGGAGAAATCCCGCTATAGTCTTTATAATTCTCTTCATGTCTGTTCTGTTTATTTCAGTTGGAGATACTGGATGGTTTTCCTGAGGATGGAGTATCCGTCACCCGCATCGGATGCAGAACCCCTCAACGCCAATCCTCCTGTCTGTTCACTTCCTGCAGGATTCCACAGAGCCAGAGTCTTGTACTTTGGATCTGTCAGAGGCTGCGAAGATATGACATCAGGATAAGGTGTCAGACAGTCGGCAGTCTCAAGAGAAAGATATACGAGGAATCTGGAGGCATCGAATCCGGAGTAGCGTGAAAGCCTGTCATATTCTTCCTGATAGGCAGAAATCCTGTCCTGGGCCATTAGCGTGCTTATAATGAAGTCGAACCGGTCAAGCCCTGAGGCGAAATAGTCCGGCGTCCCTTCAAGGATGAAAAGGCCTTTCCCATCGAGTCTGTCAAGGGTACCGTCAACAAGCTCCCTGAAGAACTGGTCGGTTATCGAGTTCACCCTGAGAAGAATCCCATCATAAGAATATTTTTCCACCTCGGCGAGTATCCCGTCAACGAGTGCAGTCACCCTTGCGGAATAGTCATCTTGTACCTTGGCGGTCTCAATGGCCACTGCAACCTCTATTTCTTCATCTGTAGGCACTCCATCCGGATTCTCGGCTTCGGCGGCTTCATAGGCGTTGTTCTCCCCGTCAATCTCGGCCTGCAGGATATCTTCACCGTAGGTGGCAGCCACGGCATCCATATCAAGTGAGACTATCACCTTTGTCCCTCTTGTCTCCCTCACTGAAGACAGGTCCGCCAGCTGGGCGACACTCAGGTCTCCGTAACCGGACTCCACCACGACCATATCAAGGCTGTCAGGCAATGCGCTCAGGTAGCTGTCCATACTTCCGTCCGCCCTCCAAGAGGAGATCCAAGTCAGGGAGAGAGGGTGCTCTGTAGCCTTGAAAGCCCTTATCGAGGCGTAGTCCTTCTCTACCCCGCCCACCTGCATCTCTATCGGCTCGACTTCCGTGCAGGAAATCACCGGCATCAGACCGGCTGCAATGCAGGAAAGCACCGGCACAAATTTCTTGAATATATTCACCTTCATATCTCTTCTATTTATCATCTTTTCTTGCCCACCATACATCCGTGTTCGGGGAGTCATTCCCTCCAAGGTCCTCAGCCACTATGGCATTGGTATAGGTACCGTTGACATCATACTCCACAGGAGGCATCGGATATCTCCTGTACCCGTGGATATCCGCACCTGAGGCATCACGGCCGATGTTGGTGACATCATGGTTGTAGTCTATTGCGGGGAGAAGGTTCGGATAGCCTGTCCTGCGCCATTCTGCCCAGGCTTCAGGGCTACCGTAAGGGAACATCGCTATATACTTCTGGGTTATGATCTGCCCGAGATGATCCTCATCCGAATCACTCCAGCGCACAGTCACGGAAGATGAGAAGACCGGGTCGTTGAACGCAGGAAACTTACTGTCCGTGAACGCCCCTCTCGTGCCGGTACGGGACAAGTAGTCACCCATCTCCACTCCGTGCATACTCATGGAAAGGGCAATGCCTTCGTTGTAGAAAGTTTCAGCATCTCCTCCCATATTCCACTGCTTCAGAGCACCTTCCGCCTTGAGGAAAGCTACTTCTGCGGCAGTCATCCAGACCACAGGATCATCCATTTCCACCTTCGGCAGAGAATACAGTCCATCGGCTGCAAGCGTCTCCTTGGATGGAAGGTTCACCCCGGAACGGAGCCCTGCATAAAGTTCGCTGCCTCCGCGCGAAGTAGTCTCGAAATATGCTTCACGCCTCGGATCCTCGAACGCGTTCATATAGGAGATGATATCCGCCCCGCAACGGGTGTCGCCCCAGTTCCTGCTCATCTTGTAGAACGGATTGTCCGCGGTAGGCTTCATCGCATTGTCTGCGTTGGATTCTATCACACCTGCCTGCAGAGCCTCCTCCGCCCAGGTTTCAGCCTCCTGCGGAAGCTGGCCGGATACGCGTACCGCAAGCCTGAGCTTCAGGGAATTGGCGAACTTCACCCATTTGCCGGTATCACCGGAATATACATCATCGTGGGTCGTCCAAGCGTTTTTCTCGGAGGTCGAAAGGGTCGCACCTGCAAGAGTTTCGGAAGCCCACGTTAGATCCTCTATCATATTGCGGTATGCCTGTTCCTGCGTCTGGTACGGTTTCTGGGCTTCAGTCCCCGTAAAATCATAAGGTACAGGGCCGTACATATCCGAAATCCTGTGCATTATGGCCACTTTGAGAATCGTCCCCCAGGCGAAGAATACATTTTCCCTGTCCGCATTGGTGTCAAGGGTCAGGGAGTTGTACTGATTTATCACCCTTGGAAGAGACTGTTCATCAGTAAACGGGTACTCGATAAATCCGAGATTGTAGTTATAGCATCCGAAATCCTCGTGCTGTGTCTGCCCCATATATCCGGAAAGGCTCTCGCACCCGAGGCTTATGGCGTTCTGGAACAGATTCTCCTGCAGGGGGATAACTATAGCGGCGAGGACTCCGCAGTCGTTGGCAAGCTTCTCCTCGACGCCTCCGGAGGCAAGCACCTCATCTGTAACTCCGTACGGGTTGCTGTTGTACTCAAGGAAGCTGGCCGTACATCCGGCAAGCAGCATGCCGAGAGACAGCAGCACCGCCGGTATTCCCATTATTTTCATTTCTTTCATTGTTGTCATGTCAGAATTTCAATTTGATGTTGAAGCCGACACTCCTCGTAGACGGGAGCATGAAATAGTCTATACCCTGGCCGTAGTTGCCCGTGGATGCGATTGTCTCGGGATCGAAAGGAGCCTTGCACCAGAGCATCAGCAGGTTTTTCCCGACTATCGATACATCTATGTCAAGGACATTGCCCAGCCATTTCCTCGGAATGCTGTAGGAGATGTAAGCCTCGCGCAGCCTGAGGTTGGATGCACTGTAGGTATAGTACTGTGCAAGATAGTTCTGCGGATTGGCGCGGAGCTGGTAATATGACCTTGCAGGGACAAGGATGCCGTCCCCGGTCATGACTCCGCCCTCATCCCTCGCCTGTGCCGTCTCCAGGGAAACGCCGGAGTAGTCCATGGCGGCCTGGGTGCCGGATATGACTATTCCGCCGAGCCTTGCCGAGATTGTGAACCCGAAACCGAAATTGCCCGCTCTGAAGTCATTGCTCCATCCAAGGTTGGCATCCGGAAGCAGGCTCCCGAGTTTCATATACTCATCCAGCGGCTGGGCATCCTTTGATATGTCCACATTGCCGTATGCATCCCTCACAAAGTCAGTCCTTGCATACACATCTCCGAGAGTCCCTCCCGGCCTGAGGATGATCTGCGCGTTTCCATACGTGTCCTTGAGAAGTTCATCCCTCTGGAAGAGAGGTTCATCAGGATTCTGCGGATTGCGCACATTCTTGACCAGCTCAACTATCTCGTTACGGTTCCAGCTGTATGTGAGCATCGTGTTCCAGGAGAACCTGTCTCCCGCATCTACCCTGCCGCCGAGGGCAAGCTCGACTCCTTCGTTCAGGACATTACCGGTCTGGACGTATGTGTAGTTGTATCCTGAGGAAGCCGACATCGCGGCCCTGATAGTCTGGTTGTAGGTATTGGTCCGGTAATATGTCGCATCGAAAGTCAGACGGTCAACGAACCACTTGGTCGACAGTCCGACCTCGTAGGAATTGGTGCGTTCCGGCTGCAGGTCCCTCAACGGGTAGAAGCCTTCCTTGACCCAGCTCTTGTCATCCTGGTTGAAGGTATTCATCTGTATGGTAAGTCCCCTCTGGAACGGGGATGCCACCTGGGCGAAAGCAAGCCTTACCTTGGCGAAGGACAGCACATCGTATATCCTTTCCTTTGCAGCTGCAGGGAGCATCTCCGTCACAATGCCAGACAGTCCGACAGACGGGTAGAAGAACGACTTGTGCGCCGATCCTGCAAGCTGTGAAGCCCAGTCGTTACGGCCTGTCACCGTCAGGTAGAGCATTCTTTTCCAGTTGAGCTCCACACTTCCGAACACTGACTGCGTCTCCTCGGTCCAGCCGTACTGATAGAACTGGGCCTTCTGCGCTCCCTGCTCTATGTTCTGAACATTAAACACGTTCGGAAGCCCATCTTCACGCAGAGGTCCCTGGTTGACAGTGCCATCGTTCATCTGGTTGTTGAGGGAAGCTCCGACATTGGCGGCGATGCCGAAATCCTTGCCGATATTCTTGTTGAAATTGACGAGCAGATCGAGATAGTTCTGCATGTCATACCAGGTGTTGTGCCCGAAATAGCCGTTCCTTGTGCCTCCGTCCATAAGTGTAGCCACGGTGCCGACAAAACGTTTGTCATCATACTCGTTGTCTGTCCTGTCTATCCGGTAGCGCAACCCGATGTCCAGTTTCTCGGATGCTGACCATTCCTTTATGGTATATGTCAGACCGGCCGAAATCATGAAACGCTTGCGTTTCGATGTCCTGAGGTTCCGGTATGCCACCCAGTACGGGTTCTGCATAGTGTACTCTCCCTGAGGGAAGAAGCTTGCCGTCAGGATTCCCCTGTCCTCATCCCACTGCTCGAAATACTGGGCCTGGTTCCAGTCCATTCCCCTCGGGAACAGATAGGCCCCCACTATCGGGTTCATATATTCCCCCTGATTGACCATATTCTGGTCCCTCTGGATAATGTACTGTGCCCCGATATCCATCCTCAACCTGCCGTCAAGGGCCGATGTGGTGTTCCTCAATGTCATGTTGTAACGGTCATATACATTGTTGGGCACAAGTCCGGCAGCATTGGTGGCTGCAATCGAGGCGTATGTCTGGCTCTTCTCGTTGCCGATTGAGAAAGAAAGCGAATTGGTGTATGTCGCGGCCGTATTGAAGAAATCCGAAGGCTCATATCCTGTAGATGGCTGGGCGGCACCCCAGCTGACAGCCTCGCCCGGATCGCTGCCGTATGTGTTCTGGAACTCCGGCATCATAAACGGTCTTGCGAACTCGGCCGAAGATGTGAATGTCGCCTCCAGCCTGCCTTCCTTGCCTTTCTTGGTGGTGATGAGGATGGCGCCATTGGCTGCAGCGGAACCGTAGAGTGCCGCCGCAGATGCTCCCGTCAGCACCGTCATTGACTCGATATCGTCCGGATTGAGATCGGCTATACCTTCTGTGGTGCCTCGTGAACTGTAGCGCCCTGAGCCCTGGTCAGCCACGCTGTTATACATCGGCACACCATCGATGACATAGAGGGCGTTATTGCTTCCTTCAATAGACTTGGTGCCTCGCATCACCACCTTGGATGCCCCTCCTATGCCGGAGGAACTGCCCTGGATGGTCACACCTGCCACCTTGCCCACGAGACTGTTCATCAGGTTGGCATCCTTCACACGCGTGAGCTCCTCCGCATCCACTGTCTGTGTATTGTAGGACAGGGCCTTCTCCTGCCTCTTGATGCCGAGGGCGGTGACCACCACCTCATCAAGCTCCTGCATATCCTGCTGCATCAGGACATCTATCCTTCCGATTCCTGCAGTTACGGTCCTCGTCTCTGTAACATAACCGATTGAAGAGAACTCCAGGACAGCCCCTTCCGGTACCGAGATCGAATAGTTGCCATCGATATCAGCCATGGTGCCGTTGGTCGTGCCCTGCTGGATGATGCTGGCTATGACCGGAGCTCCGTCCCTGGCATCGGTGACTGTCCCCGTCACAGTAACATTCTGTGCCTGAGCTATGGTGCAGAAGCATAGCAAGGCAAGCATTATTGTCGTTATCTTGTTCATAAGCATATTCTGTTAGAGATATTCTATGTCGGTCAATGTCACTTCATACGTATTGCCGGTGATTTCCGAGCCGTTGACCCTCGCAACAACCGGTGCCGGTGTCCAGCCCTGCATACAGGTCACAAAAAAGGCTATCTCCTTTGCCGTATTGATTTCCAGTTCTAAAGTCTCCTCTATCGGGAGCGGAGAATATGATATGTCATCGGATTTTGTGAAATTGACATCCGGAGGGGTCCCTCCAAAACTGTTCATGGAATACTCATATAATTCCTTGAGATATTCAGAATCGGCAACTGCATAGATAGGGCCCCTTGCCTGCCAGCCATCAGGATAAGCGGTTATCTTCACCGTAAAAGTCACAGTCTTTGTAATCCCGACATCTCCTCCGCTTCCAGGAGGGGTGAACAGTGCGCTTATCTCCACAGGATACTCGTCCGCATCAGGAGTCACGCTCACCTCCCTGTACTGATAGCTGTCATAATAGTCGGTATTCCATTTCGGCACATAGACCACATAGTCCTGCCGCCCCTCGGTGCAGAATACCTCGAACACAGCGTTACCTTGAACAAGGGTACTCCTGCTGACGAATGTCCCGGGTTCCGGGTTGCCCTTGTCGTCATCCACATGATCCCTTACATCTGTCCATGCATCCGACGATATCAGATACACCTCCTTGTTGTGCAGAGGTGTCTGCGTATAAGGCTCGGAGTCTCCTTCGAGATATGTCGCAGTGACCGTTATCCGTTTCGGTTCCTCTTTCGCGAACTCTACCGGCACCGACTCCGTGCCATAGTCTATCTCCACCTCGCGGACAAGGTAGTCCAGACCATCTTCAGGAGCGACGATGTAGAGACAGTATTTTTCCTGCTTACGAGGGGAATTGATCCGGAAGACCACCGGTTCATCGCCTGACTGGGCAGAAGCGATGTACAGGTCTTCAGGCACATCCTCTCCGGAGAGGATAGCCTCTTTCAGCCGTCCGTTTCCGGCTTCATCAGTCAGATAGATGGTCTTGCCGCTGTACTCCGCTGCCGCCGAGACGGAAATGTCAGTGACGTGCACCGTCTCCGGAGCCTGCAGCGACAGGTCTATTGTCTTGCTGATATCTCCGAAGACCACCTGGTATTGCAGCTGGCTTCCGGCATTGGTAAGCGGCTCAAGCACATCTCCGGCCGTTGTGAACACATTGAAAAACAGGGTGGACTTGTAATAGTCCATAAGGTCCGGGAACTCGGCCTTTCCTCCTGTGACTGCCGCCGAAAGAAGCAGGTCGGCATCAGAAATTTTGCGGGCCTTACCCTGCCCGTCAAAAAGGGTCTCTTCAAGAATCCCTACCACCAGATCCGTACGGTCACCGGTGTTCAGGACATCAATTGTCAAAGATGAATTTTTCTCAGTCTGGGGTGGCAATTCCTGATGGTACACATCATCCGCTATCTCTGCTGTACAAGCGGCTATGCATACAAGAAAACACATCATCCCCATCGGGACAAATTTCTTCATGAAAAAATGATTTAAAATGATTAGGAACGTATAAGGCAAAGGTTTCAGGTCTTGGCTGCTGATGCCTAAAGCATCAATTCCATCGGGTAGACAGATCTTTTATTCATAATTTCAATTAAAAAGCTAAAATTGGTTATTATTTTTAATGTATGCGGCAAATATACGATAAAATTTCAATCATACAAGCCTTTCCGGCAAATATCTGACATTTTCGGAATGCATTTATCCTCCGTTATCGGACACGATGCGTGACACCGTCTGTACTGCCGCGCACTGGCACCGCATGCTTGCTTGCATTGCTCTCCGCTTCTTCCTATATTTCCTGACTTTGACAGTCCAAAAACGCATTGATTATAACTAGGTCAAAATCAGAAGTTTCTGAAATTTGTCATGG
>CALVAC010000023.1 GCA_944325435.1 uncultured Bacteroidales bacterium | reverse complement strand
GCCTGCAATTTCTTGGCCAGCAGACCATCCATAATCCTATGCTTGTAACCTTCCATATCCTAATCGTTTATAGTGGCAAAGGTATAAAGATTTTTGCAAATTCAGTAATTTGGCGCAAAAATAATATGGAATTTGGCGGCGATTTATTCAGTAAAATGGCGCATTAATATTGCAATGATGCTCAAAATAAATTAATAAACCAATATGGCGAAGGTTTAAAAACCGTCATAGACACCGTATTTACGATTGCGCCTATATTCAGTGGAGGAAATGTTCCCAATTCCATAATCAGCAGACTGGCGAAAGGACTGAATTTTAAGGGAGATAAAACAACGGATGATTTGCAGAGATTTGCAAATCCCAGGATACTTCTGTCCGTATCGGAATGAATGTAGCGAAAGTGAGTATTGAGCGTGAATGGTTCAATCCCGGTATTTTTGCCCTGTTATCCTGTGGCAATGCTTGTTGCCAAAGATATAGCCATCCAGGTGACTGCAAGCGAACGGCTGTCGGACACATTTTCGGCAACTATGGAAGAGCATGCCTCTCACGGTGGAGGCTTCCTGCTGTTCAGCGGTGCAAAGAGCAGCAGCGCCTCATTCGGTTCGTCAGGCATTCACACCAGCTCGACGGAAAAAAGCTTCAACATCAAAATTACTACTCCTCAGATTATCGGCTATTATCTGCAGGCGACACCGGCTGACAAGAGTACCATCATTGACGAAATATCTGATGAGGAGACAGCAGCAGGATTCGTGACCATCTCCAAATTTGTAGAAGATTACAAGAAGCTTCTGCAGGCTATGAATAAGAAGAACAATGCCGAACAACAGAATTAGTAAATGATTGTCATTGGATTGCCGTAAAACGAGTAAAAGTAGATGAATTCGTTTGTTATGACCCGGCTTCAGGGATGGCAACGACAGCTGCACCTATTCCCTTGACCGTATTGCGGAATAAAAATCTTTTGATAACTTTGTCAGTACCACAATTGACACTGGACTGACTGATATGAAAATACTGACAATCAAGGATCTGGATGCCGTCAGGTCGGAAGCCGCGAAGAAACTGATGCTCAGGGAGCTGGGCGAAAGAAACATTAACGGAGACAGCAGCGGACTGGATACCGGTACAGAGAGGATGCAGGTGCTTGTCTGCGGAGGGACAGGCTGCAAGGCTTCTTCAAGCCAGCTTATCTGTGACCGGCTCAGGGAAAAACTCAAGGAAAAAGGAATTTGCGACAGGGTGGATGTCATCACGACCGGATGTTTTGGGTTCTGTGAGAAAGGCCCTGTAGTCAAGATAATTCCGGATAACACATTCTATACCCAGGTGACTCCTGATGATGCCGGTGATATAGTGAATGACCATATAGTCAGCGGCCGGAGGGTGGAACGGCTTCTCTATGTCGACCCCAAGACGGGACAGAGTGTAAGTGATTCCAAACATATAGATTTCTACCGCAAGCAGAAACGGGTTGCCCTCCGTAACTGCGGATTCATTGATCCGGAGAACATAGAGGAATATATTGCAAGGGATGGTTATTCTGCCTTGGCGCAGTGTCTTATCCACAGGTCTCCAGGGGAGGTGATAGACGAAGTGACCCGCTCCGGGTTGAGGGGGCGCGGAGGCGGCGGATTCCCGACGGGGGTGAAATGGGGGTTTGCAAGGAAGAGCATTTCTGATGAGAAATATGTCGTATGCAATGCGGATGAGGGTGATCCGGGTGCATTTATGGACAGGTCCATTATGGAGGGTGACCCGCATTCGATAGTGGAGGCGATGGCGGTCTGCGGATATGCGATAGGCTCATCCAAGGGGCTTGTGTATATCAGGGCGGAATATCCACTTGCCATACACAGGCTCAAGACTGCGATTGGCCAGGCACGGGAGTATGGTCTTCTCGGGGACAATATCCTCGGCAGCGGCTTCAGTTTCGATATCGTGATCAGATACGGTGCGGGAGCTTTTGTCTGCGGGGAAGAGACGGCTCTTATCCATTCTATGGAAGGAAAGAGGGGAGAGCCTACGATGAAGCCTCCGTTCCCTGCAGAGTCGGGATATCTCGGCAAGCCTACGAATGTCAACAATGTCGAGACATTGGCGAATATTCCAGCCATATTGACAAAGGGTGCGGAATGGTTCTCATCCATCGGTACTGAGAAATCGAAAGGGACAAAGGTCTTCGCCCTGGCAGGCAAGATCAACAATGTCGGGCTGATAGAGGTGCCTATGGGGACTACATTGCGGGAAGTCATCTATGATATCGGAGGAGGAATCAAGGGCGGCAAGAAGTTCAAGGCGGTACAGACGGGAGGGCCGTCAGGAGGCTGTCTGACGGAGAAGCATCTCGACATACCGATAGATTTCGACAATCTTGTGGCCGAAGGCTCGATGATGGGCTCCGGAGGTATGATTGTTATGGACGAGGATGACTGTATGGTTTCTGTCGCAAGGTTTTATCTTGATTTCACGGTCGAGGAGTCGTGTGGGAAGTGTACGCCTTGCAGAATCGGCAACAAGCGTCTGCTGGAGACTCTGAACAGGATAACCGACGGCAAGGGCACCGAGGAGGACCTCAAGACACTTTCCACTTTGGGTAGGGTGATAAAGGATACGGCTCTCTGTGGTCTCGGCCAGACTTCACCCAATCCCGTCCTGTCTACTCTCAGCCATTTCTATGATGAGTATCTTGAACATGTCAGGGACCACAGATGCCGTGCGAAACAGTGCAAGGCTCTGCTGACGTACATCATCAACCCTACGCTGTGCATAGGATGCCATCTGTGCGCAAAGAACTGCCCGGCAGATGCGATAATCGGAGATGTGCGCAAGCCGCACGTCATCAATCCGGACAAATGCATCAAGTGCGGAATGTGTATGGCACGCTGCAGGTTCAAGGCGATATCGGTGTCGTGACAGGTTTTCCGCAAGAGAATGAATTTCAGGAAGAATGCAATTAATTTCTGAGACCGTTATGGAAGAAAGACAGATAACACTACAGATAGACCATCATTTTGTCACGGTCCCGGAGGGGACTACGATATTGGAGGCGGCGCAGAAGATAGGTATAGACATACCTACACTGTGCCACATAGACCTGAAGGGAACCTGCATCAGAAACAATCCGGCATCGTGCCGTATATGCGTTGTCGAGGTCGAAGGGAGAAGGAATCTTGCTCCCGCCTGCGCGACAAGATGCACCGGGGGAATGGTTGTGCGCACCAGCACGTTGAGGGTGATGAATGCACGCAAGATAGTGGCGGAACTGATTCTTTCAGACCACCCGAATGAATGTCTGACCTGCCCTAAGGCCGGCAACTGCGAACTCCAGAATCTTGCCCTCAGGTTCAATATCAGGGAGATGCCGTTCAACGGAGGGGAGCTGTCTCCGCGCAAGAGGGAAGTCACTGCCTCGATTGTCCGAAATATGGACAAATGCATATTCTGCCGCAGATGCGAGAGCGTATGCAACGAGGTTCAGACAGTAGGTGCTCTCGGTGCAATCAGGAGAGGGTTCAACACGACTGTCGCACCTGCGTTTGACAAGATGATGGTGGACAGTGAATGTACCTATTGCGGACAGTGCGTTGCGGTCTGCCCGGTCGGGGCGCTGACAGAACGGGACCACACCAACCGTCTGGTGGAGGATCTTGCGGATCCTGACAAGGTTGTGATAGTACAGACTGCCCCGGCGGTAAGGGCGGCGATAGGGGAGGAGTTCGGACTTCCTGCCGGGACTCTGGTCACGGGAAAGATGGTGGCTGCTTTACGGGAACTCGGGTTCGATTATGTATTCGATACGGACTTTGCGGCGGACCTGACCATAATGGAGGAGGGGGCGGAGATGCTCAACCGGCTGACCAGGTTCCTGGATGGGGACAGGTCTGTCCGTCTTCCTGTCCTGACTTCCTGCTGCCCTGCCTGGGTGAATTTCTTTGAGCATCAGTTCCCTGACCTGCTTGATATACCGTCTACTGCCCGTTCTCCTCAGCAGATGTTCGGCTCTATTGCAAAGACCTGGTGGGCGGAGAAGATGGGCATACCTCGTGACAGGCTTGTAGTCGTGTCGATAATGCCTTGTCTTGCAAAAAAATATGAATGCGACAGGGCTGAATTCAAGACTGACGGTAATCCGGATGTGGACTATTCCATATCGACCAGGGAGCTGGCCCGGCTTATCAAGAGGGCAAATATAAGTTTCACACTTCTGCCCGATATGGATTTTGACCAGCCTCTCGGCACTTCTACGGGTGCCGGTGTGATTTTCGGGACTACAGGAGGCGTGATGGAGGCTGCCTTGCGTTCTGTATATGAAATGTATACGGGCAAGACCTTAAAGGATGTCAATTTCCAGACTGTAAGGGGGATGCAGGGAGTACGCAGGGCCACTGTCGACCTCGATGGTTTTGAACTGAAGGTCGGGATAGCCCACGGGCTTGGCAATGCGCGCCATCTTCTTGATGATATCAGGCATGGGCGCAACGAGTACCACGCCATAGAGATTATGGCCTGCCCCGGCGGCTGTATCGGAGGTGGAGGGCAGCCTCTGCACCACGGTAATTCAGCTGTCCTGTATGCAAGGGCAAATGCCCTGTACAGGGAGGATGCAGGAAAGACGATACGCAAGTCGCACGAGAATCCGTTCATCAGGACCCTGTATCAGGAATATCTCGGCAAGCCGTTGGGCGAGAAAGCGGAACATCTGCTGCATACACATTATTTCAACAGGTCGGTGCAGTAGCTGTTCCGGCAGCGGTATCGTGGATAGGAGGATATAGTACAATTTGTCACAGAGATTAACCAGAATAAAGTTATGCCAGATATAAAACTTCCTTGCGATGTGGCCGGAAAGGTGGATGCAATATGCGAGGCCCACGGCAACAATCCCGGTGAACTTATCAACATCCTGCATGAGGCCCAGCACCTTATGGGCTATCTGCCGGAAGAGATGCAGAGGCTGATTGCCGGGAAACTCAATATACCCGTGTCTAAAGTCTATGGAGTGGTGACTTTCTATGCGTTCTTTACAATGACTGCAAAAGGAAAGTATCCCATTTCGGTATGTATGGGGACCGCCTGCTATGTCAGAGGCGGGGAAAAGCTGCTTGATGAGTTCAAGCGGGTACTCGGGATAGATGTAGGCGAGACTACACCGGACGGCAGGTTCTCTCTCGACTGCCTGAGGTGCGTCGGTGCCTGCGGGCTCGCTCCTGTAGTGATGATAGGAGACAAGGTCTATGGTCGGCTGCAGCCTGTGGATGTCAGGCGCATACTCGATGACCTGGATGCGTAGTCTTCAATGTCACTGTCCCGGCAAGGATACCTTGTCGAGGATTCCTGCCGCCCAGGCTATTGCAATGCCATAGTTGGTTATCGGAACATTCTGTCCGGCCGCATCCCTTATCCTGTTGAGGACATATTTCCTGTTGAACATACAGGCTCCGCAGTGGATGACAAGGTCATATCCTGACAGGTCATCGGGAAAGTCACTGCCAGAGACAATGTCGATGTTCAGACTGTCTCCAAAGTGATGTTTCAGCATTCCGGGAATCTTCACACGTCCGATGTCTTCAGAGGCAGGGATATGGGTGCAGGCTTCCGTAATCAGGATGTGCGAATCAGGAGCAAGCCTGTCAAGGGCTTCTGCACCTCTGATGAAAGCATCCAGATCTCCTTTGTATGCGGCAAACAGGATGGAGAACGATGTCACACGGCATCCTTCGGGGCGGGCCTGCCAGACTTCTCTGAATACCTGTGAATCAGTGATTATCAGGTCCGGAGATCCGGCAAGTTTCCCGAGTGTGGCTGACATTGTCTCCGGAGTGCAGCATACCGCGCTGCACCCCTTGTCAAGGAGTTCCCTTATGGTCTGGACCTGTGGTAGTATCAGCCTTCCTTTGGGTGCTTCGCTGTCCTGCGGCATTACAAGCAGCACAGTGTCTCCCGGATTGACAAGGTCTCCTGTAATTGTCCGGGCTCGCTGCGTGTCATCTGTCATAGCGGCTATGGCATCGTAGATAGCCTGTATCCCTTCGCCTGTGGCCGCATTGACCGTGACCGGTTCCAGTCCGGTGAGCTTTTCTATCTCCATCTTCAATGCAGTCCTCAGACCTGCATCTTCCGTATCCGGGGACAGTTCATCCTCAGCGCAGGTATTCAGCACCGGGATTACGCGGATTCCCTTGTCAGACAGAATCCTGTACCATTCTCTGTAGGTGTCGTCAATTCCTGTCTTCTTGAGTCTTCTTCCGGATATTTTGTCCGGTCCGAAGCCCGTTGAGCCGTCCCTGAACAGCAGGATGGCGATGTCTGCCTTGTCGAGAGAATTTCCGGTCCTGTTCACGCGAAGTGCCCCGAGCTCTCCTTCATCATCGAACCCGGCGGTGTCGATGAGTACGGTTGCTCCGGCTCCGGGTATTTCCATAGCTTTGCTGACAGGGTCTGTGGTTGTTCCGGGGATGCCGGACACAAGAGAGACTGTCTGTCCCGCCATTGCGTTGACAAGGCTTGACTTGCCGCTGTTCCGTGCTCCCAATATCGCTATGTGGAGTCTTTCTGCTGCCGGTGTTTCCATACTCAAATCATTTGTTGTCTGCCGTTTAGAAACGGAAATCCCTGCGGCCGTTCCGGATTTCTTCCAGATGTCCGGCAGTCAGTTCCCTGACCTTGTCTCCCGGAATATTCTTCAGCTCTTTCCGGATGGCGGCAAGTCCCTTTTCCTTTGTCAGGGGAGATGCATAGTCATAGAGATATTCCATAAGTGTCATCAGTGCGTTCGGCTGGCAGCAGTCGGCTATCTTCCCTCTTTTTACCAGCGACATGAACCTGTCTCCCGTCCTGCCTTCACGGTAGCAAGCGGTGCAGAAACTCGGGATATGCCCCAGATCAAGGAGCCATCCGACAATTTCATCCAGGGACCTCCTGTCGCTGATGTCGAACTGTGCCGTACTGTCCGCATCTTCCCCTCTGTCTGTCACATGGCCAGTCCCACAGTCCCCGTGCTGCTGCCCTCTGCTGTCTGCATATCCTCCCACGCTTGTACGGGAACCGCCGCTTATCTGTGATATTCCAAGTTCGAGTACTTTCGCCCTTACTTTTTCGGATTCCCTTGTGGAGATGATCATTCCGGTGTACGGCACGGCAAGCCTCAGGATGGCCACTATCCTGCAGAATATGTCATCCGGCACTGCATCCGGAAAGTCTCCTGTATCGATGTCATCTGCCGGACAGATACGGGGCACGCTGATGGTATGCGGCCCTATCCCGAACCTCGCCTCGAGATGCTCTGCGTGCATCAGCAGCCCCACAAGGTCATATCTCCAGGTGTTCAATCCGAACAGTACACCTATCCCTACATCATCTATCCCTCCCTGCATTGCCCTGTCCATGGCCTCTGTATGCCACGGGTAGTCGCTTTTAGGACCGCTCGGATGCAGCTTCTCATAGTTCTTCCTGTTGTATGTCTCCTGGAACAGTATATAGGTACCTATTCCGGCATCCTTCAGCCTGCGGTAGTTCTCTGCTGTGGTGGCAGCTATGTTCACGTTCACCCTTCTGATTGCCCCGTTGCGGTGGCGGGTGCCGTATATGGTGCCGATAGATTCGAGAATGTATTCTATCGGGTTGTGCACGGGGTCTTCACCGGCTTCGATAGCCAGCCTCTTGTGGCCCAAGTCCTGGAGAGCTGTCACTTCGGCCCGGATTTCATCCTGTGACAGTTTCCTGCGGGGTATATGCCTGTTCTTTGCGTGGTATGGGCAGTAGATACAGCCGTTTATGCACCAGTCGGACAGATATAGCGGTGCAAAGAGCACTATCCTGTTCCCGTAGAGTCTCCTTTTTATCTGCCGTGCAAGGGAATATATCCTGTCGAGCAGGTCCGGTTCGCTGCACTCCATCAGCACCGCCGCCTCCCTGTGTGTCAGTCCCCTGCATTCCTCTGCCTTGGCGATGATGCTTTCCATCAAAGCTCTGTCGCGGCTGTGCTCCATAGCATAGCTGACGGTTTCGAGTATCTCCCTGTCATTGATGAACTCTCCGGCAATGCCGGATGCAGGATTGAAGACATGTCTGTAATTTCCCATATTATCTTTTCCTGATGATGCCTGCTTAAAATCGGACTGATATCAAGATCGGATACAAATTTATAAATATTGTAAAAAAAACGCTATTTTTGTCACCCGACAGACGGTTGTCTATTGAAAAAATAATCCGATATGAAAGCATTGAAATTGTTTCTTTGCTGTGTCGTGCTTGCTACAGGGGTTGCAGCGGCAGCACAGAATGATTCTCCTGTCCGGTTTACAGTCAGGCAGGAACAGGTATCTGAAAAGGAAGTGCAGGTGATATTTGAAGCCGATATGGCTGACGGATGGCATGTATATTCTACCGATATGCCTGAAGGAGGTCCTATATCTGCTTCAGTGACAGTTGAATCAGCAAAGGGTGCATCCGCAGATGGCAAGCTTTCTGCCCTGGGTGAAGAGATTTCAGCCTTTGACAGTATGTTCGGGATGGAAGTCCGTTATTTCGAGAAGAAGGTGACATTTATCCAGAAATTCAAGATCAGGGGCAAGCGATGCAATGTCAGGGGATTCCTGGAATATGCGGCCTGCAATGACACGATGTGCATTCCTCCTTCAACAGTGGAGTTTACCGTAAGCCTATAATCCGATATTTTCCTCTATCCATGAAAATATGATTTCAAGTGCTTCCGCAGACACGGGTGCACTTATCTTTGCATATTCATCAGGTGTCCCTTTCTTGCAAGGCAACAGAAGATGATTCAGCCCGGGCAGGGCCACAGTGGTGACATTTCTGTTGTGGCTGAGATATTTCCTTACGTTTTCAAGATTCTGGCTGCAGTTCACCATTACATCATTTGTCCCGTTGACAGCCAGTACGGGAATCTTCACCTTGCTCAGATAGTCTGCGGGATTGTATCTGATGAAGAATCGGTACCAATTGCTTGTAGCCTGCTGGACATACATGTATATAGGATATCTGAAATGATCGTTCATGATGCCGGATTCCCGTATCATTTCATCGTCTTTAGCTTTCCATTCATCGTAGGCCTTGTATAAGGCAGCTGACAGTGTCGTGCTGTCGGCATTCGCATATTCATACGCCGTATGGAACATAATACCGTTTATCTCGTCATATCTTTTCCTGTTTATGTCAGGTATCCCGTCAGTTGAGGCTACAATGTCTTTGTTCTGCTGTATGACAGAACTCAGACCATCTGTCATAAGTCCGGCTACAGATATGAGGAATCTGATATCCTTGCATTCTGAAGCCGCTATGGAGCATGTTGCGCCACCTTCACTGTGCCCCAGTACACCGATTCTTCTCCTGTCAATTTCTTTTCTGGTACGGAGATATTCTACTGCAGCTATCACGTCCCCGGCAAAATCGGCAGTGGTGGCATCCTCGTATATTCCGTCAGATCCCCCGACGCCTCGGTCATCTACTCGGAGTACGGCTATTCCTCTGCGACTCAAATATTCGGCTATCTCCTTGAAAATCTTGTGCCCGGCCATTGTTCCATCACGGTCCTGGGGATATGTCCCGGATGCGATTACTACGGCTGTATGCCTGCCGGGATTGTCGGGCAGAGTGAGAGTACCTGCATAGTGCAGGGAGTCCTGTCCGTAGAAAAGCACATTCTCGGACCGAAGCCAGATTCCGGCTGCCGGGCGGATGCGATGCATACGCAGCACAGGAAGCAGATGGCAAGGGCCGCTCTGAATATCTGTCTCATTTCTTTATCTCTTCTATGATTATACTGATCTCATCTGCAAGGGAGCTTGGAGATCCGTAGTATCCTGTCGCTATCCACCGTACATTGCCTTCACCGTCAATTATCATTTTCTGCGGTATCCCGGAGAAATGGAACTGCCTTGCGTAGTATGAATAGACGGCCTGACGCTGTCCTTTTTCATCCGGATTGTCCAGAAGTACCTGGAAGTCATAGCCCTTTTCAGAGATGAAATCCTTTATAACCTTGACATAGTCTTTCCTGTTCTCCATTGTGGAAATGAAGAAGAAATCAACTGCATCATCATCCTTGTATCTGTCCACTGCCATCTGCATACCAGGCATCGCGGCTTTGCACGGGCCACACCAGGTTGCCCAGAAATCGAGCACTATTATATGTCCGTCAAGTTTAGCCATATTCACTTTGCCCCCTTCAAGTCTGTCCAGCTTGAACAGCTTTGTCGGGACATTGATCATGCTGGACACAAGGGCATCCCTATGTGCTTTCATAAGTGTTTCAGATTTCATCGAATTGATGTATCCGTCAAATCCATCCTCTGTACCTCCGTTCCTCATATATTCAGTTTTCAGGATATCCAGCATTTCTGGAGATGCCTGGTTCTCTGACACGGCGGCCTTGATCTGAGCAAGGGCCTCATTGTCCCTCCCGTTCTTCTTCAGCAGCTTTACATAGAAATCATTGAAATCTGCATTACGGCTGCCTAAATATAATGACAGTGTATCCATCAGTGACATTGCATGGCTGTTTTCTCCTATTTCATCAAGGATTTTAGAGTAGTCAAGCCAGGCAGGTGCATTGTCACGATAGAACTTGTCTTTCCATTCTTTAGGAGACCATACTTTTTCTGCCGCATTTCTTGGGCGGGACTGCAGTTCTTCATATATCAGCCTTGCATAAGGATAGAGATTCTCTGCAGACACATCTCCGCGCATATAAGGAATCTGGATTATATGCCAGAAATACATTGACAGATCTCTTCTCGGAGCGACAGGAAGACATTCGACAAGCCTGGAATAGTCATTGTCCAGAATGATTGCATTGTATATATATATCCTGAAAAGATTGCTGTAATAGTGGTCAAACATATCATCTTCGACAAATGAGTCAATGAATTTCTCTGGCGGGAATCTTTTGAGGAATCCTTTAAAACATGAACTGAAATCATCAGGATCGGACTTGTCCATCAGGAACAGTTCGCGTGCCGTTTTTTCCCTGAAGAATTCACCGTCCGGATAACGCTCTGACAGCCTCTCTTCTATTTCTGCTCTCATAGTAGAATCCGGAAGTATCGAGGATACTATCTGATGCGCCTGCATAAGCTGCCTTTCATTCAGCCTGTCTCCTTCAGAATCTCTGTCAAGCAGTGTCCTGATGTTCTTCTTCATGTCGGCCTTGGATACTGTGGAATCGCGCTGCATGGCCAGTGTGGCGTACCAGAATATATCTTTCAAACATTCAGGGTTATCCCTGAGTTCATAGTTTATCCACATACGCACTGTTTCATCATCTTTCCTGTCGAATCCTGCATTCTGCAGAGATGGGATACCCGCCAGCTCCTGTGTGTGCTCTCCCCGCAGAAGTCCCCAGCCTATATTTGCGGAAGGCAAGTTCCGTCCATCTTTATCCAGGACATATCTGGCATACGTGAAAGATGGCCCTCCTATATCCACAGTATCCCTGTCATAGAATTTCCACACAGTCAGGGCTGTCTTTTCCGGAATCCTGAATGTCGCGGTGAGCGTGCCGTCATTCTGCTTCTCGATTTCCATATCCCGGGCTTCCCAGCGGTAATCTCTCCAGAAATAGTAAACCCCTTCTATCTCTCCTTTAAGGAAAGATGCCTCCGGGTCATATCCAAGAGTGACTGTATCACCCTCGTGCAAATATTCAGGTTCAAATGTGCAGACCTCCTGGGCCAGTGCATCAATTCCTGCAGTGATTGCAGCTGCAAGTAAAAGTGTCCTTTGCATGTCCATTTCCGATACTTTTGGATTCCGGGACAAAAATAGTGTATATTCATTGATAATATTTCAAAAAATTCTAAATTTGCGCTATGCGTGGGGGTGACTCTACCTGTATTTTGAATAATTATTCAGTATATTAACGACTTAACAAAATCATTTATGAAAGCATTATCATCCGTATTGCTTTTTGCAGCCTTGTCTGTATCTGTGCCTGGTTATGCAGATACAGGCCGGCCGGCAGATTCTGCCGTTCAGGGGGGGCAGGATTATAATATCCCCAGACAAGGGCACATTATCGGTAAGGTCCAGGATCGCAACGGTGTCGCTCTACCGGGTGTGGCCGTCATGATCAAAGGCACCAGTATCGGTGTCGAAACCAATGCGGTCGGGAATTATGACCTGGATCTCCAAGGGAGAAAAGAAGGGACCATTGTCTTTTCCTGCCTGGGATATTCCATTCAGGAAATCAATTATACAGGACAGACGCATCTGAACGTGACCCTCCAGGATGACCTGGAAGCTCTGGATGAGATTGTCGTGACAGGATATGGCAATTATAACAGAAGTGAATATGTAGGTGCCGTCACCCAGATCAAGGCCAAGGATATCCTTATACCCGGAGAGGCTACAATAGACCAGATGCTTCAGGGTGTCATTCCCGGAATGTCCGTCCTGAACACTACCGGAAAGGTCGGTGGTACTCCGAAGATCAGGATCAGGGGAACATCCACGATTCTGGGGAATCAGGAACCGTTGTGGGTCGTTGATGGGGTGATACAGACCAATCCGGTGCCCATCCCCAATGATGCGAGCCCTATTTCCGGAGATATGGAAGACCTCGCCCAGACAGCCGGAAATGCCATATCCTGGCTTAATCCGGCAGATATAGAGACCATCACTGTCCTGAAGGATGCCGCATCTACCGCAATCTACGGATCCCAGGCGGCCAACGGTGTCATTGTCATAACTACGAAGAGAGCCACAGGGGGAGGACTGTCTGTCAATTACAGTGGTAATGTCAGTGTCAGCCAGCGTCCTGCATACGGACTCTATGATATGATGAATTCCCAGGAATGGATGCAGTTCCAGCAGGAGATGTATGCAGACCGTGACCAGTATACACAGGCAATCCTGCCTATAGGGTATGGAGGGCTGATCCAGAAGCTGCAGAACAAGGAGATTACAATCCAGGAATTTCAGAATGAATTCCGCAGGATGGAGTATATGAATACGGACTGGTTTGACATCCTGTTCCGCTCGGCTGTCAGCCATACGCATAATGTAAGCGTATCGGCAAGCGGCGATAAGGTACAGAGCCGATTCTCGATCGGGGTCAACGATACCCAGGGAGATGCAAAAGGGAATGACCAGCTTCAGTTTACTGCAAGTTCCAATACTACATACAGACCTGTAAGCAGACTTTCAATCGACCTGTCTCTGAACGGCAGTTACCGCAAAGTCAATGATTTCGCTTTCGGAACGGATCCTTACACATACGCAATGAACACTACCCGTGCCATTCCTGCGTATAACGATGATGGCAGTTATTTCTATCACGAGAAATATGGAAACCCGAGCCATTCCTACGCTAGCAAGAATTATTATAACTATAATATACTTAACGAAATAGAAAATACTGGAGCCCAGACTACAACACAGACTTTCCAGTCTAATCTGAGTATAAGGTGGGATTTCCTCGACCATTTCCAGTTCCAGGGTGATGTGACCATGGCCCTCGCTTCTGTGAATATGAAATCGTGGGCGACCGAATATTCCAACTATATCACCTCGATAAGAGGTTATGAATACGGTACTGTCCAGCCGAATTCCGCTGAAGAGCTTGCCAGTCCTCTCCCGTATGGAGGTCTGCTGAACACCCAGAACAACAGTACATTCAACTGGTCTGTCAGAGGAGCTTTCGTCTATAATAACACATTCAGGGAAAAACATCGCCTGACGATGAATCTCGGTTTTCAGATGACTTCCAACAAGACGGATGGATTTACCAATATGAGGTATGGATATCTGAAGTTCAGGGGAGAAGCATACGCCAATGTCCCTCTATCCATAACTCCTGTTACCGGAGCGGCGACACAGTCGCAGACGACGCTCCACGAAGATATGAAGAACGGCTCTAGTGTGGTGAATACAATCTCCAACCAGCTCAGTGAATATTTCACGGCTGTCTACAGCTACGATGACAGATATGTTGTCAACCTCAATGCGCGTCTGGATGCTTCCAACAGATTCGGACAGGACCAGAACAAGAGATTCAACCCTACGTTCTCCCTCGGCGGCAAATGGCGTATCGGAGAGGAACCGTTTATGGATTTCGCAGACAACTGGTACGATATGTTCGACATATCCTTCTCCTATGGATGGAGAGGAAATGCTGTGACGGCAGTGTCTCCATATCTGATCGCACAGGATGGGGGTATCCACGATTATTTCCACCAGTATTACCTGACAATCCAGTCGCTTCCTTATCCTGATCTCGGTTGGGAACGTACCCGGGACTTTAATGTAGGTGTGTCATTCTCGTTCTTTAAAGGAAGGCTCAGCGCGGATTTCAACTATTATGATAAACTGTCTTCTGTCCTTTCATCGCACGATATTCCGGTAGAGTACGGTGATGTCAACGCATATATCGATGGCTCGATTATGAAGAACAGGGGGTACGAGTTCATCATAAGCGCGACTCCGGTACGGACAGAGGACTGGACATGGTCCCTGTCGTTCAATACGAGCCACGAACGGAATGTCGTTGAGAACAATAACAGGATAAATTCGCCTGAAGACTATCTTACTGGAGCAGCAATAGTCCCCGGTGAGGCATACGGGACATTCTGGGCTTATGATTTTGCAGGTCTCGACCACGAGACAGGACGGCCTCTTTTCAACAAGACTGACGAGAGACAGCCTGAATTCAAGGATTTCCTCGTGAAAGCCGGATGTACTGAGCCGGATCTTTATGGAGGTATAAACACCTCTCTCCGTTACAGGAATTTCCATCTCCGTGCCGCATTCGCCATATCTGTCGGAGCACAGGGCTGGCTTCCTTCGTTCTATGCGTCAAGCGGTATGCCGCGTCCGGAATCGAATGTTCCAAGATATATGGCTGACAGGTGGAGACAGCCGGGCGATGAGACTCATACGACAATCCCATCCATTCCGGCAGGAAACCCGAATGATCTCTATACCACTTTGTATTACGGGGATGATGGGCTGTCATCTCAATATTCCAGCATATATGAAATGTATAACAGGTCTACGGCAAGGATAGCCGATACAGGATTCCTCCGCTGCAGATCCATATCTCTACAGTACGATCTGCCGAAGGATTTCATAAACAAACTTGGAATGATCAACGCATACGTCACGGCAAGTCTTACCAACCCTTTCGTGATAGCGTTTGACAAAAGATGGGAAGGACGTGATCCCGAGACTATGACATGGCCGGCGCGCCGTACTTTCTCCATTGCGCTGAATTTGAGTTTCTGATGATGATTTTGATGAAGATATGAAAAAAAGAATTTATACAATATTGGCAGGCTGCACTGTAGCAGTCGCCTTCAGCGGGTGCAGCTTCCTTCAGGAAGAGTCCCAGAGTGAGATGATACCGAAGACTACAGAGGATTTCTCCGAACTGCTCCTCGGCTCCGGCTATCCAGACAATAACGGCCCGGATATTTCAATCCTTGAATACCTGGATGATGACTGTGCCCAGATGCTGAACTATTCCAATTCTATGACTGACTGGAATACGGGAGAAGTAACTGTCTTTCCGCCAGACTATTATGCCGGTAACGAGCAGACTGTGACCGTTGCCCCGTATTATCAGTGGCAGCCTGACATGTGCGATTTCAACGGATACCAGGAGCGTATAAATGAAAATGCATCCGAGACAATGTACTATCAGTTCTACCAGAAAATCAAGGGCTGCAATGCTGTCCTGGATCTTATCGACACCGCCATAGGAAGCGATGAGCAGAGAGACAGGGTGAAGGCGGAGGCTCTTGCCATACGGGCGATGCTTTATTTTCAGCTTGTCAATATTTATGGCGAGCCGTATAACTATAACAGGGACGCCCTCGGTGTACCGCTGAAACTGGATGCCAATCTCAGCAACGAGCCGATTGCCAGGTCGACAGTCGCACAGGCCTACGAGGATGTTATTGTCCCGGATCTGGTCGAAGCCGCCAGACTTATGGACCCGCTTGAATATATAGCTCAGAACTACAGGATAAACCAGCCGGTAATACATATACTCCTGTCCAGAGTGTACCTCTATATGGACCGTTACCAGGACTGTGTCAATGAAGTGGAGAAGGCTATGGATTACGGTATCAGACTGATGAACCTTACGACGGAATTCGATCCGGACAATATCCCGTACCAGTACAATCCTTTTGATTATACCAATCCGGAAGTGCTTTGGATTTTCGGAGCGTCCACCAGGGTGGACAATATCGGTTACAAGTCAGGGATGAACCCTGACTTTCAGGCTCTGTGGGATTCATCCTCTGATCTGCGATACAAAATGTTCAATCTTGGAGCTCCGGAATGGGAGACCAACAATTCAAATTTCGTGATGTACAAGCCATACGGCTCCTCTAATCTGTGCCAGGCGATAAGGACATCCGAGGCTGTCCTGAACAGGATGGAGGCAGAGGCTCTGCTCGGGAATGATGCGGCTGCACTGCAGATGCTGAATGATTTCAGAGCTACCAGAATTACAGGATATGCAGATGAGACGCTTTCCGGGGATGAACTTCTGGATGCCATAAGGACAGAAAGAAGGAAGGAACTGTGCTATGAAGGTCACAGGTGGTTTGACTTGCGCCGGCAGGGAATGCCCGAGATAACCCATATCTACAAGGCTGAACAAGGTGGTCCGGAATTCGTCTATACTCTGCAGCATAATGACCCTATGTATACGCTCCCTCTCCCGAGCTGCCTGCTGGAACAGAACAGCGCACTCGTCCAGAATGAGTGCAGGAACGGGGCAAAGCGTCAAGGTGTACCTGTAACGGAATAATTCAATAAATATCGAAAAATTATGAAAAATAGCATATACAATCTGGTGGCTGTTGTATTTTCTGGGCTGGCAATAGCTGTGTCTCTTCCTTCCTGCAGCAAGGATGTCCCGATCGGTGAGCCTATTGACATTGACACAGGATATACTCTTCCTCAGGAAGGTGCGTCAGATGAGGACAATGCCCGGATTATTGACATATATGACAGATGGGGGTCTTTTGTAATCTACAGGATTGATCCTGATGACATTTTCTGGCAGCAGATATCAGGTAATGCTTCGACCGGAGGCAGGGTCAATAAATATATAGAAGGCGATCCGTCCTATGTCGGAGATATGCTCGACTATCTCGACAAGGTATGGTGGCAGTATTTCCCGGATGATTTTATGAAAACGGGCGGTGCTCCATACAGGATATACATTGTGGAAGAGTACTATGTTGAAAGGGAGTTCGACGGAGGAGATATCCAGAAATATCCTGCGGATTACTATATCGGGGAGAATTTCATTGTCCTTGGCGGTATGAGTACCGTGGCTTCTCTTGACGAGGCGGCCCTGAAATCAAAGAAAATAGCCTTGATTACTGCTTTATGGACAGAATACGTATCGTCAGGCGTGCTGACTACACCGACAGAATTCTATACTGTATCGGATTATACAACAAAGCCCGAGATGACATACAATCCGACAACATATTCTTATGAATATACTCCCGAGCAGCTGGAAGCTCTCCGCAACCGAGGTTTCATCCCTAATTACAGCCAGTATGGATACAGCGTATACAATGAAATCTACATGAAGTATTCAGAGACCAACGATACCTGGTCTTCAAGTGATCCGAGATCCAATGATTTCAATTATTACATTGCCCAGATACTGAACGCTACGGATGAGGAAGCGGCCGAGTTTCTGAAATATGAGACTGTGGCGACCAAGTGGAACATTATACTGGATTACTATAAGGACAATTACGGTATTGACTTGAGAGCAATCGCTACTGAATGATCCGGTTGTGATGCATCGGCTGACAGCTTTCCATGCCGATCTCGTCGTTTTAAATTATGGTTTGTAATTTTTCAAGACAGGACATGAACAAAAGGATAATACTTGCAGCCTTTTTCTTTATGGCGGCTGTATTCTCTTCTGCAGCACAGGATGTGAAGACAGAAGAGGAGAAATTGTCTTCCGACTATTACATGGCTCTTTACAGGGACAAGGATACAGTCAGGGCAGATGCCTTGAAGACCGAACTTTTCAGGAAATATCCTAAAGGAATGTTTGCCCGAAGGTATGCTGCCGAATCGGTCAACGCAGCTGCCGATACCGTGGAGTATATGGCATTGTGCGATTCTTTCAGAAAGGAGTTCCCTTTGTCAGACTGGCTGGCGCATCCTGACAGCCAGGGTTTTGTATATATGAATTTCTATCGTGGATATGCCAAGTATCTATATGCCTCAAAGCAGTGGGATAAACTTCGTGAAGTCCTGCCTGAGATGACATATACCATGCTGGTTGATCTTTATTCCCACGGCCCTATGTTCTATATAATGAAAGTTCCGGTAGACCCTCGCGAATATGTGGATATTGCACAGGATATCATCGATGAAATGTATGCCAAGAAAGATGCGGATGTGGATATGTATTCTGATGGTGCAATACGGTCAGGTGCTGAATCTATGAAATATTATCTTGCAGTCCAGACAGAAGTCCTTCAGAGAAGCGGACGGCCTGCGGATGCGGTGAAATGTATGGAAAAGATCAATGAAGAGGACAGGTATGATCAGTATCCGGCAGGAAATGAAGCATACGTGATGGCACTTGAGGAACTGGGACGGGACAAGGAGGCGGTGAATGCCGTCATCGGTTCTGCTGCTGTAGGAAGGCTTACGCCGAAACTATTCTCTATGCTGGGTGACCATTACGATTCTCTCGATCCGAAGCCGTCTGCCACTTTCGATGAATACTATTCATCACTCAAGACAGAAAAGGCGAAAGAAAACCTGATTAGAGATGTACAGAAGGGGATGACCGATGAGCCGTATGAGCACTTCATCCTCACTTCTATGCAGGGGAAGAAAGTGGATTCTTCCGAATATGGCCCGGATGACATAATTGTGCTGGACTTCTGGGCTACCTGGTGTGCTCCTTGCATTGCTGCCCTTTCGGGGATGCAGCTGGCTGTGGATAAGTATGCGGATGATGACAATGTCCATTTCTTCTTTGTCTGCACCCAGGATGAACCAGACAAAGCCAGGATCAGAAGAATCTGGAAGAGAGGTAATTATCATGATATGACAGTCCTGCTGGATTCTTGCAGGGATGGGAGCAATGGATATGACAAAGTCTACAGAAGCATCATTCACGGGACATCGGGAATCCCGCAGAAAGCCGTATTGAAAAACGGGAGGGTGCGCTATATCGCAGAAGGTTATGGCGGCAGCCCGAGCGGGCTTATGGATGAGATATCCGCAGTCATAGAAATCCTGAAGAACGAGTAGTTATGAAACGTTTTGTCTTGTGTGCGGCAGTCCTGCTGTCCTTGTCCAGTATTTCTTCCAGAGCGCAGAAATCACCGGAAGAGAAACTGAATATGACAATGTATGCCATCATGAACATGTATGTCGATACTGTCGACAAGGCATCATTCGTGGACGGGATGATAGCCAGGGCTATGAATGAACTGGATCCCTTTTCCGCCTACCTGACTCCGGAGGAAGTGATGGCCAGTGAAGCGGCTCTTCTCGGTCCGACCGCCGGAGATCCTTCGGCATTTCCCGTGAATGCGGCCAATGCGGGTGAATCTTCCGGCATTCAGGGCGGTGCATCCGGAACAGTCCGGACAGCATATATCGCTGATAAGAAGAGCGGGACCGGATATATACGTCTTACGATGTTTGCAGAGCATACTCTGGATGAATTCAAGTCAGCAGTGTCGGAACTCAGGAAACAGGGTATGAAAAACCTTGTCCTTGACCTGCAGGGCAATCCGGGCGGATTTTTCGAGTCCGCAGTCGCAGTCGCGGATGAGTTCCTTGACGGGGACAAGACAATAGTCACTACATCAGGAGCGCATATCCCTACCCGGACGGCTTCAGCACAGATCGATGGCTGTTTTGAGAAAGGCAGGCTTGTACTGCTTGTAGACGACAGGACGATGTCTGCAGCAGAAATCCTTGCCGGAGCGCTTCGTGACTGGGACCGTGCGGTCCTTGTGGGTAGACCTACTTTCGGTAAGGGACTGATCCAGGAGACGCTTCCGTTTGAAGATGGTTCTGCGCTGAGGATTACTGTTGCACGTTATCTGACGCCATCTGGGATGCAGATACAGAAGCCTTATGAAGGATACGGCAGGGTATATGCTGACCCGACGCTTGTCTACAGGTCTCTTCTGAAAGGAAGGGAACTGCATTCCGGTGGAGGTATCGGTGTGGATGTACAGGTGCCGCGCGATACGACTTTTATGACTGAATGGTATTATAATCTTGCTTTCAACGGAATGCAGAAAATGGAGGCTGCTTCGTATCTGGAAAGGAACAGAGATGCCCTGCTGAAGAAATACAGAACTTCCGATATCTTTTTCAGAAAATTCAATGGAGAGGAAGAGATGTTTTCGGAAATGGTAGGGATGGCGGAAGGAGCGGGTATCACCTGTCCAGGCCAGGAATACGAACGTACTGCACCGGCGGTGAAGACCCAGCTGAAAGCATTGCTTGCCAGGGCGCTCTATCCGGATGACCACAACATATATTACAGGATACTCAACACGGCAAGTCCTTCTGTGATCCGCGCCCTGGAGATCATAAGGAGCGATGAATATGACAATATCTTGAAATGATGGGACGTAATATATTGTTTTTCCTGTCGCTGTCAGTGATTCTTTCTTCGTGCAGCCGGAATTTCACTGTAGAGGCAGAAATCGGTTCGGAAGACTATGACGGAGTGACCGTGTATATGATCAGGAAGCATCCTGTAGAATATTCTGAAAATACAGTCCTGGACAGCACCGTCATATCCGGAGGCCGATATGGATTCACATACAGGATATCAGAAGAACCGTTTATTGCGATATTTGAATTTGAACCGAAAGGCGTGTCAGGGCATACGGAGTTCTATTATGATCTTCCACAGGCTTCTTGTGTAGTCGAACCGGGCAGAGTGGAACTTATATACGAGGCAGATGGCGTCAAGGTGTCCGGAACTCCGGCCAATACCGATTATGAGAAATATATATTGTCTCCGCAACGACAGGCCAGGTCAAAATCCATAGAGTATGCCGGAAGGACATCAATGTCGGATTCGATCCGCTTCTTCTACAATGAGACAAGACCGGATATTGTGGCTTTTGTCAGGAAATATGCGGATTCCCGTGTCGGGGCAACAGTCTTTTTCAGCAGAGCGGAGGGGTTCTACGGAGATTCCCTGTATTCTTCTACGGTGAAATGTATAGCTCCTGAATATGTGGCGATGGATAAGGCCAGGACTGAACGTATGGAGGCGGAACGTAAGGCGGCAGAGTCAGCCAGGATATCATCACGTGAAGGAAACCCCTATGTCGATTTTATGTCGTTGGCTAGGGATGGCTCTGAAAGGAGATTCTCTCAGATAGCTGGTTCAGGAAATGTGACTCTTCTGGTTTTCTGGGCTTCGTGGTGCCGTCCCTGCAGAAATGAGATACCTGAACTGAAGCGTCTATATGAGACATATCATAAAGCTGGCCTTGAAATGGTCAGCGTGTCTCTTGATACACGCAGGGGAGAGTGGGAGAAGGCGTTGGATGAAGAAAAGATGCCATGGCCGCAGTGGTCCACCCTTGAAGGGTTCGGTTCTGCGTCTTCGAAAGCCTATGCAGTGCATGCGATTCCGTATGTAGTCCTGATAGACAGGCACGGAATAATCTCTCTGGTGAACATTCACGGGAAAGCCCTGGAGGAGGCCATCAAGGATCTTCTTGGAAGTCAGATGCAGTTTTCAGAGTAGTCTCCACGGCTGAAGTCGATATGGTATCCTATTCTCGCGAGCCTGGATTCAAGTTCAGCAAGGCCTTCGGCGGATTCACTCCCAGAGGAGGCCTTGTCGTCATACAGAGAGTAACTGTCTCTTGTCCAGGGAGGCGAGAGGTTGGGCATTACAACATTGGCTCCTGACAGGATCCCTTTTTCCCGGCCGTCATTTGCAACAGTCGCCAGTGCGGTGGTGGCAGGAATGAGGGCATCAGGAAACATCAGCCGGAATATGGATATGAGTTTCAGTGTCAGTTCCAGCCTCATGTCCTCTGCCTCTCTTGTCGCCGGCCCCGGTCCGCCGACTGTCCGGTTCCGGTATTCCGTTCCATAGCAGAGTCCTCCGAAAGGGGTGTCCTTGTGCGGAATGAACGGTCCGATTCCTATCATTTGCGGCCGGAGCGCCTGGATGTATTGTATGTCCTCGATTATATTGTCAACGGTCTGGTACGGGCTTCCTGCCATTATCCCTGTCCCTGTCTGGTACCCGATGGCTTTGAGTCTGGCTATGCATCGGAGCCTGTTTTCCAGGGACATTCCGGCTGGATGCAGCATAGCATAATGAGCCGGATTATGTGTCTCGTGCCGGAGCAGGTATCTTGTGGCTCCGGCGTTGAAGAATCTCCTGTAGCTTTCCTCTCTCCTCTCTCCGAGAGACAGGGTGATGGCGCAGTCCGGGAACCTGCCGTGAATCAGCCTGCATACTTCCTCTATGAAATCATCCTTTTCATCGGGGAGTTCTCCTCCCTGGAGTACAAATGTCCTGAATCCCAGTCCATACCCGCAGCTGCACCTGTCTATGATTTCGTTGTCTGCCAGCATATAGCGGCGGATGTTCCTGTTGCTCTTCCTGATCCCGCAGTAGAGACAGTCATTCCTGCATATATTTGTGAATTCTATAAGGCCTCTGATATATATGCCACGGCCGAATCTCTGCACTGATACACCCTTGGCTGTTTCGTGCAGATATGCAGCCGTATCAGGGTCACGGGATTCAAGAAGAGACCGGTACCCTGCGGCATCCAGTCTCTTCTCTCTCTTCAGTGTATCGACAATCTCCGTGTTCAACTGTCTGTCAGTTCTGGTGAGCCGGGCGGAGAAGGTCCAGCACGACTTTCACTGGATTGAATGTCTCCAGCGGCACTTCCACGAACAGAGTGTTCCAGTCGCTCATAGAGCCGTTCCAGAGTCCGGGCAGTTCAAGGGCCTTCAGTTCGCGGCCCTGGTAGCTCTTGGAACTTATGAATCCGGCTTCCTCATCCACATATTCAGTGAGATCGAAACTTTCCCCCTTGTAATTGTGCAGGCAGCAGACAATATCTACCGGGTTGAAATGCGTTGCGGCTGCGAGGGCTGCCTTCGCCCTTTCGTCCGACATGTTTATCTGTACGCTTTCGAGAATCTGGAGCGAAGTCGACCCGTCTTTCTCCTCTATGATGAAAGGGCCTCCTCCCGGCTCTCCCTGGTTCCTGACCATCCCGCACACGCGGACAGGCCTGTCGAGCTTCTTGCGCAGCATTTCGACCCTGCTCTTGCAGTCAGGTGCCTCAGGCATCCTGATGCACAGTTCCTTGAGGAGAAAAACCTCTATGTCGTTGCACAGGTTCTGCACTTCAGGGCTCATGTACCTGTCATCATACGACTGGGTGAGACTCGGGATGAATGGAGGCAGGGCCTGCGCCATTGCATCTCCCGTGGCCGCATCGAGCTCTTTCAAGTATCCGAAGATCTTGTCACGGAGTTCGAGGGCCTTTCCGAGCAGCACTTTCTTGTATCTTGCCGTTATCGGAAGGTATCTTTCTGTAGCCACATTGTCGATGTTCTTGATGGATACGACCTCTTCCTTGAGGCTGTTGAGGTTGTGGATGAGTGCCCCGTGTCCTGCAGGGCGGAAAAGCAGGGAATCGCTCTCCGTGCGGAAAGGCCTGTTTTCGATATCCACGGCAATGGTGTCTGTCGCCTTGTCCTGGTATGTGAAAGTCACATTGTATTTCACGCCGTATCGCTTTTCGTATTCATCCTTGACTGTGGCAAGGGCATCTTCAAAAAGCTGCCGGTGTTCAGGGGAAATGGTCACGACAAGGTTCGCGCTTCCATCTGCATTTCTCATATAGTCCTGGGCCTCCACAAGATGCTCTGCAATGGCCGTGCGTATCTCCCCATCCGGATATCTGTGGAACTTCAGGACTCCTTTCGGCTTGTTCCCGTACCCCAGCCCCTCGTCGGTCAGGGTCTTGGAGAGGATATCCCGTCTGCTTGCCGCCGTGTCTTCAGGAGTCCCGAAAAGGTCCTTGTCATAGAATGCGAACCTGCAGATGTCTGCGACAAATCTGGCTGCGGGGGAATCCTTCGCCACATCTTTCCCGCTGTTGAGGGTGTCAAGCCCGCTGAAGAGGTCCTTGAACATCCTGGATGCAGCCCCGGATGCGGGCACGAATTTGCATTTGCCGTTCACTTCGGCAGTCTCATAGTATCGGATCGCCTCTTCCTCCTGTTTCTCGTCAAGCACTTCAATGCCGTTGCCAGGGGTTGCCGGTGCAGAGATTCTCATCCACGGGAATCCTTTCCTGAAACGTTCCACCTGGGCCTTGACTGCCTCTAACGATGAGTTGCGGTCCTCGATCTGTCTAATGTCCTTGCTGGAAAACATAGTCATATGGTTTAATTATATGGTAACTGTCAGTCTACGTATATTTCTCTGCGGTACTGGTACTCGCTGCGGAGCTTCTCGAAATTCCCCGGGTTCATCCTGAACATGAAGTCATCGGTGAATATGGGATAGTTGTACTGGAATATGGTCGTTATCTCCCCCTGTGTCTTGCCCTTGAGGTCAAGCCTTTTCGGCTGGTGCTCCGGCAGGTTGCAGGTAGGGTAGAAATGGTACAGCCCGTTGATGTCGAACTGGCGGGCGACCGCCCTTACGGCGGATGCAGTGCCGTTCTGTTTCCCCTGGAACGAATATCCGGCTATGTGCGGTGTGGCAATGTCCACCATGTCCAGAAGCTTCAGGTTGATGTCCGGCTCGTTGTTCCATGTGTCTATGATTACAGGCCCGAGCTTTACCCTTGCCTCCATAAGGGCATCCTCGTCGACCACTTCCCCGCGCGAGGCGTTGATGAAGAATGTCCCGGGCTGCATCAGTTCGAAGAAAAACCTGTCGGCCATGCCTTTGGTGGTCTCATCGAGGGGAGTGTGCATGGTCACTATGTTCGAGTTCGCCAGAAGATAGTCCATCGGCACGAATTCTTCCGGCCCCTCCTTTGCGGCACGCGGCGGGTCGCATTTCAGCACCTTGAATCCGAGATATTTCGCCATGTGCTCCACCTTCTTGCCCACATTCCCCACTCCGATTATGCCCAGAGTCATGTCATCGAGTTTGATGCCGTTGCGGGATGCCGTGCCGTACAACCCTGTGAACACATACTGCATCACCCCTCCCGCGTTGCATCCCTGGGCATTGTAAACCCTGATCCCGTTTGCCCTGCACCAGTCCATATCGATATGGTCAGTGCCTATCGTCGCAGTGGCTATCAGCGATACTCTGGTGCCGTGAAGCAGTTCCTCGTTGCATTTTGTCCTTGTCCTGATTATCAGGGCATCCGCATCCAGAATGTCATCACGGGTTATGTCCTTGCCGTCTATGTAAGCTATGTCAGCGTATGGCTCGAATATGCCTTCAAGAAAAGGTATATTGCTGTCTGCCACTATCTTGATTCTTCTGTACATGTCATCTTAAAATTATTTCCCTCACTGGTGCCTGCCCGTCCCCACATCCTGTGAAGATACTGTCGGCAACAAGAATCCTGTTCATTTCGTCCGCTATGCCATCTTTCTGCATTGCCAGCCTGGTCCGTATCACGGAGGAAGACAGGCGGACAGTCAGCTTCCCGTTGCGGAAAGTGCAGCCGAGCGTATGCTTGCCGGCTCCCGATGCCTTGTCCCAAGCTTCGCGGACTATCTGGACATCAAGGCCTGAGGCTATCTTCATCTCCCTGATGAACTCCCTGACAAGAGTGTCCATCTGCACCGCATCCGCTTTCCTGATTATGCTGTCAGTCCTGCCCATCTCATATTCTGGTGAAATTCCCGCCGGCGGTCTCGAAATATGCCCTGTCTGTAGTGAATCCATCCACAATGCCCCTGAGCCTCACCTTGTTGCTGTCCGTAATGAATATCTGTCCGAAATCGCTGCTCGCCACCATCGATATCAGGTTGGATATCCTTGACATGTCCAGCTTGTCGAACACATCATCCAGCAGCAGTAGCGGGGCGAATCCGTAGTTCCCTTTCATTATCTCGTACTGGGCGAATTTCAGCGATACGATAAACGACTTCTGCTGTCCCTGGGAACCGCATCTGCGTATCGGATGTCCGTCCATTGTGAAGATGAAGTCATCCCTCTGCACGCCTGCGGAGGTGTATCCGAGTACCGTATCCCGTTCCGCGCTTGCCTCAAGCACTTCTTCCAGCGTCCCTTTCTCAAGGTCGGAACGGTATTCTATATTGACATCCTCCCTGCCTCCGGAAAGGGCCCGGTAATATTCACTCACGACAGGGGCGAGCTTTTCCGCGAACTTCGCCCTGGCATCGTGAAGCCTCCGGGCATGAGGAGACATCCGCGAGCCGAACACGGCCAGAAGCTCCCTGTCGGGTCTCCTGTCCTTGAGCAGGCGGTTACGCTGCGAGAGAAGCCTGTTGTACTGCTGGGCGGAGCTGAGATATTCCCTGTCCATCTGCGAGAGCACGGAATTGATGAACCTCCTTCTCTCCTCTCCGGATTCGCTCACCAGGGACACATCGGATGGGGACACCATAACTATCGGCAGTTCACCGATATGCGCGGAAATCTTGTCGTAGGCCTTGTCATCTTTTTTCAGTCTCTTTTCTCCGCCGGCGTTCACCTGGACCGCGAAACGCGACCTGAGCGGCTCTTCCCCGCGGCTGCTTTCCATAATGTATGTCCCGCATATCGAGAAAGAGTCCGTGCCGTGCCTGAATATGTACCTGTCAGAAGTGGAGAAAGCGCTCTTTGTCATCGAAAGGTAATAGATGGCATCCAGAAGATTGGTCTTGCCCTCCCCGTTGTTGCCTGATATGCAGTTCACATTGGGGGAGAACAAGATCTCCTGGAAACCGATGTTCCTGAAATTGGAAACCACTATTTTCTCCAGTACCGGCATCTGCAGTCGTCACAAATGGAAGCGCACCCGGAACCCGAGGTTGTGAAAAACCGGACAGCTTCCTTACAGAAGTACAAAGATACGGAAATAATTGTAGGATTTGTCAAATTTTTATAAATTTGCGCCCTGTTTTACCGATAGGAATAAAAAATCGAAATATGGCTAAAGAAACACAAAATCCGAACGCCGAGGCAGTGGCTGAGGCAGTCTCTAAGACAGAGGTCTTTTTCAAGGAGAACTCGAAGCCTATGGTCATCACCGTTGCCGTCATAGTCGTGCTCGCAGCGGGATTCTTCCTCTGGCATAAATTCGCATACGAGCCTAAAAGGGCGGAGGCGCAGGAGCAGATGTATCCGGCCGAGTCCAATTTCAGGAATTCGGAATACGAACTTGCCCTCAACGGGGATGGGAATGTGCTCGGGTTTGCGCAGATCATAGACGAGTACGGTGCCAAGGCCGGCAAGGCAGTATATCTCTATGCCGGAGTGTGCGAACTTCAGCTCGGCAATTACGAGTCGGCCATCAGCTATCTCAAGAAGTATAACGGGAAGGACAACATCCTTTCTGGACGTGCATACTCCTGCATTGGTGATGCATACGCGGGGCTTGGCGACTATGCCCAGGCTGTGACCTGGTTCGAGAAGGCCGCCAAGGTATCCGACAATGTCTTCTCTGCCGGATATCTTCTGAAGGCAGGAGTTACAAGCGAGGAACTCGGGGATGACGCGAAGGCTCTTGCGTTCTATCAGGACATCAAGGACAACTATCCGCAGTCTATGGAAGCCTACGACATAGACAAGTACATTTCAAGGATTGAAGCTAAAGCAAAATAAGATTCTATGGGAAGAGCATTCGAATTCAGAAAAGAGAGGAAGTTCAAGCGCTGGGGGCATATGGCCCGTACATTCACGAAGATAGGCAAGGAGATAACCATTGCTGTGAAGCAGGGGGGTCCTGATGTGACAGGCAATCCGCGTCTGAGGGCGCTTCTCCAGACAGCAAGGAGCGAGAACATGCCCAAGGACAACATCGAGAGGGCCATCAAGCGTGCAAGCGACAAGGACCAGAGCGACTACAAGGAAATTGTCCTCGAGGGATACGGCCCTCACGGCATTGCAGTCCTGGTAGAGGCTGCGACCGACAACAACAACCGTACTGTAGCCAATGTCCGTTCATATTTCACAAAGAGCGGAGGGTCTCTCGGGACATCGGGCAGCGTGGACTATATGTTTGACCGTAAGTGCGCATTCGTCATAAAGAGCGACAAGCCTGTGGATATCGAGGAACTTGAGCTCGAACTTATAGATTTCGGCGCCGAGGAGGTGTTCGAGGCGGAGAACGAGGATGAAGAGAAGGAGATCCATATCTATGGGGAGTTCACTGCCTTTAACCAGATTCAGAAATATATCGAGGACAACGGATATGAGATGGTGTCAGGCGAGTTCACCCGCCTTCCGAATGTGGAGCTGAAAGAGCTTTCCGCAGAAGACAGGGTCGAAGTTGACAAGCTCATAGAGAGACTCGAGGAAGATGATGATGTACAGAATGTATATACTAATCTGAAACCTGCAGAAGAGGAGTAATCCTCCCTGCAAAAAATGAAATTTCTTTTTTGGTTTTCCCGGAATGCAGTGATGTTTTCCGGGTTTTTGCTATTTTTACGGTATTGTTTCCTGTAGCAGAAATTGATTTTTTAACGGATAGACAATGGTTATGAAGTATAATTTCGATGAGATTGTTCCCCGCAGGGGGACAGGTTCCGTCAAGTGGGACGGAGTGGCGGAGGAGGGTGTCATACCGATGTGGGTGGCTGATATGGATTTCCGCACGGCTCCGGCGATCACGGATGCGGTCATTCGCAGGGCGCAGCATGGCATATTCGGCTATACATACGTCCCGGATGCCTATTACGGCTCTGTTATCGGCTGGTTCGGCCGCAGGCACGGTTTCCATATCGAAAAGGACTGGATCCTTTATGTGCCCGGGGTTGTCCCTGCCCTGTCCGCGATAATCAAGGCGATGACTTCACCTGGAGACAAGGTGCTCATCCAGACACCCGTCTACAACTGTTTCTTTTCCTCAATCAGGAACAACGGCTGCGAGGCAAACTGTAATTCCCTGATATACAAGAATGTCTCCTATTCCATAGATTTCGGGGACCTGGAGCGGAGGGCTGCCGACCCCCGGACAACGCTTATGATACTGTGCAATCCCCACAATCCGGCCGGAAGGGTATGGACCAGGGAGGAGCTGACGAGGATAGGGGAGATCTGCCTGCGTCACAATGTCTTCATCATAGCGGATGAGATACATTGCGAACTGACATTCCCCGGACACGACTATATCCCCTTCGCTTCGATTTCAGAGGAGTTCCTGATGCATTCGGCGACGTGCAGCTCGCCGAGCAAGGCGTTCAACACGGCCGGTCTACAGATTGCCAATATAGTATGCGCAGACCCTGATGCCAGAATGAGGATAGACAGGGCAATCAATGTCAATGAAGTCTGCGATGTCAATCCGTTCGGTGTGGCCGGACTTATGGCGGCATACGACAGCAGCGGGGACTGGCTGGATGAGCTGAAGATATACCTGTATGACAATTATCTGTATCTCAAGGATTTCTTTGCTGTCCATCTGCCTGACTTCCCTGTTCTTCCGCTTGAAGGGACATATCTGGTATGGGTGGACTGCTCGGTGCTTGGCATCGGTTCGCAGCAGATAGAGGACAGCCTTCTTTCCGGACAGAGACTCTGGATAAACGCGGGTGTGCATTACGGGGAGGATGGAGACAGTTTCATCCGGGTCAACATCGCCTGCCCGAGGAAGACCCTGGAGGAAGGCCTTGCACGCCTGGAAGCCGGACTGAGAAGCCTCTCTTCAGGGAAATCCAGGCCGTAATACCTCTGTAACATAATTTTGCTACATTTGTGGAAAATCGAATGCCATGGGAAAGAAAGTTTCGTCGTTGCCCTATACGGAAAGGGATGTCAGCTGGATGTATTTCAACAGAAGAATCCTGCAGGAGGCCTGCAGACCGGAGGTCCCGCTTCTCGAGAGACTGTCCTTCCTCGGCATATATTCCAACAACCTCGATGAGTTCTTCAGGGTGAGGGTGGCATCCCTCAACAGAGTGACGGAGTGGGGGGACAAGGTCGTGGAGAAAGGCTCTTCGCGTTCTGCCGGAGGTGCCGCAATGAAAGAGGCACAGCTCGCCAAGAAGACGGTAAAGGCCATTTCCAGGCTCAACTCCATCTATTCCGGAGAGTATGAGGCTGCGGTCGAATCCGTCTACCGGGAGCTTGCAGAGAACAATATATGCCTGATCAATGACAGGCAGGCCGATGAGGATCAGTTGAAATTCATCCGGAATTTCTTCCGTGAGAAGCTCGAAGGGCATATCGTTCCGGTATGGTTTTCCGCAGTGAAGCATCTCGACTACGAGACGGATGAGGACATATACCTGGCGGTGAAGGCCGGACGGCTCTCTGCCCCCAAGGCCGACGGTACGAGGAAAATGGTGTATGACTATGCCTATTTTGACCTTCCGGTGCAGTCTTGCGGCAGATTCATCCGGCTTCCTGATAAGGATGGCAGGAGCTATATAATGTATCTGGATGATGTGGTGAGATGTTCCCTGTCAGAAATCTTCGAGGGACTCGGCTATGCCACGACCGAGGCGTATGCATTCAAGTTTACGAGAGATGCTGAGATGGACATAGATGAGGACAGGCATAACGGACTTCTGCAGAAGATATCCAAAGGTCTGAAAAACAGGAGAAAAGGAGAACCTCTGCGTTTTGTGTATGACAGTTCCATGCCATCGGATCTGCAGCGCAGGGTGTTGAGCAAACTTGAGCTCGACCGTAACGACACTGTCCTTCACGGTGGCAGGTATCAGAACCACAAGGATCTGATGAAGTTCCCTGACTGTGGACGGAAAGACTTGAAGTTCAAACGTTTCACACCTATAATGCCTTCTGCCCTCGAAGGTCCTGAGAGCCTTCTCGACAAGGTCAGGGAGCAGGACCGGTTTCTCCACGTACCGTATCACAGCTTCGCTCCGTTCATCCGTCTCCTCCACGAGGCGGCCGTTGACCGCAGGGTGAGGAGCATAAAGATTACGCTATACCGGCTCGCCAAGGATTCAAGGGTTGTCAACGCCCTTGTCGGTGCGGCTCGGAACGGCAAGAAGGTGACTGTAGTGATAGAGCTTCTGGCCAGGTTCGATGAGCAGTCCAATATCAACTGGGCTCAGAAGATGCAGGATGCCGGGATCAAGGTCATTTTCGGGGTAGAGGGACTGAAAGTCCATTCCAAGGTCGTGCATATAGGAATGAAGAACGGTGCTGATGTGGTGTGCATCAGTACTGGCAATTTCCACGAGGGCAATGCCGCAACATATACGGACTGTATCCTGATGACGGCGTCCAGGCGGATATCGGCAGATGTCGAGACGCTTTTCGAGTTTATCGAGAAACCGTACATACCGGTGACATTCAAGGAACTGCTTGTGTCTCCGAATGAAATGAAGAAGAGGTTCATCTCGCTTATCAATGCGGAGATAAAGAATCACAGGAACGGTCTGCCTTCGTATATTAAGGTGAAGATCAACCATATCACACATCCTGCCATTGTCGAGAAGCTATATGAGGCGGCTCTGGCAGGAGTCCGGGTCGACCTTCTGGTGAGGGGCAACTGTTCTCTCGTGACTGCAGACCTCCCTGAGGGGACTCCGATGCACGTGAGCGGGATAATCGACCGTTATCTGGAACATTCGCGTATCTTTGTGTTTGCTGCGGGAGGGCAGGACAAGGTGTTCATCGGTTCTGCCGACTGGATGCCGCGCAACCTTGACAACAGGATAGAAGTGGTCGCGCCTGTCTATGACCCGACCGTGAAGCAGGAGATGATAAGGATAGTGGATTACGGGCTCAGGGATGCGAGGCAGGCAAGGGTGGTGGATGGGCACGGCTCTCTGGAATTTGCATCCCCGGAAAATCCTCTGCCGACAGGTTCCCAGGAGGCCCTGTACAGCTATTACTGCTCTTTGGAAGACCAGGTCAGGCCGCTGTAGCATCTGTCAGACGGACATTAACATTACGATAACTATGGCTGAAATGGATGAAATAAGGAAAGATGCCGAGACATACGCGGCGATAGACATTGGCTCGAATGCTGTCAGGTTGCTCATAAAGCAGCTTGAGAGCGATTCCAGACCGGTCTTCAGCAAGACTTTGCTGCTCCGTGTCCCTCTCCGTCTCGGATTCGATGTGTTTGCGGAGGGCAGGATATCCCCGAAGAAAGAGAAGGATATGGTCCGCCTGATGAAATGCTACAAGCATCTGATGAAGATATACGGAGTCGATGACTACAGGGCCTGCGCCACTTCCGCTATGAGGGATGCGGAGAACGGCCAGTCGATTATCCGTACCGTGCAAGAGAAGACTGGCATACGTATAGAGATAATAGACGGTCAGGAGGAGGCAAGGATGGTCTACAGCAACCATATCGAGACTATGCGCGGCAGGAAGGGCAATTTCATGTTTGTGGATGTCGGGGGTGGAAGCACGGAGATAAACCTTCTGGCCGATGGCGGTCTCATCTGTTCCCGTTCATACAATATAGGTACGGTAAGGTCCCTCAACGGGGCGGTGGCGGAATCCGAGTGGCAGAGGCTGCGCAGGGATATGGCTGATCTCGCGAAATCTTATCCGGGGATACAGATAATCGGCTCGGGAGGCAATATCAACAAATACTACAGGCTTGTCCCGCGCAGGGACAACCGCCACAACAGGATGGGGGTGGATGCATTGCGCGAGATATTCGACAGGCTGTCTGCCTTGACGCTGGAACAGCGGATGGAGGAATACGGGCTGAAGCCGGACCGGGCTGATGTCATTATCCCCGCGGGGCAGATATTCCTCACCATTGCGGACATTACCGGAGCGGTGTGGATTTATGTCCCTGTAATAGGACTTGCCGACGGTATCATCGACTGGCTCTACACACGACATCATCCTGCAGCAGACCGTCAGCCGTAGGTGTCAGGACTATATCGGATTCATATTCAGAACAGGCCGTATAACTGGGCATCGATGCGGTCGGTGATAAGAGAGAAGTCTTCCGGCCTGTTCTGGAAGTCAAGTCCGTCTGCATCGATGGTGAGCACTTTCCCCGGATATTCGGATATCCATCTGTCATATCTTTCGTTCAGTCCGGTGAGATATTCTATGCTTATGCTTTTCTCGTAGTCCCGGCCCCTCCTGGCAATCTGGCTCACGAGATGCTGGATGGAGGATTTGAGGTATATGAGCAGGTCAGGCGCCTTCACGAGGGACATCATCAGGTGGAAAAGGTCCATATATGTATTGAAATCCCTTTCTGAAAGGTTCCCCATAGCCCTGTTGTTCTCCACGAAAATATAGACGCCTTCAAAGATGGTCCTGTCCTGGATTATGACTTCATCCGATTTGGCTATCTCAAGCACATCCTTGAACCTCTGGGTGAGGAAATAGACCTCGAGATTGAATGACCATCTCTGTATGTCGCTGTAGTAGTCTTCCAGATATGGATTGAATGTCACTGCCTCGTATTTCGGTGTCCAGCCGTAATGCTCGGCCAGCATCCTTGTAAGAGTGGTCTTCCCGCACCCGATGTTGCCAGCTATCCCTATATGCATAAATACCCTGTATAATCTGTCCGGTGCAAATTTAACTGTTTTCTGCGAATCAGGCTGGATAATGTAACCGGTTTTTGATTAACTTCGCGCCGCAAAACATCAGGATATGAGAAAAGCAGGAGTAATGGACATGACCCGGGGGCCGCTGTGGCGTATGATCATAGTGTACACCGTCCCTATCATTATGACGGGGCTGCTCCAGCTGCTGTTTATGGCAGTCGACCTGATTATAGCCGGACGGTTTTGCGGAAGCATAGCCCTCGCTGCAGTCGGTGCGACAGGTGCCCTGATTAACTTGATAGTCAACCTGTTCATTGGATTCTCGATAGGAGCCGGAGTGGGTGTCGCACAGGGTGTCGGGGCAAGGGATGATGCCCAGGTGTCAAGCATTGTCCATACTGCCATTCCTACCGCCATCCTGAGCGGTCTCGGACTGACAATCGCCGGGATCATATTCGCCAGACCTCTCCTGATTATGATGGCTACGCCTGACAATGTCATAGACCAGTCCACCGCGTATATGAGGATGTATTTCTCCGGAATGACATTTATGATGGTCTTCAATTTCGGGGCATCCATCCTCAGGGCAGTAGGTGATACGGCGACTCCTCTTGTCTACCTTTCGATGGCCGGAGTGCTCAATGTCCTGCTCAACCTCCTGTTTGTTCCGCTTGGCGGTATGGGAGTGGAGGGTGTTGGCCTGGCGACAGCGATTTCCCAGATACTTGCAGCCGGTCTGGTGGTAAGGGACCTGATGCGCCGGGATGATGCCTGCAGGCTCTTCCCGAAAAAGATGAGGTTCCACAGGAATGCCCTGCGTAAAATTATTATGGTAGGTCTTCCGGCCGGAATCCAGGGATCCCTGTTCTCTGTATCCAATGTCGTCATACAGTCTTCGGTCAACTCGTTCGGCCATATCGCGATGACAGGCAATGCGGCTGCAGCCAACATCGAAGGCTTCGAGTATGTCTGTATGAATGCGTTCCAGCAGACATCGATGAATTTCACCGGACAGAACGCCGGGGCAAGAAAGTTCGACAGGGTCAGCAGCATAACCAGGCTCTGTCTCCTGTATGTCACCATTGTAGGTATGGTCCTGAGTGCTCTGATATATGGTTTCGGCCGTCCTCTGCTCGGGATATACATAACGGATGAGGCGGCGGCCATAGATTGCGGTCTCACGAGGATGATGTATGTATGCCTTCCTTATTTCCTGTGCGGTATTATGGACACTGTCACTGGTTCACTGCGTGGGCTCGGATATTCCACTCTTCCTATGGTCACTGCCATCCTCGGGGTTGTCGTGTTCAGGGTGGGGTGGATAATGACCGTATTCCGGATTGATGAGTTCCATACCCTCGACAGCATCTATGTCTCCTATCCGATCTCGTGGATCCTGACCTTTGCCGCCGAGATCATAATGTTCCTTGTCGTCCTTAAAAAGGTTCGCCGCCACGCCGGATTGTGATGCTGTCTGTTTTCCTGGACACTTTTTCCTGCCGTTCCCTTTGAAAAAAGGAATATTTTGTTAATTTTGTAAGCGGGTTTTTCCCCGTGACAGGATTTTATTGACACTAAAACTATCTTGCTATGGAACCTTGGCATATCTGGGTAATAGCGGCTCTGCTGCTGTTCATTATCGAAATCTTTGCAAGCGGTTATATCATCGTATGTCTTGCGATAGGAGCTGTAGGCGGTGCTGTCGCCGCTATCTGCGGGACTCCTGTGTGGGTACAGGCTCTCTCCGCTGTCTTTGTGGCACTTTTCGTGTTCTTCTGTGTCAGGCCTGTCATCAGGCATTACCAGCAGAAAGGCATCAGACGGGCCAAGACCGGGCCTCACGTCGGCAAGGTGCTGAAAGTCACAGAGAAGATACCGGCAAACACTGTCGGGAGAATCAAGGTCGGTGAATATGACTGGCAGGTCTCGGTCGTGGATGGGGATGAGGTTGTCCCGGGAGATGAGGTTGAGGTCCTGAAACAGAATACAGGTATCCTCAAGGTCCGTAAACTGTGACGGACTGTCTCATATTTAGGACGGATTCGGAAAAATCCCTATATTTGTGCCCTTTGCAAGAATACAGGGAGACAGATGAAGAAGACAATATCCATTTTGGTTGCAGGCTGTCTGTTGTCAGGCAGCCTTTTCCCGGCATTGGGCCGTACTGCGCGCGATACCGGAACAGAGAGTGTCCGGCAAGATACCGCGGAGAGGCCGAGGATGGCATACAGGGGATTCATCGGAGGGATGATGCTGCATACCGGATATGTATGCAGCCGGGATGTCACGATAGTCTCCCCTCAGTCTGCCGGACAGACCGTATCCATCGGGGGCGCTCCTTTCGGGATAGGAGGGGCAATCCGGTTCATGTTCGGAAAACACCTCAGGGTCGGGGCTGAAGGTTATGTGTCCACCCTGACATACGGCGAACATCACAGTCACGCAAGGACAGGATGGGGCGGCATACTTGCGGACTCTGCGTGGAAGGTCGGGAAATGCAGGCTTTTCATCGGCGGCACTGTGGGTGGAGGCAGCCAGACAAACACGACAATCCTTTCTCCCGTCAGGGATGACTATATGACCGAAGAGTCCATATCATACAGGAAATACGGGTTCATTGCGGTGGCCCCTTTTGCGGGGGTGGAAGTGGCGGTTACGCGAAAGGTCAATATCGTATTCAAGGCTGACTGGATGCTGAATGTCAGCAATCCGCAGGATGATTTCGTCACCGGTCCCCGGCTCTATGTGGGATTCATGTTCGGACACGCCGACTGATTTCCCGGAAGAATGTGCTATCTTTGCATCCTTGCCAGGCAAGACCTTCCAGGCTGTGCCTGTCCGGGATCACGATTAACCAGATGTAATACGGTATGGACAAAAGCTGCATTGAACTTCTCGAAAGCTATGGCATAAAGCCGACCGCAAACCGTATCCTTGTGCTTGATGCGATGCTCAGGGCCGGTTGTTCTCTTTCCTTGTCTGACCTTGAGGCCGGTCTGGAGACCGTGGACAAGTCCAGTATATTCAGGACATTGAACCTTTTCCGCCAGCAGCAGCTCGTCCATTCGTTCGAGGATGGGAGCGGCTCGGAGAAATACGAGATTATCGGTCTCGGGGCCGATACCGGTATGCATACGCATTTCTATTGTGAAGTCTGCCACGAGACCTATTGTCTCAAGATGATTAATGTCCCGTCCGTATCCCTGCCGGATGGGTTCGAGATAAGGTCGGTAAACTATACGATAAAAGGTGTCTGTGACAGGTGTTCCCATAAGAAGTGACATTGTCTGAAAACGGTTCGGTCTATGATATGTCTGATATTGGCTATGGCTGCAGGAATCGTTCTTGGATTCCTTGCAAGGAAAGACAGGCGGCTGTCCCACGTGGGAAAGGCCATATCTGTCACGATATACGCGATGCTTTTCTTTCTCGGGGTAAAGATAGGGGCTGACAGGGATCTGCTCTCCAACCTTTCAACCCTCGGTCTCCAGGCCCTTGTCCTCGCCGTTGCAGGAGTCACAGGAAGTGTGCTGGCTGCATTTGTCCTGTACCGGCTAATGTTCCGTAAAGATTCCGGTGTACAATGAAAGGTACATTAGCTGTGGTAGCCGTATTCATTGCGGGCTGCATTGCCGGATGGTCAGGGGTGATCGACCTGTCTTCTCTGGGGGAGACGGGGAAGGATCTGCCGATGTATATACTCTATCTGCTTATTTTTCTTGTAGGGGTGAGTATGGGATGCAATCCGGACCTGAAAAGGATATTCCGGTCTGCAAACCCGAGGCTGCTGCTCCTTCCTCTGGCGGTGATTGCCGGGACGCTGGCGTTTTCTGCCCTCGCATGTCTTGTGCTGCCGAAGTGGAGTGTGACCGGCTGTCTTGCCGTAGGCAGCGGTATGGGATATTATTCCCTGTCCTCTGTATTGATTTCACAGTATATGGAGCCTTCCCTCGGAGTCAGGCTGGCTGCGGAACTCGGGACCATCGCTCTGCTGACCAATATCTTCAGGGAAATGTTCACTTTGCTGGCCGCCCCTCTCCTGAACAGGTTCTTCGGCCCGTTCGCCGTCATAGCATCTGCCGGGGTCACGGCCATAGATGTCTGCCTGCCTGTGATTCTTCGCAATTCAGGGAACAATATTCTCCCCGCTGCTCTAATCAGCGGCATAGTGACGGATTTCAGCGTGCCTTTCCTTGTCCCGTTCTTCTGTTCGCTCGGCTGACTGTATCATCTGCCATACCGCTCCAGGCTTAAGAGGAATCGCTTGGCTTCGAGTCCGCCTCCGTATCCTGTAAGTGATCCGTCGCTTCCTGTTACCCTGTGGCAGGGGACGAAGATGGAGATTGCATTGGCTCCGTTGGCATTCGCGACTGCCCTGACTGCTTCCGGCATACCGAGAGCGGCGGCAAGCTTCCCGTATGAGACAACCTGTCCGTACGGTATCTCTGTCAGCTGTTTCCAAACCTTTTTCTGGAAATCGGTTCCGGCAAACAGAAGCGGAATGTCGAAATTTTCCCGTTCAAGTCTGAAATACTGGTCAAGCTGGGCAGCCGCTTCATTCAGTATTTCCGGTTCTCCCTCTTCTATTCCGGCTTGAAGGAGAGACCTCAGCCGTCTCTCAATCCTGCCCGGATGTTTCTCGATGACCCAGTTGCACAGGCATAGCCTGTCCCCGTACGCCCCGAGCACTAGCTCTCCGCACGGTGAACTGTATCTGTGTATCAGTATCTTGTGTTCCATATTCCTGTGGTTGACAACAGTCTGGCCCGGCATTCCCCTGTCTGGCATCCGGTGGCGGATCCGGGAAAGACAAAATTATAAAAATTCCACAGGACTCTGTCATCCGGTCCGGGAATTCCAGTGGATATTTTCTCTGTTCCGGGACACCCGTCTCCCATTATGCAATGGGGTTGCATGGATAATCCGGTAGATTTGCAGCCGGAAATTTCAAAATACTGCAAAAATGAAGATCATCAATCTTTTGGCTGTCGGGATATGCATTGCTGCGATATCGTGCAACAATGCGCCGAAGCACGGGGATGGACACGAGGAACATGCCCATGGAACAGAAGAGGCCGGACACGGTGAGGCTCTGCACCAGCATTCAGGGGAAATATCCCTTCCTGCCGCCAAGGCCGAGGCTGCCGGTGTGGTGTCGGAGACCATTGAGCCTGGCAGATTCCGGGATGTGATAGTGACCGGCGGGGATGTCGGGCCTGCTCCTGGGGATGCCGTGACCGTTGTCGCAAATGTGTCCGGAGTAGTGTCTTTCCGCAAGGACATAGCCGAGGGGGTGGGCATCAAGGAAGGAGAAGTCCTGTTTTCCATAGCCTCTGACGGGCTTATGGACGGCGACCCTGTGAAAATGGCGAAGATTGAATACGAGACTGCAAAGGCAGAGTATGACAGGGCATCCGGTCTCGTTGATGAGAATATAGTCTCACGCAAGGAGTTCGAGAACATCCGTTCCAGATACGAGACGGCGCGGCTGAAATATGAGGCGATATCTGGAGGGGGCGTATCTGACAGCGGAGCGGCAGTCGTATCCCCGAAATCAGGTCACGTCAGCAGCTGCCTTGTGAATTCCGGTGATTATGTGTCGGTCGGACAGCCTCTTGCAGTGGTCTCAGGCAATGACAGGCTCTACCTTACGGCAGACGTGTCCGAACGTTATGCTTCCAGTATTTCATATATAAGGGATGCCAGTTTCCGTATGCAGTACGGGGACAGGGTCTATAGCATTTCCGGACTCGGAGGGCATCTCGTGTCATACGGAAGGAATACCGGCGAGACGGCTCCGTTCATTCCTGTGACATTCGTGTTCGACAGGACTGAAGGTATCATCCCGGGTTCGTATGCAGAGATATGGCTTATGGGAGAGGAGAGGGACAATGTCATCAGCGTCCCGGTATCCGCCCTTACTGAAGAGCAGGGTGTATATTTCGTATATGTCAGGCTTGATGAGGACTGCTACAGGAAGCAGCCTGTGGATGTCGGGGCTTCTGACGGGGCCAGGGCGGAGATATTGTCCGGGCTTTCGGGCGGAGAGAATGTTGTCGTCAAGGGTGCCGTCCACGTGAAGCTCGCTTCGGCAAGCAATGCCATACCTGCACATACGCATAACCATTGAGACGGAGGTGAACCATGCTTGACAGAATCATACGTTTTTCTCTCGAGAACCGTCTGCTGATACTGGTCGCCTCTGTCCTCCTGCTGGTGGCGGGACTGCACAGGACATTCAATGCGGAAGTGGATGTGTTCCCTGACCTCAATGCCCCTACCGTAGTGGTGATGACAGAGGCGAACGGAATGGCCGCAGAGGAGGTGGAGCAGCTTGTGACCTTCCCTATAGAGACGGCGGTGAACGGGGCGACCGGAGTGAGGAGGGTCCGTTCATCATCAACCACCGGATTCTCCGTCGTATGGGTGGAATTCGACTGGGGGACTGACATCTACCTCGACAGGCAGATAGTGTCGGAAAAACTGGCGACCGTGACAGAAAGCCTTCCTGACAATGTGGGCAACCCTACCCTCGGACCGCAGTCCTCAATACTCGGGGAAGTGCTGATTGTCGGCCTGACCGCTGACAGCACATCGATGCTTGACCTGAGGACTCTGGCAGACTGGACTATAAGGCCGAGGCTCCTTTCCACAGGCGGTGTCGCCCAGGTGGCTGTGCTCGGAGGAGACATCAAGGAATATCAGGTGCTGCTCCATCCACGCAAGATGAAGCATTACGGAGTGACCCTCGCAGAGGTGATGGCAGTCACCCGCAACATGAACGGCAATGTCAACGGCGGAGTCATATATGAGTACGGCAATGAATATATCGTCAGGGGAGTGGTCTCTACGGATGATGTGGAAAAGATGGCCGGAGCCGTCATCAAGACTGTGGGGGGTGCTCCAGTGACTCTTGCGGATGTGGCCGATGTCCAGGTCGGAGCCAGCCAGCCGAAACTTGGACTCGCATCGGAGAAGGGAAAGCCGGCTGTGCTGCTGACAGTGACGAAGCAGCCTGATACTGGCACCATAGAGCTTACCGCGAAGCTTGAGGCTGCGCTGCAGGATCTGGAGAAGAATCTGCCTGCAGATGTCCATGTCTCCACCGATATTTTCCGGCAGTCCAGATTTATCGAGAGTTCCATCGACAATGTGAAGAATTCCCTTCTGGAAGGGGCCCTGTTCGTGGTGATTGTGCTCTTCCTCTTCCTCGCCAATGTCAGGACTACTGTGATTTCCCTTGTCACCCTTCCTCTGTCCCTCCTTGTCTCTGTACTTGTGCTGCATTGTATGGGCTTGACTCTCAATACAATGAGCCTTGGAGGTATGGCCATTGCCATAGGCTCTCTCGTGGATGATGCCATAGTGGATGTGGAAAATGTCTGGAAACATCTCAGGGAAAACAGGATGCTGCCGCCATCGGAAAGAAGGCCGGTTCTGGAGGTGGTGTACAATGCCTCCAGGGAAGTCAGGATGCCTATACTCAATTCTACTTTGATTATCATAGTGAGTTTTGTCCCCCTTTTCTTCCTTTCCGGAATGGAGGGCAGGATGCTGATTCCGCTCGGGGTCGCTTTCATCGTGTCCCTGTTCGCATCCACAGTTGTCGCGCTGACTCTGACACCGGTGCTCTGCAGCTATCTGCTGGGAGGCCGGAAAGATACGGAAGTGCCTAAAGAGGCATTCCTCGCCGTATGGCTCAAAAAACATTATAGGGTATGGCTCGAATGGACTCTTGGGCACAAGAAGACAACAGTAGGAACGACCCTGGTTCTTTTCTGCATTGCACTCGGGCTGTTCTTCACCCTCGGGCACAGTTTCCTCCCGTCATTCAATGAAGGCTCTTTCACGATAAACATAAGTTCGCTGCCGGGCATATCCCTTGAGGAGTCCGACAGGATAGGCAGGCAGGCGGAGGAGCTGCTTCTGTCCATTCCTGAAATACAGACAGTGGCCCGCAAGACAGGACGTGCCGAACTCGACGAGCATGCTCTCGGAGTGAATGTGTCGGAGATAGAGGCCCCGTTCGAACTGAAGGACAGGACGCATGAGGAACTTCTGGCGGAAGTCAGACAGAAGCTCTCCACTATTGTCGGTGCCAACATAGAGATCGGCCAGCCTATCAGCCACCGCATAGATGCAATGCTCAGCGGCACGCAGGCAAGCATTGCGGTCAAGCTTTTCGGTGATGACCTGAATGAGATGTTCTCCATAGGCAACCGCATCAAGGATGTGATATCGGATGTCGATGGTATTGCTGACCTGAATGTAGAGCAGCAGATAGAGCGCCCCGAGCTGAAGATTGTCCCGCGCAGGGAGATGCTCGCAAGATACGGTATTCCTCTCTCCTCATTCAATGAATTCGTCTCGGTCAATATGTCCGGCGAGGTCGTTTCGTATGTGTACGAGCAGGGCAAGACATTCGACCTTGTCGTGAGGGCGGATGAGGACAGCAGGGGGACGATGGAGCATATCCGCAACCTTATGATAGATGATGCCGAAGGCAACAAGGTCCCTCTTGCCTATGTGGCGGATGTGGTGTCTTCGACAGGTCCGAACACTATCAACAGGGAGAATGTCAAGAGGAAGATTGTCATATCCGCCAACACTGCGGGGCGGGATCTCAGAAGCGTGGTGAACGACATAAGGGACAGGGTGGATGAGCATATAGTCCTTCCGGAAGGATACCATATCGAATACGGGGGCCAGTTCGAGAGCGAGCAGGCGGCGAGCCGTACCCTGCTCCTGACTTCCCTTATGAGCATAGTGGTTATCTTCCTGCTGCTGTATATGGAGTTCAAGAGTGCGGTCCAGAGCGGGGTCGTGCTTCTGAATCTTCCTCTGGCACTGATAGGAGGGGTGTTCGCACTCCTTGTCACTACCGGGGAGGTGAGCATTCCTGCCATAATAGGTTTCATCTCTCTTTTCGGTATAGCCACAAGAAACGGGATGTTGCTGATAAACAGGTACAATCATCTCAGGCAGGAGGGGGCTACTGTGCGTGAAAGCATTATACACGGTTCGCTCGACAGGCTCAACCCTATCCTTATGACAGCCCTGTCATCTGCCCTTGCCCTGATCCCTCTTGCGCTCAGGGGTGATCTTCCGGGCAACGAGATACAGAGCCCTATGGCAAAGGTCATCCTCGGAGGTCTGCTGACCTCCACATTCCTGAATGCCTTCATAGTGCCGATATTCTATGAAATCCTGCACAGGAAGGAGGATGCTCTCCGGCCGGACACCCGTAATTCCGGGCAAGGCGGAGAATCTGAAGTAAAAGAGAACAGATAAAACAGAAACAAAATGTACAGACACATAAGTATAATCGTATCAGCAGCCATTCTTGCCCTGATGTCCCATTATTCAGGGGCGCAGGACATTGGGTCCGTATTGGAGTCGGTGGAACGGAACAATGTGCAGCTGCAGTCGTTGAGGTCGGCTAACGAGGCCGCAAAACTCGAGACGAAAATGCAGAACAACCTCGGGGATCCATCCATAGAATACAGCCCTTTCTGGGCGAAAGGGACGGATGGGATATCAAGTTCCGAGCTGGTGGTGTCATACGGGTTCGATTTTCCCACACAGTATGTATCGAGAAGCAGGTCTGGCAAGCTGCAGAGGTCCGCTCTTGATGAACAGTACCTGGTGGAGAGGAGGAATGTGATGCTGCAGGCCAAGAAGCTGTGTCTGGAGCTGGTGTTCCTGACAAGGAAGCAGGGGCTGCTGGCCGACACGCT
>CALVAC010000022.1 GCA_944325435.1 uncultured Bacteroidales bacterium | reverse complement strand
TTGAGATACCAAGATTCGAACTTGGACAGACAGAACCAAAATCTGTAGTGCTACCATTACACCATATCTCAATTCCGGTTGCAAAGTTACTATTATTTTGCCGTTTTGCAAAATTACCGTCCACGCAACAATGCGTAACAATGTGGCCTTGCAATTATGCGCAGTGCGTATTATGGCAGGATGGTGAGTTCGATTATGACGAATGTCTCGAAATCGTCTATGACTACCTTGAGTTTGTATGTCCCGGTGTTGTTGTACCAGTATGCGGTACTTCCAGTCGATGGCTCTTCTATGAACCCGGATGACCTCAGCCGGTCCTTGAAGGCCTCGACATTGTTGCGGTTTACATTGTAGTCGCAGAACATCAGCGTCTCTCCCTCGTTGTCATCTACATAATAGGCATTTTCTATGTCCCCATCATATTCAGGGAAATATTCCAGCAATGAGTATGACACGGCGCATTCATCCCATGAAAGGGGCTCTGAACCTCCCTCCCCGTCACATGCGTATATCATTAGGCCAAGACATACGGCAGAGATGATTGAAAATAATCTTTTCATTTTTCGTTTATTATTGATAAGCTGTTTTAAGATCTTTCAAGACATCAGAAAAGTCCGTATAGCAGATTCCATACCAGAAAGCGTGCGAACTTGCCTGCAAGCAGCAGAATGATTGTCCACAGCGGCCGGGTCTTGTAGAACCCGAGGGCTATTGCAATGACATCTCCGACAATCGGGACCCAGCATACGAGGGCGAGCCATACTCCGTATCTGTCGATATAGGCTTTCTGCTTCTGAAGTGTCTCTGGCTTTACTTTGAACCATTTCTCTATCCACTCCCATTTCCCTATCCAGCCTATCCAGTAGGTGAACACACTCCCGAGCCAGTTGCCTGCAGTTCCGGTGATAAGGCAGCCAACCGGGTCTTCCGTAGCTGCAAGGATAGCCATATACAGCACATCGGAACTGAACGGCAGGATGGTGGCCGCCAGGAATGTTCCGATGAACAGTCCGAGAAGTCCGAGATTTTCCAGTCCTGACATAATCTTCCATTCTGGCTGCAGATCCGTATCATTTGCGTTTCTCTCTGAAGAATCCGGAAACGAGCTCTCCGCATTCTCCGCCCAGGACACCGGCAGTCACCTCTGTCCTGGGATGCAGCAGGGTGGGGGAGTAGAGGGAGAATCCGCGTTTGGGGTCGATGGCTCCGTATACTACCCTTCCTATCTGTGACCATGCAAGTGCTCCGGCGCACATTGGGCAAGGCTCTACTGTCACATAAAGTGTACAGTCGGTGAGATACTTCCCTCCAATGGCTTCAGTCGCGGCTGTTATGGCTATCATTTCAGCGTGTGCCGTAGGATCGTGCAGGCTTTCAGTCATATTGTGCCCGCGTCCGATAATCCTGCCTCTGCATACGACTACGGCTCCGACAGGTACTTCATCCTTCTCGGCTGCATATCCTGCCTCCCTGAGGGCCTCACGCATAAACTTCTCGTCCAGATCAGTCGTCATAATTTATCCGTCTTTTCCCGGAGCCGCCTGTCCTGCCGGCTACCTGTACCATTCCTTATATTCTATGTAGTGCATTGCATTGTCATGCGCCATTCCGGTTATGCGGTCAGATGAGTCCTTGACTTTCTTTGCAGGAACACCTGCCCATATTCCGGGCTCGAGCACCTTGTTTTCAAGAACCACCGCGCCTGCGGCGATGACTGTCCCGTCTGGAATGACGGCGTTGTCCATAACTATTGCGCCCATACCGATCAGGACATCGTTCCCGATGCGCGCTCCGTGTACTATGGCGTTGTGTCCGACGGACACATTGTTGCCGATGATGACTTCTGAAAAATCAGTCGTGGCATGAAGTACGGCACAGTCCTGAATGTTTACATTGTCTCCCAGTCTTATAGGGCCGACATCACCCCTGAGGACAGCCCCGTACCAGATGCTGCAGTCGCGTCCGGTCCGGACATCCCCTATGAGTGCCGCATTTTCAGCGATAAAGGTCCCTTCACCTGTGGAGGGGACCTTCCCGTTCAGTTCTTTTATTATCATTTCTCTATTCCCATTCTATTGTTGCGGGCGGTTTTGAGGATACATCATAGACTACCCTGTTGACCCCGCGCACGCGGTTGATGATTTCGTTGCTTACCTTGGCCAGGAAGTCATACGGAAGATGTACCCAGTCGGCCGTCATACCATCGGTGGATATCACGGCCCGGAGAGCCACAGTGCTCTCGTATGTCCTCTCATCGCCCATCACACCGACGCTGCGGACAGGAAGCAGAATCACTCCTGCCTGCCAGATGGCATCATAAAGGTTCGTCGCCTTGATGGAAGGGTCTGATGCGGATCTCACATATTCGGCTCCCGGACCAGCGAGTACCTCGACAGCTGCACGGTTGCCTTCGAGCGAATACGCCTTCAGTCCTCTTATGAAAATGTCATCCGCCTCTCGCAGCACTGCCAGTTTTTCCTCGGTCACATCCCCGAGTATCCTTATCCCGAGGGATGGACCAGGGAAAGGATGTCTCCCTATAAGCTCGTCCTTGATGCCGAGAGCCCTTCCTACCCTGCGCACCTCGTCTTTGAACAGAAGTTTCAGAGGCTCTATTATCTTGAGGTTCATTTTCTCGGGAAGTCCGCCTACATTGTGGTGCGACTTGATCTTTGCGGCTGTTCCATTGACAGATGCCGACTCTATCACATCCGGATATATTGTCCCCTGGGCGAGCCAGCGGGCATTCTCGATTTTCTGTGCGTAGCTGTCGAATGTCTCAACGAACAGCTTGCCTATGATTTTCCTCTTGGTCTCGGGGTCGGTCACTCCTGCAAGCGCGGAAATGAACACCGACGATGCATCTGCACCAATTACATTCAGTCCCATATCCTTGTAAGAGGAAAGCACATCCTCGAACTCGTTCTTGCGGAGCAGCCCGTTGTTGACGAATATGCAGGTCAGCTGATGTCCTATCGCCATATTTAGCAGCACTGCGGCAACCGTGGAGTCGACTCCTCCGCTCAGGCCGAGGATGACCTTGTCCGGTCCTACCTGTGCCTTGATTTCCGCCACAGTGGTGTCTATGAATGATGCAGGAGTCCAGTCCCCCTTGCAGCCGCATATCTTCAGTGCGAAATTGGCCAGGATTCTGCTGCCTTCCGTGGTGTGGAACACTTCAGGATGGAACTGCACGGCATATGTGTCTTCTCCCTTTATATGGTAGGCGGCGTTCTCCACATCTTCTGTGGATGCTATGGCCTCCCCGCCTTCCGGCAGCCTTATGATTGTGTCCCCGTGTGACATCCATACCTGCGACTTCCGGGATACGCCATCGAACAGTGCCGAACTGCCCTTTACCGTGAGAATCGCTCTTCCGTATTCCCTTGCGGCTGATGCGGCGACCTCCCCTCCGAATCTCTGTGCCAGATACTGGGCCCCGTAGCAGATGCCGAGCAGCGGCAGCCTGCCCTTTATGCCATCCAGACAGATCTGAGGGGCACCGGCATCCCGTACCGAGCATGGACTTCCGCTCAGTATGATACCCTTGACAGCACCGTCAATCTGCGGAATCCTGTTGAAAGGATGTATTTCACAGTAGACATTTAATTCCCTTAACCGCCTGCCTATCAGCTGAGTGACCTGGGAACCGAAATCGATGATCAGGATTTTTTCTGTCATAGTTGGAATTCTCGCTATGTTTATCGTCCGCAAAAGTACGAAACAGTTTGGACATAGGATACAAATTTCTTGTGAAGTTTTCCAGAAGTTGTTAATTTTGCACCCTCAATTCAGGGAAGCGTTCCGCTTCGCTTCCTCAGATATAGTTGACAGTATGCAGGATATCAGGAACATTGCGATCATAGCCCACGTTGACCACGGGAAGACTACCCTGGTGGACAGGATGATCTATCAGTCTCGCCAGGCGAGAGAACAGGAGAAGCTGGGAGAGCTGATCCTTGACAACAACGACCTTGAAAGGGAGAGAGGCATTACCATTCTTGCAAAGAATGTATCCGTTACTTACAAAGGAGTAAAGATAAACATCATAGACACTCCGGGCCATAGCGATTTCGGAGGTGAGGTGGAAAGGGTGCTCAACATGGCTGACGGGGTTCTTCTGCTCGTTGATGCATTCGAGGGCTGTATGCCGCAGACCAGGTTCGTGTTGCAGAAGGCCATAGAGATGGGCAAGAAGCCCATAGTGGTGATAAACAAGGTAGACAAGCCTAACTGCCGTCCGGAGGAAGTGCAGGAGGAGGTGTTCGACCTGATGTTCTCTCTCAATGCGACAGAGGACCAGCTCGATTTCCGGACAGTGTACGGCAGCGCCAAGCAGGGCTGGATGTCGCTTGACTGGAGAAAGCCGACTGCTGACATTACCGCATTGCTGGACACCATTCTGGAAGTGATTCCTTCACCCGAGCACAATCCGGGTACACCCCAGATGCTCATTTCCTCCCTTGAATACTCCCCGTATGTGGGCCGTATCGCCATCGGAAGGGTGACAAGGGGCGAGCTGAAGTCAGGAATGAACATCAGCCTGTGCAAGAGATACGATATTGTCGAGAAACAGAAGATCAAGGATCTTATGGTCTTTGATGGTCTCGAGAAGACGAAGGTTGACACTGTGGTGTGCGGGGATATATGTGCTGTCGTAGGTCTTGAGGGATTCGAGATAGGGGACACAGTAGCAGATTTCGAGAATCCGGAGCCGCTTCCTCCAATTTCGGTAGATGAGCCGACGATGAGTATGCTTTTCAGCATAAACGATTCCCCTTTCTTCGGCAGGGAAGGGAAGTTCGTCACATCAAGGCATCTGAAAGAGCGCCTGGAGAAGGAACTGGAGAAGAATCTTGCCCTTAGGGTAAAGCCGGGCCCGAATGCTGACTCTTTCGTGGTCTATGGAAGGGGAGTGCTCCATCTGTCTGTCCTCATAGAGACGATGAGACGTGAAGGGTTCGAACTTCAGGTAGGACAGCCGAAGGTGCTTGACAAGACCATCAACGGCCAGAGGTGCGAGCCTATCGAGAACCTTACAATAGATGTCCCGGAGGAGTTCGTGGGGAAGGCAATCGAGATTTCCACAAGGCGCAAGGCAGCACTGATACATATGGAAAACAGGGGAGACAGGACGCATCTGGAGTTCGACATACCTGCCCGTGGGCTTATGGGGCTGCGCAGCAACCTGCTTACCGCCACCCAGGGTGAGGCGGTGATAGCCCACAGGTTCAAGGACTACGAACCGTACAAGGGTGAGATAGAGCGCAGAACAAACGGGTCGCTCGTATCTCTGGAGACCGGTGTAGCCGTAGCATATTCCATGGACAAGCTGCAGGACAGGGGGCGTTTCTTCGTCGACCCGGGAGATGAGATTTATGCGGGTCAGGTAGTCGGGGAGCATACAAGGGAGAGAGACCTTAATATAAATATATGCAAGACGAAGAAACTCACCAATATGAGGGCTTCCGGAAGCGATGACAAGGTGATGCTTCCGCCACCTGTCAAGTTTTCGCTTGAAGAGGCTCTGGAATATATCCAGGAGGACGAACTTGTGGAGGTGACTCCTAAGTCAATGAGAATGAGAAAGATAATTCTTAATGAACTCGAAAGGAAGAGAAAAAGTGGCGAATAGTGTTGCATTGTAAAAATTATTTATTACCTTTGCACGCTCAAATCTGTTTATGGAGTCTATGGAAAACATTTATGTGATACCCGTAAATGGATTGGCATCCGGACGGACAGAGTTCGAATGGAGTGTCGGGAAAGAGTTCTTTGAAGAGTTCGGCAATACGGAAGTGACCGAGGCGGATCTTTCTGTCAATGTCGTGGCAGAGAAGTCGGGAAGCCAAGTCCTGATAGACTGCGATATGGATGGTGTCCTTACGGTACCGTGCGACAGATGCCTGTCAGACCTGAAGGTTCATATCTCTCCTCATTTCAGCCTCAGTGTCAAGCACAGTGGAGATGAGGCGTCTGCGGACAAGGATGGCAGGGAAGTGCTTATCCTGACCCGGGATGATGCGTTTCTGGATATGTCGCAGGTCATATATGATTATGCCTGCCTTGCCCTGCCGCTGCACAGGGTCCACAAGGATGGGGAATGTGACAGTTCTGTTGCAGATCGTATCGGAGCACTGCCCGGGGAAGAGGAGGATACTCCTGATGAGGGAAGTCCGTTTGCTATGCTCAAGGGAATGTTTGATTGAATGAATTAAAATTGTAATAGAGATGGCACATCCGAAACGAAAGGTCTCCAAACAGAGACGTGACAAAAGAAGGACGCACGATTTCGCTGTGGTTCCGACTCTCGCAACCTGCTCAAACTGCGGTGCGACTGTGCTTTACCATAGGGTATGCCCGGAGTGTGGCTACTACAGAGGTCGTCAGATTATCGAGAAGAAAGCCCAGTAGGTGCACTTCTCTTTGAAACGGTCCCGTAGTTCAACGGATAGAATGGAAGTTTCCTAAACTTTAGATAGCAGTTCGATTCTGCTCGGGACTACCAACAGTGTTATAACCTCATGGATTCATGAGGTTATTTTTTGCTTCTCCGCAACATACCCCTTTATTTAACTATGCTGATTCCTTGGCAATTTGCAAGTAAACTTGCATTGCTCTCGGCTTCTTCGTATATTTGCAGAATTGATTAATAATATACGGATATGAAGAAAGTTATTGCGACAGAGAATGCGCCTAAGGCTGTAGGACCGTATTCGCAGGCGATAGAAGTTAACGGAACCCTGTATGTCTCAGGCCAGATTCCGGTAGTGCCGGCTGATGGCAGCGTTCCGGAGTGTATAGAAGACCAGACAAGGCAGTCTCTGAAAAATGTAGGTGCAATCCTTGCCGAGGCGGGTATGGGATATGAAAATGTCGTCAAGACAACTGTACTTCTGGATGACATAGCCAATTTCAAGGCGATGAACGAAGTCTATGCAGAGTTCTTTACAGGAGACAAGCCGGCGCGTGCGTGCTATCAGGTGGCCGCTCTTCCGATGGGTGTAAAGGTCGAGATAGAGGCTGTGGCTGTCAAGTAAAGTTCTCTGATGAACAGAAAAACCATTCTGGTGTGCATAGCAGCGGTATTCATCCTTCTTGTCGGGGTGGCTGTCGCTGTATTCTTTCTGTATTCCGGGGTCAATCAGGATAAGGCCAGACCTGATATGTGGGATGCGAAATACGGCTGTTATCAACCGGTACCATCCGATGCTGTGGCAGTCATCCATTTTGACCGCTTCGGGACTTTCCTCGAGACGGTTGCGGGGGATATGCCTTCCGTGGACATTATACCGGATGGAGATTTCCGCACCTTCATTGATAAGGCAGCAGTGTCAGGTTATCTCGGCTCGTCGGAGCTGACAGTCTCATATCATTATGTCGGAGGCCTTGAGCCGCTTTTCGTCCTGGATATAGGGCGGACAGGGACGGAAATCCCGTCTGCGGCGGACTCTCTGCGGCGGATGGCGGAGAATGCCGGACTATTTACAGCAGTGATGGACTGCGGAGATATCGCTCCTGCAGGATCATACATATCGAGAAGGAAACTGCTTGCCGTATCGACTTCCGATGTGCTGCTCGGATCTTCGGAAAGGCATACGATGGGAGGCATTTCCGTGCTGGACAATGATGGGTTCTGCGAAGCTGTGGAGCTTGTCCAGGGGGCTGCGGGGCAACTCGTCCTTTCCAATACATCGGCAGGCCGGCTTCTGTAGAGAATCTTCACATCTCGATACCGCAGGTATTCCGATTTCCTGAGGCGTTTTGCCGAATGGACGGCTTTCTCGGTAGATCTCGTATCGAGAGATCATTTCAGTATGACCGGGACGGCTGTGGCAGGTTCCGGCCCGGACCGTTTCATCAATCTGTTCAGAAACACGGGCGGGGCAGTATCGCATGTGTCGGACGTGCTGCCTTCATATACGGTATCATTCTTTTCGGTGCCGGTCGGGAATGTGTCGGACTATATCTCCGCATATAGGATGTATTCGGATTCAAGGATCGGCCAGTCGATGTATGACTCTGTCCTCGGTTCCCTGTCTCAGAAGACCGGGCTGCCTCCTGATGAATGGGCTGTCGCGCTCGACATAAAGGAAGTGGCAGTCGCATCGTTCTATGTGGGCCGCGATCTGGAGAGCATCCTGCTTCTCAAGGCAGGCAACAGGTCTCGGATACCTGTGCCGGGGACGACAGAAGATGCCGGAGATGCAGCCATAAAGGAATATCGGTACGATGGATATGCATCCGCACTTTTCGGTACGCTGTTTTCTGTCCCGGATGAAAGCAGCTGTATATACGAATCCGGCTGGATTATTGCAGGCAGCCGCCGTGCCCTTTCCGAATACACCGGAGGCAGGGCTCTTGACAACAGCCTGTCCTCATTTATGGAAGATGCCGGATGTCCGTCGATATCTCAGGGCGAGTCTCATTTTGCCGGATATTTCTCCTTCACAGAAGATGACAGGATATTGGACAATGTGTTCAGGCCTGAATATGCCGGCTTGGTAAGGGCTTCATACAGCGATGCAGCCTTCGCACCGGCAGTGTTCCGTGTCGTGTCCGCCAAAGGTGAGCTGAAACTGTCATTTACGATAGACAGGATTGAGGACATAAGGAGCAAGGCTCCTGTATTCGAGAGGGACACCGTGGTGCTTGTCCCGAAAGGCCCGTTCAAGGTGAAGAACTCGGCGACCGGGAAGATGAACACGTTCTATCAGAATGAGAACTTGTATCTCTGCCTTAACGATGAGAACGGCAAGGGAATGTGGGGAGTCGGCTTCTCGAAGCCTCTCTGCGGCCGGGCGGCTACAATTGATTATTTCAGGAACGGAAAACTCCAGATTATCTTTGCTGCAGGATCGGAAATATATCTCCTGGACAGGCTGGGCCGGAAGGTGGCTCCATTCCCTGTCGACCTCGGCAAGGAGATACTTCTCGGACCGGATGTGTATGATTTCAATGGCAGGAGAACCTACAATGTAATGGTCCTGCATAAGGACAATACCATCGAGATGTACAACCTTCAGGGAAAGAGACCGTCTGCATGGAAGGGGATTGCCCCGGATGAGACTATCCGGAATCTTCCTGAACCGGTCAAGGTGGATGGCAGCACCTGGTGGGTGGTCAGGACCTCCATACAGACCCTGATATATCCTTTCTACGGAGGAGACGCGGTGACAGTCTTCGAAGGCGACAGGATGATAAGGCCTGACAGCGAAGTCGTGCCTGTGAAGGGTGGAGTACAGGTCACAAGATATGACGGAAGGACAGTAACCGTAGAGTTTGGGAAAAGCAGATAATATTTTTACAGAATAGGATTTTTAACAGGAAACAAAGAATCATTATGGAATTTCACTCACTCAACAAGCTCTACGAGAAGAGCTTCAGGGAGAATTGGGACAGACCGGCGCTCTCTAACTATCAAGGTGTAACCCTTCATTACAGGGATATGGCAAGAAGGATTGCCAAGATGCACATTATGTATGAGCGTTGCGGTCTGGTCAAAGGTGACAAGGTGGCAATCTGCTCCCGTAACCAGGCCAACTGGGCAGTCTCGTTCCTTTCCGCCCTGACATACGGCGCAGTGCCGGTGCCGATTCTGCACGAATTCAAGGCAGGCAACATACACCATCTCGTCAACCATTCGGAGGCCAAGATTCTCTTTGTGGATGATGTGGTGTGGGAAGGCCTCACAGAGACGGAGATGCCTGCGCTCCAGGCCGTGGTGAGGATAAACAATTTCCAGCTGCTGTATGCCAGGAGCAAGGAGATAACCGAAACCCGTGAACATCTCAACGAACTCTTCGGCAGGAAGTATCCCAAGAATTTTACGCCTGATGACATCTGCTATTATGAGGATTCTGCCGATGAGCTCGCCCTTATCAACTATACTTCAGGCACTTCAGGTTTTTCCAAAGGGGTGATGATACCGTACAGGGCGCTGTACTCCAATGTGCAGTTTGCGATGAAGGTGCTGCCAATGCTCAACGACCACTCAAATGTGGTGGCGATGCTCCCTTCGGCCCATATGTACGGGATGATGTTCGAGGTGCTTTTCGAACTGACAGTCGGGACGCACGTGCATTTCCTGACGAGGGTGCCGAGCCCGAAGATTATCATGCAGGCGCTGGCTGAAATCCGTCCTGATGTCGTGATAGCGGTGCCTCTTATCATAGAGAAGGTGTACAAGAACAAGCTGAAGCCTCTGCTCGAGAAAGAGGGTATACGGTTTGCAATGCGTCTGCCTGTCATCAGCCAGATTATACAGAAGAAGATCCGTGAAGAGCTTGTGAACGCCTTTGGCGGCAGGTTCGAAGAGGTCATCATCGGAGGTGCCGCCTTCAACAAGGAGGTAGAGACATTTATGAAGAAGATAGGTTTCCCTTTCACCGTAGGGTATGGTATGACTGAATGTGCGCCTATCATCTCATACGATGACTGGAAGACCGCACGCCTTTTCTCGTGCGGCAAGGCGGCTCCCAATATGGAGATCCGCATAGATTCTCCGGATCCGCAGAATGTACCTGGTGAGGTGCTTGTAAAGGGTATGAATGTGTTCCTCGGATATTACAAGAATGATGAGGCTACGGCGGCCACATTCACTTCCGACGGATGGTTCCGTACTGGAGATATGGGTGTCATGGACAAGGATGGGTATCTTTATCTCAGAGGCCGTTCAAAGTGTATGATTCTCGGCCCGTCCGGGCAGAACATATACCCTGAGGAGATAGAATGCGTGGTGAACAATATGCATTATGTGGTGGACTCGCTTGTGATAGAGGATGATGGCGGCCTGACGGCTCTGATATATCCTGATTTCCATCAGGGCGAGATAGATGGTATGGACAGCTGCGCTCTGGAAAAATATATAGAGTCCCACCTTCCGGAACTTAATCAGGAACTTCCGAACTACGCCCGTATCAAGAAGATAGAGATTATGCCGGAAGATTTTGAAAGGACTCCTAAGAGAAGTATCAAACGGTATCTGTACCAGAGGAATTAGGATATGGAAAAATTCGATGCCAGCTATATGGAGATGGCGGCGGTATGGGCAAAGAACTCATATTGCAAGAGAAGGCAGGTCGGCGCCCTTATAGTCAAGGACCGGATGATAATCTCTGATGGCTATAACGGGACGCCTTCCGGCTTCGAGAACATCTGTGAGGATGAGTCGGGGGCGACAAAGCCATACGTGCTCCATGCCGAAGCGAATGCCATTACGAAGGTAGCGAAATCCGGCAACAGCAGCGAAGGTGCGACCCTGTATGTGACGGCTGCTCCGTGCATAGAGTGCTCCAAGCTCATCATTCAGGCCGGCATCAGAAGAGTTGTATATAAGGATGAGTACCGTCTGACAGATGGTATAGACCTTCTCAGGAAGGCGGGTATAGAGGTGGAAAAGATAGACTGAAATGAATAAGGGTAATGCTTTGATAGCGGCGCTTCTCGGTGTGGTGATAGGAGCGTGCGCAATGATGGTGTTTTTGCGGATGACCGATGACCGGAAATTCAATGGCGATTATTCGCACTGGAACAAGCTCAATCTGATATTGCAGCAGATAGAGCAGAACTATGTAGACACCATTGATATAGAGTCGATGACGGATGCCGCCGTCGAGGCTGCCCTGCATAAGCTGGACCCGCATTCGGTCTATCTTCCTCCTGTGGAACTGAAAGAATCGGAGACGGAGCTGGCAGGCAATTTTGAGGGCATAGGCATACAGTTCAATGTTCCGAACGATACTGCCATAGTGCTGAGCGTGATATCAGGGGGGCCTTCAGAAAAGGCTGGACTTCTGCAGGGGGACAGGATACTGAAGGTGGATGACCACAATATAGCCGGGATGAAGACACCGCAGGACAGCATGGTTACATTGATGAAAGGTCCTGCGGGATCAAAGGTCAGGATTACAGTCCAGAGGGATGGTACCGAGATCCCTTTCGACATCGAGAGGGACAGGATTCCGCTCAACAGCGTGGATGCGGCGTTTATGGTAAATGATACGACCGGGTATATCAGGCTCTCCAAGTTTTCGCGCACTACATATACCGAATTTTCCAAGGCTGCTGAGAAACTCCTGTCGGAGGGTATGACCCGTCTTGTCTTCGATATCAGGGACAATACAGGAGGGTATCTCGACCAGGCTCTGCTGCTCAGCAACGAATTCCTCAAGAAAGGGGAGATGATAGTATATATGGATGGTCTGCACCGTCAGAGGGAGGAGTTCAAGGCTGATGGAAGAGGCTCTCTGCAGGATATCGGACTGTCTGTGCTTATCAACGAATCATCTGCATCATCGAGCGAAATCTTTGCCGGTGCAATCCAGGACAATGACAGGGGAGAGATAGTCGGCAGACGCTCTTTCGGCAAGGGGCTGGTCCAGGAACCTATTAATTTTACTGACGGATCCGGAGTCAGGCTCACCGTGGCGAGATTCTACACCCCGTCCGGACGTTGCATTCAGAAGCCATACACGGCAGACTATGAATATGACATCTACGAGAGATATGCGCACGGTGAGATGACGGTTGCGGACAGCATGAGGGTAGACACCAGTGTTGTCTATCATACTGCCGCAGGAAGGAAGGTCTATGGCGGCGGAGGCATTGTACCGGATGTTTTCGTGCCTGTGGATACGACAAAGGCGACCGGATTCTATCTGAAATGCAACCGTAAGGCGGAGCAGATGCGGTTCGCATCCGCAATCTTCGACACATACAGGGACCGTCTTTCGGAAATAGATGATTTCGGAGAGCTTGAGGAATACCTTCAAAGCCTTCATCTTGACAGAAAATTCCTCGATTTTGCGGCAAAGGATGGGATTGTGCCTGCTGCGGGAGAATGGGAAAAGACAGAGCCATATATAATGCCGCAGATCAATGCCCTTGTTGGCCGGTATTCAAAGCTGGATGATGAGGCTTTCTATCGCTTCTATCTGGAAATAGATGATACTATCAGGACTGCGGTAGAGTCTTCCGGAACTGTCACTGTGCAATGAATCTGTAGACAATCTCTCCTTTCTGGCGTGGCATTTCCCTTATCCTGTCGGGTGAGAGGACAGAGAAACGGGAGAGTCTGGCAGCCCGTATGGCGAATTCTCTCAGACAACGGTCCTGGGATGAGACCGCATCGTACACCTTTGCATCGATGACATTGCCGTGAGGATCGACAGTAATGATTACTGTGACCTCGCCTCCTCCCATACATCTGTATGCAGGAATTGACAGTCTGCTTGCCTTTCTTCCATCGAGCGAATATGACACTACGGAAGGCCCTTTATATTCGGATTCTTCCTCTGTCTGTGTCCTGTCAGGTCTGCCAAGGTCAACGGTTTCTTCCCTTGCGTCTGTCTCCTGTATTGCGGCCCGTCCGGCGGAAAGTTTCTTCTTCAGGTTTTCCGCATCCCTCTGAAGAGCCTCGGCATCTGTACCCCTGTCATCTTTCAGCGGTTCTGATGCATCTACGGCTATATTCCGGATTTCTTCCTGCTGTTGTGCCGGGATGCTGTATCCAAGCAGTTCATCAAGCCGTCTGCTTATCTCCTCCTTGAAGGCCTGTTCCTCCTCGAGCCTCTCTTTTTCTTCCTCCCGTGAAAAGTCCATCATGAAAGCGTTGTCCCTTATGGCGACAGTAGCGAGCTGCGATATCGCCAAGACAATAATCACCGTGAGATGGAATATCACGGTGACATAAAGCCCTGCCTTGTCGGCAGCGGAAAGTCTTCTGTATAGTTCGCGCAGATTCACAGTCCTTGTTTAAGACGAATTATCCGTTAGCTTTGCCTGTGGCGATGGCTTTCTCTATAGTAGCTGTGAGGACATCGATGGCTACCTTGTTGTGTCCGCCCTGCGGGATGATGACATCCGCATACCTCTTGCTGGGTTCAATGAACTGCAGGTACATCGGCTTTACAGTCTTTGTATAGCGTTCGATTACGGTCTCCACAGTTTTTCCCCTTTCCAGAATGTCGCGCGCCATTACCCTCATCAGTCTGTCATCGTCGTCCGCATCCACAAAGATCTTTATATCCATCTGGTCACGCAGCCGTTCGCAGGTGAAGATGAGGATACCTTCTATAATGATGACTTCTGCAGGATGTACGGTCACTGTCTCCGTTCTTGAACGGGAACATGTGATATAGGAATAGACGGGCTGCTCTATGCTCTTACCTGCGCGGAGCATGGAAAGATGGCTGTTGAGCAGGTCGAAGTCTATTGAATCAGGATGGTCGAAGTTCATATATTTCTTCTCTTCATCGCTCAGGTGGCTCGAATCCTTGTAGTAGGAATCCTGAGGAATGACCACGACCCTTTCCTTTAGCCTTTCAGCAATGGCTTTAACCACTGTGGTCTTTCCGGAGCCTGATCCTCCGGCTATCCCTATTATCAGCATGGTTTGTTATGTTAAAATTCTGCGTTTTTCGGTGTGCGCGGGAACGGGATCACATCCCTTATGTTGGCCATTCCTGTCACGAACAGCAGAAGTCTCTCGAATCCGAGACCGAATCCGCTGTGAGGTGCAGAACCGAAGCGGCGGGTGTCCAGATACCATTCCAGTGTCTCGTGACTCATGCCCAGCTCACTGATTCTCGCTTCAAGTTTGTCGAGCGATGATTCCCTTTCAGATCCGCCTATGATCTCCCCGATCTTAGGGAAGAGGACATCCATTCCCCTGACTGTCTTGCCATCCTCATTCTGTTTCATGTAGAATGCCTTGATATCCTTAGGGTAGTCTGTCATGATCACAGGCCTGCCGAAATGCTTCTCGACGAGGTATCTCTCATGCTCGCTCTGCAGATCGACTCCCCAGCTTACAGGGAATTCGAACTTTTCACCGGATGCTTCGAGTATCCGTATCCCTTCGGTGTATGTGAGCCGGACGAAATCTGTCCTGACAACGCTCTCGAGCCTTGCAATCAGCTCCTTGTCGAACATGTCGTTCAGGAATTTCAGGTCATCCATACAGTTGTCCAGGGCATAACGCACCAGATACTTTATGAAGTCTTCCGCAAGATCCATATTGTCATCGATCTCATAGAATGCCATTTCCGGTTCTATCATCCAGAATTCGGCCAGATGTCGCGGAGTGTTTGAATTCTCGGCCCTGAAGGTCGGTCCGAAAGTGTATATCTCCCCGAGTGCCATGGCTCCGAGTTCACCTTCAAGCTGTCCGCTGACAGTAAGGCTGGTCTGTCTGCCGAAGAAGTCCTGCGTGTAGTCTATCCGGCCGTTTTCAAGACGAGGCGGATTGTCCAAGTCAAGTGTCGTGACCTGGAACATCTCCCCGGCTCCTTCGCAGTCCGAGGCGGTAATTATTGGAGTGTGCAGATATACGAACCCTTTGTCATTGAAATATTTATGGATGGCAAATGCCATAGCGTGCCTTATTCTCAATACAGCGCCGAAAGTGTTTGTCCTCGGCCTGAGATGGGCGATTGTCCTCAGGAATTCCAGAGTGTGCCCTTTCTTCTGCAGAGGATAGGTAGCCGGGTCTGCCTCTCCGTAGACTTCGATAGACTTTGCCTGTATCTCTACAGCCTGGCCTCCTCCGAGAGACTCCACCAGTTCACCTTTGACTGATATGCAGCTTCCTGTCGTGATCCTTTTAAGCAGATCCTCATCGAATCTTGCCGTGTCAGCGACTATCTGGATATTGTTTATGGTGGAACCATCGTTCAGTGCAATGAACGATACATTCTTGTTGCCTCTTTTAGTCCTTACCCATCCTTTGGCAAGCACCTCCTGCCCCGGCGTGAGCCTGAGGAGATCCTTGACCTTGATCCTGATTGTCTTCTCCATTTCAATAACACTTTAATCAAATATGCAAATATAGTGTATTTGCGGTTATTCGCACACAACTTTGGCGTAAATGTCCGTATTGTCTATCCTGCCGCTGAACTTCTCCGCGCCTTTGCCGATAGCGTATACAGGTACAGGTGCCCCTGTATGTTCGAATGTAGTCCAGCCGATGTTGTGGCTCGCACTGAATGCCCTGTTTTTCTGCTTGTCGTTAAGGTTCTCATCTTCTGGCAGGCTGTCTTTCTCGATGCCGCTCCAGTCAATCATGTTGCCTTTGTCCGCCCCTATGGTGATGCCACCTGTCTCGTGGTCAGCTGTCACGACAATAAGGGTCTCGTCCGGGTGCTCGAGATAGAAACCGTATGCCACGGAGACGGCTTCATTGAATCTCGAGATGGCATCAAGCAGTTCGGTCACATTGTTGTCGTGGGCCGCCCAGTCGATTTCTCCTCCTTCGCACATAATGAAGAACGGTTCCTCATCACCGAGATATTCAATGGCGGCTTCAAGGACTTCTCCGAGCCTGTCTTCCTTCGCGTCATCCCCGTGTTCAATCTCATAGTTGAGAGCCTCTTCCTTCTTCTGGTCTGAAGGCAGGACCACTACGCCTGATTCATCAGCGCTTGCGGCAAGTTCATCCAGTCCGTAACATACATCATATCCTTTGCTTTCAAGCACCTTGTCGATGTCTTCACGGCTGCCATCCTTTCCGTTGAAATCCAGTATCCCGCTTCCTGCAAAGAACTCGAAACCGCTTTCAGGTATCTCCAGACTGATCTCGTAATAGTTGCCCCTGTCTTCCTGGTGTGCGTAGAATGCACCTGGAGTTGCATGGTTGACAGGTACGGAAGACATTATACCGACATTGTAGCCCTTTTCATGCAGGGTGTATGCCATACTTTTGAGCGGAGAACCATCCGGGGCGACACCAAGATAATGGTTGTCCGTCTTGTTCCCTGTGGCGATTGCAGTCCCCGATGCCGCAGAGTCTGTTATATTGCTGTCGGCAGAGTATGTGGTGCAAAGCCCGAGTACAGGAAAGCCTGTGAATGTCAGCTGCTCTCCTCCGAGTCTGCCAGCCTTGTATGACAGATATGACTCCGCTGCGGCAACCTGTGCAGCTCCCATCCCGTCTCCTATCATTACGAATATGTATTTGGCAGGCTTGTCCGCCTTCCGGACCCTGACTTCGGCGTCAGGTCTAAATATCGCCCCTGCTGCGGCCGCAAGTACAATTGCGGCTGAAGAATACAGAAGTACTTTCTTTAGTGTAGTCATGGTTTCTCTTTTCAATCAATAAAAAGGGGTTGCCCAATGCTCTCGGACAACCCCTGATTCAAATTTACAAAAAATCAGTCAGCTGCAGGTTTCCTTGCAGTGTACATGATCTTGAGTGCGGAACATCTACGCAGTTCCTGCTTGACGTCTGTAATGATACCCATCCTGACATTCTGGTCAGCCTTGATGGCTACCGTCATAAACTGCCTGTCTGATTCGCTCATCGCGTCACGTTCTGCCGCAATGAAGTCACGGATCTCATCCACTGACTTGAAGGAGTCATTGAGCTGGATACGGGCATCTGTACCATACTGGCTCTGGAGATGCTTTACAGGTGGACCTATATTGATATATGAGGTAAGATCCTTCCTTTCCAGCTTCACTACTTCAGTAGCTTCAGGTGGATTGACCTGGACTTTATTTTCTGTTGAACGCAACTGGGAGCAGACCATAAAGAAGAACAGGAACATAAACACGATATCAGAGGTCGAACCTGTCGACATTGCCGGGACTGTCTTCTTCTCTCCCTGTTTGAACATTGACATATCTCTTTCCTCCTATTTATCTTTTGCTTACATCCTTAGGCTCTGCTTCAGATATATTCTGAGGTATCGCCTCCCTTGCTATCTTCTGCTGATCTTCGGTAAGCTGGGTATATACCTTGCCGTAGTATCTCTTGCAGAAGTCATCCCTGAGTTCGTTGATGGCCTTGACAAGTTCGTTCTGAACGGCTATATATGCCTGATAGCTGGTACCTCGGTCGTTCTGGAGTGAGATCACGCCTTTGGATACCGGATAGGCTCCGAAGCCTTCGATATCCTTGACCTCCTTCTCCGGAAGATTCGGATCGTCGGTAGGGTTTGTAAGGAAATCCTTTATCCTGTCCTTCAATAGGCTGACATCAATCGCATCACTACCAGCAAGAAGCCTGTCCTGAGAGTTGATCTTCACGACGATGATGTTACGTCTGTTGATCTTCTGGTCCTGGACTTCCTGGTTCTCGTTCGGCATAGGCGGCAGGCGGCGCTGCAGTCCTGAATCCTCACCCATAGTGGATGTCATCAGGAAGTAGCAGAGCAGCAGGAACGCAATGTCTGCCGTAGAGCTTGAATTGATTTCCGGTGTCTTTTTTGAAGCCATAATTGAAGTCTATTTTTTATTACGTGCACCGCTCACAATTGCACCTACGATGACAGCCAGTACAGTGGCACCGCAGAATACGTATGTAAGGATAAGTATTGTATCAGTCAGCTTGAGGACTGACTTGCTCTGAGGAAGACCGCTGTATGCCACAGGGTCAGCTCCTGGCGCAACCAGATATGCCACTATGATGACGGCGAGAGCTGCGACAAGTACGGCGGCGGACTTGAGAAGCTTCTTCGGATCCACTGTCGCGCTTGCGTAGATGCCGAGACCGACAACGGCTGCAACAGCTATTCCGGCCATGGCATATCCGCAATAGAGCAATGTGTCAACTGCAACAGCATCGTTTGTGCCGAATCCGATGATGAATCCGAGTGCTCCGATGACTGCACCGATGATCAGCAGTGCCCAGGATATATATTTGACAATTTTAGAATAATTCATTGTTTTCCTTATTTATTCTCGTACTTAACCAGGATATCCACCAGTGAGATTGAAGAGTCTTCCATATCGATGGTGAGGTCATCAATCTTTGAAAGGATATAGTTGTAGAAGACCTGAAGGATCATCGCAACGATAAGACCGCCGACAGTGGTGATCAATGCGACCTTCATACCTCCTGCGACAATGTTAGGTGAAATGTCACCGGCAGCCTGGATAGCATCGAATGCCTGGATCATACCTACGACTGTTCCGAGGAATCCGAGGGAAGGAGCGAGGGCGATAAAGAGGGCGATCCAGGAGAGACCGTTCTCCATAAGGCTCATGTTCACTGAACCGTAGGAAACGACTGTCTTCTCGACAACTTCAATGCCCTGGTCATAGCGGAGAAGTCCCTGATAGAAGATGCTTGCCACAGGACCGCGGGTGTTGCGGCACACTTCCTTGGCCTTTTCTACACCGCCTTCCTTGAGAGCAGCCTCGATTGCGGCCAGGAGCTTCTTGGTGTTGGTCTTTGAGAGAGAAAGATAGAGAATCCTCTCGATACATACGGCAAGACCGAGGATAAGGCAGAGGATAATCAGAGCCATGAACCCTGGACCTCCCTCGATGAACTTGGTCTTGAGTGCCTGGTGGAAAGGAACCTCTTCACCTGAACCTGCCAGCAGCTGGCTGGCATCGGTCACCTGGGTGCTGGCCGGAGCAGCGGCTTCGGTTGTCTCCTCAGCAGCTGCCGGTTCCTGAGCTGCTGCGAATTGTGCAGAAAGGGCAGTGAAGCCGATTACTGCTACAAGCATGAAAAATTTTTTCATAATTGTTTTTGTGTGTTAATTAATGAATATCAGTTGTTTTTTCAATAATTACATATTATTGGATAATAATTTTTATCCAAATCCGGTGCAATTTAGCAAATAATTTTCAGATGACAATATTATTTTGTTATTTCACCCCTCAAATTTTCTTCCAGCATTGTTTTCACGCGGATGTTGTCTTCGTACTGCCCGAGCAGGCAGAACAGTTTGGCAAGTGCGCTTTCGGTAGTGCTGTCGTATCCGTTGAGCACCCCGGCATCCTTCAGGGCCTTTCCGGTGGAATAGAGGTCCATATTCACGCTTCCTCCGAGGCACTGGGTGATATTGAGGAGTATCTTGCCGGAAGAGGCTGCTTCCCTGACTGTGTCGAGGAACCATCTCTTGCTGGGAGCGTTCCCCGAGCCGTAAGTCTCTATTATGACCGCCCTTGTCTGGTCCCCGCACAGGATGTTCCTGACAACCTGCAGCGTGATGCCCGGATGTATCTTCAGGATAGAGACCCTGGTGTCCAGTTCCTGCTGCAGTCCGAGCGGTCCGTTCCAGTCGGATGGCTTGCGGATGAGCTGCCTGTTGTATCTTATGCTTATCCCGGCCTCTGCCAGAAGCGGGAAGTTCTCCGAACGGAATGCCCTGAAATTGTCGGAATTCACCTTGGTCGTCCGGTTGCCCCTCATGAGCATGTTGTCGAAGCAGATACATACTTCCGGCACGATGGCGTGCCCTTCGCTGTCCTTTGCGGCGGCAATCTCAACCGAGGATATCAGGTTTTCCCGGCCATCGGTACGCGGGACACCGATGGGCAGCTGACTTCCCGTGAATATGACCGGTTTGGTGAGATTGTCGAGCATGAAGCTCAGGGCCGATGCGGAATATGCCATAGTGTCTGTGCCGTGGAGTATCACGAAACCGTCATATTCCCTGTACTTTGCATAAATGAGGTATGCGAGTTTCTGCCACAGGGAAGGCTCTACATCAGAGGAGTCGATGATTGGGTCGAATGAGTACGAGTCGATCCGGTAGGCGAATTTGCCGAGCTCAGGGACGGCATCGAGTATCTGCCTGAAGTCGAACGGTTTCAATGTGAGGTCATCCGGATCCTGCATCATCCCTATCGTCCCTCCCGTGTATATCAGGAGGATGGATGCCTTGGCTGTCTTTTTCTTGTCCCTTATGGTCATATCCCGAACAGTTTTTCTGCGTTCCTGCAAGTGGTTTCGGCAACGGCTTCCAGGCTTGTGCCTTTCTGCAGTGCGATTTTCTCTGCGATATATGGTATGTAGCTGCTTTCGTTTCTCTGCCCTCTGAACGGGACAGGTGTCAGCCACGGGGCATCTGTCTCGGTGAGTATCCTGTCGAGAGGGATTTCCTTGACCGTCTCTGCAATGGATGCCTTTTTGAAAGTCACTACGCCCCCTATGCCAGCATACCAGTCTCCGAGCTTCTGGAGCTCCTTGAAGGTCTCGCAGCTGCCTCCGAAGGCATGGAAGACGCCTCTGAGTCCGCGTCCCCTGTAGTCTTTAAGGATATTCAGTGTATATTCGGTAGCCTCCCTGTTGTGTACAATGACCGGGATGTCGAGTTCAAGGGCGAGGTCGAGCTGTATCCTGAACACTTCTTCCTGGACTGCAGCATTGTCTTTCCGCCAGTGGAAGTCCATTCCTGTCTCTCCGATGGCGACAATCCCTTCTGTGCCCCTGTACTCAATCATCCTGTCCACTTCTTCTCTCCATTCATCAGGGATCTCGGTGGGATGGAGTCCGAGACAGGGAAATGCTGTGCCTGGGAATCTGGCTGCCATTGAGAAGACGCTTTCCCTGACAGTGCTGTCCACATCCGGCAGTATCAGTTTCGAGACACCGGCATCGATGGCCCTTCTGACGGCATCATCGCTGCCGTCTCCGTACTCCGGCATATACAGATGTGTGTGCGTATCCACAAAATGCATAGGCAATCTTTATTTTCGGTCCAAATTTACGCATTATTTTATTCTGATGGTGCATCTCTGCATAAGGTCTGTCGAAATCATACCGTCCGATTCCAGCAACGAGGTCAGTTCAAGGACTTTACGGTATCCTATGCCGCATAAGCCGGCCAGGGTCTCGATGTCTATCCCTCTGTTTTCCCTTATGCGGGTGAGTATGGTCGCCATCGCAGAGATGTCTTCAGCTGACAGGTGTGACGAGAATTTCTGTCCGAGGATGGCCATATCGTCTCCCGGGGTGCGCTTCTTCCTTTTCTGTCCGAGCCCGAGTCCGGAGATGAGCGCATCCGTGGAAATTACGGGGGAGGCCACCTCTTCCCTTATAAGCATATTGCAGCCTTTCGAGCGTGTGTCGTCGATGCGGCCGGGCAGTGCATACACATCCCTGTCATACGAGAATGCCAGCCTTGCAGTGATCATCCCTCCGCCCCGTTCTCTCGACTCTATCAGGACAGTAGCGGCTGACAGCCCCGCGATGATGCGGTTCCTCCTTATGAAGTTGACCTGCAGAGGCACTGTTCCCGGAGGGTAGTCTGAGATGATGGCGCAGCCGTCGGAACTGCGGATTCTTGAGGCATCGGCAGTGTGCCGTTTCGGATATACGGCATCGATGCCGGTGGGAAGGACGGCTATTGTCGGGATGCCTCTTTCAATGGCAGCCCTGTGGGCCGTGATGTCGCACCCGAGTGCCAGCCCGCTCACTATGCAGATGTCTCCTCCGGTATCGGCCAGGTCGAATATTATCCTCCTGCACCATTCCTGGCCGTAGCCGGACATATCCCTTGTCCCGACTACGGATATGAATGTCCTGCCTGTGCGGAATACCTTTTCAGGGTCTTGGCTCAGCCTGGCGTACAGTCCGAGAGGATGGTCCGGACATTCCTGCAGCATTGGAGGGTATTCCGGGTCCGTGTCGCTGATGAATATTCCGCCGTGCTTCCAGAGCATCTTCAGCTCCATCTCTGACTTCTCATACTCGCTGTCGCTGATTCCTCCATCCTGCCTGAAATATCGTGCAGTGCCCGGAGGAAGCGACCTGACGTCTGCTGCAAACACGGCGGATGCGCTTCCGAACGCATCCACCAAGGCGTGTGCTATGTCCGGACGGAAGCCGAATATCCTGTTCAGCGCACATCTGCTTGTCCTTTCATCGTATCTGGTCATTGCTGTAACCGTTGTCTGTACGGATGGCAAATATACCTTATAATAAAGAATAAAGACGCGCACCGGAATTGATGGTACGCGTCTTTTTCTGTTTTGAGGATATGTTTTTTACTTTTTCCTGTTTCGAGTGTATCTTTTTTATCAGATTATTAGCAGAGCATCTCCGTACGGACCGAACTTGTATCCCTCATCGAGGGCTGTCCTGTATGCTTTCATAACATTTTCGTATCCTCCGAATGCGGCCACGGACATCAGCATTGTAGAGCACGGGAGATGGAAGTTGGACACTATCGCATCCGGTATGGCGAACCTGTATGGAGGGAAGATGAACTTGTTGGTCCATCCATCGAAGGCAATCACCTCATCATTGGTGGTGTAGTATGCCTCAAGTCCCCTCATTACCGTCACTCCTACCGCAAGCACCTTGTGCCTGTCTCTTTTTGTGGCGTTAATCAGATCTGCAGTCTCCTGTGAGATTATAAGTCTCTCGGAGTCCATCTTGTGTTTTGAAAGGTCTTCCACATCCACAGACCTGAAATGGCCGATGCCCATATGCAGGGTGATGAATGTCTTGTTTATGTCCTTGAGTATCATTCTGTTGAATAACTCCCTGCTGAAATGGAGCCCTGCGGCAGGAGCGGCGACGGCGCCTTCGTGTGCGGCAAAAATGGTCTGGTAGTCCTCCTTGTCCTGTGCGGTCACCTTTTCTTTCACCCATTTCGGCACAGGCGGTTCCCCGAGAGAGAAAAGCGTCTCCTTGAAGTCTTCGTAGCTTCCATCGTACAGGAACCTGAGCGTGCGTCCCCTCGATGTCGTGTTGTCGATTACTTCTGCCACAAGGCTTTCATCTTCTCCGAAATATAGCTTGTTGCCTATCCTTATCTTTCTTGCCGGGTCCACGATGACATCCCACAGGCGCTGTTCCCGGTTGAGCTCCCTGAGCAGGAACACTTCGATATCCGCTCCTGTCTTTTCTTTCTTTCCGTAGAGCCTGGCAGGGAACACCTTCGTGTCATTGAGGACAAAAGTGTCACCCTTTCCGAAATAATCAATGATTTCCTTGAAAATCCTGTGCTCTATCTCTCCTGTATTCTTGTCGAGCACCATTAGACGGCATTCATCCCTCCATTTCGGCGGTTCAGATGCTATCTGGTCTTTTGTAAGTGCGAAATTGAACTGCGAAAGTTTCATATCGGTCTGTTACTTCTATATCTTTTCATAAATAGACAATCATAATATTATACGAAAAATCTATGATATTGTTTCATTCTATATCTTCGCTTCCCTGAAAACTTCAGATATGGATGGATATGTATTGGTCAGGAACGATGGCAGGCTTGACCTTGCTACCCAGGCGGCTTTGGAAATGTCCTCCTCTTTCTGTGGGACCAGATCTATCGGGAGGGGGTCGTACATCCTGAACCACCATGTGTGTTTCAGGTGCCATATTCCATCCCGTCTGTAGCAGTGGTCAGTGATGCAGATGAGGTCTCCCGGTTCAAGGCCGGATATGCCGGTCTCTTCGGTGACTTCCCTCAATGCCGTCACCCTGATGTCCTCTCCAGGCTCCTGATGCCCTTTGGGAAGATCCCACAGCCCGTTGCGTCGGATGAGGAGGAAGTCTCCGCGGCGGTTGCTTACCAGCCCGCCTCCGGCGTTCACTTCCTTGAACTCGGCGCATATATTCTTGTATGTCAGTTCCGGATCTTCTGTCGGTATATAGATCCGCTGAAGGGATTCGGAAGACTCGAACAGCTCCGCGAGAGCGTGCATGTCCATGCCTTTGCCGGGGCGCAGCTGGACGGCATTGGGGTCGGAGAGTGCATCTTCGTATGGGCTGCAGATGATTATGCATCTCTTTTCGAGGTATATCCTGTGCATAGTGGAAATTGTTTGAAAGATTCTTATTATCTTTGCAAAATGCGTGGTCGATAAAGACGCGTGCAAAGATATACAGAAGAAACGAATTATTAACAGACAATCTTATGGAATCAATCGAAAGATCAGTAGCGAAGTCGCTTCTTGACATCAAGGCCGTGATGCTGAATCCGGAAAAGCCTTTCATCTGGGCTTCGGGATGGCATTCCCCAATCTATTGCGACAACAGGAGGATCCTTTCGTATCCGGCACTGAGGGAACAGGTATGCAGATGGATGGCCGACAACATCATTGCCAGGTATCCGGATGTCGAGGTCGTGGCCGGAGTGGCTACAGGCGCCATTGCACACGGTGTACTGATAGCGCATTTCCTCGGAAAGCCGTTCATCTATGTGCGTCCAAAGCCGAAGGATCACGGCACGGGCTCCCAGATAGAGGGTATATTGAACGAAGGCGCCAGGGTGGTGGTCGTAGAGGATCTCATATCCACCGGTACGAGCAGTCTGGCTGCCGCGGCTGCGCTTGAAAAGGCCGGAGCGGATGTGCAGGGGATGGTGGCCATATTCTCTTATAATTTCAACCAGTCGAGGAGGGCTTTCGAAAATGCCAACATAGAGCTCAATACGCTGACAAACTATGATGCCCTCATTGAGGTGGCATCCGAGACCGGATATATAAAAGAGTCCGATCTGGGACTTCTGAAGGAGTGGAGGTTCTCTCCTTCCACATGGGGGCAGGAGGCTTGAGATGAAGACCGAGATCAGAAGCAAGCACGCTGTGGTGAACAAGGCCCCGAGCGTGCTTTATATGGCTTTCGTGGATATGCGCAACTTCACCGCAATGGTGCCTGAAGATAAGAGGGGGGAGTTCCAGCTGCAGTCGGACTATGATTCTGTACATGCGGTGGTGCAGGGGTTCAATGTAGGTGTCAGGGTGACCGCAAGGGTGCCGTATTCGAGGATAGACTTTGCGGATGATGGGGCTCCGTTCAGTTTTTCGGTATCCATGCATTTCGATGCTGTGGATGGGCAGCCAGACAGGACCGATTTTTCGGTCGAGGTGAATGCGGAGCTGAATTTCATGATGAAGATGATGCTCTCTTCCAGAATCCAGGAGGCTCTTGACAAGATGGTGGATGGGCTTGCGGCCAATGGACAGTGAATTCTGGAGATATCTTGAGGATTCGGCCGGTAAGGCTGCTGCCTGTGCGGTAAGGAGCGCCCTTGAAAGGCCATCTTCTGTCTCTGTCAGGCTCAATCCTTTCAAATGGAATGCAGGTGCGGGTGAGGTCGGACGACATTTCTCTTGCAGTGCCGGACCTGTGCCATGGAGTCTCCTCGGCTTTCTGCTGGATGTGAGGCCGGGTTTTACCATCGACCCGTATTTCCATGCAGGGGCTTATTATGTGCAGGACTCATCGGCCATGTTTGTAGGGGGACTGGCCAGACGCTTTATCGCGGATCTGCCGGAACCTGTTTCCCGCCCTTTCAGGGTGCTGGATCTGTGTGCTGCCCCTGGAGGAAAGACTACTGATCTTGCGACATCGTTGAGGGATAGATTCGGAGATGGTTTCTTACTTGTGGCCAACGAAGTGATGCGTGGGAGGGCTGGTGTCCTGGCTGACAATGTGTCTCTGTGGGGGGATCCCAACGTGGTGGTGACAAGTGCGGATCCAGCGGCATTTTCCGGGCTTGAAGGTTTTTTCGATATGGTACTGGCGGATGTGCCGTGCTCGGGGGAGGGTATGTTCCGCAAGGATCCGGAAGCAGTCAGGCAGTGGTCGGAAGATAATGTATCCCTGTGCCAGTTGAGGCAGAGGAGGATAATTGCGGATGTCTGGCCTTCCCTGTCGGATGGCGGTGTCCTTGTGTATTCCACCTGTACATTCAACAGGTATGAGAATGATGAGAATGTCCGCTGGATATGCGGTTCTCTGGGTGCCGGATGTATCCCGCATAATGAGATGGAACCATGCAGCGACAGTGCCGGATCCGGTGTGATGCGGACAGGATGCGGTTTCCTCCTGCTGCCCGGTCTAGTCCCTGGCGAGGGGCAGTTCTGCTCTGCCGTAAGGAAGTCCGGAATACGGGGGGACAGTATCCCTCCAAGGAAACAGCGTGCGGTGGCAGGATGGGGTCAGGATGGCCCTTGTTCCTGGTTCCGGGACAGTATGCGTTTCCGTAAAGCCGGTGATATGCTGCTGGCCGTCCCGGCCGCGATAGAGGATGATGTGCGGCGGATATCCTCGACGGTATTCACATTGAGGTCAGGGTGCGCCGTCGGCAGGATGAAAGGGGATATCCTTGTCCCATCCTCAGATCTCGCGCTTGACATAATGTCTGCAGAAGGGATATTCCCTTCAGTCGGACTGGACCTCAGGCAGGCTCTCGCTTTCCTGCACGGCGATGCCATTGTCCTGAAGGACTGTCCTAAAGGCTATCTTGAGGTCTGCTACGAAGGACTGCCTCTCGGTTTCGTGAAGAATCTCGGTACAAGGTGCAACAATCTTCATCCGCAGGACCGTAGAATAAGGATGGATATAGACAAATGATACATGTTATGAGAAGGATTCTTTGTTTGTCAATTGCTTTTCTGGCGGCTGTGCCTGTCTTTGCCTTGACGCAGCAGGTGGATTCTGCAGCATCGGCAGCATATTCGGAGAAATATGACCTGCTTGTCTCGCGGCTGGGCCCGGCCGGGGTGGGCATTGAGACTGTCTTGAACAGCTGGTCGGAGGTGGATCCGGACAACAGGAAGCTGCTGCTTGCGAGATACAGCTATTACCTTACCAAAGGACAGAAGACGACGGTTGTGAGCAGGCCCGGCAGGAAGTATCTCGGCAACCAGCCTCTGTTTGCCCTGAAGGATTCCACAGGTGAGGATGTGAACTATTTCGAGGAGACCGTCTATGATGACTCGCTATTCGCGATTGCCCTGAAGAACATAGACAGGGCGACCGGGCTCTTCCCTGAGGATCTTGAGATAGCGTTTATGAAGGCCAATGCCCTTGTGTCGTATGAGAAGGAGAGTCCCGATATGGCTCTGGCATGTCTCGAAAGCATTATTGATGGCTATTATGCAGACAGGGATTCCGGCTGGAGCTTTGGAGGGGAACAGGTCGATGATGAATTTTTCGCCGGGGCGGTGCAGGAATATTGCTATCTGTTTTTCAGCATCGGGTCCCCGGTGTCGTATCAGGCGTTCAGACACCTTGCCGAGAAGATGCTCGGCTACGAACCTGAATCCACAGTTTTCTTGTCCGACATTGGCTCGTATTATTTTGTTGTGGAGGACAATCCCAAGGCGGCCCTGAAATATTACAGGAAAGTGCTGAAGATAGCCCCTGATGATTATACGGCGGCGAAGAACTGTGTCCTGCTGTACCGTCGCCAGAACAACCCTAAAGGCGAGATGAAATATCTCATTCCACTTATCTCATCCACTCCGGATGAGGCAGAAAGGATGTCGGCCCAGGCAAGACTGGATGCGCTCAAGAACGGAAAACGGGGAAAATGAAACGGCTGGCTGGATTTCTGAAGGACTGGACTCTGGTCCTTGCAATGGCTGCAGGTGCCGTATCTTACCTTGTGTATATGTCCATACCGTGCCTGTCTTCTGCCGGCCCTGCTCTGTACAAGCTCGTGACTGCACTCCAGCCGGTCCTGCTGTTCAGCCTGCTTTTTCTCGCATTCTGCGGGATATCGCCTAAAGACATGAGGCCGAGGAAATGGCATCTCTGGCTGCTGTGTTTCCAGGTGACGGCTTTCGTCATGCTCGCCCTGCTGGAGATTCTCCTTCCGGGAGACCACTGGAAAGTGCTGTTGGAAAGCGGTATGCTGCTGTTCATCTGTCCCACAGCCACTGCCGCTGCCGTTGTGACAGCAAAGCTGGATGGGGATGCCCCGGGCATCACTACATATCTGATACTGGCCAACTTTGTGACCGCTGTGGCTGTGCCTGTCGTAGTCCCGCTTGTACATCCGGATTCGGAGATGACATTCATGCTGTCGTTCAGTATGATAATGGCCAAGGTCTTTCCTCTGCTGATATGCCCGTGCATTCTGGCATGGATTGTACGTTTTACGATGCCGAGGTTCCACAGAAAGATAGTGCGCCTGCAGAACCTGCCGTTCTATATATGGTCGGTGAATCTGATGCTGGCCATCCTTATGACCACAAGGTCTATCGTACACAGCACCGTCCCGATAGGATACCAGGCGGGCATAGCTGCAGTGTCGCTGTTCTGCTGCATCCTGCAGTTCAGGCTCGGAAGGCTTATCGGCAGCAGGTACGGGGCATCAGTGACTGCAGGACAGGCACTCGGGCAGAAGAACACTGTCTTTGCCATCTGGATGGGCTATACTTTCATGACTCCTGTAACATCCATAGCGGGGGGATTCTACAGTATATGGCACAATGCCTTCAACAGCTGGCAGCTGTACAGGAAACGCCATCCCGTGGAGAAGGATATTCATACCGATGAGGGCCATCCCGATAAAAAAGTGTAAATTTGCAATCCTGCACTCCGGGGTATCATAATGGAGAATTGTATAAATACAAGATATATGAAGAAGACTTTAATCATGTTACTTACTACTGTTGCGGCTGTCTCATGCGGCGGCCGGGGGGAGAAAGTGCCGGCGATTGACATCACCAATCTTGACACATCGGTGAGTCCCGGGGAGGATTTCTACCGCTATGCCACAGGAGGATGGCAGAAGAAGAACCCTCTGAAGCCTGAATATTCGAGATATGCCACTTTCGACATGCTGAACGACAACAACCAGAAGCGTCTCAACGAACTGTTTGTCAGTATGCAGGATATGCAGACCGTTCCCGGAAGCGTGGAGCAGAAGATAGTTGACCTTTACAAGATGGCGATGGATTCCACCAGACGGAATGCTGAAGGCGCGTCACCGTTGAAACCGTATATTGATGAGGTGATGGCTGTCAAGGACAAAGTCTCGCTGATGGATGCCGTTGCAAAGGTGCACCTGGATGGGGAAAGCCCTTTCTTCGGTGTCTATGTGTCTTCTGATGCGATGAATACGGATGTCAATGTCCTGTATATGGATCAGAGCGGACTCGGAATGGGAGACAGGGACTATTATCTCGACCCTGCCAACGCAGGTCTGAAGAAGGGCTACAGGAATTTCCTTGAGAAAGTGCTGTCTCTTGCAGGAGTGCCTGATGCCGGGACAGTGGCGGACCAGGCTCTCGAGGTGGAGGATGCCATTGCCTGGATTTCTTGGAGCAAGGTGGAGCTCAGGGATGTCCAGCGCTGCTATAACCCGATGTCATCTTCCGATATCGACAGCGCATATCCTGAACTTCACTTCGGACGATATCTCGAGAATATGGGTGTAGGCGCGCAGGAGAAGGTTATCGTAGGACAGCCTTCATATTTCAAGGCTATGGATGACCTGCTCGGGAAGATGCCGCTGGAGAAACTGAGGAACTATCTTCTTGCCCAGGTGGTGAGCGGAGCGAGCGGTGCTCTTGATGATGACTTCTACATGGCATCGTTCGACTTCTTCCAGAAACAGATGGCCGGTGTACAGGAGCCGAAACCGAGATGGAAGAGGGCAATGTCTGTACCAAACAGCATCCTTTCCCAGGCTGTGGGCAAGATGTATGTGGACAGGTATTTCTCCACGGAGGACAAGGAGAGGATGTCACGGCTGGTAGGCAATATCCAGAAGGCTCTGGGAGAGCATATAGATGCCCTGGACTGGATGTCGGATGCCACCAAGGCCAAGGCAAGGGAAAAACTTGCCGCCTTCACGGTAAAGATAGGTTACCCCGACAAATGGAAAGACTACAGTTCCCTGCAGATCGACCCTTCGCTGTCCTATTATCAGAATATGGTCAATGCAATGAACTGGTATTCGAAAGACAATCTTTCGAAGCTCGGCAAGCCTGTGGACAGGAGCGAGTGGCTTATGAGTCCGCAGACAGTGAACGCATACTATAATCCTACCACCAACGAGATCTGTTTCCCGGCCGCCATCCTCCAGCCTCCGTTCTACAACAGGGATGCGGATGATGCTGTAAACTACGGGGCAATCGGTGTGGTGATCAGCCATGAGATGACTCACGGGTTCGATGACCAGGGAAGACATTTCGACAAGGACGGAAATATGGTAGGGTGGTGGACCCCAGAGGACGAGGCCGCCTTCAAGGCAAAGACCGACATCCTCGTGAAACAGTTTGATGAAGTGGAGGTGCTGCCTGGAGTCAATGCCAACGGTTCCCTGTGTCTTGGAGAGAACATCGCTGACCAGGGCGGACTCAGGATAGCATACACTGCCATGAAGAATTCTTTTGCAGGCAATGAGCCTGCTCCGATAGACGGCTATACTGCGGAACAGAGGTTCTATCTGGCATACGCCACCCTCTGGGCACAGAACATTACGGACGAGGAGATTGCAAGGCTCACGAAGCTGGATGTGCATTCTCTCGGAAACAACAGGGTGAATGTGACCCTCCGCAACATAGACACGTTCTTCGATGCATTCGGCATAAAGGAGGGGGACAGGATGTTCCGCCCTGAATCCGAAAGGGTGGTGATCTGGTGACATTCCGTAATACAGTCCGGTAAAGCAACGGATGGATGTCTCGATATTCATAGCTTCAAGGCTCCGTTTCAAGGGACGGATGGCTATGGTATGCATAGCCATCAGTTTCCTTGTAATGATCATAGCCGTGTCTGTCTCGTCAGGGTTCAGGACAGAGATCAGGGACGGGCTGTCCGGCCTGTCCGGAGACATACAGGTAACACCTGTGGATATGAATTATATCGGAGGTACATCGCCTGTAGGGAGGTATCCCTCCTGGCTTGATGATGTCGCCTCATTGGAGGGGGTAGATGAGATCAGGGCGGCAGTCTACAGGGCAGGCATAATAAAGCACGGTGACAATATCCATGGTGTCGTGTTCAAGGGGACTGACACTTGCGGACAGGACTCCCTCGGGACTCTGGAGGTCAGTGTCCCGAGGCGTCTTGCCTCTATGCTGGGACTTGCTCCAGGGGATGATATGCTGACCTATTTCGTGGGGGAAAGGGTCAGGGCAAGAAAGTTCAGGGTGGCTTCCCTGTATGACCCGATGGTGGATGTGGAGGACAAGATGGTCGTATATGCATCCATCCGGGATATGCAGCGGCTCAATGGCTGGTCTGAGGATCAGGTGTCTGTGCTGGAGGTCATGCTTGAAGACCGTTACAGGAATGTGCATGATATGCGGATGCTGGCCGAAAGGACTGGATTCACCATATATGGAGAGCAGGGCGAGGATGATGAGACCGTAGTGGCGGAGTCTGCGGCAGACAGGTATCCGCAGCTGTTTGACTGGCTCAACCTGATTGATTTCAATGTCGTTTTCATACTTCTCCTGATGACGGTCGTGGCCGGGTTCAATATGATATCAGGGCTGCTGATAATGCTCTTCGAGAACATTTCTACTATAGGTCTGCTCAAGACCCTCGGAATGACGGACAGGGCCATAGCGAAGATTTTCCTGGCCAGTTCTGCGGTGATAGTGTCCAAGGGAATGCTTGCCGGAAATGCCGTTGCCTTGCTTTTCTGTCTTGTCCAGGGACTGACTCATATCCTGACGCTCGACCCAGCCAACTATTTCGTGTCATATATCCCGGTCCATATCGATATGGGACTGATATTGCTTGCTGATCTGGTCGCGTTTATTGTGATAATGCTTCTTCTGCTCATCCCGTCGCTTTTTATCGCGAGGGTCGATCCGGCAAGAAGTGTTTCTGTCAGATAGTCACACTTCCGGACATATTTCACAGAAAGCATCATATATCTCCATTACCCTTGATACATAGTTGATGGTTTCCGTCCCTCTGAACCTGCCTGACCGTATCGTGTCGTTGTAGACGAACGAGTATTTCCTCATGTCAGGAATCACTTTCACCACATCTTCCCATTTCGTATTGTCCAGTTCTTGCTGCATCGTGTAGATGCGGCAGTCGGCTATTCTCCTCTCTCCGGCATTGTATGCAGCGAGGGTGAAGTTTATCCTCTCGGTATGGGAGAATTCCTCTGATGAGAACGCCTCCTGTATCCGTGCCAGATGTCTTGTGCCGGCGATGATGTTCTGCTCGGGATCCAGAAGGTCGGTGATTCCGTAGTATTCGGCTGTTGATGGCATTACCTGCATCAGTCCGCTCGCTCCTCTGGATGATGATGTGATTATCGAGAATCTCGATTCCTGGTAGATGACTGCTGCAAGCAGTCTCCAGTCCCATTCCAGAATCCCGGCATGTTTCTTTATCAGATTGTCGTACGGACCTATGACTTTTGATACTGTCCCTCTCATAATCCGTCTGTACGGGTCGTAGGACGTGTAGAATCTGCATTGCAGGTCGGTATAGTCTCTGGTGCCGATGAAGGAGTTGAGCCACAGGTTGATGTTTTTCATTTCCGCCGTCCTGTCGGCCCTGAGGTACCAGGCGCAGTAGTGGTCTACATTCCTGGATTTGCGTATGATCGGGCTGGACAGGGAGTCGGATGCAGCCATAACCAGGATGTCTATGCTGCCGCAGTTCAGGGAATCGATATAGTTCTCTCCATCCTCGGCCGCAGTGATGCTGATTTCGCATCCTGCGTTGTCTGCATATCTCTGCAGCAGCTCGTAGTTGAATCCGGCCTTGAGTCCGCTTCTGGCATACATGTCGTTGCCCGTATCCAGTACACATTCTATCCTGCCGTCACTGAATGCCAGTGCAGAATCCGCCCTTTCCGGAGTCGGTTCAGGTGTACCTGCCGGAATGGTGAAGGCAAGCAAGGCTGAAACAGCCGTTCTCCTGATGATGGTAGCTGTCTTATAATCCATTTATCGGTTTGTGTTCTGCATTGTGCCGGATGTGCTTCCGCTGTTTCCAGATGACCCACCTCCGCCGACCCTGGCGTTTTTCCCCGGCTGGATGTAGAACGGCCAGAATATACCTACCTTTATCACTCTCTGCGGGTTTATGTAGTGGTGCGCGCTGAAGTAGTCAACGCTCCTGCTCGGTTTACCGAGTCCTACGTTGAGGACTTTGACGAAGATGCAGGCCCTTTTCCACTGAATATTGACAAAGACATCGAAAGTCGGGCAGTTGCCGTACATCTCTTCATTCTGGTTGTAGAACACTCCCGCTACGGGGTTGTATGCCTGGGCATACCATCTTGTGTTGTATCTTGCATCCGCTCCGAGCTGCATCTGCATCACGCTCTTCACGACATCGAACTGGAAATAGTATCTGAAATTGAGGGACAGCATCGGCAGAGGAAGGACATTCTGGTTGGATGAGAGCTGGAACAGTGCCCTGTGGTCAAAATGGAATTTCCACAGTCTGAAGTTTTTCCTGAGGTATGCAGTCATCACGCTCATCGCCTGTCCGTTCTGCTGTACGATACCGTTGCTGTCATAGTATATGTTGTTGCCGAGAAGGGCATATCCGAACATGGCTTCCAGTTTCCATCGCGGGATGAGAAGCCTGCCTTCGATTTTCGTTGTCGAGATCTTGCCGAAATCATTGTTCCACCTGTAATGGTTGGTGTACAGTCTCTGCTGGTAGTGGTCAGGCTCCTTGAGGGATGTCTCGAAATGAGCCGTGAAGGTCAGCGGGCTGGTCTTGTCCCTGCGGAACGGGTATGCATGTGTCGTCAGGTTGGCGCTGATGCTGAAGTCGTTTATCTCGTGCCCGAGGAAAGTGTATCTGCCTGTGGCATCCCACGTGAAATATTTCTTGTACTGCCCCTGCGCCCCGGCATAGATATACAAGGAATTCTGCACGGTGTTCCTTTTGGTGTTCAGGAAATTGGCAGGACTGTAGTCGTAGTAGTTGAGCAGCTTGTCACCGATGCCCACATCCAGTTTGGACACTATCCCGTCCGCTTTCCACGGCTGCAGTCTCAGGAATAGCCTGTTCTCCAGCCTCATCACCCTCATCGAGTCTGTGCTGCTGGTCGGATTTATGAAAAAGGCATTGTTGTAGAATTCCCTCCCGGTCTCATCGTCCGACAGGTTGTCGGTATAGTTTTTCGTGTAGACAGTGTATTCGGAGCTGTGGCCGATGAATGCCGAGGTGATGTCCCTGTCGAGGCTGTCCTTGGTGGACTCGGCAGCCTGTTTCGCCCTCTCTTCCTCAAGCAGCGAGGCTATGGCGGTGCTGTCTCCCGAGGCCATTATGCTGTCGCGTCTTGCCTCCTCGGCCTTGCGCGCCTTTCTCTTGCCCGTACCGATGTCATATATGAAATCGAACGGTATCCTGTAGGACTGGTCGAGGAATACCGTGTTTTTCTTGATTTTGTTTTGGGCATCGGACAGGGCCACGGCAATCTCCTTCCCATCGACAGTGGTGTCCCTTATCCAGAAATTGTCGACGATACCGCCGTTCTCTGTTCTGGTGACCTTGTTGTATATGTACCCGGCGTGCATCAGGTAGCGCTTGCCCATATAGTTGGTGGATGCTACGAATGTCCTGTTGTCAGTGTCCTCGTTCTGCAGCATACCCTTGCTTCCGAACCTGTGGTATTCCAGTGTCACGTTCCATTCCGGAAGGATGTTCTGGGTGGTGAGTATCTTGATGTTTGATTCTTCCTTTTCGTCTTTGCCGAAGAGAGTGCCCCAGTATGCCAGTTCGGTATAAGGGGTCTTTGTGTTGTACATCGGCAGGTTGTCCGGAGTGTAATTGTATATCTGGTACGGGGTGTAGAAAATCGCGTTCTCCGCTTCCTCACGCTTGAAGAAATCATACAGCTGGGCCGCAGAGCCCGGCACTCCGAGGTGTGTGGCGTTCACGTCCTCCCTGTATATAGGCAGGTCGTTGAAATGGTAGTTGTATGTCGTGTCGTAGTCGAACAGACGGACATCGTTGAAATTCCTGTCATGGGTCCACGTGATCATCCTCTTGTACTGCATTGAGTCCGGCACGGCGTATGTCTCGAGTATCCTCGGCTTGGCTGCTATGGCACTGTCTTTGGCGGCCTTGATGCTGTCCGCCCTCTCCAGCTTGGCCATTGCAGCGGCCATCTTTGCAGGTAGCTGCTGCTCGTAGTCGTATTTCCTCCGTTCCTTTCTGGTGAGCGAGTTGTACCACGCGTTGAATTTCGCTGCCGCCACCTCTGCCGAATCCTTGGTGTAAAGGGAATCGAACAGGATCAGCTCTGCGGTATCCTTGGCAGCCAGAAGTGAATCCCTGGTCTGTACCCGGGTGAGGGAGTCGCGCAGGGCGATGAAATATCTGAACTTGAGGGGATCCGTCTCTTTAAGTGAATCCGGTACCGTGATGGTGTCTCTCGGAGAGACCGTAACCGAATCCCGGACAGCGGCGGAATCTGCGGCTGCCGAAGAGTCACGGACAGCCAGAGTATCCCGCAGGGCAGCGGAATCCTGGACAGCGGCGGTAGAATCCGGAAGTGCAGGCAGGTCAGTTTCCGGCAAGGTGTCATATACAGTTGATGTATCGGCCATCGTCCGGAGTGCGGTGGAGTCCTGCATTGTCCGGAAATGCACTGCCCTGCCAGCATCAATCCCGAAAGACTGGATGGCAGCAAACCCGACAAGCAGGGCAGGGACCAGTATTTTTCCTGTCCATTTGACCATAGAACCTGCAAATATACAATAAAAATGGAAACCGGACGATTTTTCCGTCCGGGTTCGTGGAAAAATCTTCCGGGTTCAGATGCTGAAACTGTTGATTTCAGACATCAGCCTGTCTATGATTGACATCTTGAGATTGTACAGGTCATCCGAGATATCCACCTTGTAGTAGTGAGGATTGATGAGCCTGCGCTCGCTCGGGCTGAAATGGCGGAGTGTGGTGTCGTAGTACGCCTTCTTCTCGAAAATCGTATGTACAGGTACGCAGCGCCTGCCATCTCTCATCACCTGATGCTGCAGAGGTGCAGCGGTATATGTCCCCGCATCGAAGGTCCTGGACTTGTATCTGTCGAATTCATCGCATATTGTGAAAGTCTCACCGTTCTCTATCCGCGCCGACAGCGAGTCTCCGCGCAGGCAGGTGACATCCGCCTTGAAGATCTGACCTTTCTCCGGGTCATCCTTCATTATCCTGTATGTGATCTGGAATCCGGGATTTATCAGCTTCGCCTTGTCCTCTGAGCGTTTGAGCACAGGTGTGTCATCCAGCTGGACAAGCTTGTAGACATTGCCGAAGCACGGGTTGGTCTTGCTTGTGGCGATGGCATCCCCGACCCCGTATGAATCTATCTTCGCCCCCTGCCTCTCGAGGTCCGCGATTATATATTCATCCAGGGAGTTGGTGGCAAATATCCTGCATTTCTTGAACCCGTTCTCATCGAGGATTCTCCTGCATTCCGTAGACAGGTAGGCAAGGTCCCCGCTGTCGAGACGGACTCCGTATCCGTAAGCATACGAGTCATCTATGCCGTTTTCCCTGTAGGCCCTTATTGCGTTGAGAATACCACATTTGAGGGTGTCGTATGTGTCTATAAGCAGGATCAGCGGCTCGTTCATATGTGTCTTTATATATGTGGAGAAAGCCTGATGTTCGCCCTCGACCGAGCAGCCGAACGAGGTGACATAGCTGTGCGCCATTGTTCCCGTAGAACCGCAGCCGAACATCACTCCGGTCATGATGTTGGATGTGTTCGCGCATCCGGCGATGACTGCAGCCTTTGCTCCGTATGTAGCCGCCCACGGTCCGTGGGCACGGCGGGAACCGAACTCGCTCACAGGCCTGTCTGTCGCACGGCAGACCCTTGATGCCTTGGTGGCGACCGCCATCTGGTGGTTCATTATGCAGAGCATAGGGGTCTCCAGCACCTGGGCTTCGATCATCGGCGCCTCGACCGTAATGATGGGCTGGGACGGAAAGACAATCTCCCCCTCACGCATTGCGTACAGGTTGCCGGTGAACTTCATCGCGCCCAGATACTCCCTGAATTCCCTGTATTCTTCACCGGGCAGGAACTTCTCGAAAAACTCCGGGGACATGTTGCCGAGGTTCTCTATCATTTCGATGACCTCGTCGGTCCCGCTTACGACAGCCCAGTTGTTGTTTTCCGGAGCTTTGCGGTAGAACATGTTGAAGATCGCCCTGCAGTCTTTCTTGCCGCAGTCGTAGAATGACTTTCCCATTGTGTACTGGTACTTGTCAGAGCAGTATGCAACATTCATGATGTCGTTATTAAAATTTCGCAAATTTACTCTTTTTCATTGAACTATTCATTATTTTTGCATTTTATCGGATTGATTTATGGTCAGACAACTATATTCTCTGTTCGCCGGATATACGGGTTCCGTACCTGAAGCGTGCATTCCGGTCTCTGCTTCCGGAAGCGACAGGAAGTATTACAGACTCAAGGCGGGGAATGTCTCTGTGATAGGGGTGTACGGTGCTGACAGGATGGAGAACGATGCGTTTATCTACATCGGACGGCACCTCCTGTCAAAGGGACTCAATGTCCCTGAAATATATTCTGTGAGCGATGATGGACTGTACTATATACAGGAAGACCTGGGATCTGAAAGTCTGTACGATGCAGTCTCGGCCGGCAGGGCGGAGGCATCTCTCCTTGTCACCGGGAAACCTGCCAGTGCTGCGTATTCCGCGAGGGAAAGGTCTCTGCTTCTCAAGACGGTATCCTTGCTTCCGGAGCTTCAGATCCTCGGGGCGCAGGGACTTGATTTCCGCCGCTGTTATCCGGTAGAGGCCTTCGATGCGAGGTCGATAATGTTCGACCTGCATTATTTCAAGTACTGCTTCCTGAAAATGACGGGGATACAGTTCGATGAAATGCGCCTCGAAGATGATTTCGAGGCGTTCAGGGACAGGCTTCTGTCGGTGGATGGGGAAGATTTCATGTACAGGGATTTCCAGGCGCGGAATGTGATGCTTCGTGATGGAGAGCCTTTTTTCATTGATTTCCAGGGTGGAAGGAAGGGACCCGTCCATTACGATCTGGCATCTTTCGTGTGGCAGGCGAAGGCATCATATCCGTCCGGATTGAAATCGGAGATGGTCTCGGCATATCTTGGGGCCTTGAGTCGGTACAGGGATGTGGATGAAGCCGTCTTTATGGAAGATCTGCGTCAGTTTGCCCTTTTCAGGCTGCTCCAGGTCCTCGGTGCTTACGGTTTCAGAGGACTCTACGGGAAGAAACCGCATTTTCTCGAAAGCATACCGTTTGCGATGGCCAATCTCAGGGAGTATTTCAGCAGCGGTCCGGATGACTATCCTTATCTGTCTTCGTTGCTGAAGAAGATATCCGTACCCGGGACAGGATGGAGCGGACCTTGTGTGCCCGGCAGCAGTCCGGCATTTGCTGAGTCAGACAGGCTCGATGTGGAAATCACAAGTTTCTCGTACAGGAAAGGGATACCGGATGACCTGAGCGGCAACGGCGGCGGCTATGTCTTCGACTGCCGTTCGCTTGTCAATCCGGGGCGGTATGAGAAGTACCGGGGTTCGACAGGCAAGGATGCGGATGTGGCAGCATTTCTGGAGCAGGATGGCGGAGTGTCAGGATTCCTTGGAAATGTGTACGCTCTTGTAGATGCCCATACGGAGAATTTCCTGGAGCGTGGGTTTAGACATCTGTCAGTCTCTTTCGGGTGTACCGGAGGCCAGCACCGTTCAGTATATTGCGCGGAGAGCCTTGCCCGCCATCTTGCTTCAAGATTCGGTTCAAGGCTGCGGATTATCTTGAGGCACAGGGAGCAGGACATCTTGACTGTCATAGAGGAAGATTCTGATCATACGTCCGGCATTCAGCCAGATGACAAGAGGATACAGGGGAGATGAAGGCAATGATCTTTGCAGCCGGTCTGGGTACGAGACTCAGACCGTTGACAGATACTATACCGAAGGCTCTTGTTCCTGTAGCTGGAGTCCCTCTCATTGCACATCTCATATCCGGGCTCAAGAAGGCAGGGTATGATGACATTGTCATCAATATTTACCATTTCGCGGACATGATCGTGGATTATGTCCATTCGATGGATGATTTCGGTATAAGGATAAGCTTTTCCGATGAGAGGAACCTGCTGCTTGACACCGGGGGAGGGATACTGGGCGCCCGCCGTCTGATCGAGGGCGAAGGCAGTTTTCTGGTGCATAATGTGGACATACTGTCGGATGTGGACCTGGCTGCATTCCGCAATGCCGTCCAGGCCGATTCAATCGCCACTCTTCTGGTCAGCAGGCGGGAGACGGCGAGATATCTGCTGTTTGACAGCAGGATGAGGATGACTGGCTGGACCAATGTCTCCACGGGACAGTTCAGAAGCCCTTACCTGCCGGATGGAGCTGCGCAGGAGGGGAGTGCCGGTTCATTCAAAATACTCCACAATTCGGAGAGATATGCCTTCTCCGGGGTCCATATCCTTTCTGACAGGATTTTCCCTCTGCTCGGAGATTATGTGGAGAAAAGGAAAAGGGCAGGTATATCCTGCCCTGAAAAGTTCTCCATTACAGATTTCTATATCAGCTTCTGCCGTGATGCTGCAATATACGGTTATTCTCCGGAAAAGCTGAATGTCATCGATGTCGGCAAGACCGCCTCCCTTCCCATTGCCGAGGACTTTATCCGCAGGCATCAATAGGCTTTGCTGTCGATGTTCTCTTCAAGCTGCTCTTCGTACCTTACGGGGGTGCAGCCGCTTCTCTGTCCGGACGGTACGGGGATAGAGCCTATCCTGAAGAAGAAATACACCACCATAGCGGCGCACAGGACAACCAGCATCGTATATGACCCTGTGCTGAACACATCCAGAAAGCTTTCTGCATCCTTGAACATGTCTATCCTGCCTATAACGGCTGAAAAGGTATTGTTTACACAGTGCATAAGCATTGTGAGTTTCAGCGAGCCTGTCCTGTAGTAGACATATCCGAAGATAATCCCGAACACGAAAGCGGGGATTGCCTGCCACGGGTTCAGGTGGATGAGCGCGAATACAAGCGCTGATACCACAATTGCCCAGACAGGTTTCATCTTCTGCAGGAGTCCCCTGAGGATCATCCCTCTGCAAAGCCATTCCTCGAAGAAAGGCGCAAAGACTGACACTGACAGGATTGTCACCCAGAACGGGCCGTCCATCATGGCAGACATCATCTGCTCCAGGGATTCCGGCATCGGTGGCATGACTATGTTCAGGGGGTCGAGGGCAAAAGCCGCTGCCAGGGTGGCCACTGAGACCGCTATGGCTATGGACAGCCCCGAGAATTTCCCGAAATTGCAGCTGTCTATCCTGAATCCCCCTTCGAAGAATTCGTTCTTCCTGCTCTGGTATGCCGCATACAGCATCGGCGGGATGAACATCAGCGGATAAGAGACCAGGATGCCGTATGTGTCTGCCGCCTCTTCGGAATATGCCATAAGTCCAAGCAGGGTGACATTGCCGATGACAGCCCCGATGAGGAACATGACCAGCAGCATAAACATTCCTCCTGTCCCCGGCACATAATAGCTGTATGCCGAGAACAGGTCGAATGATCTTTTTGTCTTTCTCCTTCGCATGGCTCTGCTATCTGTACAGAGGTGTAGGATAGATACCCTTGTCAGCGAATTCCTTGAACTTGGCGACTACGCCGGGACGGTCTTCCTTGAATGTGACTCCGAACCATCTTGATGGAGTGGAGAGAAGTTCGGTGCTGGCGCTGCCGGTCTTTATCATGCAGTCTATTGCGAAAGGTATATAGAACTCTGCCTTGAGTTCGCCTATATTCTTTTCTAGGAAGCTGTGGAATATCTCTTCGCTCCTGGTGAAATAGTCCGGTGTGAATCCCCACATGTTCATCGAGCAGAGGGCCTTCCCGTCCAGTTCGACCTTCTCTCCATTGCTGTTGTCACCGTAGACCTTGCCATCTGCCGCCAGAGCAATGTTGTGATGCTCCTCCACATGGGTGAGATTGCCGCTCTCATCCGCAGTGCAGATGCCTCTCGACACTCCGCCGGATTCAGACAGAGTGTTGTCAAGCTCGAAACCGACGATGGAATACTGTCCTGTGGTATGTTCATGTGCCTTGAGCCAGTCTGCAAGTATCCTGAAAGACTCCTTGCCGTAGTAGTCATCCCCGTTGATCACGGCGAAAGGCTCGTGGATGATATCCTTTGCCATCAGGACCGCATGTGCCGTCCCCCACGGTTTCTGTCTCTCCGGGTTGAGGGTGAACCCTGCCGGTATCCTGTCCAGCTCCTGTATGGCGAACTCGAACTTGAGAGGCTCTCCATCAATGCATTTGACATTGCTGTATTTTTCCCTGACAGTCTTCTCGAACTCCTCCTTGAAATATTCCCTGACGATATACACGACCTTGCCGAATCCGGACTGGACAGCATCGTATATCGAATAGTCAATGATAGTCTCTCCGTTAGGGCCAAGTCCATCCATCTGTTTCAGACCGCCATAACGGCTGCCCATGCCGGCAGCAAGAACAAGCAATGTAGGTTTCATGTCAATATGTTTTATGTATATGTTAAATTATATGTCTGCAAAAATTCAGACGGCTTGTCAAAAATCTTCCAAAAATAATTAATTTTGCGGAGAATCAGAAATATATCGTATAGAATTGGGAAAGATAAGGCAACTGTTCACCGGAGAACACCGCAGTTTCTTCATTTTTGCAACGGCAGTTACTGCCGTGGCTCTGCTCATCTTGACTTTCGGTCCGGGCAACAATCTGATACACTGGATCGGCGCCAGACTCGAAATAGCCTCGCAGCGCAGGCAGATTGAACAGTACGGCAGAGAGATAGAGGAGATGGACCGGCGTATAGACATGCTGCGTTCTGACAGGGATACACTGGAAAAATTCGCCCGGGAAAGATTCCATTTTGCGGAGCCGGGCGAAGATGTGTATATTGTCGACTGATTTGCGGAGCCGTATGTTCCTCTCTTAGAATCCCGTGTATGTCATAGGGGTTATCTGTCTCAGTTCCTCCTTGACGGACCGGCTCACATCGAGAGTCTCGATGAAATCGGCTATTGTCTTGTGGTCGATTGCCTTGCCGGTACGTGTCAGGGCCTTGAGCGTTTCGTACGGATCAGGGTAGTTCTCCCTGCGGAGGATGGTCTGTATGGCTTCCGCGACTACTGCCCAGTTCCTGTCGAGGTCTGCCTTTATTGCATCTTCATTGATTATGAGTTTGCCGAGACCTTTTTTCAGCGAACTGATGGCAATGAGCCCGTGCGCGAGAGGTACTCCTATGTTCCTCAGCACCGTGGAGTCAGTGAGATCCCTCTGGAGCCTTGAGACTGGCAGTTTCATGGACAGGTGTGTGAGCACGGCATCGGCTATCCCGAGATTGCCTTCAGCATTCTCGAAGTCTATTGGGTTGACCTTGTGCGGCATCGCGGATGAGCCGACTTCGTTCCTGTTCACCTTCTGCCTGAAATATTCCATGGATATGTAAGTCCAGATGTCACGGCTCATGTCGATCAGGATTGTGTTTATCCTGCGTATGTTGTCGAACAGGGCGGCAAGGTTGTCGTAGTGCTCGATCTGTGTGGTCGGGAATGACCTCCTGAGGCCGAGGGATGAGACGAACCTGTCTCCGAACGAGATCCAGTCGATGTCAGGATATGCGACCTTGTGGGCGTTCATATTGCCTGTCGCCCCTCCGAACTTAGCCGGATACTGCAGCATGGAAAGCTGCCGCAGCTGCTCTTCGAGTCTGACATAGAATACCTTGAACTCTTTCCCTACCCTTGTGGGGGACGCCGGCTGGCCGTGCGTCTTTGCGAGCATCGGGATGTCCTTCCATTCTTCCGACATCCTGCCGACCGTATCCACGACTTCCTGCAGCGCAGGGAGATAGACCTCTTCCATGGCTTCCTTGAAAGAAAGAGGGATGGATGTGTTGTTGATGTCCTGGGATGTCAGCCCGAAATGCACGAATTCTCCCCATCTGCCGATTCCGAGAGCCTTGAAATGTTCCTTGATATAGTATTCGATGGCCTTTACATCGTGGTTGGTCACTTTCTCTATCTCTTTGACCCTCATCGCTTCCTCCGGAGTGATTCCCCTGTAGATGTCTCTCAGTGTGCCGAAGAGGCTATGGTCGAAGTCTGCAAGCTGCGGAAGAGGAATTTCGCATAGGGCTATGAAATATTCTATCTCTACCCTTATCCTGTATCGTATGAGAGCGAATTCGCTGAAGTATTCCCTGAGGCTTCCGGTCTTGCCTGCGTATCTCCCGTCTATAGGGGAGACGGCCGTGAGTGGTGAGAGTTCCATTTTAAGAGATGTTTTTGTTTTGCGACGCAAAGATAACAATATTTGCCGTCAATGGCGGGAATGCCCGAGAAAAATATCCGCCAGGCCGTCACTTCTCCTCCCGATATAGCATCCTGTATATGCTGACTGTCCGTGCCGCCTCCGCGACATCGTGTACCCTCAGGATGGATGCCCCTCTTTCGAGAGCGGCAAGATGGAGCACCAGGGTCTGGGTCAGGGAGTCCTCCGGAGTGATGCCGAGAGGCTTGTATATCATGCTTTTTCTTGATACTCCGACCAGTATCCGCGGCTGTCTCCCTCCGCAGAGCCGCATCAGTTCCGGATCCGAGAACCTGTCCAGTCTCCGGAGCAGCGTGTAGTTCTGCTCCGTCGTCTTGGCGAAGCCGAATCCGGGGTCAAGTATCCAGTCCATTATCCCAGCCTTCGATGCCCTTGTTGCAAATGCCTTGAAATATGCCAGCACATCTTCCGTGACATCATCGTAGTCGCACAATCCCTGCATGGTCGCAGGTGTCCCTCGCTTGTGCATGGCGATGTATCCCAGTCCAAGTTCAGCTGTAGTGTCCAGCATTACGGGATCCTCTTCTCCCGCCGATATGTCGTTTACGGTCAGCCTGACTGTCCCTGTGATTGCCGCGGCTTTCCTTATTATTCCCGAGCGGAATGTGTCGATGGACAGGGCCGTGTCGGGAAATGCGGATGATACGGCTTCAAGGACAGGCCCCAGTCTCCTCCATTCCTCCTTCTCATCCGGAATCTCTGCGCCTGGATGTGTCGAACATGCCCCGATGTCGATGATAGTGGCTCCATCCGAGGTCATTTGTCCTATCTTGCCGAGTATCGTGTCAATGTCCGGATTCCCGTCCTTTCCGAGGAGCCTGCTTCCGGCGAAGAAAGAATTGTCTGTGACATTGATGATACCCATAATGTCTATCTTCCTGTATCCCGAATTTTCCATATCTGTGTGTCCTTGTTCTTTTGCAGCCGCCAAAAATAATGAATATTTGCGTATCTTTGCATTTCTGAAAACAAATATATGCTTATAGTGATAGAAGGTCTTGACGGGTCGGGGAAGTCCACCCAGGTCAGGAAACTGAAAAAGTATCTTGAGGAGGTCAGCAAAGAGCTGGAGTATATCCACTTCCCGAGGTATGATGCGGAAGTCTACGGGGAGCTTATCGGCAAGTTCCTCAGGGGCGGTTTCGGCAGTATTGATTCCGTCCACCCCCAGCTGGTGGCCCTGCTCTATGCGGAGGACAGGCACGGTGCTGCTCCTCGGATGAAGGCTGTCCTGGAAAGGGGAGGTACGGTGCTGCTTGACAGATACGTGTATTCCAATGTGGCATACCAGTGTGCCAAGGTCAGGGATGATGTGCAGCGGGCAGAACTCAAGGAATGGATATTGCATACCGAGTACGGCTCTTTCGCCCTGCCGTCGCCTGACCTGAACATCTTCCTGGATGTTCCTCTCGGTTTTGTGGAGCAGAAACTCTCCGGCAGCAGGAACGGAGGCGACAGAAGTTATCTGGAAGGTGGACATGACATCCACGAGGAGGACATGTCTTTCCAGAGGCGGGTTAGGGAAATGTATCTGGAACAGTGCAGCCTTGACAGCCGTTTTGTCAGGATAGACTGTTCTTCCGAGGATGGTGCCATGCTGCCTCCGGATGAGATTTTCTCCAGGATTCTGGAGCATCTGGCGCCGCTGTATTATTGACGGATATTATTTACGGAATATGGGCAGGAACTATAACAGGCTGCGCCGCCTGTGTGCTTTTATAATAGGTGCGGTTTTCTTTGTGTCAGGGCTTCTCAAGCTGCTCGACCCGGTCGGTGCAGGACTTGTGCTCGGTGAATACATGAGGTTTTTCGGGGCGGACTTTCTGCTTCCGGTATCCAAACCGGCCGGATTTGCTCTCGCGATGCTGGAGACCCTGCTCGGTGCGGCCCTGATGACAGGTCTGTGGCGGAGGGTGATAGCCATTATCACCCTTGTCTTCCTGTGTGGTTTCACCCTGCTTACCCTGATCCTGCTTATATTCAATCCGGAGATGGACTGCGGGTGCTTCGGGGAGGCGATACATCTCACGCATTCCCAGACTTTCATCAAGAACATAGTGCTCTGTGCACTCGGTGCGGTTGCCTTTACTCCGATAAGCCGTCTGGGGAGACCGAAGAAGAGGAAATATGTGTCGTTCGGCATAGTCGCTGCCGCCTCCGTGGCTTTCGGAGTGTTTTCCCTGCTGTATATACCGCTCGTGGATTTTACGGAGTTCAGTCTTGCATCGCGTCTTGAGGCTGCAGCTGCTGGGACATCTGATGTCTATGATGCGACTTTCATATACGAGAAGGATGGGCAGAGGAAAAGTTTCACATTAGACAATCTCCCGGACAGCACGTGGACTTTTGTCAGCACCGAGACTGTGGTGGCGGATGATTCGGAGGAGTCCTCACCGTCACTGGCGTTCACGGATGCCGGCGGAGAGTACAGGGATTATCTTGCCGCATCAGGAAAGGTCATCGTCTTTTCCGTATATGATGTGGAGAGGATTCCTGCGGAGAGGTGGCAGAAGATAGCCGGTCTGATACCTGTGGCTTTTGATGCGGGGTATTATCCTCTGATCCTTGTGCCGGGAGACCGGGATGGCCTCTCTGCAGCCGTGAATGGTAATCTTCCGGCTGACTGCGCGGATATCATTGTCCAGTCTGCCTACTATGCAGATTACAAGACAATAATGACGCTGAACCGCTCCAATGGCGGGGCGACATATTTCCACGATGGCTATCTGATCCGCAAATGGCCGTTCCGCGGTCTCCCATCAGGGGATGACCTGGAGAGGATCGCTCCTGACCATGAGGATGAGGCAGTGGCGGAGACGAGCACGGCGGGGCATCTCTGTTTCCAGGCATTCATGCTGCTGTCCTTCGCTGTCATCCTTTTTGTATAGTCTTCCCGTATGAAGATAACATTCGTATATCACAGCTGTTTTGCAGTGGAGACCGGCAGCTGTATCCTTGTCTTCGACTACTGGAAGGATCCGGCCGGAGTCATTCCCTCCGTGCTGTCATCTCCCAAGCCGGTGTATGTCTTTTCCAGCCATTTCCATGAGGATCATTTCAACAGTGAGATTTTCCGCTGGCGTGAGAGACGGCCGGTCAGTCCGGATGGAAGCAGGCCGGAAGTCATCTATATACTGTCCAAGGACATCCTCAGGCACAGGCGTGCGGAGAAAGGAAATGCGGACATCTGGCTTGCCAAGGGCGGCAGATGGGAGGATGGGAATGTATGTGTGACGGCTTCCGGAAGCAACGACAGCGGTGTATCCTGGATTGTGGAGACCGGGGGCAGGAGGATTTTCCATGCGGGAGACCTGAACAACTGGTATTCCCGTTTCCTGACGGATGATTTCCGGGGCGGTCTTGTCCGCAGCACGGAAACCGGAGACCTCGTCGACCCTTTGCGGGAAGAGAAATTTTACCTCGGGGAGCTGAAGGATATCCTGAAAATCACGGACAGCTTTGACATAGTGATGTTTCCGGTGGACAGCAGGACGGGGAACGGATATACGAAGGGCGCACGGCAGTTCATAGACCGTTTCAGGACAGGACTCTTCATTCCAATGCATTTCTCCGCCGGAGGCTTTGCCTCGGCCTGGCGAATGAAAGAGTTCGCTGATGCCCTTTCAATCCCTTTCTGGTCAATTTCCAGGAACGGGGAGACATTTGAACTATGAAACCGGCCCGGACCGGTCTGGACCTTCTTCAGCGCAGAAGGATTCCAGCCTCTGCCTTACGTTTTCGCGGAGTGCATCTTTGTAAAGCTCAAGTTCGAGAAGGTGGTAATTGCCTTTTACAAAGAGGTCGCCCAGAGATGGATTATAGTACCTGTCACTGTCGAGACCTTTGACGATAAGCAGTCTGTGTTCCGGATCCGCCGATACTGTCACTGTATCACTGACTGTTGCCGGCTCGGAGTCGCATCGCCAGTTGATGGGATTTATACACAGTTCGGACTGGGACAGGCCAGGATTGGCGCATTCGGGTGATTCCACAGAATTGTAGCATATAGTGACCCCTGTGTCGCTGCTGCCCTGTGCAGGTCTGATGTTCCCGTTCTCCATATCTTCAGGAGCCACTTTATAGCCAATCACAAACGCCGCGACAAGCCGCTGCAGTTCATCGCTGTCAAGGGATTTGACCAGTTCCACAACACATTTCGCCCCCTGGCTGAACCCGGCTATGAAGAACGGCTTTCCGTCATTCATTTTTTCCATATAGAGGTCAAATGCCCTGTACACATCCTCCATTGCATACGGGAACCTTTCGCTTACAGTCTTTTCATCAGTCCACGAATCCAGTGTGATCTGCCTGTAGTAGGGGGATATGAAATTTGCATATGCTCCGAAAATCCCGGCTGCCAGCTCGTTGGATGGCAGCATGGCGGCTATGTGGTCTGGATTGTACACGTCTGCGTAATGGCATGTCTGTCCTTCGGTGTCAGTCCAGTCCCATACGCAAGTGGGGAGGATATAGAATACATCCGCTCCGGCTCCGGTCTCTGCAATATACCACATCCGTGTATCAGTGTAGTCCGGAGCGGCTGCCATGAACGGTTTGTTCCCGTTTTCCGCACTGCACCCGGCGACAGCGAATGCAAGCAGGATGTATATGGTGATATGTTTCATCGCGTGTAAGTTTTGTTTCTGTACGAAAGGTCTGCGAATATAGTGAAAAATCAGCAACATGTCCTCTTTTCTGTTGCAGGAATGCATCTTCTTCAATATATTTGCCGGGACTGGTGCGGATCATTATGGACAGGAAAATCATATTGCTCATAACGGCCAATGTAGTGCTTGCGGCTATCCTCGGGGTCATTATCGGAATGTATCTCAAATCCGGACAGGAAGACTGTCTGCGGGATGATGATCCTTACGGACAGTTGAGGGTGAAGGTAGCCGCCCTTGCAGATTCTCTGGATGCGATTGCCGGAGTGGCGGTCATATTCGACAATGGAGACACTCTGTCGTATAACGGGGATGTGCGCTTCCCTATGCTTAGCGTTTTCAAGTTCCATCAGTCTCTGGCTGTATGCGACTCTCTGCGCAGGGCAGGAATACCTCTGTCCGGCAAGGTGCTGTTGACCGGAGATGACCTGCCGGAGAATACATGGAGCCCGCTGAGGGATGAATATCCTGATGGAGGGATTTTTTCCTATTCAGACCTGCTTGTCCGCACCTTGCAGCAGAGCGACAACAATGTGTGCGACTTCCTCTTCAGGACTATATGCAGCCCTGCCGGAACGGAAGAATATATCCGTTCGCTCGGGGTAGATGATTTTGCAGTTGTATGTGACGAGAAGACTATGCATGATGACCTGTCCGCCTGCTATGCAAACTGGTCTACTCCCAGATCTGCAGCAAGGCTGCTTGAAACATTCTACGCCATCCGTGATTCGGATGATTATACCCGCTTCATCTGGCAGACGATGTCAGGGTGCAGTACCGGCACCGGAAGAATACCGGGGTATATATCCGGCCAGGTTTCCCGGATTGCCCGCAAGACTGGGACAGGAGACAGGGATGCCTCAGGCAGGATAATGGCGGTCAATGATATGGGAGTGGTGGTGCTTCCTGATGGAAGACATTTTTGTGTGGCGGTTTTCGTCACTGGTGCCGGCTGCGGTATGGAAGAATGCGAAGAGTTTATCGCTGCCGTTTCGCAGGCTGTATTGCTGCAGGAATTTGTCTGAATTTGCTATGGTTTAACAAAATGGAGGAAAAATGAAAGTTCTGCTTATCAATGGAAGTCCGCGAAGCAATGGGAATACGTCCATAGCCCTTTCTGAAGTCGCTGAAACACTTGAGTCCAACGGTATAGAGACGGAGATAGTGTCTGTCGGCACCAGGGCTGTACAAGGCTGCATTGCATGCAGACAATGTGTGGAGAAGGGCAGGTGCGTCTTCAATGATGACCTGTACAATTCCGTGTACGGAAAACTGAATACTGCGGATGGGATTGTGGTAGGGTCTCCTGTCTATTTCGCAGGACCTAACGGTTCGCTCTGCGCCCTTCTGGACAGGCTTTTCTATTCGGCTGCCACTTTACTTCAGTACAAGCCGGCCGCTGCCGTTGCTGTCTGCCGCAGGGGAGGGGCGAGCGCGACATTCGAACGCCTCAACAAGTATTTCACCATTACCAATATGGTTGTTGTAGGTTCTCAGTATTGGAACAGTGTGCACGGACAGCTTAAGGGAGAGGCTGCGCAGGATGCAGAAGGCCTCCAGACAATGCGTACCCTCGGCAACAATATGGCCTGGGTGCTTGCAAACCTTAAGGATGGAGGTCACCCCCTGCCGGAAAAAGAACAGGGGATAAAGACTAATTTCATACGGTGACAGCGACTTTTATCACACCATCCTCCCTGTTCTCGAATATGCGGTAGCCCTCTTCTATGTGACTCAGAGGAATTCTGTGCGTGATGAGAGGCGTGGTGTCGATTTTTCCTTCCGAAATCAGACGCAAGATCTCATCACAGTCACAGCCGTCCACGCCTCCGGTCTTGAAAACGAGGTTCTTGCCGTACATTTCAGGCAGGGGAAGTATCTGTGGCCTGTCATACAAGGCTACTATGGTGACCGTGGCGTTCGGTCTTGCGCATTCCCAAGCCAGGCGGAAAGATCCATCGCTTCCTGCTACCTCCATTACGACATCCGCCCCTCCGTGCGCGCTGTTGGCAAGTGTAAATTCCTTGCAATCCTCCGGTCCGGTCACAAGGACGGATGGATAGTGTTTCTTGACAAAGTCTGCACGCACCGGATCTTTCTCGCATACTATTATCCTCTCCGGCTTCTTCAGCATTGTGCACAGCAGTGAACATATTCCGGTAGGGCCTGCACCGATGATAAGGACGGTGTCCTCTTTCCCGATTTCCGAAATTTTTGCGGCCCAGTATCCTGTGGAGAGAATGTCTCCAACGAAAAGTGCCTGTTCATCGCTTATCCCTTCCGATATGAGGCTCAGTCCCTGGTCTGCATGCGGTACTCTGACGTATTCCGCCTGTCCTCCATCTATCCTGCAGCCAAGTGCCCAGCCGCCGTCTGGATCGGTACAGTTGTTCACATATCCGTGTCTGCAGAAGAAGCATTCTCCGCAGAAGGTCTCTACATTTACTGCTACCCTGTCTCCTGGCCTGACTTTGCTCACCGAGCTTCCTGTCCGTTCCACAATCCCGACCATTTCGTGACCTACGGTTATGCCGGGCACTGCACGCGGCACACTGCCGTGTCTGATGTGCAGGTCGCTTGTGCATATACTCCCGAGTGTCACTTTCACGATTGCGTCCCTGGGGTCGAGAAGCACAGGCACAGTTTTTTTGATGAGCCCGAAGCGCCTTTTCTCTATGTATGTATATGCAAGCATTTCCATATCAGCATCCTCGTCCGTCTATGCTGCACGATATTTTCTCTTCGGATTCCCGTGGATGCAGCCCTGCCATCTCCGGATCGAGTGTGACCGTACCATCTTCAAGCACGAAGCACGGGATTCCTATATACCCGTTTTTCCTTGCATCGTCAAACGCAGGACTGCTGTCTCTCAATTTCAGAAAATCCTTGAGTGCTTTGACATGTCTGCCGATGTCTATGATTTCGTAACCATCTTTTCCCTGGACCTGTTCATCAATATATGCGCAGTCCGGGCAGGTCTCCATTCCATATATCCTTATCATGGCTGAATGTTTTTAATATTCTCTTCCGTATGTGCCGGAATCTCTGTCTTTGCAGAATGCAAATATAGATGAATTTTAGATAACAGTTATCCGCAAGGTCAGATTGATATTTGGTCCGACTTTAACCAGGGTAAGTTTATAAGTTTTGCTGTCAAAAGAGAAAAGTATTACTATCTTTAATGTTAATCTTATTCAAGCAGTTTTGTGCTTTCCGATGCAAAAAGTGTAATTTGTGCTTTTGTGTTTCGTAAATTATTGATATATAGTAATTTGTATTTTGAAAGTTTCTTTCGAGGGACAAACTGGGGACAAAAATTTGCTAACCAAAAGAAAAAAAGAACAAATATGAAAGTTTTTTTAACGCTATTTGATTCTCGGTTGTTCCTTGTTCATGTTTACCTTAACCATTAATCTATTTCATATCTGTCCTTCTTTTGCTTATCATTTGTCCCTCTTGATTCCTTTTTCCCTATTATTTGTCCCTTGCTATTGCTGGCTGTTCCTTAATTTGTCTCTCTACATCTGCTTTTGTCCCTCACAACCTTTTTATTATGAACTTAAAAATTTTTAGTCAGAATATTCATGCTTTAGATTTTGATGTAATACAAAGCGATTAAAAGTTTAGTCTGATTTTTGTATATTTCCTCAAGTTCTAAACCAAACCTCTTTTATTGGCCAAAAGAAAGGATAACTGTTTTTCTTTTGGAGGTATAGTAGAATGAATAGCACTTGCACACGCAATGTTATACCTTTTTCTTTTAGCCGGCCATTTGATATATCAAAAGTCGCGATGCCATTCATTATGTATCCTGCCGATGCAATATATTCACTATCCGGTATTTTCTGATTTGATGGGTACGAGTGGTTATTTGGGAAGTAGGAGAGGACGCAAACTCTTTGATAAATAATTATGTAAATATTTTTGTGCCTGTGCCATTCTGTCTTTTTGCGGGCAAAACGTCAATATAAAAAGAAAATGACTAATAATGGTAGAAAATATAAGACTATAATCAGTTATTTCATTTGATGATAAAAGTTTTTTTATTCGAAGGAGTTTCGTAGTTTTGCATCTATAAAAATCATAATATTGAATGATAACGCTTGATTATAGATGTAATTATCATTATAATGATATTATGAACTTGCCACAATGGCAGGAATCAATATGATGCCTTCAAGACTCTATCAGGTAGACGGAAACAATCATTCATGACAAAACGGTTTGACCGTAAGGATGGAAAGAAGGTCCCTACCCAGACTCTGGCCGCTGCCAGTCCCGGTGCGGACAGTTACGAATAATTGATTACGGTATGCCGGAAGCTACATTTGCCTGAAACAGACTGTTATGGGTATTCCGCAGGATGGGCTTTTTGGGGCAATAACACTAACAAAAGAAAATAAGATTCAGACTTGATCCAGTGGTAGTCAGATAGTTTGCTGTCCAAAAGAAAAAGAAGCAATTTTTCTATGTCCTCTAGTCTTGATAAATTAATATTTAGATGTAGTACTCAATTTTGAGGTCAAGTATAATAGTACGGTATCTACTTTATCTGAGACAAGAATTTTAAGGTTTAGTTTGGTGTCTTGTATATTTAAAAAGGTTCTAAACCAAATTTCGTTCAGCTTCATAATGACTAATATTGGTGAATAGGGTATTTCCTTTTCTCTTTTCGCCAGCAGCAGTATTGATTGTTCTTGTTATACAAATGGAAAAATATTATAAAGCTATTTATGAATAGAGATATATCACGAGAAGGT
>CALVAC010000021.1 GCA_944325435.1 uncultured Bacteroidales bacterium | reverse complement strand
GCTGCCCCTCGACTTGCATGTGTTAAGCCTGCCGCTAGCGTTCATCCTGAGCCAGGATCAAACTCTTCATTGTATATCTCTATATGTCTCGCCTGATCCGGACTGCTGTTCATTCCTGCTTGGAATTAACGCTCTCGTTAATCGTTCTCGGTACTTTGTTGTACTTTCCTTGTTCTTGTTTCTGTCAGCCTTGTCAATGATCTTTCAAATGCCCCTTCTCTCGCTCTCTCATCCCTCATCCGCTCCCCCGTTTCCGAAAGGGACTGCAAAGATACGCACTTTTTATTTACCTCCAAATTTTTTCGGGACTTTTTTCTCACTTTTTTTATCCGCATCCCTCGCCTGCGGACACCGGCAGGCCCACAACTCGCTGGCAGTGCGAAAGTTGCACGGAAGGAAGGGACCGACATCCACCTGAAAAAATTTTTTCGGGAAATTTACTTATCCGCAAATTTTTCACGGTGTGGCATTTTTTCACGGTCTATTCTTTTTACAAGGTTATTTGTTATCTTTGTTGTCCGGTTATTCAAACGCAAAGGAATTGTCATTTATGGACAGGAAAGCAGTCATTATACCTACATATAATGAAAAGGAGAATATCGAGAATATAGCAAGGGCTGTGTTCGGCCTTGAGGGGGACTATCATATAATAGTAATAGACGATGGCTCACCCGATGGCACGGCAGATATCGTGAAACATCTGCAGAAAGAGTTTCCTGAAAGGCTGTTTCTAATAGAGAGACAGGGGAAACTCGGGCTGGGCACGGCATATATCACCGGGTTCAGATGGGCTCTGGAGCATGGCTACGACTATATATTCGAAATGGATGCGGATTTCTCCCATAACCCGGAGGATCTTCCGAGACTGTACAGGACTTGCAGCGAAGAGGGGGCGGATCTGGCTATAGGCTCAAGGTACTGCGATGGAGTGAGCGTTATCAACTGGCCGATAGGGAGGGTCGTCATGTCGTATTTCGCTTCTGTCTATGTGCGCAAGGTGCTGGGAATGAAAGTCTATGACACCACGGCAGGTTTCAAGTGCTACAGGAGGAAGGTCCTCGACACCATAGACCTGGACAGGATCAGGCTGAAAGGCTACGGCTTCCAGATAGAGATGAAGTACACGGCTTTCCGGCTCGGGTTCAGGCTGAAGGAAGTACCCATCATATTTGTGGACAGGAAAGAGGGGACATCGAAAATGAGCAGCGGCATATTCGGAGAGGCGTTCTGGGGGGTCATCGGAATGCGGTTCAGGAAAATACGGCCCAGGGAAGGGGCAGAGAAAGGATACGATAGCGGGAATCGACAGGAAAAGGCAATATGAAGCATACCTTATTATATGGAGGGACTGTAGTCACAGGGAAGAAATGCGGTCCTGGAGCTGTCCTTATCGCAGGGGACAGGATTGCAGGCGTATATTTCGAGGATGACGGCAAAGGGGAAGACAGTGCAGAGACCTGCAAATGGAAAGAGTCTGCGGACGAAGCCATCGATGTGACGGGGAAAATTGTCATGGCCGGAGGGATTGATACCCACGTGCATTTCCGGGAGCCGGGAATGGGCCACAAGGCCGACATTGAAAGCGAATCAAGGGCGGCTCTGCTCGGAGGGGTGACATCGTTCATTGACATGCCAAACACCAGGCCCGCCACCGTAAGTCTGGAACTGCTGGAGGAGAAAGCGGCGATGGCAGAGGGCCGCTCGCACGCCAACTACGGCTTCCACCTCGGGGCGACAAACGACAACCTCAAGGAACTGGAGCAGGCGGCAGCATCACAGAGGGAAAAATTCGGCGGAATCAAGGTATTCATGGGTTCATCCACAGGGAACATGCTTGTGGACTCCGGGAAAACACTCGAAGGCATATTCTCCATCAAAGGAAAACCAGTCCTTGTACACTGCGAAGACGAACAGACCATCCGGGAGAACCTGGCAAAGGCCGGAGAACGATACGGAGATGACATACCGTTCAGGGCACATCCGGAAATAAGGAGCAGGAAAGCCTGCATCCTGTCATCTGTCAAGGCCCTGGAGCTGGCGATGGAAAAGGGGACGGCTCTCCATCTGCTGCATGTGTCGACAGAGGAGGAGCTGAAGATGGCGGCAGCGGCAAAATCGCACAACCCGCAGATAACTGTGGAGACTTCTGCCAACTATCTGTGGTTCTGCGACAAGGATTACGACAGGCTCGGAAGCAGGCTGAAATGCAATCCGGCCATCAAGTCCGCCCGGGACAGGCAGGCCCTCAGGGATGGACTGAAGTCAGGAGCCGTGGACACCATCGGCTCTGACCATGCGCCCCATCTTCCGGAGGAAAAAGACGGAGGATACAGGGAAGCTCCATCCGGAATGCCATCCATCCAGCATACGCTCCCGGTCCTCCTCACTGTGGCGGCAGAGGAGGACATCCCTCTGACAAGGATAGCGGAAGCCTTTTCGGAAAAAGCGGCGGAGATATGCCACATACAGGAGCGCGGCAGGCTGCAGCCCGGATGCTTCGCAGACATAGCGGTCATCGACCCGGCCAAAGAGACGGAAGTCACAAAGGAAGAGCTTCTCTATAAATGCGGCTGGTCCCCGTACGAGGGATGCAGGCTGAAAGGGAAGGTGGAGACGGTGTTCGTCAATGGAGAGAAAGCCGTCCAGGACGGGATGGTGACAAGAAAGCCATACGGAAGACGGCTGATATTCGGATAGGAGGAACAGCCGGTTCCGGGAAACAGGAGACGATATATGAAGAAACACGGGTACAAGTTCAAGGCATATCTATATCTGGTATCGATACTGGCCATCACGCTGTGGGGCATATCATATATATGGACAGACAGGCTGATACACCTTGGCATCCCCGTGTTCTATTTCGTGTTCGTCCGGATCTTTCTGGCCGGTCTATGCCTGCTCCTGCTGAACATCGCCACCAGGCAGAAGCTGCGCATCCACAGGAAAGACCTTCCGAAATTCCTGCTTCTCGCACTCTTCGAGCCGTTCATATATTTCCTTGCGGAATCATACGGGATCAAGCTTACGGGTTCACCGACCCTCAGTTCCATGGTCATTGCGACTATACCCATCTTCTCCGTCGCTGCCGGTTTCCTGTTCTTCAGGGAACGCATCAACTGGGTCAATATGGTCGGTATACTCCTGGCTATCGGAGGAATATGCCTTGTGGTCATGAGCCGCGGACAGGTGGGACCGGATTTCATCTGGGGGATAATACTCCTGCTGATTGCGGTGATAAGCGAGGTCGGACATGCCTCCGTGACAAAGAGCCTGTCCGGAGACTATTCCAGCCAGGTGATAGTGATGTACCAGTTCCTCATCGGTTCCGTGTATCTGCTGCCGCTGTTCCTGACCAAAGGGCTTGAAAGTTTCGAGCCGCGATATCTCAGCTTTGAAGTCTGGACTCCCATAATATGCCTTGCCATACTGTGCTCCAGTCTTGCTTTCTCCTTGTGGGTCAATACTATAAAACATCTGGGCGTAGCAAGGTCAAGCATATTCGCCGCCCTGATACCGGTGGCATCCGCCCTGTCATCCTGGGCTCTCGGATATGAGTTCCTGACAATGAGGCAGTGGGGAGGTGTCCTCATATCGGCGATAGGCGTAATCATGTCACAATACTGCATGAAACATCAGAAATGAAGTACCCAGCCGTAAAATACCTGCTCGGACCCTTGCGGAGGGTTCTGCAAAGACTGCCGGAAAGGAACATGCTGCTTGTCCTTTCCCTGTTTGTCGGAATTGCGTGCGGACTTGCATCCGTTCTGCTGAAAGAAGCCATTGAATTGATACACCACAGCCTGACATCCTGGTTCGGCCCTGAGGTGACATTCAACTACCTGTACCTCGTATATCCAGGCATAGGAATGCTGATTGCCATGCTGTTCGTGCGGTATGTGGTCAAAGACAACATCGGGCACGGGGTGACGAAGGTGCTGCTGGCAGTGTCCAAGAACGAGTCGAAGATACGCCCGCACAACATGTGGTCATCCCTGGTGGCAAGTTCTGTGACCATCGGGTTCGGAGGGTCTGTAGGAGCGGAAGCCCCGATCGTATATACAGGAGCCGCAATCGGCTCCAACATGGCCAGATACATGGGCATGTCATACAAGAACATGACAATCCTCCTCGGATGCGGGGCGGCAGGAGCCGTCGCAGGAATATTCAAGGCTCCGCTTGCCGGGGTCCTTTTCACTCTGGAGATACTGCTTTTCAACATCTCCATGTCATCTATCCTGCCTCTGCTCCTGTCCACGGTATCCGCCACCGTCGTTTCATACCTTTTTCTCGGGGATTCCCTGCCGTTCGAATGTACGCTCGCCCCGTTCGACATGCACAACATACCGTTCTATGTCCTGCTCGGGCTGTTCTGTGCAGCCTTTTCCGTATATTTCACCCGGACCACCCTCTGGCTGGAGGACAGGATCAAAAGTGTACGGAACCCATACGGGAGGTGGGCGATGTCAGCGGGATGTCTCGGCCTGCTCATATTCCTGTTCCCTCCGCTTTACGGAGAAGGATATGAATATGTGAGCGTCCTCTTGAACGGAGGGCAGATAGATCTGGAAGGCAGGACACTGCTCTCGTTCTTCATGGACAGCAGCTGGACTATACCGCTGTTCTTCCTGCTGATACTCATACTGAAAGTGTTCTCCATGTCTTTCACCAACGCAGGAGGAGGAGTCGGAGGGACATTCGGCCCTACCCTCTTTGTGGGGGCGATGGCCGGATTCGTCACTGCAAGGGTGATAAACCTGATATTCACCGGCACGGGGATATCCGTTCCGGAACAGAATTTCGTGCTCGTGGGCATGGCAGGCCTTATGGCCGGGGTGATGCAGGCTCCGATGACCGCAATCTTCCTCATAGCGGAGATTTCCGGAGGCTATGAGCTGCTGATACCGCTGATACTTACCGCCACGATATCATTCGGGGCGACACGGATGGTGGAACAGTACTCTATCTACACTAAGCGTATAGCCAACCGGGGCGAACTTCTCACCCACGACAGCGACCAGGCGGTGCTCACACTTCTGAAGACAGGGGACCTTATAGAATCGGACTTCACCACTGTCCGGATAGATGACACCCTCGGGGCGCTGGTGGAGGCAGTGTCGAAATCCTCAAGGAACATATTCCCGGTGATAGACTCGAAAAAGCATTTCCAGGGGTATGTGAGCCTGGAGGACATCAGGAAGGACATGTTCAAGAAAGACCTGTATGACAGGCTGCATGTCTACAATTTCATGAGGTCCACACCGGAATATGTCTATATAGACGAGAAGATGGACACGGTGATGGCAAAATTCGAGAAGACCGGGGCATGGAACCTTCCGGTCGTGGACAAGGACAGGACATATCTCGGCTTCGTGTCCAAGTCGAAGATATTCTCCGCATACAGGGACCAGCTTAAACAGGTGTCACACGATTAAAATATACCGGACATGAAAGAAATCTACATAAACGCCATAGCCGCCAGGCTGGAAGTGAAGCCATGGCAGGTGGAGAACTGCGAACGGCTCTTTGCGGAAGGGGCGACCATCCCGTTCATCAGCAGGTACAGGAAAGAGAGGACAGGAGGGCTTGATGATGTGGCAGTCGCGGAGATAAGGCACTGGGTGGATGTGTTCAACGAGATGGAGAAAAGAAAAGAGACCATCCTCGACACCATCGGGCAGGCAGGCGCGCTCACGGAAGAGCTGCGCTCACAGATAGAATCCAGTGTGGATGCACGCGAAATCGAAGACCTTTACCTCCCGTTCAGGCCGAAACGCAGGACAAGGGCGACCGCCGCGAAAGAAGCTGGTCTGGAACCTCTTGCAGACCTGATGTATTCAGTCTCGGTATCCGACCCGGCGAAGGAGGCGGCCAGGTATGTCGGGGAGAAGGTGGCGACTGTGGATGACGCACTTTCCGGAGCAAGGGACATCATAGCAGAAAGGCTCAGCGAGACAGCCTCCGTCAGGGAGACATTGAGGGGAATCTTCAAGACAAGGAGGATAACCTCTAGAGCGACGAAGAAAGCCGCCTCTGCCGAAGCCCAGAAATACAAAGGGTATTTCGAATGTTCCGAGCCGCTGTCAAGGATAGCCCCGCACAGGCTCCTGGCCATGCTCCGGGCGGAGAATGAAGGCTATATCACGCTGAAGATAGATGCAGACCCGGAGAAATGCGGCAACAAGATGTACTATGACTTCTGCCAGGAGAGGAGATATCCTGCAGGACCTCTTGCCGAACAGATCAGGGAGGCCGTCGATGATGCCTACAGGAGACTTCTGGAGCCATCCATATCAAACGAGGTATTGCGTGAAGCAAAGGAGAAGGCGGACATCGAGTCAATCAGGGTGTTCGGGGAGAACCTCAGGCAGCTCCTGCTCGCCCCTCCCGTAGGCCAGAAGAGGATACTGGCCATAGACCCGGGATTCAGGACCGGCTGCAAGGTGGTGTGTCTGGATGAACAGGGGAACCTGCTGCACCACGAGGCCATCTTCCCGCATCCGCCTGCAAACGAGAAGATACAGTCGATAAAGGCGGTCTCCTCCATGGTCGTGAAATACGGGATACAGGTCATCGCCATCGGCAGCGGGACGGCAGGCAGGGAGACAGAGGAATTCATCAAAAGGGTGCCTCTGCCGGAGGGGACAAAGGTCTATATGGTCAGCGAGGACGGGGCATCGATATATTCGGCATCCGAAATCGGACGCGAGGAGTTTCCGGACTGCGATGTGACTGTCAGGGGTGCAGTGTCCATAGGACGGCGGCTGATGGATCCGCTTGCAGAGCTCGTGAAGATAGACCCGAAATCCCTCGGGGTGGGACAGTACCAGCACGATGTGGACCAGACCCTGCTGAAGGAGAAGCTGGACAACACTGTGGAAAGCTGCGTCAACAGCGTAGGGGTGAACCTCAACACCGCCAGCCCGTATCTCCTGAGCTATGTCTCCGGCATCGGACCGTCTCTCGCCGGCAGTATCGTGGAATACAGGACATCTCATGGCGCATACAGGTCCCGGGGGGAACTGCTCAAAGTCAAGAGGCTCGGAGAGAAGGCATTCGAGCAGTGCGCCGGCTTCCTCAGGATTCCGGATGCGGAGAACCCTCTCGACAATTCGGCTGTCCATCCGGAATGCTACCATATCGTGGAGAAGATGGCCCGCGACCTCAACGTGAGCACCAGCGAGCTTGTTGGCAACGAAGCCCTGTGCTCGAAAATCGTGGCAGCCGACTATATAGAGGGAGATTTCGGGCTGCCTACCATCAACGACATCATCACCGAACTGAAGAAACCGGGACGCGATCCGCGTGAAAGCGCAAAGGAATTCGCCTTTGCGGATGACATACATACGATTGAAGACCTTGCGGCCGGAATGGAACTGCCGGGCATTGTGACGAATATCACTGCATTCGGGGCGTTCGTGGACATCGGCATCAAGCAGAACGGGCTTATACACATCTCGAAAATGGGAATCAGAGGGCTGACGGATCCATCGAAGGTGCTGAAACTGCACCAGCATGTCAATGTGCGTGTCCTCAATGTGGACCACGACCGCAGCCGGATCTCCCTGCAGCTTATAAAATGATTATCCGCATTACATAAAAACAAAGACGAGGGGTCTGGCTTTCCGGTCAGACCCCTCTGTCGTTATTTATCTCCATTATTCATCGTGTCCGGGGACACAGTCAACAGCGGTCATCGGTCATTCGCTGTCGGAGGCATCATCATCTCCGGTGGAATACTGAGAGATGTCGTTGTCCGGCAGGTCATCCCTGTCTCCAGCTCCGCCTACAGCCGCTGCATCATCCTCGTCATCATCCCCGTCAAGCCACCTTTCGATATCCTCCGCATCATCTGTCTGCACCTTGATCTTCACAAGATATATCGCATCGGGAATCTCCAGCGTGACAGCATAGAAACTTGTCCCATCCGGCTTGTCATACTTGACAAGATCAGGAAAATAGTCATTGAACCCTTTCGGATACTTCTCCGCGAATGCAGCTGCCAGTTCACTGGACATATTCTCATAGCTGACCACTGCTCTTTTCTTCTGCTTGCTATCCATATAGAACACTTTTTACTACTAGCTCTGTATTGTTGTGATTTTCGGGTGCAATTATAGGGATATTTTTCTGAATGGCGATAAGATATATCCACTTTTTTGTCAATTTTTTCTGCACATCCGTGACAAGCCGTGCCTATATTATCCGCAAGAATTTCACCTTAATATGAGTAGAGCATAAAAGATCGTCTGTCATCTTTCAGGGGAACAATGCGGACAGGCATTTTTCCCGTCCCGATATCTCCTGGAGCTCCGACACCACAGGCGCACTGTCTTCAGAGAGGATGACGACTGCCGGAGCGGCAGCATCGAACGACAGGTCTCCGAAGCTGTAGTGCCCTGCCCTGTGCAGTATTGCACATACGACATTCCCTTTGCGGACAGCCTGACAGGCTGCATCATTCCTGAGGACGGCCACAGCAGCGTCAGAATCTCCCCGCAGCACCTTTCCTGCAAAGGCTGCAGTTTCCTCCGCCGACGAACACGGAACTATGGCATAGCCGTACGAACCACGGCGTCCGTCCCTGAGCCCGGATACAGGATGATCGAACCAGCATTTGAATACACGGCACGAGTCCTCAACCCCTTTGAGCGCAGGGTCGATAGCCCCCCAGTCACCCCTCTGCAGGCTGTCGCTCATACGGATCCGTGCCCCATCAAGGCTGACATATCCCCTGCCGTTGTGACAGATCCAGCCATTCCCCGCAGAGACCGGACCCGACAGATGCGTCTGGTCCAGGGCTGTCGTGACACTGAGAATATCATCCCGGGAGACCCTGATATCAGTCCCGAGGTTAACCACACAGTCATTGAAGAAAAACACGCTCTTCAGGGCATGGAGTCCATCGCGGTCAAGCTCCATCGTGGCCGCCATCACATCCCCATCCGCGACTCCGCCCACATGTGAAGACCGGTTGCGCTTGCCCTCTACGGAATCATCGCATTTTATGGGTCTGCCATCATCATACGCAGTCACCCCGGGGACCTTCCTCCAGTCCCAGCAGGCGAATATGTTCTCGAACTCCTTGCCATCCTGCATCAGGACAAGGGCGCCATCCGCCGAGAAGTTGGCGAGGGTATTCTCCCTGTTAGTGAATTCAAATCCGACAGTCCTCTCCGAATGCATTCTGATGGAGGCATACCAGTCAGGACGGCGGTATATGCCGCAATCCGACCTCCAATAGTATCTCGATCCGGTCAATGTGTTGGGATACAGGTCCGGACGCAGGTTCTCGAGAGAGATTCCGGCATAGAGACGGGATTCCTCCCCCGATGTGGCGGCCGCCATGTTCTGGGCGGCTACAGCCAGAGCGAACGCCTTTCCAGTGCCTCCGTCAATGAAATTCTGCCGTCCGCAGAAGCTCGGGTCCATCACCCCTTTGTACACGCTCCAGCAGATGCCCTCTTTCATAAGGTTGGATACGATATCCTCCTGTTCCTCGGAGAATGCATACTCCGTCCCTTTCAGAACCCTCAGCCAGAACGAAATGCCATCGATGTACGCAAGACCGTAATTGCCGAACTGTATCTGCGGCCCGTGCTGATGGAAAGACCAGTCCTCCTGTATCCCCTCCTCATCCGTGACATATATCTCCTCGGCCATCTGTCTCTGCGCCTCCCTGACAAGGGCCGCATCGTCGACAAGAAGCCCTTTCATCAGGTTGTTCCCGGCAAGCCACACCTTGTTCTGTCCGGTCATCCCGAACTTCGACCGCTCCAGCACCTTCAAGCCTCCGGCAATCTCCTGCTGCGAAAGTTCATCCCTGAGCATCAGCAGCACCGAAGTCATTTTCTTCGGCACTCCGATATCATTGTGCCACCAGTTGGGACACACAGGCATGTTGTCGAACCACCAGCGCATGGCCGCATGGAGCAATGGGCCTATCTCATCCGACCTTTCCCACTTCTGTCCCTGATATCTGTACAGTTTCGCAAGGGCATACATCCTCGTGACATGGAGGGTGGCAGGCCATCTTCCCCTGTCCTGGGCCGCATAGTCTATATCTGTCCAGCAGCCCTGCTCCCAGTCGAACGCACCGAGCAGCCTTCCGACCTCGGCATCCGGAAGATGGACCGACATGTACAGCTGGAGCAGGAGCACATCGTTGGCCCTGCCGTAGTCGGAATATTCTATGAATTTCCATGTCACCTCCTCATCTGGGGCGTAAGATGCCGTCGCCGCCTCCACAAAGGCATTCCTCACCTTGTCAAGGGATGCTGACCCCCCTGCCGCCCGCACTGCCGGAGCCAGCACCATCATCGCGGCTGCAACCGCGCAAAACACTGACAACAAATTTTTCATGAACATCAAAAGGAATAAAAAGCCCGGGCGGGAATCCCCGGCCCGGGACAATTACAGGATAAGGTAAAGTACTATCTGTTCTCGGTGTCTTTCTGGCAACGGACGGTGAATCCCTGAGCCCTGACGCCGGCATACCTTGCATTATATGTCGATGATGAATAGCAATACTCCAGAGAGACTGCACTATTTGTATTGGTAGACAAACAGTTGGACCAGTACACGGCACCATAGTTCTCGTTGCTCGGTGTCCTGTTGCCCCAGTTGGCCTGGTCCCCATAGTGTACACCTGCATACGGCCAATAGTCATACTCTCCATTTCCGAGAGGATAGGCAATCACGGCCTGTGACTTGGAATAGAACGGACTGTCCTCATTGAAAAGATCAGGATTCTCCTGAAGCTGGGTATCCTGGGCTGATGATCCGTTGTCATATTCCCAGCGGATGCCTGCTCTCCTGACTTCAGCGAACACTTTCGGATCCGGGACGCGATAGCCTGCCGGACATGGGTCGAACACTGTCTTATGCCCGGTCACGGATTCATCATACCCTCCTTCAGCGGAAACCACGGAACCGCCCCACAGATCTGTCGGATGTTCTTCCGTCTGCCAGTCTCCAAGAGAATTGACGCCTCCTGCATTCACATACGCATTGAACATATATGGATTTGCAATGACATCCGACAGAGTGGTCCCTGCAGGAGTCAGCTGCTTGTTGAAATGTTCCTGCCCTGAATTGGACCACATGAAAGGATCCTTGCGCCCCCACTGGAAATATGCGTATGTCGGATCGAGTTCTCCGTCTTTCTCCTCTATTGCATACCTGTAACTCCATTTTGCACCAAGAATCCTGTCCATGAGGACGATATCGCCAACAGGATATGTGACATCCTGCGGCTCGTCTCCTGTGAGATATTTCCAGATCATGAAAGACCACAGAATATTGTAATCCTCATCATATATTGCGACAACTCCCCAGGAGCTTACATTCTTGCTCTGGTCATTGCTGTAGACATCAATGGTATAATCCGCATTCACCGTATTGGTAGGTTTGCTCTCATAGCCTGTGACATTATTCGGAAGATAGATCACCTGCCGCCCGTTATAATCCGATGGTGAAAGCAGTCCATAATATTTCGGTTCTTTCACCATGGAGATATCGCCTCGCGCCTTCACATCTATCGTAAGATGATCCGAGCCCTTTCCGGAAGGCTTCACTTCTATGAAGAATGTATTCTGCCTGCCATACGCCCACTTGTCCACGAGGTCACGTGTCTCGACAGGATCGTACCATTTCCATTCCACGGATGAGGAACTGATACCAGTCAGCTCTATGACAGACAGCTTGCTGGCTTCGAGCCTGTTGCCATCCACCTTGACCGGAACGGTGACCGTCTCCGGACCGTTCGGATTCTGCATCTTGACTGTGATATAGACTTCTTTTCCGGTAAGGTCGCACGGAATGGCGGTGAAATATACTTCCTGAGTATCAGAGAAAAGCGATGGACGGGAAATCTTTGCCCCCACCTTGTCTGACGGATCAGTTACGGTCATCTCCCCGGTTCCGGTATCTACAGACACGTCTCCTGCAAGCTCGGCACCCTCGGAATACATCGTCACTTCAGAAAGATTGTAAGCGCTGTATTCGGATGTGGATACTATTACTTTGACAAAGGCTGTCTTCTGTTCAAGACTGAATGTGACTCCTTCTGTCTGTCCTGCCTCAAGTTTCACATCATTGTCGTAGGCAAGGGCATAGTTGCCGACATGAATGCTTGAGTTTGCGCTTCTCTGGGTCTGGAAAACAGGGATGGAGGAAGTCAGCTTACCTTCCGAATACACGGCCGTACCCGGATAGGTTATGACAAGATCCATGGCTTCATCCGTATTCAACGCATTTGTAGTCTGGAACACTCCCGAAGTGCTGCCTGCAGACTCGCCGAACAGTTCGGCAGCCTCATTGGAGAATGTGCCTGCCGGAGCGGGATTCTCATCGGTAGCCGCAGCCGCCCCTTTTGTGGAAATCCTGATGACATCTCCTGTCGCCCACAGCAGAGGATATGTCTCTCCATCCTTCTCCCCTATCGACACTTTCGTGTCAAGGGAAGTCTGCCCCGACAACGTGATTCTGGTTCCTCCTCCATTCGGCTGCTCCAGCTTGTTCTCATCTATAGAGCAGGATGCCACAGCCAGTACAGCTGCCCCTGCCGCAAAAATATATCGCTTCATGATCTTTCGGTTTTAAATGTTACCACTCTATCTCCCCGAGTTCTCCAGGATTGTTGTCAGTACTCCACCCATCAGGAAGTCCGGCCGGAGTCCACTGCACGCACACGGCATCGGCTGCACGCCCGGAAGCATCATATACGATGACAGCAGTGAACATGTCTGCTCCTATACGGACATCTGTCAGTGTCTTCTCGTATGGCATGGCATCTATATCCATACCGTTCTCAATTACATAATCGGTAAGCCGGATTTCGCTTTCAAGGACTTCCGCAGGCACATCTCCCACAGGAAGCATCTCTATGATCCTTGCTCCGTGAAAAGAGCCTGAAGTCAGGGAAGCCTTGATTGTAGCGCAGTTGTCTGCAATGTCAGTCACTTCAAGGGAAACCTCTACAGTCTCCTGCTGACCCTGCTGCTGATTGTCAGGCTTGTTGCAGCCGGTCAGGAATGCCGCCAGCGCAACAGCGGTCAATAATAGGATTCGTTTCATTTCTTGAAATTTTGGTTATACTTAAGTGTTGATATATGTGTCTTTTATCCGAGAGGATCCTCCGGCGTGAGCGTGACGGTAATCTCCGCCTCCTCTCCAGCCTCCAGAGTGACAGTGTAGCCGCATTCATAATAACCATCATTGGATGCATCCCAGCTGTTGTCACTCCGGGTACTCCATATCTCCCATGACGGATTGCGGCCGCCTGCCGAAGGTTCCTTTGTCAGGAACATGTATTTCCCTCCTTGAGACAGAGTGATCGAGCCGTACTCAATGGCAGGTACTGCCGGTGTCACCATGGTCCATCTTACCGAAGCCGGCTCATCTGCATTCGCTACTATATGATCTGTTATCACCAGATTGTCCCCTTCAATGTATATTGTCCTTTCGGCTGATTCCACAGCTCCACCGAAAGGCGCAGTGATATCCACCACAGCTCCACGACGGCCATCCTCATCGATGATTTTCTCGACGGTTCCTGCCCCGGCGACCCTGTGATATTCTCCGTTGATTGTAATGGTGTTGTGGTTCAGATTATTGTATCTGAATGCAGTCCATCTTTCGGAATTGTCATTCATGTTCCAGAGATTGATGTACGGCTCGAGGGTACCGTAGCTCTGCAGGCCGAGGTCAGCGGCCCAACGCACTCCATCGGCATCATAGACAAAACTTCCCGCATCCAGATGCGCATGGCTGGTATTGCCCTGTCCGGCCTTGATACCGAGAAACCTGTCATCAGTCCCCATGGTCCATGTATCATGGACAAGGACTACCGGAGTCACTCCAGCCCCGCTGAAGATATGCTCTGTCGGGGCGGAAATGGAGGCCGGGACAACATCTGCCGCATAGAATGCTATCAACGGCAGCAGCCTGGCCTCCGATGCAGACCTGTAACCGTCCACCCTGTCCTGCTCAAGATACAGCACGGACATATCCTTGAACTTCCATGCAAAATACCATTGGGCAAGGCAAGGAAGGGATCCGGGGGCACAGTCCGAATAATTGAAACATGAGCCGGAAGGGCCCTCCATAAACACCATATATTTCCCTGTATCGGCAAATCCCGGGACATTGGAAAGTCCCGTGTCAGTACCGGCTGCAGTCTCAAGGGCAGTAAGCATCAACGCCTCGTACAAAGTGCCGTAATTCCAGTAGGAATAGCCTTCCGGATAATTGCCATCGGGAGAATACATCGCCTGCATTGCCGGAAGATTCGACTCTATGGCCTTCTCTATTATGGATCTGGCGACATCCTCATTGTCTTCGTAGACTGCAAGCGCGGCGCAGACAAGACCTCCGTTGCATACCTGGTTCCAGTTGTTGGTCGCTTTGTAGAAATCAAGATTCCATGTCCCTTCCTCAGCAGGAACGAAAGCATAATCATTCAACGCCTTCCTGACAAGCGTCTTCGTTTCAGCAGAAAGTTCATCATACAGCCAGTCGTAGCCGAGGGCGACCCCCGCCGCCATCTCTCCCACATCGAGAAAATGGTTCCTCGCATTCCAGTCCTTGAAACTGCAGACCGTCGTGATGTCATGCTCTGCCTGTTCCAGATATTGTCTGTCCGAAGTCATCCTGTAGGCATACGCACAAAACAGGATTCTCTGCTGCGCGTTACGGCTTACGGAAAGAAGCCTCTTGCCATCCGGGATATCATATTCGAGATCCGGATCATCGAGATATGATGAAGCAAGAGAGACAATGCCGGTATGGATTGATGACAATGCCTTATTGCTTCCTGCTGCGACCGTTTCCTTCAATCGCAGGAAATCATCATCACTGAAAATGACTCTCGGATGGTTGTCGGCAGTCAATGCGGTATAGTCCGGCTCTGTAAGGACAAAAGGAGGATCGGGGTCAGGCTCCGGAGTATCATCTCCTGCCCCGTCTTCTGTCTGGTTCCTGTCGCTGTCTCCAGGATAGAAAAGTGGATAGCCTTCTTCTGCGCAGCTTCCGAAGAGAAAGGCTGACATGACAACAAATGATATTAGCATTTTTATCTTCATCGTTCAGTATATTATTGTTCAATTGTATCTGATTCAGATTCTTGGCTTCCGTCCGGAATGGCAGGGCAACCCCGTAATGGCAATGCCGTTTCATGGCGGCATCAGTATGCCCAACCTGGTTTCTGCACTATATCCGGGTTACGCTGGGCCTCCGTTGCCGGTGCTCCCCAAGGATACATGTCATCCGTGTAGTACCAGTTATAATGGTAACCCTCCCATTCTCCCCACCAGTTCTGCCCGCCATAGACATCCTTGCCCTGGAACTTCATTTCCCTGTAAGTACCCCAGCGCCATTCATCGAAATAGTCATGACCCTCGAGACACAGTTCGACCCGACGCTCATAGCGTATAGCCTCCATCACCTCCTCATCGGAACCTGTACCGATTGACGGCATCCCGGCTCTGGTGCGTATCTGGTTCACTATGGAGACTGCATCCCCCGCCTTCCCCAGATGGACGTATGCCTCGGCAAGCTGGAGAACCACATCCGTATATCGGATAAGAGGCCAGTCGGTCGGACAGCGCAGACGGTCGATCAGGTCTTCCGGCTTATTATATGAATATTTCTTGTAGACATACATGTTCTGCAAGCTACCTGTATAATAATCACCATAATCATCGCCCTCTTCAAGGAAAGGCCATCTCAATTCCTTGCCGACCTGTATCTTGCCGTCATTGTCTGTACCGTACTTGAAGGTGTCGTACGGCTCATACGGCGTGAGGACAATGTCTTTAAGCCGTGGGTCACGGTTTTCATATGCCTGGCGTACACGCTCCTCGTTACCATCCGGATCGTAATACTGCCTGAATATATCCGTGCCTATACGGCCGATCCTTTCATTGATGAGAGCGACTGCATCCTTGTCGAAATCAGCGGTAATCACAGCCTTGCCATCCGCGTCGAGCTGCACCCCGTTCCTGAAAAAGAACACCTCCCGCGCAGCCGGATTATCCGCAAATACCTGATCATCCCATTCAGGAATGATATCCTCCCAATGGAATTCCGATCCATCGGCATTCTGGAAATAATCCACAAAATCCGAAGACGGACGGGCACAGGACCATCCGTTCCACGTATCGCGTCCGCCGGTAATCAGCTGAAGATTGTCGCAGAAACCGACTTCGGAATTGAACTGGAGCGGAAATATCATCTCATGGTCCTTCTCGTTGGTGTAGTTGAAGAAATCGATGAACTTCCCTGCCCACAACCCGTAACCGCAGTCATCCACCTTCTCGAAATCATTGGCCGCCTGTTGGTAATACCAGGCTGCATCATGCTCTGTCTGCGAGCCTTTCTCCGCCTCGTATGCCATCCACATATAGGCCATACCGCGAAGAGAATACGCTGCCCCTTTTGATGGACGGCCATAGTTCTCGGTCAGGGTATTGTCAGGACAATACGGACTGTCGATACAATAGGTCAGATCGGTTATGACTGCGTTCCATACCTCGACTGCCGTGGACTGTCCCTTTGTACACTGGTCCTCCGATATCACCTCAAGATAGAGAGGTACGCCTCCGTAGATCTTGTTCAGACGGGAATAGAACCATGCCCTCAGGAAATAGGCCTCGCAGATGTAACGCTCATATTTTTCCTTGCCGAGGCCTGCCTTGTGAAGATTGGCAAGGGCATCATTTATCTGATGTATCGAAGTATATGCCCATTTCCATTCATACCAGACCACAAATTCAGAGGCATCTTTCGTAGCATCCGACAAAGCTCTCAAAGGATAGTCCGTGGACACATAGTCGGTCTGGAATTCCATTCCCATCCAGCCTTGACGGTTGATTCCGCTCATGTCATTGTGACGGAGCTGGACATAGCCTATCTTGGATGCATCCCGGTAGAAGTTGTTGTACAGTCCGGCCATTCCCTTGTCCGCAAGGGATTCAGATGTCCACATGTTGGCGCTGGCGAACTGGTTTGCCGGAGAAATGTCCAGCATGTCAGCACATGATACAAGGGACAGAGCCGCAAAAACGAGTGTCAGTCTATGATATTTCATCGTAATGTCTCCCTTAATTAAAATGTCACCTGTGCCCCTACTGATACCTGTCTCATCAGAGGATAGCCTATAGTGCCCCCGAGTTCCGGATCCATCCCCGGGAATGAAGTGATGGTAAGCAGGTTCTCTCCTGAGACATAGAACCTGAGCTGCTTGACAAAGAATTTTTTAGTGATACTCTCCGGAAGGGTGTATCCGATCTGGACATTCTTGAGTTTCATGTAATCAGCCTTGTACTCATAGAAGTCGCTGGCCTCCCTGTTCTTGTCCGCATCATTGACATACAGACGGGGATATGTCCCCCAGATGTTCGTCCTCGGATCGGCCGGATTCTCCGGGTCATAGAAATAGTGGTCATCCCCTACCCTTTGGCTGATACCGTATCCCCAGCCCACATTGGTGGCATTGTAATACCTTGTATTCCAGAATACGTAATAGTCGAACGCACCGGTCCACAGCATACTGAAATCTATCCCTTTCCAGGAAAATCCCAGACTGATTCCGAGATTGCAGGATGGAGTGGAGCTCTTGCCGTTGAAATCCATGTCATAAGAGTTGCCATAGTTCCTGTCACCGTTGGTGTCGGCATATATAAAGTCTCCGTACCACAGCTGGCCAGGAGCAAGAGTCTTGACCCCGTTGAACGTATAGCCGGACTCTATCATGGCCTGCACCCACTGCATATCGGTCTCTGTACGGATAATGCCATCCACAGGACCGGCATTGACATCCACCTGTCCTCCCGTATACCCTGCACCTGTACCTCTGTATCTCTGATAGATATAGTGCTCGCCTATCTTGTGCCCCTCTATCAGTTTTCCAGGGGATGACCAGTTTTCGGAGACATCGGAGAGGTTGGTGTAATAGTTGCCGTCCTCATCATAGCCGCGTGAAAGCTGGCCCTTGAACGAGGTCACCTTGTTCCTGTTATACGAGAAATTCACCCCGGCATAATAATAGAAATCATCTCCGATTGTGTCTTTCCAGTTGAGGGCTATCTCTATACCCTGGTTCCACATGCTTCCGAGGTTGGATGGCACCTGGGTGAAGTTGCCCATTGTGAGGTATGTGCTAGGAGTGAAGAGGATATCTGTAGTGTTCTTGTGGTAATAGTCTATTTCGGCAGTGAGGCGGTCGTTGAAGAATCCTGCATCGACACCTATGTCGGTAGTCGAAGTGGTCTCCCATTTGAGGTTTATGTTGCTCATGGACTTGATGTACAGAGCCGTTGCATTGGAGCCGTCAACAACCACATTCCCAGTGCTGTAAGTTGCCTGCCATGCAAAATTGCCGATGCCGAGGTTGTTTCCGGTCTGTCCCCATGATGCCCTGAGCTTCAGGTGGGAGAGCCATGTCCTGGTGTCTGCCATGAACGGTTCTTCGTGTATCTTCCAGCCGGCTGAGAATGACGGGAATATACCGTATCTGGTATTCGTCCCGAAGCGGGATGAACCATCGACCCTGAGGTTGGCCTCGAACAGATAGCGGTCCTTGTAGGCATAGTTGACCCTCCCGAAATATGAGCGCAGCCCCCAACCGGTCCTGGTCGTATATGATGTGTCGAGGAGATCCGAATATGTGCTGCCTTCGTTGAGTTCCCACGCTGTCGCTCCCTGTCGGCGCACCTGATATGCCCATGTGGCATATTGTATTGCAGAATAGCCGATGATTGCCCCTACAGTATGGTCTCCGAAAGTCTCATCATAACGGGCGAGCAGTTCTGTCGACATCCTGTAGTCCCTGTAGGTATAGTCGGCCACGACAGCCCTGGTGAGATCAGAAGTGGAATAACGGGTATCGGTGACATAGTCCCAGTAGCCGTTCTCCCTGCTGTATGTATGGTTGAGCCTGAAAGTAGGGGCATAGTTGAATGTAGCCTCTATACTCACGCCCTTATATGGACGCACCTTGGCATAGAGTGTACCGTTGACTCTCCATGTGTGCTTTGTCCCTGCACTCCCGACCATCTGCCCGAATATATTGTTGGCTGTCGGACTTTCCTCATTGCTTGCCGGACGGCCCCATGCGTTCTCGCTTCCCGGATAGATGCCGGGTGTCGTCTGATACAGATAATTGAAGGCATTTTTGATATTGGCGGTCCCATCCGACTGGAACTGACCGTAGATCTTGGTGCCTATCGTGAACCATTTGAGGACATCGGCCTCAAGGTTTGCCCTGAAATTGGCTTTTTTCGATGATGAGTCTATGTTGAAGCGGTTCATCACTCCTTTATTGTCAAGATATCCTGCTGATATGAGATATCGGACAGACTTGCTTCCTCCGGAAATGCTCAGGTTGTGTTCCTGTGAATATCCGTCCTGAAAAATCTCATCGAACCAGTCTGTATTCGGATAAGCCACATAGTTAGGGACACCGTATTCATTCAGTCCGTACGGATCCGCTGCAGCAGCCTTCCATGCGGCTATAGTCGCTTCTGAAAACTGATGCGAAGTCCCCACATTGTCACAGGCTTCGTTATAAAGCTCCATATATCTGGCATAATCAGAGACGAGGGCTATGTTGTTGTATGGCATCTGGAAAATGCCCTTATAGGAATAGCTCACCCTCGGTTTCAGTTCCGAGCCTGTCTTGGTAGTGATCAGAATGACACCGTTGGCCGCCCTCGTTCCGTAGATTGCGGTGGATGCGGCATCTTTCAGGACAGATATGGATTCGATATCGTTAGGGTTCACATTGTCCATGTCCCATTCGATACCATCCACAAGGACCAGAGGCGCGCTTGCATCCGTATTGTCGTTGACAGTGAAAGAACCTACACCACGGATACGGATACTGGTCTTCTCCGAACCGGGCTGGCCGGAAGTCTGCATGACAGACATTCCCGGAGCCATTCCGGCAAGGGCGGCGGAAGTGTTCACTATCGGACGGCCCTCCGCCAGTTCGCTGAAATCAATCGATGTCACGGAGCCGGTGATGTTCGCCTTGCGCTGTGTGCCGTAGCCGACCACCACGACCTCCTCCAGCAGTTCGGCATCCTCGCGCATAGTGACATTGATGACATCACCTGTGCCCACCGGCATCGTCACGGTCCGATAGCCGAGGCAGGAGAATACAAGGGTCGCATTCTCCACATCCCTGACTTCCAGATGCCAGTTGCCATCCAGGTCCGTCTGCGTGCCCTCCAGCGTGCCCTCCACCATGACTGTGACTCCTATTAGAGGATCTCCGGACACATCTGTCACATGGCCGGACAGCCCGGCAGGATCGCGGTCCTGCGGATTTCCCTGTTCCTGCCGGGGCTGTTCTGCCGGGGCAGACAGCGCGACCACACGGTCGAGAATCTTCCATGTGATGCCCGTACCTTCAAGTACCTGCTCCAGAAGATATTCCAATGACACATCAGTGGCATTCACATTCACTGATGCCAGCCTGATATCCTCCATCGATGTCTCGTATGAGAACGAGACTCCCGTCTGGCTGGTGAATTCATCAAGCACCTGACCGAGAGGTGCATCCGTGAAAGACATGTTCAAGCTGTACTCCTGCTGTGCTATCGGCGCTGCGGATGCAGACGACAGGTATGCCGACAATACGGCAAGGGACAGGAATACTGCTTTCAGAAGAAATAGATTATCTGTCTTCATATCGGTTAACAGTTCAATAATTAGTGTTATCTATCCAATTCTGCGGTTCTGCAGCCCCACAGGATTATTCTATGCTGAATTCCACGCCTTCACAGACGAACTCGAGCATGTCGAGGATATCCCCTACATTGCTGTCTTTCTGGAAGCTGAAATTGTATGTGGTTCCGTCGTCTTCTCCTCCAATGGATATCCCGACCCCGTACATTTCCGATATCTCGGCCACTATCTCCTTGATTGTCGCGCCTTTCAGGGAAACTGCCCCGTAATGCCTCATCAGCATGTCTCCCACATATATGTCATTTATTTCCAGCGCGCAGTCATCGACATCAAAGACAGCCTGCTGCCCGGGACGCAGACGGACCAGATTGATCCCGTCCAGATTCTGCATGGCCACGGAACCCTGGGCGAGCGAGACCTCGGGACTGGTATCCCCGGGAAAATTCCGGACATTGAACACTGTCCCGAGAACCTTTATCCTGAAACTCTCCGTAGTCACTATGAACGGGCATTCCGGATTATGGGCCACATCGAAATAGGCCTCTCCCGACAGGGACACGTTTCTCTCATCCGTATTGAAAGAGCTGTCAAACACCAGTTCTGTCCCCGGGTTGAGCCATGCCTGTGTGCCGTCCGGAAGACCGACCATAATGGCCGACTCCCCGCTGTTGGCATAACGCTGGACACTGCTGCCGTGTGTGAAGAACATGGTCAGGCCGACAGTGGAGACTATCGCGATTACCGCAGCGGCAGCCGGATACAGCCACCTGCGAAGCCTTGACCTGCGGGCCCGTGACTGCGCGGCATCTATCCTTGCATCCAGAAGCCGGAGGGATGGTTCAGTATCATCATCGTGACTTCCCGACAGCACGAACCGCAGGGCATGGTCAAGTGCATCGAGTTCTTCCTTGTCGCTGAATCTGTGTACAGTGTTCTTCATGTTCCGGTCGCGTTACAGACTATATACGCAACCTCCAGAAAAAACACCTAAGAGAAATCCTGATTTTCGTTAAAAAAATGTTTCCGGATTCAGGTGGCAGCCCCCGTCCATACAATTACGGGGTCAATCCCGGGCTGCCGAGAGGGCCGCACGGAGACGGACAAGGGCGTTGTGTATATGGTTCTCGACCGTTGAAAGGCTGAGACCGAGCCGTTCGCTTATCTCCCTGTTGGACAGGTTCTCCACATAGCTGAGGAGAAAAACCTCCCGGCACCTCGGAGGCAATCCGGATATGGCAGTATCAAGAACAGAGCGGATATCACGGCTATACAGGGTCCGGAGTATTTCGCTGCGGTCCACATCATAACCGGAATAGTATTCCTCGATTTCCCTGGCAACACTGTCACGGTGATTGAGGGAGGAAAGGTTGTGTCTTATGACACTGATTGCCGCATTGTAAGTGCTCCTGAGCAGGAAACTGCGTATGCTGCCCCCCTCTGAAGACTCCGGAAGAAGTCCCTTGCGTCCCTGCCAGAGCTTGAAGAAGACATCCTGTACTATGTCTTTCGCCACCTCCCGGCTCACCATCAGAGTCGCATAATTGACAAGCAGAGGATAGAACATGCGGTACAGCTGTCCGAAAGCCGCCCTGTCCGAACGGCTTATCCTTGCCACTAAATCGTCGAATTCCCTCTCCACTCCGGTGTATGCTCTGAATTAGGGCCGTAAAAATACTATTTTTATGATTATCCGCAATCCCATATATGAAAATTGCAGAGAGTCTTTTCGGGAAATCATTTGAAGAAGAAGGATTTCTGGAGGCGTTTGCGTTCGATGTCGCGCTCTACAAAGACTTTCTTAAGGGTCTTAGGATCGAGACCGGTATAGAACATGACTGAGGATGTAGTCATGGGGGTAGGGGTGAAATCCTGCACCTGGTCCATATAGAGACCTTTGAGGACCGGGTTCTTTGAAAGCCTCTCCATTTCCCTCATGCCGCAGCCAGGATGTCCGGATATGAAATACGGCACAAGCTCACAATGCCGTCCGCTTGCAGAGACAATCCTGTCGAACTCGCGCCTGAGCTGTCCGAACAGTCTGAATGAAGGCTTCGCCATCAGTTCCAGGACATTGTCCTCTGTATGCTCCGGAGCCACTTTCAGCCTGCCTGAAGTATGCTCGAGAATGAGTTCCCTGAGATATGGATAGGATGTGTCATCCACATAGCCCTTGCCATCGAGAAAAAGGTCATACCTTATCCCGCTGCCAATATAGGCATGTCTGATGCCTTTTATTGCGGCAATCCTGTGGTAGAGGTCGAGCAGTCGCCGGTGCGAGCGGTCGAGATTACGGCAAGGAGAAGGGAAGAGACATGACTTGCGCCTGCATTTCGCGCACAGGTCCTGATTTTTCCCCGCCATCCCGTACATGTTCGCCGTCGGTGCTCCGAGATCCGAGATATTCCCTGCAAACCCGGGCAGATTCCTGAGACTTTCAGCTTCAGAGACAATGGATTTCTCTGACCTGGACTGGATGAACTTGCCCTGGTGCGCCGCTATAGTGCAGAAATTGCATCCCCCGAAACAGCCCCTGTGGGTGTTTATGGAGAATTTTATCATGTCGTACGCCGGAATCCTCTTTCCCCTGTAACGAGGATGAGGCAGTTTCGTGAAAGGCAGGTCCCAGAAAGAGTCCATCTCCTGCTGCGTGGCCGGAGGATATGGAGGATTGACCTGCACATAGCCATCCCCTACCGGCTCTGCTATGACCGGAGAGTGGAGCATGTTGGCGCAAGTCTCTATGAGATGGAAATTCTCCGCAAAAGAGACCTTGCTGTCCCTGCATTCCTCGTATGGATGGAGGATGACAGCATCCCTGACCTTGCATTTACCTGTCATGCGGAAGGCAATCTGCGGTATTCTGCGGATGGCGGAGAGATTGCGGCCGGACTCTATGGCTTTTGTGAGTTCGAGCATTGGACGCTCCCCCATACCGTAGCATAGCCAGTCAGCCCCGCTGGAGACCAGCACCGATGGCATCAGGTCGTCTTTCCAGTAATCGTAATGGGTGAGACGGCGGAGAGATGCCTCTATCCCGCCTATCACTACAGGCACATCCGGATACAGATCCTTCAGTATCCTGGTATATACGGTGACCGCATAGTCCGGACGCTGTCCGGCCCTGCCGTCAGGTGTGTAGGCATCATCGCTGCGCAGACGCTTCGAAGCCGTGTAGTGGTTGACCATCGAGTCCATCGCCCCTGCATTGACACCGAAATAAAGCCGTGGTCTGCCGAGCTTGCGGAAATCCCTGAGGTCATCCCTCCAGTTCGGCTGCGGCACCACCGCCACCCTGTAGCCATGCTTCTGAAGCCATCGGGCAATCACTGCCGTACCGAAAGAAGGATGGTCCACAAAGGCATCTCCGCTGAAAATGATGATGTCTATGCTGTCCCATCCCAGGGCTTCAACTTCCTTGCGGGAAGTCGGTATCATCTCAGCCGCCATTCCTACATTCTCTCAGGAAGAGTGATCCCGAGTATGTCCATGGCCTTGCGCAGGACCCTGGCTATAGTGTCTATGAGGACAAGCCGGTATTTCAGCATGGCTGTGTTCTCCTCCTTGAGCACAGGGGTGTCGTGATAGTACTGGTTGAATTCCTTTGCCAGCTCGTACGCATAGTTGGCGATTACAGCAGGTGAATGGGCATCCCCCGCCTCAGCTATCTTCACCGGGAAAAGGTCCAGGAGCTTGATGATGCGGACCTCCTTGGCGGACAGGTCCGTATCAGGCAGGATGTCGCCTGTCCCGTATGAAATCCCTTTCTCCCCGGCCTTGCGCAGGATGGACTTGATACGCGCATGGGTATACTGGATGAAAGGACCTGTGTTGCCGTTGAAATCGATGGATTCCTTGGGGTCGAACAGCATGGTCTTCTTCGGGTCGACCTTGATGATGAAATATTTCAATGCGCCCATGCTTATCATCCTGAACAGGCTGTCCTGCTCCTCTTCCGTCATGTCGCCTATCTTGCCGAGTTCCAGAGAAGTCTCCCTGGCTGTATTATACATCTTCGCGATAAGGTCATCCGCATCGACCACAGTGCCTTCACGGGATTTCATCTTGCCCTCCGGAAGCTCCACCATGCCGTATGAGAGGTGATATATGTCATCCGCCCATTTGAACCCGAGCTTGCCGAGAATGAGCTTGAGCACCTGGAAATGGTAGTTCTGCTCGTTGCCGACCACATATATCATCTCATCCAGGCTGTATTCCTCGAACCTCTGCTCGGCAGTCCCGAGATCCTGGGTGATGTAGACGGAAGTGCCGTCACCACGCAGCAGAAGCTTGCGGTCAAGCCCGTCCGCAGTCAGGTCACACCATACCGAACCGTCAGCCTCCTTCTCGAAAACGCCCATGTCAAGACCTTTCTGCACAAGCGCCTTGCCGAGCAGATAGGTCTGCGACTCATAATATGTCCGGTCAAAGGTGATTCCGAGATCCGCGTATGTCTTGTCAAACCCAGCATAGACCCAGCCGTTCATCTTGGCCCACAGCTCCCTGACCTCCTTGTCTCCCTGCTCCCATTTCAGGAGCATATCCTGCGCCTCCTTCAGGCTCGGGGCGTTCTTCTTCGCCTCCTCCTCGGACATGCCTCCGGCCACGAGCTCCTCGACCTCCTTCTTGTACAGGTCATTGAAAGCCACATAACAGTCACCGACGAGATGATCGCCTTTCTGTCCGGAGGACTCCGGTGTCCTGCCGCCCCACAGCTTCAGCCATGCGAGCATAGACTTGCATATATGGATACCCCTGTCATTGACCAGGTTCACCTTCATCACCCTGTGGCCGTTGGCCTCGAGAAGCCTAGACACCGACCAGCCAAGAAGTATGTTTCTGATATGCCCCAGATGGAGAGGCTTGTTGGTGTTGGGGGACGAGAACTCCACCATTATGGTCTTGCCTGTAGGAGGAAGCTGTCCATAGTCACCGTCCGCCGCCATTTCTGCAAAAAGGCCGTTCCAATATGCGGCCGAGAACGATATGTTCAGAAATCCCTTGACAGTGTTGCAGGAGGAGATTTCATTTACATTGGACTGAAGCCATTCCCCTATCTCGCCGCCTGTCGCCTCCGGGTTCTTTTTCGATATCTTCAGGAGAGGGAACACCACAAGAGTGTAGTCCCCTTCGAATTCTTTTCTTGTGACCTGTACCTGAAGCGTTGACGGTTCTATGTCTGCCCCGTATATGCTTCTGACGGCCTCCGCGGCCTTTGCCGATATAAACTGTTCCGGTGTCATCTGTTTTTCTAATGGTCAGGCTGGAGACCAGCCATCGGTTCATATAAAGACAGTCCTCCCCGTAATCCGATACGGGAAGGACTGTGATATCCATCTACCCGAGATAGCTCTTGAGAAGCCTGCTCCTGGAATTGTTCTTGAGTTTGCGTATCGCCTTCTCCTTGATCTGGCGCACCCTCTCCCTGGTGAGTCCGAACCTCTCTCCTATCTCCTCCAGGGTCATCTCCTGACAGCCGATGCCGAAGAACGACTTGATAATCTCCCTCTCGCGTGGAGCCAGGGTGGAAAGCGCCCTCTCTATCTCCTTGTTGAGAGATTCGTTGACCAGTCCCCTGTCCGCGCTCGGAGAATCATTGTTCACAAGCACATCCAGCAGGCTGTTGTCCTCACCCTCCACAAAAGGGGCATCCACACTCACATGACGGCCCGACACCCTCAGGGTATCTGCAATCTTGTCTTTCGGGACATCTATCATCTCGGAGAGTTCCTCGGATGAAGGCATCCTCTCGTGCTCCTGCTCGAACTTCTGGAGAGCCTTGTTTATCTTGTTGAGGGATCCGACCTGGTTTAGAGGGAGCCTGACTATCCTCGACTGCTCGGCAAGAGCCTGGAGAATGGACTGGCGGATCCACCATACCGCATAAGATATGAACTTGAACCCTCTTGTCTCATCGAACTTCTCCGCCGCCTTGATAAGTCCGAGGTTACCCTCATTTATCAGATCCGGCAGGCTGAGCCCCTGGTTCTGGTACTGCTTGGCTACAGACACCACGAACCTCAGGTTAGCCCTCGTCAGTTTTTCCAATGCTGCCTGGTCCCCTTTGCGGATCCTCTGGGCAAGTTCCACTTCTTCCTCCACAGTGATCAGCTCCTCGCGACCTATCTCCTGCAGGTACTTGTCCAGGGATGCACTTTCACGGTTAGTGATCGATTTGGTGATCTTCAGCTGTCTCATTACTCTAATATCTCCCTTTATATTCCGAAGCCGAAATAGGAGACCTTACCGTATGAAGTGAGACCTTCAATGAATACAGCCCTCTTCGACTTCTTGATTATGTTGATTACGTCTTGAGGCTTGCTGACAGGCTCGTCATTCACATACAGTATCACGAACCCTTCGGTCACACCCGCATCCATTATCTTGCCCGGACCTACGGAGACGATCTCCACACCGGACTTGATGCCCAGCCTTTCTTTCGTCTCTTTTGATGCCTCCCGGATAGTGGACCCGTAGAATGCCACAGAACCGTCTTCGGTCACAGTCCCGTTCTCTTCGGCCGTACCCTTGAATGTCACTTCGAGTTCCTTCTCCTTGCCGCCCCTTATCACAGTGAGGACAGCCTTGTCTCCAGGATAGAAACCGTTGACCATCTCCTGCACGGAAGAAGCGTTCCTGACCAGCACGGAATCAATCCTGATGAGGACATCCTTTTCCTTGACCCCTGCTTTCTCTGCAGCGCTTCCCGGCAAAACCTCAACAATATATACGCCGTTAAGTGAAGAAAGTTTCAACTCGTCTGCCATTTCTTGTGTGACTGGACTCATGGTTACCCCGAGGACAGCCCTTCTGACAGACCCGAAATCAATGAGATCCGATACTATCTTCTTGACGATATTGACCGGCACGGCGAAAGAATATCCGGCGTATGCTCCTGTCTGGGAAACAATTGCAGTATTGATTCCCACAAGATTGCCGGCCTTGTCGACAAGTGCTCCGCCGCTGTTGCCCGGATTGACCGCAGCATCTGTCTGAATGAATGACTCTATCTTGAATTCCCTGCTGTTGTCAGGTATCGACCTGCCCTTGGCACTGACAATTCCTGCCGTCACGGTAGAACGGAGATTGTACGGGCTGCCTATTGCCAGCACCCACTCGCCGAGACGAAGATTGTCCGAATCCCCGAACGGTATTGTCGGAAGTCCCTGGGCATCTACTTTTATCAGAGCCACGTCCGTCGCCGGATCCGAACCTATCAGTTCTGCCTTGAAAGTCTTGTTGTTGGTGAGTGTCACCTCTATCTCGGTAGCCCCTTCTATCACATGGTTGTTCGTCACTATATAGCCGTCCTCCCTTATGATTACGCCGGAACCGCTTCCTACCCTCTCTCTCTCCTGAGGAGTCCCGCCATAGCCGAAGAAGAAATCGAATATGCTCTGCGGATTCCTTGTGGTCTCGCGTGAAACCACTTTCACATATACGACTGCATCCACCGCAGACTCCGCCGCGTATGTGAAATCAGGATAATCATCAAGTGACAGATTGACAGTCCTGTACTGTCCGCCGTCAGATGAAACCACAACCTCACGGGCCGTCTGGTCAGACCCTGCCGCCTTCGTCACGATCCATGCAGACAGACCGCCTGCCACGGCTGCTATGACAGCGATAAGAATACCTTTTTTCATAATATAAGACATTTAAACCTTTTACATTCCATCTGCCCGCATGTCCGTGGCTGCCATCGCCATAACCCGGGCCGGTGGCGAAAAATCAAATTATATGCCAGAAAGTCTGCAAATAATTCCTATATTTGTTGGCTGAAGCCTGCTATGGACAGGCCGGATTTATGGACATAAAACATTACAATATATGAAATTCGTAATATCAAGCTCTGAACTGCTGCGCGGGATTCTCGCCGTCTCCAAGGCGATCCCCGCCAAGTCTCCGCTGCCGATTCTGGAGAATTTCCTTTTCGTGCTGAAAGGGAATGTCCTCGAAATCACGGCATCCGACACGGAACTCACCCTGAAGACAGAAGTGGAAGTGGAAAGCACCGCAGAGGAGGGGCAGATCGCAGTTCCCGCAAACCACCTGACAAATCTGCTGAAAGAGCTGCCCGACCAGCCGCTTACAATCAAGACGCTGAACGACACTTCGTTCGAATGCAGCTGGACCACAGGCACATCCACACTGCCATATTTCCCGGCAGTAGACTACCCGGAAATCACAATGGTGGACAGCAGCTCGGCCGTATCGCTGGACTTCCCTGCACAAAGCCTGCTGGAAGGCATTTCAAGCACGATATACGCTACGGCGGATGATGAGATCCGGCCGATGATGAACGGCATACTCTTCGACATCGATCCGGAATACACGACACTTGTGGCATCCGATTCGCACAAGCTGATATGCTATACGACAAAAGATGTCCGTACTCCGGAAAAGGCATCCTTCATACTGCACAAGAGGCCGGCCGGTGCGCTCCGTTCGCTGATAGGCAAGAACACGGAGACTGTGCAGGTGTCGTTCGACTCGAAGACGGTGGTGTTCAAGTTCGACTCGATAACAATGATATGCCTGCTCGTCGTTGGACGGTATCCGAACTACAAGACAGTGATACCGCAGAACAACTCCAATGTGCTCAAGATAGACAGGCTTCTGTTGCTCAACACGGTACGGCGCGTGTCAGTCTGCGCCAACAAGGCATCGAACCATATCAAGTTCGACCTCAGGCCCGGCTCTCTCGAGATTTCGGCACAGGACCTCGGATTTTCGATAGCGGCATACGAGAAGATAGGCTGCCAGTATGACGGTGACGAGCTGAGCATAGGATTCAAGTCATCGTTCATAATCGAAATACTCGGCAACCTCGGATGCGGAGACCTTGTGATGAAGTTCTCCGACAGCAAGCACGCCGCACTTATAGTCCCTGCCGAAGATGAACCGGACAGCGAGAAGATATGCGGCATCCTAATGCCTATAATGATTGCATAGACCATGAACCTCAATCTACAGAGGCCCCTGCTCTTCTTCGATATAGAGAGTACGGGGCTTAATATTGCCTCCGACTGCATCATCGAGCTCAGTTTCGTCAAGATAATGACTGACGGAGAGGAAAGGGTGAAGACATGGCGGGTGCGGCCGTGGGACTATGCCGCCGGATGCCAGAAGCCGATAAACCCGAGCGCAATGGCCGTGCACGGCATCAAAGATGAAGACCTTGCCGGCTGCCAGAGATTCTGCGACATAATAGACGATGTCGTCAGATGGCTGGATGACAGTGACCTGTCAGGGTTCAACTCCACGAAGTTTGACCTGCCTATGCTGGCAGAAGAGATAGAGAGGGTCAGGAAGTACACAGACAAGAAACCGGCAATCAATCTGCATGAAAAAAGGATGGTGGATGTGCAGAACATCTACCATGTCATGGAGCCGCGCAACCTCAAGGCAGCATACCGGTTCTATTGCGGAGCTGAGCTGGAGAACGCACATGCCGCAGAGGCGGACACCCTCGCCACATACGAAGTTCTGAAGGCGCAGCTGGACAGATATCCCGAGACCCTGAAAAACGATGTGGAGTTTCTGGCCAACTTCTCTGAGAGACAGAAGAGCGTGGACTATGCAGGAAGGCTGGCTCTCAATGACAAGAAAGAGGTCATCATCACTTTCGGCAAGCACAGGGGAAAGACCGCACGCGAAGTCTATATGACAGAGCCGTCATACTTCGCCTGGATAGAGAACGGTGAGTTCACCCTCGACACCAAGAGGCAGTTTGCCCTGCTCAAGCAGCAGTTCGACAGGGAGAAACGCAAGGCGGCGGCAGAATCGGATGAGCCGCTAAATGCGGCCCAGCTCAAGGGAGCGGTCAACAGGCTTACCAGCAAATTCGGGTCTCCGGAGAAACAGGGCAGCCTGTTCTGAAGTCGCCGGCAGGACAATCCTGCCCAGAAAAACAAGATATGAACATCGCGGTACAGACATACAGCGGATGCATACAATGCCGTCCCGACACCAGCTGGGAGCGAGAGGACAAGGATCTCTATGCCCCTGACTTCGTGGACGGATATCTTTTCTCCCCGGTTCTCTTTGCACGCATCTGCAAGGCAGGCAAATGTATCGGGAGGAAATTCGCAGGACGCTACTATGATGCCATCAACTATGGCATCCTTCTCTATGCTGTCCTCCACAGCAGGAATGATGGAAGAGAGATGTCTGATTTGCCGTCGGCCAGGGCAGATGACATCTGCCATATCATGGACCGCACCTCGGTGCTGCCATCTCCGATGTACGACAGGGCTACCCTCGAAAGCGGGGAAAACATATTCAGGCTTATGTGCGGGACAGAGACAGAAGGCATCCGTGAAATATACGCCACGGACTGCGGTTCCTGCCAGATGATAGAGTCTGCGATAGAAGAAATGTCCGGACTGGTATCATTGAGAATCGGGGACATCGCGGCAGTGGAACTCGCTCAGGCATCGCCTCTGATATCCAGAGGGGACTGCCTTCACAGACGCGTGTCAGGGACATTCTGCGAAAATGCTCTATTCGACTTCAATATAATAATGTAGAGCACGGCCATCTCCTGCCTCCCCGCTGAATATGGCCGCAAGGTCAGAAAGAATCAGATCCGGGTGCACAGCACCGCTTTCCCAGAAATCGTTCCCTCCTGCCGCGTTTACCCTCGCGACATTGTTGAAAACCGAATGCGGTCTGCCGAGAGGTCCGAATCTTGAGAAGAGAGGATGCAGCGATACAATCTGCTCCCTTGCAGTGCAGTTTCCCGTATTGAGCCAGAAACCGGCTTCCAGTGACAGTCTGTAGGCATCCTCGACAGATATGACAGATGATTCCGGACGATCCTTTCCTGCTCCGAGCACTTCTCCTCCGGCATCCCATATCAGCCTCGACATATAGTTCTCCGAACCAGGCACATACCACATATCTGAATACGGAAGGTTAAGCAACACTCCCGGCCGAACAGGATTGTCCCCGACGGCTGCCGCTATGGACAGATACCGCCCTGATACTGCACGGAACAGGCTGTCCGCGACATCCCTCCTACCTGTCAATGCGCCAGCAAGCCTGACATATTCCGCCCTGGCGAGAGGATGCTGCTCGAGATGGTCATACAGGACCAGCACATCGACACCCATTGACCTGAGACGCCGGACATACCGAGGCTCCACGGCAGAGACCGTATAGGCAAGGACGACATCAGGGTCGAGCCTCATGACTGTCTCATAGTCAAATGTCGCATCATAACCCACCTCGGCAATGCCATCCGCTGTTCCGGACTCCGCACTGGACAGGTATCTCACGCCGGACACCCCTGTTATGGCAGGACCGCAGCCTATCTCCGAAAGATATGCGACATGGGATGTGGACATGCATACAATATTGTCCATCGGGCCAGCCACTTTCAGGGTATCCCTGTCCCCGGTAAAGGGAGAGATGGATATGACCGCATCCGGAAGAATCTCGAAAAAGGCCGCATAACCGTTACCTGCAGCCGCTTTATCCTGCTGTCCGGCTCCTGACCTGCAGGAAATGATTCCCGCAATCATTGAAAGGGACAACAGAGCATATATGACAGACCTGTATACCATGATATGGAATTGCATATCTACAAAAACATCACAATCTTGAGAGCCATATTAAAAAACAAGAGGACGATTTCTCGTCCTCTTTGAGCCAGCTATGGGATTCGAACCCACGACCTTCGCGTTACGAATGCGATGCTCTACCAACTAAGCTAAACTGGCAGTCCGTACTCCTTCTGTCTGCGCCCGTGGGTATCATGCAGCAAAAGGGATTGCAAATATAGTTATTTTTTATGATTATCCGCAAAAAATAAATACCCGGAAAGGTAGGTAGAGTCAACGAGCAAGTGCAACACGGTACAAAATTATAACATCGGTGTTGAATCTTGGTAATATACCTGAACCGTAAAAGTCCGGTCCGGTAAATCCCTCCTACCGCTACGCAGCGCTACTCACTTTCGAATGTCCACCGGACATTTTCATAAACCGTTCACGACCTCCTGTTCACGAGGCCATGGGCGGCCCACACCGTCCGAGCTTTTCGGTCTGTTATTTTTTACGGAGTAATAATGCAGATAGACATAGAAGATTTTATTCCGAAGATTATAACAACTGAAAAATAACGGGGTATATATATGTAACTGCGACCGGCTTGCCGTCAATCTTGCCTGGTTCCCACTTGGGAGACATGGACACAACCCTGACGGCTTCTGCATCAAGGGACGAATCAACCCCCTTGAAAACTTTCACATCCTTAACAGAGCCATCAATATCAATGGTAAATTGCAACAAAACTCTACCTTGAACTCCGTTTTCTTTAGCGATTTCAGGATAATTGAGCCTTTGATTCACCCATTCGGAAAATTCATTTGCACCTCCTCCCATGAAAGAAGGCTTTACTTCCACCATTTGAAGAGGGGCTGCTTCGTCACCAACACCGGAATTATCAGATGTCTGTAATAAATGTGGTTTGCATGTAAATTCATAACCTGAAAATGCAATCCTTATTACATCGTCTTCTATTTCACTGTATGTCAAGGTATACATCTTACCCAAATTAGTAGGCGGATAATCCATAACTTGAAAATATATTTCTCCTACTCCTTTATGCGCACCATGGATCTTGAACTGGCTATCCCCTATCGTGAACATTGTAGTCGATTTATAGATAACGGAACACGGCCAGTTTTCTTTCCTTATATCGGCATAATTGTATTTTACCCCGGTTATAACAAGTGTATCTGTCTGAACCGGAGGACGCAGCTGTGCATTGCACACTGCCCCGGCAAGAATGGACATCGCCAGCAGGACAAATCTTTTCGTTGTCATATTCTTAATTCATTTGAAAATTTCAATCATGTCATTAATTCCACATGATAATTAACTTTTTAAAGTTATATCAATTTTTTCATTAAATCAAATGAACCTACAGTATAAGAAATAGGATTATCCGCAAAAATAAATACCCGGAAAGGAAAAAACGGATTAGGGAGAAGTAATCTTCGTAAAATCCATTCCTGAATGTAATTACATAATGGATTTCTGAGGATTTTCTATACCTTTGTATTTGTGAGCATTAATAACCAAAGGAATCGTGGCAAAGAATTTTGAAATACGGAACAGCACGGCGGAGTTTCTTACCTTTATAGCTGAAGGTAAGGAAAGTAGCATTCAAGTGTTATATAAGAATGAAACTATATGGGCAACCCAAAAAGCAATGGCTGAATTGTTTGGTGTAGACAGAACTGTCAAAAAAGATCTTTGATAGTTCTGAATTACAGCAACATTCAGTATGTGCAAATTTGCACATACTGCCGGGGATGGTAAAACATATAACACTGCGTTCTCGTCCGTGCCACGCAATTCCGCCAATGGTGTACATACGTTCTACGTCAGTTTGCCATCCGTGGATATGTCATAGATAAAAAGCGGATGGAAAACGGCTCATTTATCGGAGAGGATTATTTTGAACACCTGCTTGCCGAAATTCGTGAGATACGGCTGAGTGAACGGCGTTTTTTACTTGATTTTCGGCATCATTTGGACAAGATTGTCTTCAGAAACACAGATACAGGATGATATACAGAGACATAATAATAATAGGAGGCGGAGCCGCGGGGCTTATGGCCGCTGTCGGAGCAGGGACCGCGACACATTGCGCAGACGGCATACTGATACTCGAAAAGATGCCCCGTCCTGGCAGGAAGATAATTATTACCGGGAAAGGACGGTGCAATTTCACCAATGTCAAACCATGGTCCGACTTTTCCGCCCATATCCATCCGAAAGCAGGACTGCTGAAATCCGCATTCTACAATCTCCCGCCCGAAAGTCTTTCGGAAATGTTCAGACAGGCCGGTCTGGATTCGGTGGTGGAAAGAGGTGACAGGGCATTCCCTGCATCCTACAGGTCGGCGGATGTCGTGGACACCCTCGTCCGGATGGCCAGACAGGCAGGTGCGGAAATCCTCTGCGGCAAGGAGGCGGCAGATGTCCGTACGGCCGTGCAGTGCAGTGCAGAAGACCTCTGCGGCTCCGACAAGGCCGGTTTGCAGGATATGGACAGCCGTGCCAGATTCCGGATACAGTGTTCGGATGGAAGCATCTACGGATGCAGGAAACTGATTGTATCCACAGGAGGGCTGTCATATCCCGCAAGCGGCTCCACAGGAGATGGGCTGGGATGGGCAGAAGAATGGAGCATCCGGACAAGCCCGACTTTCCCATCCCTCACGGCAATCGTTCCGGCAGGATACAAAGCGGCTGCCGCACCCGGAACTCCGGATCACGGACCACACCACCCTGCCAAGCGGCCGCTCAAAGGACATATCGACCGCAGCATTCCCATGTCTGCCAAAGGAAAAGCGCTCAACGGAGTCCAGCTCAAAAACATCGGGCTGTCTGTCTACGCAGGAGATGGCATTCTCTGCGAAGAAACGGGAGACATAGACTTCACCGATGGAGGGCTTGAAGGTCCGGCAGGATTCAAGGTCAGCAGGAAATGCGTGAACGCCATCTCCAACGGAGCCAGAGTCCATATTGTCATCGACCTGAAACCGGCAGTGAACCAGGATGTGCTCGCGAAACGCATAGAAGCACTTTGGAGGGAGATAGGGAATGACAGGAGAAGCACAGGAAAGACCAGCAGCGAGCGTCTCGCTGTCCTCCTCGGGAAACTGCTTCCGAGAGACCTCATACGGGGATTCCTGCTATACAATCCTGGCCTCGACCATACAAAGCTGGCTTCAGCCCTGAAAAACTGGAGAATGGACATTGCCGGATATGTCGGCTACGAAAGATGCGTAGTCACGGCAGGAGGCATCTGCTCCTCTGAAATATCTCCCAGGACACTCGAATGCAAGAAGATACCCGGGCTGTATTTTGCCGGTGAAATTCTTGATCTGGATGGTGATACAGGAGGATACAACCTGCACATAGCCTTCTCCACCGGATATCTGGCGGGACAGTCTGCCGCCGGATCCGCGACATAGCAGGCGGCACGGCCTTCCGCAGCACAACCTATTTTGCCTCCAGCTCGGCCTTAATCTCCGGATTGATGGCATCATAGTGCCATCTCTTGTGACTCCACAGCCAGTTGACCGGATCCTTGCGGATATCTGCCTCCAGGAGGTCGTAGTACTTTCGCATCAGCATTTCAGGATCCTGTCCTGCGGCATTCCCGGTTATCACCTCAAATGTCAGGCGGTAATGTCCCCTGCTGACCCTCTCCTCACGCATATAGAGGACAGCGAACCCGAGCTTAGCAGCCATCGCGAACCCTCCGAGCATCCCATCCGTAGGCTGGCTGAGGAACCTGCCCACATAATGGCAGGCAAGATAAGGATACTGGTCAGCATTCAGGACATAGACAGGTCTGTCCTTGCGGTGAGCCACAGCGTGGCGGAGGAACTTCGTGTCCTCCACAAGCCCCTGATAGTCCGGCAGCGGAGCCCGGCGATTCTCATAGAAGACCCTGTCCGAGACCTTGCTGTACATCGCCCTGTATGCCACATAGAAATTGTTCCGGTCAATGTATTCATGCAAATCCAGACCGTATGAATATTCATAGAATCCGCCCAGAAGCTCCCAGTTGCCGCAATGTGACTTCATCGCCATCACTCCCCTCTCCCTGTTGGCCTCTATGAGCACTTCCGGATTGACATACTCGTAGATATGCTGCTTTCTCAACCTCTTTCCGCCCTTCTTCCCGTTGCATCCTCCGAACCAGATGGTCTCGGCCGCGAGCTCTCCCATTCTCCTGTAATATTGCTTCGCTATGCTGTCCACCTCCTCGTATGTCTTCGTCGGGAACGCCCTCGCGATATTCGTGTACACCACCCCTTTCCTGTAGTCCATGACGCTGCGCATGAACCATGCTGCCGCATCGCCAAGCCCGTAGAGAACCTTGAGCGGAAGTTTCCCGACCAGAGAAATCAGCCCTCTGACTATATCTGCCCTTATCTTTACACTGTCCATCGGAGTTGCATACCATTCATAAACCTGACAAAGATACCGTTTTTTCCGATATTCTTTCAGATAATTCCATAAAATTGTAAATTTGCGGAAATATGTCAAGACCCGTTTTTATCATGAAAAGGCATGCATATCTGATTCTCGCGCACAGGAACTTTTCCCAGTTGAAAAAGCTTGTGGAACTCCTGGACGATGAGCGGAATGACATCTTCATACATGTGGACAGCAAGGCGGAATTCGACCCTCACGGCTGGACCGGGACATGCAGGCATTCAGCCCTGACATTCATCTCTCCGAGAATCCGCGTGAACTGGGGAGGGGTCAGCATTATGAGGGCAGAGCTGGCACTGCTGAAAGCGGCCACATCTGCCGGGAAATACGACTACTATCACCTGCTCTCGGGTATGGACCTGCCCATCAAGGACCAGGACACGATACACAGTTTCTTTGACAGCCACAGCGGCACGGAATTCATCAACTACTGGAAATTCAAGAAGACGACATTTTCCAGATTCCACTACTACACGATTTTCCCCGAAGGCGCAGGGTACTTCCTGACCAATCTTGCCAACAACATCTTCAAGGGGCTTCAGATGGCTGTAGGATACAAGATCAACAGGGATGTGGACTTCCGTTTCGCATCGCAATGGTTCAGCATCACGGATGAACTTGCAAGATATGTCATATCCAGAGAAGACTGGCTTGAAAAAGTGTTCCGCCATACAAACACCTGCGATGAAATCTTTCTGGCGACACTTGTATGGAACTCCCCTTTCAGGGAAAAGCTTTATGTCAAGGAAGAGATAGAAGAACATCTGGTCAATGAAAGCAATATGAGGTTCATAGACTGGACAAGGGGCGAAAGCATCCGGCATCCGTGGACATTCCGTATGAACGACTGGGATCTGCTGATGAGCGTCCCACACTTCTGGGCCCGCAAATTCGATGAGACTGTCGACAGCGGAATCATCGACAGGATCTGGAAGAAACTGACTGTTGAAAAGGACTGACGGCCCACGGGACAGAAAACACATATCCACATGAAAAAAGTACTCGTCCACCTGCACATATATTACCACGACCAGACCGACTATTTCATCGGCAAGATGTCGAACATCTGCGGCTGCGAATGGGATCTGTATGCCACTATGAATGAACTTGACAGGGAGACCGAATCAAAACTGCAAGGATTCAAGCCGGATGTACATATCATAAAGGTAGAGAACCGGGGCTATGATGTCTGGCCGTTCATCGATGTGCTGAAGTCCGTAGACCTGGACCGGTACGACTATATCCTCAAGCTGCATACCAAGAACAGCAACACTCCTGCAAACAGGATCAACGGACTGAATCTCAAATATTATACATGGCGTAACGAACTTGTCGACCCTTTGCTGAAAAGTAAAGACATTTTCCGGAAACTGTTAGACAATTTCGACAGATACCCTGATGTCGGACTTATGTGCAGCCATCTGCTTTACAAGAAAATTTCCGATGGCCTCAAAGAAGACATGTCCAGACTTGACAGCGAACTGAAACGGCTGGGACTGACGGTCACGAACAAAAAATTCTGCGCGGGGACAATGTTTATCGCCAGAAGCGGGCCATACAAGCTGTTCCAGAATGACAATATCGTAAACATAGACACATTTCCGGACCTGCCCCGCACCCATTCTACAGGCTCAATGGCGCATGTCTACGAACGGATACTTACCATGGTCGTCAATGCAGCAGGCTATAAGGTAAAGCCGATAATCATTGACTGGCCGAAATCCATCTACATTGCAGTAGCATATTTCGTCCAGCCAGTCCTACAGAAAATCTTCTCTATCCGCAGATATGGAGAGGACAGGATAAAGATATTGACATTGTTCGGATTCAGGTTCAGGCTAAAATGAATTTCTCGAGAATAAAGACCAGGGCTGAGATCATTCTTTACGGACATATACTCAACTGGCCGTGGAGATCACATCAGGAAAGGAGGGACGCGAGAGGTGCCGTGACAGAAAAGGCTGTCAGCAGATACCTTGAACGCTATGCCCCATTCATTGCAGACATCCGGGAAGACATTACGGAGAAAGAGGCTTCCGGGCAGGAACGGATTTTCTCAATCTGGCTCCAGGGCGAAAAGAATGCACCCGGGATTGTACAGGCAAGCCTGAAAAGCATCAGGCACAACTGCACGCAGGAACTTGTCGTGCTCGATGAAAAATCTATCTCTGAATGGATTTCGCTCCCCGGATATATCATGGACAAATGGAAGTCAGGAAAAATCAGACCGGCACATTTTGCAGATATATGCAGGGTTGAACTCCTGTACCGCTACGGCGGCATCTGGCTGGATGCCACGTGTTTCGTGACCTCCCCGATACCACGGTGGATAACGGATGAGGATTTCTTCATCTACCTTGGAGGAAATACCCTGAAAGGCTCGTATGCCTTTGTACAGAACTGTTTCTTCAGGTCAAGGAAAGGGGATCTCCTTGTCAAGGTATGGAGAGAAGCAATCTCCGCATACTGGGCGGCGGAGAACAGTGCAATAGACTATTTTGTCCACCAGCTGCTTTTCAAGATGGCAGTTCTCAACAATCCGCAGGCAAAAGGGCGTTTCGACAGGATGCCGCATATGGAGCAGGACCCGACACACGCCCTATGGCTGGAATACCGCGACCGGCCGTTTGACCGGGAGACGTATGACAGGGTGACCGCCGGAGCGTTCTTCCAGAAGACAGAATACAAATCCGGTTCTGCAAGACAGCCTGCGACCGGCAGTTTCTCGGATATAATGCAGAAAATGTACAAATGAGACGAATGAAAAGACTCTTCCTCTTTGCCGGATACGACAGCCAGGGAATTGTCGGACCGACTCTCCTGTATTACCTGCAGGCCCTGTCCGTCCACGGGGATATCGTGCTGACAATGGACAGCGACTGCCCTCAGGATATGGTTGACAGACTCACGGGGACAGTGCTTCATGCAGCTGCCGTAAGGCATGGAGAATACGATTTCGGCTCATACAGACGGTCATACCTATGGGCAAAAGAAAGCGGGATTCTGGATACGTATGATGTCTGCTATCTTGTGAACGACTCCGTATTCGGACCGTTGATGGATATAGGGCCCTACCTTACGAAAATGGAGGATCTCGGGACCGATGCTTTCGGACTGGTGCTGAATCCGCACGGCAGCCATCCGCATCTGCAGTCATGGTTCATCGGGATGCACAGGGATGTGTTCTTGTCGGCCGGATTCGACAGGTTCATTTCAGGTGTCACTGCACAGAAAGACAAAGATGCCGTATGCAACCTGTACGAGACAGGACTGACCAGACTGTTCGGAGCAGAAGGATACAGCTGTGACGGTCTGTTCCACATCAAAGGGAAAAGGATATACAATGCAGTGGAATCCCTATACAGACAGGGACTGCCTTTCATCAAGAAATCGGCATTCACCAGGCACGGAGGTTCGCTCGGCAGACAGATCCGACGTGTCCTGGGAAAGGCAGGCAACAGCACACTGACATCAGCCATCATATCGGACATCGACCGACTGAACGGCCCGGGCTACTGGTCCTGGCTCACTTCCTGCTCCGGAATGGATGCATGCTCCAGATATTTCCGCTATCTGTACAAAAAAATGAATGCCTCCAAGCAGTGATCTTCCCAACCCCTCCATTACGGGTTTCACATTATATCCTTTAACAGATCTGCCGCCACGAGGTCTTTTTCAGGGGTACGCTCATTGAACATATAGAAACGGTCAAGGGTATAGATCGAATATTTTTTCTTTTCATTGCAGTCAGCCGCACCCCGCCTCGTCTTCTGTACAATATACTCCTCTATGGTCTTGGTCACATAATGTCTCAAATACAACTTGCCGTATGAAATACTTTTCCGCGGACGGTTCTTTTCTACCGGGACGAAACAGTCATCTGTAATCCTTGCACGGTGTATGCTGCACTTTCTGCCCACATTATGAGGATTGCGCCTGAACCTGACCTTCGCAGATGTCGATACTATCGACTTGACATGTGCATTTGCTTCGTAATCCTTTTCTGCCGGTTCTGTGAACCTTTCTGTCACAGGGGCAGGCTCATACCGTACCTTGCCGCTGTCTCCGAACAGCATCCAGTTGACATATATCACATCCGTACCGGATTTTTCGGCATCTTCAAGATATTGCCCTATTGTAGCATATCCGGAATCCTCTGCAAATGTCACGAATTCATCTACATCGATGAATGCTATCCAGCCGATATCATCCCTGTGCCGTTCAAGGCAGTCATTGTATGCCTTCACCTGGAAATTCACCCTGCCCCTGTAGTCGACAATTTCCACACGGCCATCCTTGATATGGGAAGCGAGTATCCCGTACAGAGAATCATCCCCGGGAACATTGTTGTCATAGATTATCACAAGGTCAAACCCCAGAGACAGATGATAGTCCACCCACTCCCCTATATACAGACCCTCATCCCTCGCACATGCGCATACGGCAGCCATCATCCCTCCACGACCCATATTGTCTGCCCGTCTTCTGTCCACAACCATAAAATATATTATAAAGATAAAACAAGATCTTACAACCGGATATCAGCCTGCTGCCAGGTCCGCAGTCACATCCCGCGCATACGTCTGTGATACAGCCTGACAAAATTAAGATATTTAATCATCACGTATAACTTGTCTTTGAAACTTATATCCCAAGACATTATATCTTTAATCCCATAGTCTACATGTCCCATACATGCAGTTTTCATAAAACCGTACAGAGCCCTCCGTTCCACGTTGTGCATTTCCTGTTCCGACATATCTACAATTGACATAGGAAGAAAAGAATTCCATTTATTGTCATGCATATACACTGTACTCTGCAACCATTCTCTGCCGAAATTCCCGTTGCTCAAATGCACAAGTCTCATCACACCGCAGACATAATTCCTGTAATGTCTGGCGAGTTCAAGAGAAAAATCGACATCATAACAATGAAAACCAGTCAGCATCCTCTCATCAAAGGGATATTTTTCCCAAACGGATTTCCTGACAAACATTGCCAAGCCATCCACGGTAATCACCTGTCCATATCCGTCTTCCATAAACTGACCCCGCCGGCAAAATCTTTGTGCCCGGGATCTCGGGTCGACATATCCATAATTCGATATCTCGAAATCTCCGGTCGTCGGATTCCAGCCGGAATATGCCTTTGTCTTTATCCTGGCTCCTGCAAAACCGATAACGCCGCAATCCGGTTCCGCAAGTTTTGCTGATATTATCTTCCCCCAATCCTGCGTATGGAATATGACATCTTCATGGACAAAAAGGAGGAAATCATATTTTGCCTTGTCCGCGCAGTAATTGTACACTTTGGCTATAGGCCATTTCGACACAGCATTGTCATACGCTATCAGTTCGTGCTCCACGCCTATAGTCGCATCAATATTGCTTTTGGTCCTGTCCAGATTTTCCGGAGATATAGAACATACGATTACCGATATCATACTGAATGTTATTTTTTCTCTTTCTCTGACCAGTGGGTACTTGTCCTTATGTGTGACAGATAATACCTGTCCTCATCTGAAAGGTTATCGCTATCTGCATACCAAGGCAGATGCCTTATGGTATACGGAAATCCGGAACGGATATACAAGTCGTTGAAATCTACGGTTTCGCCTTTGAAAAATGGCTTATACACCGCAAAAGTCGTATCTATCGGAGCATTGTACACATCCGGTTCAAGTTCATGTTCCCAGAACTGGCTTTCCCATTCTATCACTTGCTGCTTATTATCGAATGAGTCAGGCAGATCATCTATTCTGATAGCAAATCCGCATTTCAACGCTTTCGGATACCTTCTCAACAGTCTTATGAAATATTCCATGAAATCATCCGGGCATTCCGGACTGATTTCCATATCTGCATCCGTATATACAAAATATGTATCGGTGAACATTTTATAAAGGCCGGTCTCCCATACCGCAAGATGTCCGACATTCCTGTTCAGCATAAAGACCGGATATTTGCAATGACGATACCAGTCCATCAGCGGAGGATATGACGATGCATTGTCTATTATATAGAGATTGTCATAACCTCTGCTCTCAAGACTATCTATAAGTTTAAGCAGCATGGTCAATCTGTTGAAGTTGTTTATCACGACAGGGACATGCCTATAGTCAATGGCCCCCCCTGACCGGCCTTCCAGCCTGTATCTGATTTCCGGGACAAGCCATTTTTTCAATGATTTCAGCCGCTGCTTCGTATCTTTTCCCATATACATCCGTTAAAGTATGGTCCAAAGTTATAAAAAAACAGGATTGTTGAATATCTGACGGTACGGATATTCCGACACATCGTCACACATCACGACAATCTTGTCCGGACAGTCTTTAAGCAATGCTCCATATTTTCCAATGGTTCCCTTACTGGTTATCTGATGGGAACACTGGGCTATAAGGAAAAGATCCATATATCCTTTATCAGAACCGTTAATGTCAATGATTCTGGCTCTCTCCCGAGCATCTTCCCCGCCAAGACCCAACTGCGGAAGCAGGGTATCTGCTACCCACGACGGCTCATCAGAAAAGAAGTAATAGACCGGATCCTGTAACTTGCTGTCCATATATTTTACAGCCCGCCGGAAATATTCCGTTGTCGCTGGCTTCCCATAGACAGGCAGTTCGACAGTCATATCACCTCTCCTGACATGCACCCCTACAGAACATCTGCATCCGGCAATTTCAGAACATACAACCCGATTCTCCGCATCCAGAACAGAAAGATCGATATGAAAAACTCTTCTGAATGATGCCAGCCATATATCCTGATACCAGTGATAATATCCGCCAAGATAAACCGGTGGCCGTCTCTGCATAAATGAATAATCCTCTGTCCTTGCGCCTGTATTATTTCCCGTCACGACAGGAAACCTTTCCTTATAAATCGAGATTTTAAACTCTGAAGCCCTTCGTAAAGAGAGATACGGGAATGCTTTCAGCAGATCGAAATTCCTTGCGAAACGATATGTCAGATCCTGTCCCCATTCATCATAAAACGACAGGTCATACGACACCTTGTAACCCTTTTCAGAAAACAACAGTCCGAGCAGATATTGATGCATTTGCGAACATATTCCGCCATCCATCAATACAATCACTTCGGGAGTTATCAGGTTCCGCAGAACTGCCTTCCTGTACAGACTTCTTATCCAGCGAGAAATGATATTCATTGCCTGTCCGTATTATTATATGCAATCTGATAAGCCCAGGCAATGGCCTTCTGCGGCTTTAAAAGATATTTTCTCATTAAATGCACCATTGTCCTGTCTTTCCTCCCCAAATATAGCCATAATGATGGGAATCGTAAAAGATACCTCACAGCCAATTGAAGATTCTTCTCTATATTTCTTGCATCCCCGAGAAATATACCGGATATGCAGCGGTCCACGCGGGCTGCAGCTATGCTTTTCCTGAGCCTACGGTATATATTCTTCCTGTTCTGCAATATTGCTTCAGAAATGTCAAGACTTCTATGATAATCATGAAAAAACTTATCTGTTTTCTTATGGGAAACAGAATCATCCCTCATCCGATAATCAATCAACGGCACCTGACAGGGGACGATTCGAGTATCCGTATCCATAATCTGTACATCAATGACCATATCTTCTCCGATACGAAGTTCCCTGCCGATATTGAAATCGGCATTCAAAAGCAGTTCCCTGCGCATGAAATTTTGCCACAATGCCCAATATGCCTTCTCCTCAAACGCCCGTTTCAAATATTCTACACCGTCGATTTCTTTACAGTCAAGCCTGACAGAGTCAACCTTTCTGCCATCCGCATACCAGAAACGGAAAGGAACGGATACGACATCCGCCGCAGTTCGCTCTGCTATGTCAACCAGTTTCCGGAATGCATCCGGATAGATAATGTCATCGCTGTCAAACACCAGAATATATTTGCCCCGCGCCATGCCAATCCCTGTTTTCCTTGCCAGCGTCATGCCTGAATTATCCTGATCGACACAGAGGATTCTGCTGTCTTTGGCAGCCAAGGAATGTGCTATCGCAGATGTATCATCCGTACTTCCATCATTGACTATTATCATTTCCCAGAACGGATATGTCTGACAGGTAAAGGACCTGACAGTCTCGGCAATATAACCCGATGCATTGTATGCAGATATTACTGCCGACACCAACGGCTGCTTGTCACACAAAAGGCTCATGCTATACTTTCAATCAGATTCAACCATTGTCCGCCTATTTTATCCAGTTCATATCTGCTCGATTTCCCAAACGCCATTGCCGACATCCTTTCAAGGCAAGACTGATCATCCATCAAAGACTCGACACTGTGACATAACGACTTAAAATCATCTTTCCTTACAGCGACACCTCCACCGCATTCCAGTATGGAAGACACTCCCGCACTCACATTATACGCAACCGGAACCACTCCGAATCTCTGCGCCTCGATAAGACACATGCAGAACCCTTCAAATTCCGATGCAAGAAGGATAATCTTGCCCCTTGCATAATATTCCGCCGGATCTGACACATAGCCTGTAAATACGACATTATTCAAGCCGGTGCTCATATCCTTGAGATATCCCATCTCAGGGCCATCCCCTACTATATACAAATGCCAGTCAGGTCTCGCAACCTTTCTCCACAGTTCAAGTATTATGTCAACCCTCTTCTCCGCTGACAGACGGCCCACATAAAGGACATTATTCTCTTTAAGTGCCCATGCCGGCTCTTTCATACTGGAATATTTTGCCGGCAACGGATTTTCTATAAAACATACCTTATCCTTGTGCCGCCGTATGCCGTATTCCTTTATGAACATATCCTTGTACATTTCCGTCAGCAATACTACTCTGTCACTTCCATCCACCGCTTTTATACAGGCATCCCTATATTTCCTGATATATTCGTTATATCTGTGGTTCAGCCCGATATATGCAAGGAACCTCCTTTCTATCTTTTTATATCCGGAAGCATTCCTCATCATATCCAATGTCCAGAACTGCCGTTTTTCATATCCGGGCATGCCATGCAGGACCGAAATGATTTTCATGCCATGTTTTCCGTGACCATTGAACACTATTCCCGACAATTCCGGATATACGCCCTGATTAATGACACAATCTATATCCAGTCTGTCTGTCAAAGAATTGAAAAAATCTATATTCACTGCATTGTCAACAGACGGGAACCTGAATGAATCAGATAAACGCGCCGACACCGGAGCAGTGGAATCTCCGATAAACGAGACAGAATATATAGTATGGTGTTCACCCAGGCAGTCCATCAGGCAGTTTGATACCGATTCGACTCCGCCTATTCCAGGGAACGAATTAAATACGAATAAAATATTCATGTCATTTCCAAAAATATCCCGATGGGCAGCATTGCTCGGATTATTCCCTGCTGAACGAATACGGCCTGGAGTCCGGAGATGTGCCTCGGTCCTTGTCCGGCTCTGCTGACATAGTGAACACAATGTCAGCTCCATCCATAAGGTCCGTATATTTCAGATAGTTAAGATCATATCCATTCCCATCCATCTTGATGGATGAGATATATCTTGTCTCAGGAGAGTTGTCCTTTGCCGTCAGCACGACCCTGTTGCCGTTCTCGAGGTTCAGCACCGCCTTTTTGAACAGAGGGGACCCTATCACATATTCATCCGAGCCGGGACATACAGGATAGAATCCGAGGGCGGAGAACACATACCAGGCAGAGGTCTGCCCGTTGTCCTCATCCCCGCAATACCCGTCCGGTGTCGCGCTGTAGAGCCTGTCCATAACCTCCCTTGTCCAGTACTGGGCTTTCCAAGGCTGGCCTGCATAGTCATAGAGATAGATGGCATGCTGCACCGGCTGGTTGCCGTGTGCGTAGTTGCCCATATGCGCCACCTGCATCTCCGTAATCTCGTGTATCCTTATTCCGTAATATGAATCATCATATACAGGAGGGACGACAAAGACGGAATCCAGCATCTCGCAGAACCTGTCATCCCCTCCCATGAGGTCGATGAGCCCCTGGACATCGTGGAACACAGACCACGTATAATGCCAGGAATTGCCTTCAGTGAATGCATCCCCCCATTTATACGGGCTGAACGGCTCCTGGAACGAACCATCCTCGTTGCGGCCGCGCATAAGGTCCGATGAACTGTCGAACACATTCCTGTAGTTCCGCGCCCTTCCTGCCCATCTGTCAAGTTCTTCCTGCGGTCTGCCCATCTTTTCGGCTATCTGCAGGATACACCAGTCGTTGTAGGAATATTCCAGGGTACGGGCCACATTCTCGTTTATCCCGACATTGTAAGGCACATAGCCGATAGTGTTGTAGTATTCATGTCCGAGGCGGCCTGTCGAGCTGATTTCCGGATGGACATGGTCCGTCCCGTAGACGATTGCAGAGTAGAGGGTGTCAATTCCTTGCGGTATAAGGCCTTTCATATAGGCATCCGCTACCACCGATGCGGAATTGTTCCCGATCATGCACCCTCTGTGGCCGGGACTTGCCCATTCCGGCAGGAAAGGGTTCTCCTGTGCAATGTTGACCATCCCCTGCTGTATCTCCGCATTGACAGACGGATAGAGGAGGTTCAGAAGAGGGAAAAGGGACCTGAACGTATCCCAGAACCCGGTGTCCGTATAAAGGTATCCCTCGCGCACCTCCCCGTTATACGGGCTGTAGTGCATTATCCTGCCATCCTCCGTGACTTCATAGAATTTGCGCGGGAACAGGACACTGCGGTAGAGACAGGAATAGAATGTCCTGTACTGGTCAAGAGTGCCTCCTCCGACCTGCACCCTCCCAAGCACATCGTTCCATCTCGATTTCGCCTCCGACACGACGGTATCGAACGGCTTGCCTGACACCTCCTTGAGATTGGTATATGCCTGGGCTTCCGAAATGAACGATGATGCAGCCTCGGCATGTACCTTCTCGCCTTTGTCTGTCTTGAAGCGTACGACAGCTATCGCATGGTTTCCTTTGACCTCATACACATTATTTTCCGTCTTGGCAGAGCCCTTTCCGGATGTTTCGGCAACGGCTCCGTGCTCCACTTTGAGTTCCTTGCCGTCATACAGGCAGAACCCATCGAAAGTCTTGTCGAACTTTACCACGAACCAGTTCCTGAAATTGTCTGGCACACCCCCGCTGTTGCGCGTCGTATAGCCAACGACGGTGTTTTCCTCCGGTATCACCTTGATATACGAGCCCTTGTCGAATGCATCTATGACCACACCTGAAGTTCCGCTTTCAGGGAAAGTGAACCGGAACGATGCGGCCCTGTCTGACGGGGCAAGTTCGGCATTGATGTCATGGTCAGCGAGATAAACCTGATAATAGTACGGCTTCGCCGTCTCGGACTTGTGGGAGAACCAGCTTGCCCTGTCGTTTTCATTCACTTTCGATGCATCCTTGACCGGCATTATCGCGAACTGTCCGTAGTCGTTTATCCACGGTGAAGGCTGGTGGGTCTGCTTGAGGCCTCTTATGAGATGGGCATCATACCGGTATGTCCAGCCATCTCCCATGGTCCCGGTCTGAGGCGTCCAGAAGTTCATTCCCCACGGCACGGCTGTGGCAGGGTAGGTGTTGCCTGTCGAAAGGGCGAATTCAGACAGGGTACCCATCAGGGTTGTCACATAATCCACCGGCTCAGTGACCAGGCCGGTCTGTTTTTCGGCACAGCACGAAGACAGCATCATTGCCGCTGCGACAGCTGAGGATATCAGTACTTTCTTGTCCATTATTCTATTGTTTGATTGATATTTACAATTCTTTCATCTGAATTTTCCGGCATATCCGGACATTCCGTGGCAGCATGGCGGTCAATACCACCGTACCTTGTCAGGACCGAGAGTGAACACAAGGGTATTGCCTGCCTTGATATCCTTGAATTCAATGTACGGCTTTGTATATGGCTTCCCGTTGAGTGTCACGGACTGTATGTACCTGTTCCCGGCACTTCTGCCCTCCGCCGCAACCGTAAACACACCTCCGGGGACCTTGATCTCCGCCTTGTCCAGCATAGGATATCCGAACCAGAAATAAGGTCTGGCCAGGTCGGCCTGGTAGAAGCCAAGGGCAGAGAGGATGTACCAGGCAGACATCTGTCCCACATCCTCGTTACCGGAGAGACCGTCAGGAGCATCGTGATAGAGGGTAGTGAGCACCTGATGCACCCTGTCCGCCGTCTTCCACGGCTCCCCCGCCATCGTGTAGAAATACAGTATATGATGGCTTGGTTCATTGCCGTGCGCATACTGGCCTATGAGGCCGGAGATATCGGGGGATGTGTTGGCTCCGGCTACCACATCGGAAGCGGAGAACAGGGAATCCAGCTTTGCAAGGAAGGCCTCCTTCGACCCGAAACAGCCGACAAGTCCATCGAAATCGTGAGGTGCCAGCCATGTGTACTGCCAGGCATTCCCCTCGCAATAGTCATCTGCCCTGTGCGTAGATGAGAACGGATTGAAAGGTGTGCGGAATCTGCCCCGGGAATCCTTGCCCCGCATGAAACCTGTCCCGGGATCGAAGAAATTGCGGTAGGAACGGCTCCTTTCCAGGAAATAGCCATAGTCATCCTCCTTGCCGAGTGCCTTGGCCGCCGCTGCGACAGAGCCATCTGCAATCGCATATTCCATATCGTATGCCACAGCCTCGTTGAACAGGTCGCACGGAATATAACCGTATTCCATCCTCAGGTCCTGCCCCCTGTCAGGCCGCATTGCCGAATTCTTGAGAGCCTTGTACGCAAGCTCCTTGTCGAAGCCATCAAACCCTTTCAGTATGGCATCTGCCACAGGCATGATTCCCGGATTGCCTACCATACAGTCCGTCTCGCAGCCCATCAGATGCCACACAGGGAGCTTGCCCTGCTGCTGATATATCGACAACATTGTATTGATGATATCAGGCAGCCTGTCCTGATGTATTATGGTCATCAGAGGCATGGCGGCCCTGTAGGTGTCCCAGAGTGAAAAAGTGGTGTATCTCGTGGTTCCATCCGGGGCATGGACCTCATGGTCAGCCCCGTAATAGCTTCCATCCACATCGCAGAAGAGCGAAGGGGCTATCATGGTATGATAAAGAGCCGTATAGAAGATCTTCCTTACGGATTCATCCTCTGTCTCTATCCTGATGCGGGATAGTTCCGCGTTCCAAGCATCGTCAGCAGCCATGGCCACGGCATCGAGATCCCATCCAGGGAGTTCAGCCTTCAGATTGGATCTCGCACCTTCGACACTTACCGGAGACAGGGCGACCTTGACCAGTATCTGCTCCCCCTCGGAAGTCGAGAACGATGCCCTTCCGTACATACTGTCTTTCCCGTGGAGGGTGAACGAGTCGAACGGTCTGGAGAATTCAGCCACGAAATAGATCCTCTGGTCAGATGCCCATCCCGAAGACCATCTGCATCCTTCAACGGTATTGTCACCTGCAGCCTTCATTTCCGTCCGGACAGGCTCATCCCAGCACCCGCCGTTCTCAAGGTCGATTACAACGGCGGCATCATCCGCTGCCGGGAAGGTGTACCTGTGTATCCCGACCCTCTGTGTCGCAGACATCTCCGCAGTGATGTCATACCTTGTCAAAGGCACTCTGTAGTACCCTGGTCTGGATACCTCCCGGCTCCTGTCCGCATACGACCAGAGGCCTGATTCCGGATCATCTTCAGTCCCCCTGGCATATCTGACCTCACCTGTCACCGGCATGACCGTGACATCGAACAGGTCCCCGATACCTGTACCGCTGAGATGGGTGTGCGAGAACCCTATCACAGTGGAGTCGCTCTCATGATAGCCGGAGGTCCAGTCCCATTCCTCCGGGATGCTTGTGGGGCCCACCTGGACAAACCCGAACGGCACATTGGCCCCTACAAATACATGCCCGTGCCCTCCTGTACCTATGCCGGTATCAACATAACCGGTATAACTTTCCCCGGTGCCTCCGGTGCAGCCAGCCGCGACCGCCGCAGCTGCGAAAAGAGTCAATATAAGTCTGTGATTCATTCCCATTGTCTTTTCTATTATATTGTCTGCATTGACATTATTCAAACACTATCATTCCTGCCCCGACAAGATCCGTATGGCTGATACGGAACCCTTTGAGTCTACGGCCTCCTGCCACGGCCCTTTCCGCATAGCCGTCTCCGACCCTGTTCTCAATCACAAGAGTGCCATTCCCTCCTGAATACCGTGGATCAAGGCTTATCTCCACCCGGTCGAACACAGGAGGTACAAGCGTATAATCAGGCTCTCCGGGACAGTCAGGATAGAATCCCATCATCGAGAAGACAGCCCATGCCGACATTGTGCCGGTATCGTCATTGCCCGGAATCCCGTCCGGCGCATTCCTGTAATGTTTCTCCAGAAGGGTTCTGACGGTTTTCTGCGTCCTCCACTCCTCGCCCGGGAAGTAGCTGAAAAGATACGGGTAGGCAATGTCCGGCTCGTTCGCCGGGTCATAAAGCCCCTCATCGAAGACCATCTGCAGTCTCTCCACAAACTTCTTCCCGCCTCCCATCAGCCTTGCCAGCCCTTCCACATCATGAGGGACATAGAAAGTGTAGTTCCAGGCACTGCCCTCATGGAATCCCGGTGCTGTCTCGAAGTTTTCGCCCTGCCTCGGATTGAAGGGAGAATAGAATGAGCCATCCGCCATAAGAGGTCTCAACGTGCCGTATTCAGGGCACCAGTAATGCCTGTACCCGAGAGATGCATTTCTGAACCTCTCCGCATCCTCCGCATGTCCGAGAGAGTCGGCCAGCAGAGAGAGTGCATGGTCGGCAATGTAATATTCAAGTGCATGGGAGACGGCATTGTCGCCTGAGAGGTCTGCAGAATAGACTCCGAGAGGGATATATCCCTTCTCTATGTACGGATCTATATCCGGACGCATCCTGTTCTGACCCCCCGGAGTAGTGGCAGACTTGACAAAAGCCCGGTATGCACTCTCTATGTCAAAGTCCTTGAGCCCCTTGAACCATGTGTCCGCTATCACCGGTATGGCAGGGTCGCCCTCCATTGTAAATGTCTCCCTTCCGTAAAGTTCCCATTTCGGCATCCAGCCCCATTCGCGGCTGATGTCCACCATCGACCTGACCATATCCAGCTGCCGCTCAGGATAGAGAAGGGTCATAAGCTGATGCAGATTGCGATATGTGTCCCACAGCGAAAACACAGTATATCTGTCATGTCCATCCGGCACCTTTCCTATGCCATCGGACTCCATCAGAGGATACTCTCCGTTGACATCGTTAAGCACATTCGGGTGGATAAGCGTATGGTAGAGAGCGGTGTAGAAAACCGTAACCTGATCCCGGGAACCTCCGTGCACCCTGACACGGGACAGATCTTCCCTCCATTTGTCTTCCGCCTCCTCCCTGATGACATCGAAATCCTTTCCATCCTGTTCAACATCAAGGTTTTTCCTTGCATTTTCAATGCTTGTGAAAGACACGCCCATTCTCACTTCTATCTGCTCTCCATCAGCGGTGTCGAACGAGAACCAGTAACCTATGTCATCTCCGGCAAGTTCCCGGCCGTATCCGGTGTAAAGCTTGTATTTCCCGTTGTCGGGAGTCCACTCCGCCTCGACCCCCGTCATCGGCCTCTGCTTCTTCCAATAGCCGCTCTTCTCCGGAACCTTGCTGACCCTGAGCACGAAATATACAGGGAACACGGCCTGCGGATTATAGCAGAATGTCCCGAGCAGCTTCATCCCCTCTATTTCTGTATCATTCACTTTGCGCACCATAGCCCCGGTCTCGTTGGTAAGCCCCTCTCCGAGGTTCAGCAATATGTTCGCCTGTCCTTCCGGAAACGTGTACCTTTCTGCCGAAGTCCTCGCTGTCGCCGTCACTTCCGTCCTGATGCCGTATAGAGAAAGGACATTGGAATAATATCCGGGCGAAGCCATTTCATCCGTATATTCCGACCCGTACAGATGATAGTCCACCTGCAGGCGGCCTGCCGTGGGCATAGTCAGCAGCGAACCGAGTTCCGGACAGCCGACCCCGCTCAGGTTGACATGCGAGAAACCTGTGAAGAAGCTGTTCTCATAGCAATACGGTGTGGACCACCAGCGGCTGTCCTTGTCATAGACATTAATGTCAGAACCCATCACATTGAAAGGGGACACTGACATCATCCCGTTGGGACACACCGCCCCAGGATTGGTTGTGCCGAAATTGGTAGTGCCTATGAAAGGGTTGACATACCGGAGGATGTCCTCTCCGGCTTCAGCATCCGCCTCCGCTGCAGATGCAGCCCAGGCACATAAGGACTGCACAAGCAGGACAGCAGTTATCAATCCATGACCCATAATCTATACTATGCTTGTCTTTTTCGTGAACTCTATTATCTCCGGCACATATCCGAACGCAAGACCCGTCACAGTGTCGGCGCATCCGTAATAAACGGCTATGCGTCCGGTCTGCGGATCGCAGAGGGCTGCGCAAGGGAAACAGACGTTGGGTACATCTCCGGTGCATTCGTACAGAGTCTCCGGATGGAGAAGATACGGACCGGTCCTCGCTATCACCTTCCACGGACTGTCCAGGTCAAGCAAAGCCGCCCCGAACGAATAGTTATATCCCTGGCAAGTACGGTGCACCCCATGATAGAACATCAGCCAACCCTCGGATGTCTCGACCGGTGTCGGACCTGCACCTATCTTGCAGCATTGCCACGCGCTTTTCTCGAAATCCGACGGCCCCATCACGAAACGGTGCCTGCCCCAGAACTCCAGGTCAGGTGACTCCGAATAGAAAATGTCTCCGAAAGGGGTATGCCCGGTGTCCGACGGACGGGAAAGCATGGCGAAACGACCGTTTATCTTGCGAGGAAACATCACCCCGTTGCGGTTGTAAGGCAGGAAAGCATTCTCCAGCTGGTGGAAAGTCTTGAAATCCGTGGTCCACGCGACTCCTATTGTCGGACCGTGGTAGCCGTTGCACCAGGTGACATAATACCTGTCATCAATACGGCATACCCTCGGATCGTAGCCATAGACCCACTGCCCGGCATCGGGGATATCGCAGTCGAACCTTATCTTCTCGGGATTGAGTTCCCAGCTGAACCCATCCCTTGAAAATCCCGTATGCAGGGTCATCCTGATATTGGTGTCATCCACCCTGAACACACCCGCATATCCATCACCGAACGGTACTACCGCCGAATTGAATATGCTGTTGGAATCCGGCAGCAGGTCCCGCGGAATCACAGGATTGGCCGAATATCTCCACATCACCGCCTTTGAACCAGCCGGGCGGTCCTCCCACGGCATTCCGGGAAGCGGCTGTCCTTCAATTTTAATATTTCCCATAACATCGTATCTTGTCATTCCGTATCAATCTTCGCCGTTCCCTGCCCCTGTTCACTCTGCTGGCCATCCGGATATGTGAACGGGATGAATCCGGCCATAATGAACACAGGGATTACCGCTATCATCACAACTGCAAAGAACATTCTGTATCCCAACGCATCGCTGATGAAGCCCGACACGGCACCGGTCATCATTACCGACAGATTCATTATCCCCGATGCAAACGCATAATGGGCCATCTGATGCTTGCCGGGAGCGACCTGCTGCATCATGAACAGGGTCAGTCCCACAAAACCGAACCCGTATCCGAAATATTCGAACACTATGCCTCCTCCTATAAGCAATATTGATTCAGGCTGCACCCACGCAAAGAATGTATAGACCAGGAATGGCAGGTTGAAGATGCAGATAAGGGAAAACAGCGTCTTTTTCAGGCCGAAATGCGAGATATAATATCCTGCGAGCAACGATCCGAGAACAAACGCTGCGGCGCCGAAAGTCCCGTAGTACAGGCCTATCTGCTGTTCCGACAGCCCGAGCCCGCCATCCGCCACATCCGCCTTGAGAAAAAGCGGGACTATCTTCATCACGAACCCTTCGCCGAGACGGTAGAGGATAATGAACAGGATATACCAGCCTATATGCTTCTTGGTGAAGAACTCCCTGATGACCAGCCACAGCTCCCTGAGCCCATCGGAGACGGTCCTGACTTCTGCGGAAGCCGCGCCTCCCGATGGGAGCGACCTTGCATGGTAAAGTCCCAGCAGAATCATCAAAGCACAGCATGCCAGCATAATGACAGTCCACGAAGACAAGGCGGCAGAGGAATCATCTGCCCCGCCTGCCCGGAAACTGTCCATCAGCACACCGGCCATATAGACGAGAAGACCGGTAGCCACAAGTTTCGCGAGATTGTAGAAAGCCCCCTGCCAACCGATATATCTGGCCTGGTCCTGTTTGGACAGTTCCGCCATATACAGGCCATCAAGGGCAATGTCGTGTGTCGCACCGCTCAACGCCACCACGGCAAGCAGGGCGATGCTGACAGCGAAAAATCCCGGGAGATGGAGAGCAAAGGCGACAAGGCCGAAACCCACCCCGGAAATGAGCTGAGTCAGCACTACAAAGTATTTCTTTGTCCTGAACATCTCCAAGAAGGGACTCCACAGGAACTTCAGTGTCCACGGAAACATAATCACTGATGTCCAGAGCGCAATCCGGCTGTCCTCTATGCCAAGACCCTTGAACATAAGGACACATACCATATTCAGGACAACGAAAGGCAGCCCCATGGCGAAATACGCGCTCGGGACCCATCTCAAAGGAGAGACAGAGCTGTTCTTCATCTGCTATGCGGCGATATCGTTAATTCCGGTACAAATATAATATATTTGCCTCCTTGTCAGCACAAACTGACCGGAGAAATCGATTATTTCCTGAAAGTTTCATAAAACCAGGAAATGCCGCCGCACAATGCCATGGTCACAGCCTGCGATTCATGGGACAGGGTCGCGAATATTATCCCCAGACCGAAAGGTATTCCATAGATTGTCGAAAGTGCAAGAGAAACAATGAAATGGAACGAACCGAATCCTCCGGGCACCGGCACAAGCCAGCCGAAACTTCCGGCCACCATAAGGAAAAGGGCATCCACGGCATTCAGGCCACCGAGATCCGGGACAGCAAGCATCGTGCAGACGGCCATAAGCCAGTACATGACCCAGATAAGGACAGTATACAGGATGAACATCAGCTTCCCTTTCATCCTGAAAGCACTTGTAAAACCCTCCAGGACCCCTTTGAACAGAGATATTATCTTTGAACAGACACGGCTCCTGTCCCTGAACTTCCATACTGCCAGGCAACATACCGCCAGAGCCAGGACCAGTGCCAGGACAACCCACCATACGCTGAAATTCAGGCTGTCTTCAACAGGACGCCACATCTTCTCGACAAAGAAGGAGCCGAATTTCTCCCATCTGAACACCAGCAGGGCAACTGCAACAAGAAGCATTACCACCAGATCCCATCCCCTCTCCAGCACCACTGTACCGAGAACTTTGTCGTATGTCGCCACATTCCTCTCGGGTGCACTCCCCTCCTTTTCCCCTTGACACCCGGCCACGTGGCTTCCGCCGTCAGCCGCATTCTCCAAACTTTCCCCGCGATGCACGGCAGCGCTTCTGGCACTGATGACCCCGCATCTGACAAATTCACCTATCCTCGGAAAGATGAAATTGGCTATATATCCGATATTCACTGCATTGAAAGCAGTCAGGCGCGTCGTGGCAGAATCGATTGGCAGGAGAATCTGTCTCCATCGCAATCCCCTGAACCAGAATGCCGCGACACTGACAGCCATGGAGAGGACGACAAAACCCCACCTGCACTCCTGCAGCCCGTTGATAAAATCCGTCCATTTCACCCCCATGAAAGAGAAATAGAGCAGGATGGCCGCCACTGCGAGCGACACGGTATATTTCAATATCTTTTTATTCCTGTCTTTCATATTCCAGTCCCTTGATATGGCCACCATCCGTCCCGTCGTCTCCTGCGAACAGACTATCTGCGGATGGCCGGCAAATTTATCTATATTTTTTCTAACTTTGCAAACTTAAGCATATATGCATATATGAAATCGATTTTAGGGATGGGGAACGCTCTCACGGATGTACTGGCCGTGCTTCCCGATGATACGCTTCTGCAGACCCTGCATCTGCCCAAAGGGAGTATGCAGCATGTGGACAGGGGCACCAGCGACAAGATATGGCACACCCTCAGACAGACCGGAGTGCAATATGTCGCCGGAGGATCTGCGGCCAACACCATAACCTGCACAGCCATCCTCGGTATGGAATCAGGATTCATCGGCAAGGTAGGGAACGATGAGATAGGGCATCTCTACAGGAGCGACCAGGAGCAGTACGGGATAAATTCCAGACTGCTCATAGGAGACAGCCCCACGGGAAGAGCCATGGTGTTCATTACCGCCCCAAACGCCGAGAGGACATTCGCCACATACCTCGGAGCTGCACTCGAACTCGTCCCTGGCGACCTGAAACCGGAATATTTCAAAGGTTACGACTACTTCCACATAGAAGGATATCTTGTCCAGAACCAGGAACTCATACGCAAGGCAGTCGAAATGGCCAAAGACGCTGGCTGCATCATCTCGATAGATATGGCATCCTACAATGTGATAGAGTCCAACAAGACTTTCCTCCACGACATTGTGGAGAATTATGTGGACATAGTTTTCGCCAACGAGACTGAAGCGAAGTCATTCACCCATCTTGAGCCGAGGGAGGCTCTCGATGAGATGGCACGGTACTGCGACATTGCAGTCGTGAAAATAGGTAAGGACGGGTCGATGCTCAAGAGAGGGGATGAATACCATTATATCGAGGCATGGCCGGCCTCGCCGGTAGATGCCACAGGGGCAGGAGACACCTATGCCGCCGGCTTCCTCTATGCGCACTCTCTGGGAATGCCGCTGAAAACCTGCGGGGAGATAGGTTCGATTATTGCGGCCAAGGTGGTAGAGGTCATCGGGACAAAGATAGACATCCCGAGATGGAAGGCGGCAAAACAGGAGATAAGGGAGCTATTAATCCAGTCTGGAGCATGTTCAAGAGAATATTCAGGAAAAGAAGGCTGAAAAAGGACAGAAGCTGCATCCCAACGGGACTGATCCCTTTGAGAGACATACACTCCGCTGCGGCCGTAATCGATGCGGCCGAGGCCGGATGGGATTCCTGTGTGGAAAAGGTCAAGGCATTCTGCAAGGCTTCAGGCATATCCCTGACAGTGCTTTTCATAGATATGCGCAAGCCCGGCAAAAAAGCCGGCAACTTGCCGGACAGGCAACTGACAATCACACGCCGGGACATCAACTGGTTCGGGCGGCCGCGGCTCAAGAAGGCTGCCCTGGTCACAGGGAAACCGGTCGACCTGTTCCTGTGCCTTGTCGACGATGACTCATACTGCATTGAATACCTTTCGAAATCGGCCAAGGCAATGTTCAAGGTAGGACGCAGGCCTTTTGACGGGGATCCGTTCGACCTCATAGTTGCAGAAAGCCTTCCCGGCATCCAGACGGCCTCGAACGAAGAGGAAGATCCAGGTGCGGACACCCGGAAGCGCGAACCATCAGGAAAAATAGCAGAAGAAATATTCGGGACAATCGCTGAAATCATAACGAAAATCGGATAAGAAAGATGAAAAGATTTGCAGACTATCTGTTTGTGACAGTAAAAGGCATCTGCATGGGTGCAGCAGATGTGATACCGGGAGTATCCGGAGGGACTATCGCGTTTATGACAGGAATCTACGAAGAACTTGTCGGATCAATCAATTCCATCAACGGGAAAGCTGTAAAACTGCTGTTCACCGGCAAGGTCAAATCCTTCTGGAAACATATCAACGGGAATTTCCTTCTTTCGCTGGTAGCGGGAATTCTCATCAGTATCCTTTCACTCGCGAAACTGATGACCTATCTACTTGAACATCAACCAATCCAGACATGGGCATTCTTCTTCGGTCTCATAGTCGCATCCTCCATCTTCATACTCAAAGGCATCAGCGGATGGAAATTCAAAGACATCATAATGCTCATTCTCGGCATAATCATCGGCGTGGTCGTGTGTACACTCACCCCCACCCAGACTCCTGATGGGCTATGGTTCATCTTCCTCTGCGGGGCGATAGCCATCTGCGCGATGATACTTCCCGGAATCAGCGGAAGTTTCATTCTGCTGATACTTGGAAAATACGAATACATGCTCGGTACCATCACGAAGATAACCTCCGGCGATGGGACTCTGCTGGATTTTGCTGTCATACTCATATTCGTGCTCGGAGCGCTTATAGGCATACTTGCATTCTCACGGTTTCTGCACTGGCTGCTGGCCAGCTACCATCGTGCGACCCTCCTTGTGCTCGCCGGCTTCATCATCGGTTCACTTGTCAAGGTATGGCCTTGGAGCGACATGGCGACAGTTGCCGCATCCCAGCACCCTGAACTGGCCGCACTGCCATCCTTTGTATGGGAAGATGTCGCCACTAAATACGCAGGCCTGATAGATTACCATATCGGAGGAGCTGTCTGCTTCGCCCTCATCGGATTCATTCTGGTTGTCGGCATAGAGTTGGCCAGCAACTATATAAGCAAGAAGAAAGGCTCTTCTCCAACAGATGCAGACAACATTCAGGATGCCTGAAAGAAGAATCTACGCAAATCTGCGTACCCAATCTGCCTACCCCATATTCTTTTTTGAATTACAGAAATAATTATTACCTTTGCCGCCACTTCTCTCCGTGACATGCATCCATTGCATGGACAGAATCAATCGGAAGAGCTCGCCATGAAGCATTCCGGCACAACACGATTCATGGCGACGGCAGCAGAAGCAAAGGACCGGTCCGGTAGCTCAGTTGGATAGAGCAACAGCCTTCTAAGCTGTGGGTCTTGGGTTCGAATCCCAACCGGATCACATTATTAATCACCAATTTACTGATATTCAGTGGTTGGTGATTTTTTATACCCTGTTTTTGGCTACGTTTTGGCTACATAAATTTCCGGCTATGGATAGTATCATAGACCTTGGGAGGTACATTCACGAAGAAAGGGATGCAATCTGATTGGTATCAGAAAGCATCCCCGGTCGCAAATAAGGACGGCCTTATGGCAGGCCATCCGGGGCAAAGGTAATCAAAAAGAAAATATGTTGTAGGAGATGCCGAGTCCGATATACGGGTGAAACTCCGGTCTTGGTGCCGCTGTCATTCCGTAGCCCACTTGGATACCTATGCCCCACCGTTTGGACTTTGGATGTACAGGGAGCGGGATGGTGTTGGTTATCCGGGCGGACTGGGTGTGGAGCTTCAGGCTGTCAAGGCTCGGGCGGAAGCCGCTTACCCATGCGTCGTATTCCGGTGCGCTGTAGTGCTTCTGCTCTACGGGAAGGTGCACATATACGGTGTCCGTGAGGCGGACGGTGTCTCCCGGCACCGGCAGTACCGTGCTGATAAGGATGGTGTCTATGGCCCTTTTCTCTACCTCAACCGGGCGGTCAATCAATACGGTGTCGCGTACGAGTACGGTGTCGGATCTTATCGTGATTTCCGGTATGGGGAAGTCTGCACGGGAACGGCGTCTTGAGACAAGGGCCACTGACAGGGCCAGCACTGTGACGGCCAGTGCCGCAATCAGGATTGTCGTGACGGTCGCTTTCATAGTGTATCCGGATAGTGTTCTTTATATGTGCTGTCGTACAGTATCTGCCCTCTCTGCGGGCCGTCCGGCTTGTGGGAGATGTGGACAAATGTGGAATATAGTATCATCTGGTCGAAAGGCAGACGGTTTCTTATCACCGTCTGGGCCAGAAGGAGCGGGTCCCCTGCGGCTATGTCGGCGGCTTCGCCTTTTGTATGCTGGGAGCTCCTTGCCCCTCTCAGGAGCGTGTTCAGGGTGGAACCGCGGTAGCCGCTGTTGATGTGAAGCGGCACTCCCATGGCATCGCGCAGGGGCTGGAGGACGTTCCTGACAAGATGTCTTACCGCCCTCTGGATGCGGTCATCCGGAATGGTGTTGTCTATTCCATGCAGGGCTGCAATGTCGCTGCGCTCGAACTCCGAATAGGTAAAGTTCCGGGATATCCTGTCATTCTTCATGGCTCTGCTGTATCTGGTTGTCGAATGTTCCGAAAGGAGGCCTGCGGGATGTGCAGCCTATGCAGTCGCAGCGCATTATCCTGCTGACGGCGCAGTCGGTGTTCACCTGGTCGAGGCTGTTGCGCAGCTCGGAGTTGTCGTCGTAAAGCCTCTCGATCTTGGCGGTGGCGGTTTCGTACTTGTCGCTGAGCAGGGCGAAGTCCCGCTCTTTCTGTGCGATGATCTGCTGCCATTTCTCATCCATCTTCCGGGTGTTCTGTAGCTGTGCCGCGGTTTTCTTCTCCGTTATCAGAAACAGGGCTATCAGGCCGCCAGTGCCGGTGAGCGAGGCTATGAGCTGTATTATGAGGTCTATGGTCATGGCTTTGTGATGTTAAAACAAATCCCGTCCCTGCCTGTGGAGCGGGGACGGGAGATGCAGGTTTAAGTTCAGGTCAGTGATCGCGCTCAAGCTACACTCCAGGCTCTGCGGCGGCGGTGAGTTGTGCGAGGGCCATCTGCTCGCCGGAGACCTCGCCGGTGGTGGTGTCTACGAAGAACCACTTCA